>SVJS01000019.1 GCA_015068855.1 Oscillospiraceae bacterium | reverse complement strand
AGAGAATGTTGGACAACATAGATTAAATTAAATTCTTTGTTTTGGTGTGTTTACAGATGTTCACTTGCATAAACAAAAATAAACGCGCAAAAACAATGTATCAAATTTAAAATATTATGCCCTTAAGCAATTATATTATATTAAAACAAGAAAGATTAGTCAAGAGAAAATATCAATCTTAAATTAACATTACTTAGGATAGGCGAAAGCCTAGTGTCCTCAAGAACACTAGGCATAAACAGGGTGTTTTTTACGTTACAAATCAACGGCCTTTGAGGCGTTTATCGGAGCGGATGGCAAGCCTTGTGCCGACGCTCTGGAAAATCTGCACCAAAACAATCAGCAAAATAACTGCCGCCAGCATAACCAGATATTTATATCGATAGTAGCCATAGTTAATGGCGATTTTTCCCAAGCCGCCGCCACCGATAATACCGCTCATGGCCGAATAGCCCAAAATGGTGGTAATGGCAATGGTCGCATTGGAAATGAGAGAGGGAAAGCTTTCCGGAATCATAACCTTGGTAATAATCTGCATTGGCGTTGCACCCATGCTTTGCGCCGCCTCAATGATGTTGGGGTTAACCTCCCGCAAGCTGCTTTCAGCCAGACGCGCCACAAACGGAAACGCCGCAATCACCAGGGGAACAATCGAGGCTGTTGTGCCGACCGCCGTTCCCACAATCAAGCGGGTCAGCGGGAACACCATAATCATCAAAATCAAAAAGGGAACCGAACGAAGCAGATTAATGATAACACCCAGCACATGCATCACGCTTTTCGGCAGCGGAAGCACGCCGTTTTCATCGCCTGCCACCAACAGAACACCTAAGGGGAGACCGAGCACAATGGCAAATGCTGTGGACAAAATGGTGACATATACCGTTTCCCAAGTCGCCATGAAAAATTCATTTTTGAAAATGGTTAAGGCTTCTGCCACGGCCTCTGCCTCAAACAAAGCATTAAACATGTTCGCTCACCTCCTCAACAACCACATCGGGCACAGCACCTAAATAGTCAAGCGCTGTTTTGAGCTGCCCTTCATCATCCGGCACAGATAACAGCATGTGACCGTAAACCTTGCCGCCGATGGTTTTGGTTGATGCTGCCAAAATGTTGGCAACAACCTGCTTTTCAATGGCCATTTTAGAAATGAGAGGAGAGCCCGCCGCTGCCGCACCGTTAAACACAATGCGGATGCAACGTTCCCACATATCATATTCCTGCATTTCTTCGGCCCCGTCGGGGAACACCAACCGTTTGGCCGCCGCCGATTGTGGATTGGAAAAAATGTCGCTGACCTTGCCCTCTTCCACCACGGCGCCGTCATCTAAAATGGCAACACGATTACAAATTTCCTCCACAACGCTCATCTGGTGGGTGATAATAATCACCGCAATCCCCATTTTTTCGTTAATTTCACGAATCAGGTTTAAGATGGAGTGCGTTGTCTTGGGGTCTAAGGCCGAGGTGGCCTCATCGCAAAGGAGAACCTTGGGGTTTGTGGCCAACGCTCTTGCAATGGCAATTCTCTGCTGTTGACCGCCCGAAAGCTGCGCGGGATAGGCCTTGGCCTTATCCGGCAAACCGACAATTTCCAAAAGCTCCATGGCTCGTTTTTCAGCCTCTGCCTTTTTAACGCCGGAAAGCTCTAAGGGAAAACAGATGTTTCGCAGGCAGTTTTTCTGCATCAACAGATTAAAGCCCTGAAAAATCATTGTGATATTCCGGCGGACCGCACGCAATTCTTTCTGAGAAAGAGCACCAACGTCCTGACCGTCTAAAACAACCTGCCCTTGGGTGGGGCGTTCCAGCATATTGATACAGCGCACCAGCGTACTCTTTCCGGCACCGCTCATGCCGATAATGCCGTAGATATCCCCGTCCTGTATGGTCAGATTAATGTCTTTAAGTGCTTCCACCGTCCCTTCGGCCGTCTGGAAGGTTTTAGACAAATTTTTTATTTCTATCATGGTTTCACCGCCATAGCTTATGTTTTTTCACGATAAAAACAAATGGAGCAGACTTTGCAATCTGCCCCACTCATTTTTTAATTAGCAGATTATTTTACAGCCAAAGCATCCAAAGTTGCCTGCTTGCCGCCGTAAATACCCATGGGCTCTACATGAACTGCGCTGACAGAAACAAGATGTGTTCCGTTCTGCGCATTAAAATCATCTAAGTAAGGCAGATGCTGGAAGTAGTTTGCATCCAGTTCGCCGCTTTCAACAACATTGTTGGGCTGTACATAATCAGTAAACTCAACAACTTCCAGAGTGATGTCTTTCGCTGCTAAAATGTCCTTAGCCAGAGCCAGGATTTCAGCATGGGGCGCGGGAGATGCTGCAACCTTAATGGTTGTTCCGGCAAGAGAAGCATAATCAACGCTTTCATCATAGCCTGTACCCGGTGCATCGACTGTGCTGACAACAGCACCTTCATATTTCTCTGTGATAAAATCAGCAACCTGCTGGCTTTCCAAAGCTGCCTTTAATGCCTTGGTTGCCTCCGTTGCTTCATTACCTTCTTTAACGGTTAAAATGTTACTGTAAGCAGAGGAAGAGCCTTCCATAGCCAGAGCCTTTTCCATGGGGTTAATGCCGGCTTCAATGGCATAATTGGAGTTGATAACGGCATAATCCATGTCTTGCAGAATGTTTGGAAGCTGTGCAGCCTCAACCTCGTTGAACTTGATGTTCAGCGGATTTTCAACGATATCTGCGATGGTGGCTGTGATGCCTGCATCCTCTTTTAACTTAATGATACCCTGTGCTTCCAACAGTAAAAGAGCACGTGCTTCGTTTGTTGTGTCATTGGGAACTGCGATGGTAATGCTGTCTTCTCCGCCGCCGCAAGCAGTCAGAGCAAGCGCCATGGACAGAGCCATAACCAAAACCAAAACAACAGATAATACTTTTTTCATTAAAATCCCCTCTTTTTATAAAGTTTATGGGCAAACTACCCTTTGTTAACAGAACTATTGTATCACACAGATTACATTTTGTAAATATTTTCTACCTTTTTCTTTGAATTTTTTTGAAATTTATGGATAAAAAAGCTGTGTTTTTCTTCAAAAAAACCTTTACAAACCAAAAAGAAAGGTGTATAATATTTTTATAAAGGTTTTTGGAAAAAAATTCCTTTTAATTTATTACGGAGCGTGATGAAGAGTGAAACTGATTATCAAGGAAAACTATGAGGAAATGAGTGCATGGGCGGCGCAACACATTGCCGACGCCATTAACAACCATAAGGAAAACCGTCCTTTCGTTCTCGGTCTTCCCACCGGCTCTTCCCCTCTCGGCGTTTACAGAAAGCTGATTGAAATGAACAAAGCCGGCAAAGTAACCTTCAAGAACGTGGTTACTTTCAATATGGATGAATATGTTGGTCTCCCCAAAGAACATGACCAGAGCTACTGGTATTTCATGCATGATAATTTCTTTAATCATATCGACATTCCCGCTGAAAACATCAACATCTTAAACGGCATGGCTGATGACTTGGAAGCTGAATGTCAGCGCTATGAGGACAAAATTGCATCCTATGGCGGCATCGACCTGTTCATGGGTGGTAGCGGTGTTGACGGTCACATTGCGTTTAACGAGCCGTTTACCTCTTTAACTTCCCGCACAGGTGTTCGCGCCTTAACAGAGGATACCTTGATTGTTAACTCCCGTTTCTTTGATAACGACCCGGACAAGGTGCCTAAAACCGCCCTTTCCGTTGGTGTTGGAACCGTTTGCGATTCCAAGCAGGTTATGTTGTTAATCAACGGTCATAACAAGGCCCGTGCTCTTCGCCATTGTGTAGAAGGCGGCGTTGACCACGCCTGGACCATCAGCGCCCTGCAACTGCATCCCGATGCTATCATCGCCTGCGATGAACCCGCTTGCGGCGAACTGAAAGTTGACACATACAAATACTTTAAGGAAATCTGCAAGAACGAAAAGTAAAAACAAAACGATAAACAAGGCGATTGCCGTACGGCAATCGCCTTGTTTTTTTATCCGTCAATCAAACCATATTTGATCTTAATCCGTTCTAATTTGTTAAGCATAGGCTTGGACAAAAACCAAAGGAAAAAGGCTGTTCCCAGTCCGTGCATAACATCAAAAGACAGGCCCGCTATGTAGGCCGCCAGAATCATTTCCTTCGTAATCACACGCTGCCACATGATGATGGAGGCAGGGTTCATAATGCCGCCATAAATAAGGAGGCTCGCCAGAAAACCAAACAGGCAAAGAGATAGTCTGGTCTTTGAAAGATATCCTTTTTTGAAAAGAATGCCTGCGACAAAACCAATCATGCCAAGTGCAAACATTTGCCACGGCGTCCACGGTCCTTGTCCGAGAAAAAAGTTTGAGACAAACCCGCTGACAGCCCCTACCAGAAATCCCGTTTCACCGCCAAACGCAATGCCTGCCACAATCACAAGAGGAACAACGGGCTTAAACTGCGGGAGCATAAAAAAAGCTGCCCTGCCAACCGCACCAATAGCACATAAAACGCTGATGACAACAAGCTCTCTTGCCTTTGGCTTTCTCCCCTCAAACATCAGAAAAAACGGTATCATGGTTTCCAAAATAACAAGCAAGCTAACGACATAATACTTTCTGTTTCCCAAAAGCACAGCGCCCGCATAAATGGTAAGCGGTATCAAAAACAGTATCAAAAGAGTTGCCCACAACGTCCGTTTTGTCAGCTTGCGCTTTTTCTTAGGTTTTGGTTCGACAGGAATGCACCTCTCGCTTGGCAACGGGCTGTCCTCTGCCTTCTTAGGCTTCTCTTCCCGTCCTATCTGCCTTTCTTTCTTTTCAATACAGCCGCCGCAGGCAAGGATGATATCCTCTGCCAAAACCGCGTCAGGAAGACAGGGTCTTGCCATACGGTTTGCCGCGGTGGTATAAAATTTATTGCCCTTAAAAAATGCTCTCGGCGTATCAACTGATGTTATGCTTCCGTCAAAAACGAGAGCACATCTGTCAGCATAGGCGGCACAAAATTCAATATCATGAGATACCATGAAAATGGTAACACCCTTTGCCTTTAAGTCCATAAGAATATCTGCAAATTCTTCCTTAAACTGCGCATCCATGCCCTTGGTCGGCTCATCAAGAAGCAACAGGGCAGGCCGAGAAAGGAGCACCTTGGCAAGAGCGGCTCTTTGCTGTTCGCCGCCTGACAAATCGTAAGGATGGCTTTCCAAAAGGTTTTCGATATGGCACAGCACGGATACTGCTTTTACCTTTCGTTCCTGCTCTTTTCGACTAAGCTCTGTTTCGGACAAAACCTCCATCAAATCAAGATACACCGTTTTCTTTGTAAACACACTTTGCGGATTTTGCGGCAGAACGCCGAGCAAACCGCTATACAAATTCCTGATTTCAGAAATGCTTTGGCCTTGTATCAACACATCGCCCCGATATGGTCTGTTAAGCCCTGCCATGAGAGACAAGGCACTTGTCTTGCCGCTGCCGTTAGCACCCACCATACAAAATAGCTCGCCACGCCTTACGCTCATCGTAAACCCACGGAGCACATCGGGCATGTTCTTTTCGTACCGGAACCAGGCCTCTTTCGCTTCCAGCACAACATCCGTTTCATCCTGCACCTTGTCTCTTGGAATACCCTCCGAGTGCAAGGTGTTTTCTTTGGCATAGTCACAGAGCCAGTCTCTGCCCTCGCGCACCGTTAACGGGCAAGGCAAAGAGTTCGCTACACTTGCGTGAACTCTCATGGGTGTGGGAAGAGCTTTATAGAGCGCATGATTGCTATCCTGCAGAAACCCGCCTACTTCGCGGGGCGCTGCATCGGCTATAATCGCACCGCCATCCATGACAATAACTCTGTCCGCCATCGTAAAGGTGTCTTCCAGGCGGTGCTCGGTGAGGATAACGGTCACACCCAACTCACGGTTGATTTTTTCAAGCACTCTCAAAAATTCACCCGCAGCAATCGGGTCGAGCTGGCTTGTTGGCTCATCCAAAAGCAAAACCGACGGTTCCATTGCCATAACGGAGGCAAGGCTCAGAATTTGTTTCTGCCCGCCTGAAAGCTCCGTAGTCTTTTTATGAAACCAGGAATGAATGCCGAAAAAAGAAGCCATTTCAGACACTCTGGTCCTGATTTCTGTTTGCTTGTACCCCAGGCTCTCCAGGCCAAATGCAAGCTCGTGCCACACCTTATCTGTCACAATCTGATTGTCGCATGCTTGCATCACAAAGCCAATGCGCGCCGCCTGTTCCTTGGCATCATGTTCCGCAAGGCTTTTGCCGTCAAAATAGATTTGCCCGCTTTTCGCGCCAACGGGCGCCAACGAAGATTTTAACAACCTTAAAAGCGTGGTCTTTCCACATCCCGACCTGCCGCACAGAAGAACAAATTCTCCTTGATTTACCGTGAAAGTAATCTCTTTAAGAGCGTTTTCACTTCTTGCAGGGTATCTAAAACTCAAATGCTCGACCTTAATGCATTCCATTTTCTCACCTCCCAAAGTTCAAGTATAATGGGGCAAAAACAAAGAAGACCATACGCCAAAAAGACGCTTACGCCAAAAGGCGAAACTGCTGCCGCCTGCACGGCGGGGAAGAAACTGAAATGCATCACGCCCATGAGAAATCCCGCCAGTGTATAGAGCCCCAAAAACAGTATACAAATAAGTGTTTTGATATCTCTTTTATCAAATCTGAAAATTGAATACGCCGTTCGTTTCGCCGTTCCATACCCGCGGGATTTCATACTGTCTGCGGTTTCTATGGCATTTTCCAGCGACCAGGTTATCATAATCGATACAATCGCAAGCCCGCATTGCAAGCGCTTTATGATACCCCCGCTTGAAGCATCCCGCCCCAGACACCGCTGGGCGTTGGTCACGACTTTCAGCTGAGCCGTAAATCTGGGGACAAAGCGGAGCGTCATGGAGATAACCAGCGATATGGCCGGGATGAGCCTGCCGAAAAGATAGATAAATTTATCACTCGTCATAATCTCGTTATAGCAGGAAAAATGACAGATAACACTTGCAAGCATGAGCGCTGCACACAGTCCGTAGATGATAGATTCCGCCGTGAGCGGATTGCCGCTTGGGAACTGCCCTATAATGGTCACACCCCGATGGTTAAAGGCAGGGTTGATGAGTGCCGTTGCAAGAAGCATCGGGAGCATATACAGAAGGTTGCTTTTGATTGCTTTTTTCCCTTTGAGCATCACGGAATATGTAAAACCACCTACAAGTGAAATACATAAACACGCAGGATGCATAAAAAGACAGGCAAAGCCGATGACAAATACGAAGTATACGAAATTTACAATCGGATGATACGTCTTAAACTCATTCACTTCATAAATCTCTCCCCATATTGCAAGTGTATAAAAACTCTATTTTATCTCCATTTTTAAGCCGATATTGAGAACATCCAACAGACGGAACCTTTCCGTTTACCCGATATATCCACCCTGAAAGGTTTCCAAAATCAAACTCATACAAGTTTCCTATACCCTCAATGTAACTGCTGTCATACAGTGAAACCTTGCTGAATTCAAAATGTATGTTTCGGTTTTTTAGTTCTTTTTCCAATACATCAAAAACGGTATCACCCTCTGAAAATTCCAGTTCTACCTCCGGCAGTATGATTCCATTGTCGGGTACCATCCGCACTTTTTCGGGATCTATCTTTTCCATATTGCTTAAAACAGTATCGCACCTTACTGCAAGACTACAAAGCAGCGTGTCCTTTTCTTCAATTGCATCATCAGGCGTCGGTGTTACAGTTTCACCCGGCGCCTCTGCCGGCTCCTTTATCGGCGCAAGCACTTCTTTTGCTTCGTTCTTTGTTGGGTCCGCGGTTTTTTCCAATTTTTCTATGGCAGGCTCTATCGTTTCTACTAAAATAGGAGGCTCTGCATTTTCAGAAGTTGATTCATGTGTCTGTTCAGGCAAATAAAAACTTATGGTTACAATGATGATAGCTATCCCCAGGACAACAAGGACACTCTTAAATCTTTTTATAAAACTCATATAAGTTCTGCCTTTCTAAGCATTCTGTACAGCATAACCGCAATCTTTTCACGTGTTACGGTTTCCTTAGGAGTAAGAGTCGTTGCATCCTCTAAAATTCCGTCCCTGACACAATACCCCATAGAAGAAATTGACCATGCGGATACGCTATTAAAATCTTCAAACGTTTCCAACACATTCTCAGCAGAAAGTACATCCATCTCTGTTTTTATACCGGCAAGCTTTGCGGCACGCTCAACCATAGTCGCAGCTTCTTCGGTTGTGATTGTGCCTTGCGGATTAAATGTATCATGCGATACTCCCTTCACGATACCATAGTGATACGCCGTTTTTATGTAGGGAGCAAACCAATCATCATGACTTACGTCCACAAAGCTACATTCCATTTTTTCAGGGAGTCCCAATGCATTGACCACAATTGTTGCAAATTCTGCTCTTGTCATTGTAGCCTGCGGGTCATAGCTTTGGGCAGTTTTTCCGTTTATAATGCCTCGTTCTGCAAGGGTTTCAATTTCGGTTTTACCTGCACACTCTATTATATCAGCAAATGTTTTACCCTTGTTTATAACCTCTTTATATGTAATGTCTTTATGTCTGCCGTAAAGACCAAACTTTGGTTTATCGTCCGCTATCAATGTGTCTTCCTTGTACGAATCTGAACCACGTTCCTTTGTGTAATCGTCGGTATAGTACCACAAAACAGTACAATCTTTTGTCAGTTTTGTTTCGCGGCAACCTGTGTTTTTATGCACACCATCAACAGTAAACATCCAGCCCGAACGGGTTCCGTGATCAAATTCTTTCAAGCCGCCGATTTCAGAAACATATCCGTTTGATTCTGTGAAATCAATGCCCTCTTTTTCAAGGACTTCCGCAAGCGCATCGTAAACAGTTTTGTTTTTGCTAAGTGATACTTGGGCTTTTACCAATTCCTCATAGTTCCTGGCATCCTTTTTGTAAGTGTAGCTGCTACCACAGCCCTCACCGTGAATCATTACTTTTACGGTTATGTTAAGTTTTCTCGGAGCGGAGCTTCCACCACCTGGTGTATCCTTTTTGGTAATTGTAATTTTGCATACTGCCGGAACAATATTTTTTGCATCCGTATAGGCGACTGCATAATAGGCACCGAGTTCAAGCTGGGAAGTCGTAATTTCAACCTTTCCGTCTGCATCTGTAGTAAGAACTTCGGCATCTGTTCCTAAAATCTCAACCTTTGCCCCTACATAAGGCGATGCAACCTGATTCCAGTTTTCGTCATATCCAAGAGCATTTAATGTTAGTGTGACAGAAGAACCCTTTTGAACTGATACCGTGTTTTCATTAAAATATGAATATGCATCGCTAAAATAATTTGCATCGTAGTAATTGAAAGCAGTCAGATAGTCGCCGGCCTGTATAGCATCGTTAAGACTCCAGCAACCTGCGTTGTTCAAATAATAGCCGGCCGACGCTAAAAGACCCGCTGTTCCTCTGCCCCAAAGAACTGCAAGGGACAAGCCAAGGTCACTTGTAAATGTGCTATAACCTGCATCGGCACCGCCTTCATATAACGCTTCGTGTGTTGCATATAAAGCCTCATTAACTGTAAGCATACCATTTCTATCAAGGTCAGAAACTGTAACCTTTGCACCGCCAACAAATCTGCCATTTTTGTCAGTAACAACGTTACCATCATCCACAATGGTTACAAATACATCAACAGGGTCAGCCTCGTTTTCTTCAGGCTCAGGTTCTTCCGGTGTGGCAAGGTCATCATAAACTTGACCTCCTGTACCAAAGTCCCAGTATGAAACGCCATCTTTATGAGCTTTTCTGTATGCATCGTACGCCTGCATAACCTGATATGTGGCCATTGCGTTGACAGAAGATTCGTAAAGGTATCCGTTTCCATCCGTGTTTCGATACCTTTCAAGACTTGTTATGATGTTTTCCTCTACACCATTACCAAAACCATTTTCATGCTCAGTTACATCCATTCCAAGGGAAGCAAGAGCCAACAAAACTTGTGCTGTTGTATTTGGGTTATCGTCATAATCCCAGTCCTCTGAAATTGTGTCTGATAAGAAGTCAACGGCTTTTTCGATAGCTGTTGCTATGTTCCCTTCACTTCGATATGGAGCAAGTGCCTGTACGCAAATCGCAGTCATATCAACATCAGCAGTTTCGTTGTCAAATAAACCAAACCCGCCGTTTTCTGTTTGGAAAGTTAAAAGCTCTTCAATAATATCATCCTTGCCCCATGTAGCATCCTGCGGAATTTCTGCATTTGAAGCATGTATTGCCAAAAGAGAATATGCAAGTTCGTTTGTTCCACTTACAAGTCGTTCGCTATTACAAATAAGCTCAATCAAATTGACGCCTTCAATGTCGCAAGCGTCTTTGTCCATAATGGTAAAAGCTAAAGCCGCTTTTGCCGCATCTGTTGGTTTAACAGTTGCATCCCATGCTTTAACTGTTTCAGTTAAGGAACCAGAGTATTCTGTGACTATGGCAGGATCAACAGTTTTGCCACCACGAAGCATAGTGATAATAGCCCAATCAGAGCCATAAGTAACACCTTCTGCATTATGCATTTCTGTTAGCTTTTCACTAAGATAGGCGCTGGCGCTTCCAATGCCTGTGCTTATGACATCATACATGTCATGTTCTTCAATCTGCTGGTTTGCTAAAGATACTGTTGATGTACCAAGAATCATAAGCATCGTTAACAATAAACATAAAATCTTTTTGAGCTTCATTTTGACCTTTCCTTTCTTTGTTTGCCGCACAAATAAAAAACTGCGGCAATTTTTCTTTGAAAAATTACCACAGCTGTGTTTTCCTGTGATGAATCACAATTTGTCCGCGCCAAAAACAAGCCCTTACCTTGACGATAAGCACAAACAAAAACGCCATCCCTGTGCCCTTTTGCACGTACGGGATAACATCAAAGCAGGTCTTGTGACTCGCACCATATAGACAAGCATCTGTCCGCATTGTTGCATCCTGCCTTCGCAGTTTCCCACTGACTATCTTTCGATAACGGATACAAAAACTTCGGTGCACACACCGACAGGTATCGCAGGGGATTCGCACCCCATTCCCTTTCCACCGATTATGCCTTGCCCGCGGGCTTTTGCAGCATAACCGACACTCTGTGTGACATATTAAATTAATAAATTGACCGTTTCCGGCATCCTATAAAGCCTTATTTTATGCGGCTTTTGTGGAATGACCGTTTATTCCCACTCGACTTCTGGGAAGTTAATCACATTGTTTCTTGTTGTTTTTTTGTGTTTATATTATTCAAATTTCACGATTTTTTGTGTCGTGATTTGATTTCCCGAAATTTTTGTACTCAAAATGTACTCACGAATACATCAACAAGTTCGTGTTTTTATCAATAACCACATCATTATATTATCATAAAAATGCTGACATTTCAATAGTTTTGCCAAATTAGTTTGTAAGTGGAACAATAAGGGTTAAGAAACGCTTATTTTATGCGATATTTTAAGCCGAAAATATCGAGGGCAAGGAATGTATTCCCTACCCTCAGAATCAGCTTCTATCGTTCCATTTTTGGAAATACTACTGAATTTCGTTGAGCCTTTTCTCAGCCTTTTCTAACTCGCACACGGTATAACTCCAATCATTACCACTACCATCAATCATAGTTGCAGAACTTCCGCTACTGTGTGTGAATTTTTCTGTCCACTGACCGTGATCCCAAGTGATTGTAACT
>SVJS01000007.1 GCA_015068855.1 Oscillospiraceae bacterium | reverse complement strand
CTGACTCAGCATGGTGGGAATGTTTTTATGCAGAATGGTAATTCTCACATCGCCTTCACGCTCTGCATAGCAAGAGGGGAAGTTAACGGAGTTTGTGATGTTACCGTTTTCTAAGTAATCCACCAGTTCCTGAGCTGCCATTTCTGCACAGTTTTCCTCAGATTCCGGTGTGGAGGCACCCAAATGCGGAATAGCAATGGTGTTATCAAGAGAAAGAACCTCTTCATCCGGAAAATCTGTTACATAGCATGCCACTTTCTTCTCTTCAATCGCCGCAGCAAGATGGGCTGTGTTAACCAAAGCACCGCGGGAGAAGTTTAAGATGCGAACGCCATCTTTCATCAGCTTTAAGCTGTCAGAATTAATCATACCCTTGGTAGAATCATTTAAGGGAACATGCAGGGTAATGTAATCACAACTTGCAAAAATTTCATTCATATCATTGGCCTTATGAATATTGCGGGACAGATGCCATGCAGCATCCACCGTCAGATACGGGTCATAGCCGATAACATCCATGCCCAGATGACGGGCTGTGTTTGCAACCATAACGCCGATGGCGCCCAAACCGATAACTCCCAATTTCTTACCTTTAAGCTCAGGGCCCACAAACTGACCCTTTCCTTTTTCAACGAGCTTCGGCACCTCAGCACCTTTTCCCACCAATGTTTTAGCCCATTCAATGCCGCCGGCAATGTTACGGCTTGCCAAAAGCAGACCAGCCATCACAAGCTCTTTAACAGCATTGGCATTGGCACCGGGGGTGTTAAACACCACAATACCCTTTTCTGTGCAAGCATCAATGGGGATGTTGTTAACGCCGGCACCGGCTCTTGCAACAGCCTTTGTGTTGTCAGACAAGGTCATTTCATGCATGGAGAAGCTACGCAGAATAATACCGTCAGGATGCTCACAGGTATCTGTAACCTGATAGTTTTCTGCACTGAATTTATCCAGACCCTGGGCTGCAATTTTATTTAAGGTTAAAATGTCAAACATAACAAGTCCTCCTGCCTGAGCAGATAGAAAATCTGCTTAGTTGTTTTTTTCAAATTCCTTCATGAAGGCAACCAGCTTTTCAACACCCTCAACAGGCATTGCATTATAAATGCTGGCACGCATACCGCCTACGGAACGATGACCCTTTAAGTTCACAAAGCCCGCAGCCTTTGCCTCTTTGATGAATTTAGCATTCAGTTCCTCGGAATCGGTTACAAAAGGAACATTCATCAAAGAACGGTCCTTGGGAACAACCGTACCGTGGAACATGGAAGAAGAATCTAAATAATCATATAAAATCTTAGCTTTCTTCTTATTGATTTCATACATAGCTTCAATGCCGCCCATTTCGTCAAGCCATTCGAGCACCAGCTTGCAGATATAGATTGCATAGGTCGGCGGTGTGTTGTACATAGAGCCGTTATCAGCATGAATCTGATAATTGAACATGGTGGGTGTGATGTCTTTTGCATGACCCAGTAAATCCTCACGGATGATCACAACCGTCAGTCCGGCAGGACCCATGTTCTTCTGTGCACCTGCATAGAGCATACCAAACTTGGAAACATCAATGGGCTCAGACAGGATATTGGAAGAAATATCCGCAATCAGGGGCACATTGCCGGTGTCGGGAAGCTCTGTATAACGGGTGCCGTAAATGGTGTTGTTATAGGTAATGTGGAAATAGTCCGCATCGGGGTCAAAGGTTTTGGGGTCTAACTCCGGAATGTAGGAAAACACCTTGTCGGCAGAGCTTGCCACATGATTGGCCACACCATATTTAGCTGCTTCCTGTGCTGCTTTTTTAGCCCACTGACCGGTGATAACAAAATCAGCCTTGCCCTTTTGCATGAGGTTTAAGGGCATCATGGCAAACTGGCTGGATGCACCACCCTGCAGGAATAAAACCTTATATGTATCGGGAATGTTCATCAACTTACGAAGCAGTGCCTCTGCACCTTGGATAATCGCTTCATAATCAGCTGAGCGATGACTCATTTCCATAACGGACATGCCGCTGTTACCCTGGCACAGCATCTCATCTGCCGCTTTTTGTAAGACAGCCTCCGGCAGCATTGACGGACCGGCTGAAAAGTTGTAAACTCTGTTCATAAGATTCCCTCCAAAATTTTCGTATATAGATTAAATTATACTCCTTTTATTACCATAAGTCAATAAATTTATTGTATGAAATCGAGCCAAATCACAAATTTCTTGCTGCAATATGCCCCGCAAAAACAAAAAATTTGTCTTTTGTGAAAAAAACAGTTGACAAAGCTTGTTTTTTATAGTAAAATAGTCACGTTGCATATGGCGGCATGGCTCAGTTGGCTAGAGCAAACGGTTCATACCCGTTAGGTCGGTGGTTCGAGTCCACCTGCCGCTACCATGGAAAACGACAAGTTTTGGCTTGTCGTTTTTTTATTCCTACAAACCGGTATAAAGGCAGGTGCTTTTTGTGGCAGACTCCTACTCCGTTACCACCATCGCTCACATTCATAACGGCTTCTGTGATAAGTTCGGCATCCCCCGTCAAAGCGGGCTCGTGCCTGAGCTTTCCTCTACCATTATTTTTACAGAGCCATACCGCAGCCCTGAGGCCTTGCGGGGCATTGAGGGATATTCTCACCTGTGGCTTTTGTGGCAATTTTCCGCCTGCACCGACCATGAATTTCGTCCGACCGTTCGTCCGCCGCGGCTCGGCGGCAATAAGCGCATGGGTGTGTTTGCCACGCGTTCCCCTTACCGTCCCAATAACATTGGTCTTTCCTCCGTTTTGCTGGAAAGCATTGAGATGAGTAAAGAATATGGACCTGTGCTTCATGTTTCGGGCGCAGACTTAATGAACGGCACGCCGATTCTGGATATTAAGCCCTATATCGCCTATACGGACAGCCACCCCAATGCTGTGAGCGGGTTTGCCGATGATTTTGTTGACTATCGCCTCAAAGTTGACTTTCCGGCTTCGCTCCTGCAACAAGTGGAGCCGGAGCTGCAAAGTGTCCTCTATAAGCTTTTGGAAAACGACCCACGCCCGGCTTATCAGCAGGATGCTGAGCGGATTTACACCATGGACTTTGCAGGCTATAAGCTCTCCTTTTTTGTTGCAGACAATATCCTGACCGTTACCGCTTTGTCAAAAACCCGAGATAATCGCTAATTTTTTGGGAAATAGCGCAAAAAAAGATTGACTTTGTTTTATCTGTATGCTATAATCAGTTTGAACTTTATACAAATTGTATGATACGACCGCTAAGAGATTAGCTGAGGCCACACGGACAGCCGGGTCGAACGCCGAAAACCGGATTTTTCCGGACGCAGCAAAAGCTGCATTATTGATTGAGTTAGAAGCTCAAATTTTATAAGTTGGTTGCTTCAAAACCAGATACGATGATATTTCATCGACTTGTGAAATGGTCAATAAGAGTACGTGTACGACTCCTAACGCCTATCTTGTGTCAGCAAATTTGTCTGTCTAAACAGGAAATCAAGCAAGTGATGAGATGACATCACTTGCTTTTTTATTTTGTAACGGGGGCAATGCAGTATGAAAAAATTAATTGAACTCAAAAATGTCAGTAAGGCCTTTGAGGGCGAAACTGTTCTCGAGAAAATGAATCTGGATATTTATGACCAGCAGTTTATCACTCTGCTGGGCCCTTCCGGTTGTGGAAAAACAACGACACTTCGCTTAATCGGCGGCTTTGAATCGCCGGATGAGGGCGGCATTTTCTTTGACGGTCAGAAGATAAATGATGTGCCCTCCTATAAGAGACATATCAACACTGTTTTTCAGAAATATGCTTTGTTTCCCCATTTGAACGTATTTGAAAACATTGCTTTTTCCCTGCGCCTGCAAAAGCTGCCCAACCCCGAAATTGCTGCCCGCGTTAAGGAAATGCTGGCGCTGGTTGCCTTAAACGGGTTTGAGCGAAAGGATGTAAACCACCTGTCCGGCGGTCAGCAACAACGTGTTGCCATCGCCCGTGCGCTCATCAGTCATCCGAAAGTTCTGCTTTTAGACGAGCCCTTGGGAGCTCTTGACTTAAAGCTCCGTAAGGACATGCAGAATGAACTTAAAAAAATTCAAAAACAAACGGGAATTACCTTTATTTATGTTACCCATGACCAGGAAGAAGCCCTGTCCATGTCTGATACGGTTGTTGTTATGGCCGACGGCAAAATTCAGCAAATCGGCACTCCCATTGACATTTATAACGAGCCGAAAAACGCTTTTGTTGCTGACTTTATCGGCGAGAGTAACATCGTAGACGGCATCATGGAAGAAGACCGCAAGGTCACCTTCTCCGGCCACACCTTTACCTGTGTGGATGCCGGTTTTGCAGAAAAAGAGGCGGTTGACGTTGTTGTCCGCCCGGAGGATGTGGATGTTGTCTCCGTGGAAAAGGGCATGCTGACCGGTGTTGTTACCTCCGTAACCTTCAAGGGTGTCCATTATGAAATCATTGTTGACATCGGCGGCTTTAAGTGGATGATTCAGAGCACGGATTTTGTTGGTGTTGATGAAAAAATTGGTCTGTATATCGAGCCCGACGCCATTCATATTATGAAAAAATCCGAATATTCAGGCAAATTCGGCGACTATTCCAGCTTCAGCGACGAGCTGGATGAATTGTCTGATGCCGAAGCGGTGGAGGCATGAGAATGAAGCAGAAAAACATGATTTCGGGCAAGATTGCCGCCTATCCGCACATTGTCTGGACGGTTCTCTTTATTGTGCTGCCTCTCTTGTTCGTGGCTTACTTTGCGTTTACGACGCCGGACGGCGCTTTTACTTTTGAGAACATCTTCGCCTTGGGCGACCATAAAGTTACGTTCATACTGTCTGTCAGCTTATCTTTGATTGCAACCCTATGTTGTTTTATTGTGGGCTACCCGCTGGCGTTTTTAATGGCACGTGCCAGACCTAAAAACCAGAAGATGCTCATAACCCTGTTAATGCTGCCCATGTGGACAAACCTGTTAATTCGTACTTATTCCATGATGGCGCTGATGGATGACGCCGGCATTATTAACGGCATTTTAACAGCGCTGGATGTGGGCGCAGTCCGCATGATTGGAACCAAAACCGCTGTTGTGTTTGGTATGGCCTACGACTTTTTCCCTTACATGGTTTTGCCGATTTATACAGCCATCTGCAAAATTGATAATAGCGTCCTTGAGGCCGCCTCCGATTTGGGCGGCAACCCCATTCAGGTTATGACAAAGGTTATCTTCCCCCTGTCCTCCTCGGGCATTGTGTCCGGTATTACCATGGTGTTTGTGCCCTCCATCAGCACATTCTACATTTCTCAAAAATTAGGCGGCGGGACCTTTGATTTGTTAGGTGATGCCATCGAACGGCAGTTCCAAAACGTCAGCACCTATAACGTCGGTGCGGCCATGTCCTTAGTGATGATGGTTCTGGTGCTCCTGTCACTTTGGTTTATGAACCGCTTTACAGATGGAACGGAAGGGGGCACAGCCGGATGAAAACAATCTCAAAGGTTTATATGACATTGATTTTCTTGATTTTATATATCCCCATTATTGTTCTGATTTTATTTTCCTTTAACAACACGGGAAACACAGGCAGCTTTACCGGTTTTTCCCTCTATTGGTATAAGGAGCTCTTTGCTTCTCCCGATACCTTTAATGCTTTGAAAAACACGCTGATTTTAGCCCTTTCTGCCTCCGTTATTGCAACGATTTTGGGAACAGCAGCATCGGTTGGCATCGGCAAATTCAAAAGTAAAGCCATCCGCAACGGCGTTTTATCCGTAACTAACGTGCCCATGATGAATCCTGATATCGTCACCGGTATTTCCATGATGCTGCTCTTTGTTCTGGTTGGCGGGCTTTTGCAGGCTGACGAAAAGCTGGGCTTTTGGACGATTTTAATCGCCCACATCACGTTTTGTCTGCCCTATGTTATTCTTTCGGTTCGTCCCCGCGTCTTAGGCTTAAACCGTTCGCTTTCCGAGGCTGCCATGGACCTGGGCTGCACACCGGTTTCCGCCTTTTTCAAGGTTGAGCTGCCCGCCATTATGCCGGGCATTATTTCCGGTTTTATTATGGCGTTCACATTATCATTAGATGATTTTGTTATCAGCTATTTCACAACAGGCAACGATTTTCAAACTCTGCCACTTTTGATTTATTCCATGACAAAGAAGGAAGTTACGCCTGATATTTATGCCCTGTCATCTTTGATGATTGGCGCTGTTCTTATCCTGCTGATTCTCTCCAACATTGCAGAAGCCAAGGGACGAGGAAAGGCAGCCGAAACACCGGCCGAAATGGCGGAAAGGAAAGGTTTTATATGAAAAAAACGATTGCGCTTTTAATGACTTGTCTCCTCTGTGCCGCTCTGCTCTGCGGATGCGGAAATAGCGAGGAAACCTTAGTACTGAATGTTTACAACTGGGGAGAATACATCTCTGACGGTTCCGAGGGAACGCTCGATGTAAACGCCGCTTTTGAGGATTACTACTACGAAACCTACGGCAAAAAGGTTAAGGTTAACTACACAACCTATGCCAGCAACGAGGATATGTATAACAAGCTGTCCAGCGGCGCTGCCGTTTACGATATTGTGATTCCCTCTGATTACATGATTGCCAAAATGATTAAGGAGGATATGCTCCTGCCCCTGAATTTTGACAACATTCCCAATTACCAGTACATTGACGAGCAATATAAGAATAATTATTATGACCCTGAATCTCTGTACTCCGTCCCCTATTTTTGCGGCTATGTTGGAGTCATCTATAACACCGACTTAGTGGAGGGAACACCGACTGACTGGGATGCCCTCTGGGATGAAGCAAACCGTGGAAAAATCCTGCAATTTAACAATCCCCGTGATGCCTTCGGCACGGCGCAATATGCCTTAGGTCACGATGTTAACGCCACAGAAAAGGCGCTTTGGGATGAAGCGTTAACCCTGCTGAAAAAGCAAAAGCCCTTAGTGCAGAGCTATGTTATGGATGAAGTGTTTAATAAAATGAAAAACGGCTCTGCCGCCGTTGCTCCCTATTATGCAGGCGACTTTTTAACCATGTATGAGGATAATCCGGCTCTTGCCTTTTATTATCCCCAAAGCGGCACAAACATTTTTGTGGATGCCATGTGCATTCCCACTGTGTCCCGCAACAAGGAACTGGCCGAGGCATACATTAACTTTTTCTTGACCGAAGAAATTGCCACCGCCAACGCTGAATACACCTATTATGCTTCGCCCAACACGCTGGTCAGAAACAGCGAAAGCTATCAGGCGACCATGCAAGAAGTCCATGAGGATGTTATCAGTATCCTCTACGGTACAGACGACATTCAGGCAACCTATTATCAGAACTTAGACCCTGAAACCACACAATACATGAACAGCCTCTGGGAGAGCTTAAAGGTTGAAAGCTCTGTTGGCGCCGGTGTTTATGTGGTAACAGCCGTTGTCCTCGCCTTACTGTTAGTTTTGGTGCTCAGAATTATTATCAAGAAAAGAATAAACAGTCGTTATTATTAATGCGCATAACAAAGCGGGCTGCAACCATCGTTGCAGCCCGCTTTTATTTTCTATTCTATTTTTGTTTTCGGTCAAAACGCAGCATACCTACTAAAATGGATACAATTGCAACGCCCTCGGTTAAAACGCCGCCATAGGAGCGGTTGACCAGATTATAAACGAGCCAGAGGGGTGACGACCCGCAGGAAAACAGGCGGGTTTTCTTCGGGTTGTTGATGCCGAACGCGATGCTGGTGAAAATCATCCCCAGTGTTGGCAAAAGAGAAAGCGGACCCTCCCATGTATACATGCACGCCGCCGTGGAGACCATGGAGAAAAACACGATCCACAAATTAGACGATGCCCATTTTTTATCTTTACATATGTAGACCAGGCTCCGAATCACGCCGATGGCATTTAAGAGCGCCCCTGTGTACGCCGAGAGCAAGTAAAAATGAATCGTAAAGCAGGTGCCTGCCAAAAGCTGCATGGCAACAATGCGTTTATGTGTGTTTTGTTGATAGGTCAGCACGCTAAAACAAAAAGCCGCTATCCCTAAAATCTGTGCAAGCATATTCCGTCTCCTGTTCCAAAACTGATTTTGCCTTATCTTAACACACAAGAACGCCCTTTGTCAAGGCTTCTCCCCCGCTTCACCCGTATCCAAGACTGAGCGGATACGGGTGAAGCTGCTTTTTTAGTCGCCCATAAATTTTTCTTTTGTCTTGGCAAGCTCTGTTTTTTCGGCTTCTTTTTCCTGATGCCAGCCTCTTGATGTCATAGCATCCGTAACCTTTGCCCCCAGTTCATGCTCTTCGGTTAAAAGGTTTAAGAATGTTTTCTGCAATTGTTCATCTGAACAGGTAAAGGCCCGTGCGTTATAGGCCTCCGTGATGCTTCTTTGGCTTCCTAAGCATTCCTGCATCATCTCTTTTTCGGTTAAACTTGCCTTGTTTGTTTCCTGCATGTTGTTCCTCCTATTGTAAATAGCCGATTAAAATATTAAAATGCTGCTGGTGTTTATCCGCCAGTTGATTGCAAAGCGCTTTCAGCTCCCCGTCACGGCATTCCTCTGCCATCACACGACATTTTTTGATAAGAAGCTTTTCTGATGCAAGACTTTCATCCAGTGCCATCCGTTCCTTTTCTGTTAAACTCATTAGCCCGTCCCTTTCTTTTGTTTTGACATTATTTTGCGCAAAAAACAACGGTTTATTTATGCGATGCAAAATTAAAACTGCGGTTACGCAGCCAAAAGCCGGGTAACCGCAGTTTTTTCATTTGATTTTGAGGAAGGTTTTCAAAATTTTGCTGATAAAACCGGGGAACTGCCAGACAACCACTTTCATACAAACACCATCCTTATTAAATTTAACTGCAAATCCAGCAAAATGTAATAAACACAATCATGGAGCCTTCCAAAATAACCAACCAGATTGGCGGCAAAACCATCCCGGCAAAAACACCGATGCAAAAGGCCGCACCGATAGCACCCCAAAGCTTATAAGCAAATCGCATGAAGACTCCCTCCTTTTTTGATATACTACACTATATGTAACTTTCATAAAAAGGTGATACCAAACAAAGGATTAAATTCCATAACGTTATTTACAGTTTCACTAAAATGTGATAAAATAAAAATACTTTGTTTTTTATTGCGCCTTGCGGTGCAAACTGAATGATAAAAAGGGAGTGAGAGTATGCCGGACAAGTTTATGTTGCGTTCAGATTATAAGCCCATG
Organism: Oscillospiraceae bacterium; assembly: GCA_015068855.1. Taxonomy (GTDB): domain Bacteria; phylum Bacillota; class Clostridia; order UBA1381; family UBA9506; genus UMGS755. The sequence goes on along the minus strand of SVJS01000007.1, from coordinate 69,627 downwards.
GGCGACCAGATTGAAGCCATCGAAACGCTGGCAAACGGCGTGCTCCGTGGCGATAAGGAGCAAACCCTGCTGGGGGTTACCGGCTCCGGTAAAACATTTACCATTGCAAATGTGATTGAAAAGGTAAATCGCCCTACCCTTGTCCTGGCTCATAACAAAATTTTAGCCTCCCAGCTTTGTGCGGAATTCAAGGAATTTTTTCCGGACAATGCCGTCGAATTTTTTGTTTCTTATTATGATTACTATCAGCCCGAAGCCTACATTCCCTCAACGGATACCTATATTGAAAAGGATTCCTCCGTCAATGATGAAATTGATAAGCTCCGTCACAGCGCAACGGCTGCTCTTTTTGAGCGTCGGGATGTTATCATTGTTTCCAGCGTTTCCTGTATTTATGGTCTTGGCGACCCCATTGATTATAATGAGCTTGTGATTTCCCTCCGTCCCGGCATGATAAAGCCCATGGATGAGATTTTGAAAAAACTGGTTGACATTCAGTTTGAGCGCAACGACATTAACTTTGTCCGTGGCAAATTCCGTGTGAGGGGAGATGTTTTGGAAATTTTCCCTGCCAGCACCTCAGAGCATGCGGTTCGGGTGGAATTTTTTGGCGATGAAATTGACCGTATCAGCGAAATTGATGTTTTGACCGGAGAAATTTTAGGGGTTCGTAAGCACGTTGCCATTTACCCCGCATCCCATTACGTTACCACGGAAGAAAAACGCGAGAAAGCCATCAGCTCCATTGAAGCAGAGCTGGCTGAGCGCATCCGCTATTTTAAGGAAAATGACATGCTTTTAGAAGCACAGCGCATTGAACAGCGGACAAGCTACGATATCGACATGATGCGTGAAATCGGGTTCTGTCAGGGCATTGAAAACTATTCCCGTCACATCAGCGGCCGTGCCCCGGGCTCTGCGCCCTACACACTGCTTGACTATTTCCCCGATGACTTTTTGCTGGTTGTGGATGAATCCCATGTGACCCTGCCGCAGGTACGCGCCATGTATCATGGCGACCGCTCCCGTAAGGAAGCTTTGGTTAAATATGGCTTCCGTCTGCCCTCAGCCTTTGATAATCGCCCGCTCAACTTTGAAGAATTTAACGAGCGCCTAAACCAGACCATTTACGTCAGCGCCACACCGGCAGACTATGAGCGCGAGCGTTCTGTCACCATCGCAGAACAGGTTATTCGCCCCACCGGTCTGTTAGACCCCTTGGTTGAGGTGCGCCCCACCGCAGGGCAGATTGATGATTTGGTGGATGAAATTCACAAGCAGAATGAACGGGGCGACAAAACCTTAATTACCACCCTGACCAAGAAAATGGCCGAAGATTTAACGGACTATCTGCGCGAAATGGACATCCGCGTTAAGTATTTGCACTCCGAGGTTAAGACCTTTGAACGTATGGAAATCGTCCGTGACCTGCGAGCAGGTCTGTTTGATGTTTTGGTAGGTATCAATCTGCTCCGTGAGGGTCTTGATATTCCGGAGGTTTCCCTGATTGCAATTTTGGATGCGGATAAAGAAGGCTTTTTGCGTTCTGAAACCTCACTCATACAAACCATCGGCCGTGCGGCACGAAATGAAAACGGTCGCGTTATTTTGTATGCTGACTCCATGACCGGTTCCATGGAACGGGCGCTTACCGAAACAACGCGCAGAAGAAACAAGCAGGAAGCTTATAACAAGGCCCACGGCATCACGCCAAAAACCATTCAAAAGGGCATTCGCGAGGTGCTTTATGCAACGGATAGCGCGCCTGATGAGTCGGTTAAGGATATTAAGCTAAATAAAAGCATGGATATTCATTTGCAGATTGAAATTCTGTCCGAGCAGATGAAGCTGGCCGCCTCTGAGCTTCGCTTTGAGGATGCTGCCCGTCTGCGTGACAGTATTCGCAGGCTGGAAAAAAAGACAATGTAAACCCTTAAAACTTGACCTTTTTTACTAAAATGTGTATAATAAAATGCGTATGCTTAAATACTACAAGGAGGCCACAAAATGATTAAAATTGGTATTTACGGATATGGAAATTTAGGTCGTGGCGTGGAATGCGCCATCAGACAAAATGAAGATATGACTCTCGTTGGTGTGTTCACTCGCCGTGCACCCGAAACGGTGCACACGATTTTCCCCGATACCCCCGTCTATCACGTAGACGAAGCCGCCACCATGACAGATGCAATCGATGTTATGATTCTCTGCGGCGGCAGTGCTACGGACTTGCCGACGCAAACACCGGCTCTTGCCAAGCTTTTTAACGTTGTGGACAGCTTTGACACCCACGCTAAAATTCCTGAACATTTTGAGGCTGTGGACAAAGCCGCCCGGGCTGCCGGAACGCTGGCCGCCATCTCCGTCGGCTGGGACCCCGGCCTGTTCTCCTTAAACCGTCTTTATGCCGCCGCCGTGCTGCCTGACGGTCAGGATTACACATTCTGGGGCAAAGGCGTCAGCCAGGGGCACTCCGATGCCATTCGCCGCATTGAGGGCGTTTTGGATGCAAAGCAATATACCGTTCCCATCGAGGCGGCTCTCGATGCCGTCAGAAGCAGCAAAAACCCTGCTCTTTCCGTTCGCGAAAAGCATTTGCGTGATTGTTATGTTGTTGCCGCAGAGGGCGCTGATAAGGCGCGTATTGAGGCTGAAATTAAAAATATGCCCAACTACTTTGCAGTCTATGACACAACCGTAACGTTCATCAGCCAGGAAGAGCTGGATCGGGACCATAAGGGCATTCCCCATGGCGGTTTTGTCATTCGCAGTGGCAAAACAGGAAAAGACGGGGAAAACACACATATCATTGAATATAGCTTAAAGCTGGACTCCAATCCGGAGTTCACCGCCTCTGTTATTATTGCCTATGCCCGTGCAGTTGCACGCATGGCCGCCGAGGGTCAATCCGGTTGCAAGACGGTTCTGGATATTCCGCCCGCTTATTTAAGTGCAAAATCCGGTGCCGAGTTGCGCAAAATCCTGTTATAAAACAAAATCCTGCCCCGTTCGACAAACTTCGTTCGGGGCAGGCTCTTTCTAAGAAGCAAAGAGTATAACTTTTGAATTTTTGGCAAAAAACACTTGACAAAAAGCTAACTATGTGTTACACTATACGAGTACTATATCGCAGGGTAGAGCAGTCCGGTAGCTCGTCGGGCTCATAACCCGGAGGTCGTCGGTTCAAATCCGGCCCCTGCACCCAATTAAAAGCAATCACGAAAGTGGTTGCTTTTTTCTATGTCAGGGTTATGAGACCGGCGAGCGTGGCTCGTTGGGTTAACGAAGAAAAAACAGTCCTGTGAACTGTTTTTTCGAGTGGTGTCGCCCAAAGTGCGAGTCTGCAGAGCCGATTTATCTGGCGAAAGCAGACGACACACGACGGCGACCGGCGCGAAGCGATAACCCGGAGGTCGTCGCATCATACCGGCCCCTGCACCCACCTCGGAACAAGTTACGCTTGTTCCGATTTTTTTATACAAAAAAATCAGTCACCTGCTTCACTGTTCCTCCTTTTTCGTAAAAGGTCACGTTCAAGTCGGCTATTCGCTTGTAAACGCGCTCATAACGCCTTTGTTTCACTACCAACCTTTTACGAGAGTGTGCCTTCGGCACACGTATGGCAGGAATCTAAACCATTCGGCTCTTCCAATTAAAAGCAATCACGAAAGTGGTTGCTTTTTTCTATGTCAGGGTTATGAGACCGGCGAGCGTGGCTCGTTGGGTTAACGAAGAAAAAACAGTCCTGTGAACTGTTTTTTTTAATTGACAAGTTATCGCGTGTGTGTTATGGTATGTACATACAGACATTGTGAGGTGTTTTTAATGGATATTTGTGCTTTACAATTAGAGAATGCGAAAGTGGTTTTGGTTGAAAATCGGCATGGATTTTTTAAGGGAGCCGATATAGATTGTAACGGCCTGCCGGAGTTTTGCCGCGTGTTAGTGGAAGCAAAACCCGGGGAAAACTCGTTGATTTATATTGAAGTCTGGTTGCCGAAAGATTGGAACGGCCTTTTTGTGGGGCTCGGCAACGGTGCCATGGGCGGCATTAACAATCACGCTGATATGGCCGTTTACATCAAACAAGGCTATGCTGTTTCCAATGCCGACTTGGGAACCTCCCGAGGCAAAGAAAGCGGCGCACATAACCCTGATGTCTGGAAGGATTTTGGCTATCGCGCCAGCGGTTTGATTGGACCAATCGGTAAACAGGTGCTACGGGCTTACTACGGTCAGAAAGAGCGTTTTTCCTACTTCATCGGCGGTTCAACCGGCGGTCAGCAGGCCCTTTGTCTTGCCCAGCGTTTTCCGGAGGAATATGACGGCATTATCGCCGCCGTTCCGGGGCTGTATCGTACAGGTCTTCACACGTATTTCCTTTGGAATCACAGGCATCTGTTCCAGGAGGGGCAAAATCTGTTTACTCAACAGGAGGCCGAACAGATTACAGATAGTGCCGCCGCATTTTTTCAGGAACTTGGCGACGGGGAAAAAGGAGACAATTTTGTTACGTTCCCCTATCGGGACGAAAATACAATTACTGATTTTATGCGTTATTTAAGCCGAAACAATCCTGACCTTTCGAAAGAGCAGCTGGCTGCATTGCAGGCTGTTTATCAGGGACCGATTCACAAAAAAACGGGCGAACAGATTCACGCCGGTATGCCCATTGGATCAGAATGTTTTGGGGGCGGTCTTTTAAGTTATCAGGCTCCCGACAGTTTGAACTTCTTCCCGTTTTTATGGGCGTTTGGCGCGGATTATGATGTCAATCAATTCGACTTTGGTGAAGATTTTGATGCACTACAAGCATGCGTATCCGATGACCTGGACGCAACGGATGCGGATGTTTCGGCGTTTCTGGCTCACGGTGGAAAGCTCTTGATGTTTTCCGGCAGCGCGGATTCCTGTGTTCCCTTTGCAGAGGCAATGGAATATTATAACCGCGTTTGCGAAAAAATGGGCGGCTATGAAGCTATACAGGATCAGTTCCGTTACTTCATCATGCCGGGCAAGGACCATAACTGGGGCGGCCGCGGCGGCAACCAGGAATGGTGCGACGAAAAGGGAACGGGTGTTTTAGAAGCTCTGCGTAAGTGGGTAGAGACAGATGTTCAGCCCGATTATCTGGTGGCAGCCCATGTTGATTCTGAAACGGAGGAAGTGTGCTTCACCCGCAGGGTATACCCTTACACCGCCGACAAGAAGATGGGCACCCAGTTTCCGCAAACTGCGGCAAAACGGTTTTTGAAATAAAAGAGGCATGGTCCTGACAAAAAAAGACGCCTTGGGCGTCCTTTTTTTATATCTGTCCGGATCAGACTTTGAAGGGCATACTCTGGAGGGTTATGAGCACGGCGAGCCGAGCGTGCCTTTTTACGAAAAAGGAGGAACAGTGAAGCGGGTGACGGATTTTTTGCAAAAAAAATCGGAACAAGCGTAACTTGTTCCGACGTGGAAGAACCGAATGGTTTAGATGCACACGTGCCGAAGGCACGCTCTCGTAAAAAGGTGGTAGCGACAGCGAACCGTCGTGAGTGCGCTTGCAAACGAGCAGGCGAGCCGAGCGTGCCTTTTTACGAAAAAGGAGGAACAGTGAAGCGGGTGACGGATTTTTTTTGCATAAAAAAATCGGAACAAGCGTAACTTGTTCCGACGTGGAGGCGCCACCCAGATTTGAACTGGGGGTAAAGGTGTTGCAGACCTCTGCCTTACCACTTGGCTATGGCGCCATATTCTATTATATGTAACAGTCTTAAAAAAGACCACTTAGCGATAAAAAAACTTGCCTCTAAGGGCTTAGAAGCAAGTTTTTAATTGGAGCGGAAGACGAGATTCGAACTCGCGACGTTCACCTTGGCAAGGTGACGCTCTACCACTGAGCCACTCCCGCATCATTACCAAGCTCAATTGGTGCCTCCGGGTGGAATCGAACCGCCGACACAAGGATTTTCAGTCCTTTGCTCTACCGACTGAGCTACAGAGGCAGATTGGCGACCCGAGGGGGGCTCGAACCCCCGACCTCCAGCGTGACAGGCTGGCATTCTAACCAACTGAACTATCGGGCCGAATAATGGATGAATTATGGTGGGCGCAACAGGGCTCGAACCTGTGACCCTCTGCTTGTAAGGCAGATGCTCTCCCAGCTGAGCTATGCGCCCAATGGTTCATCACTTGGCTGCTGATTGATTCGGTCTCGTTCAGCAACAAATAGTATTATACACGACTCCGAAGCGTTTGTCAATAGAAAATTGAAAAAATTTTTATATTTTTTCAAAAAATATAAAATAGCCCTGTAAGCCGTTTATAAACAGGCTGTTTTAACTTAATATGCCATTAAAAAGGCACCCTGCATTGCAGGGTGCCTCTCTTTGTTATTTAAGTGTCCAGTTTGTGATCGGTAGCATTCCATTATTTTGCTTCCACGCAAAGGTATGAGTGCCGCCATAGTTGAATGTGCCTATCCACTTTATCTTTATGCGTTCTGCCAATTCCTGCGGTGTGTAAATCTTCTCAGGAATCACGCCGCCAAATTCGTACAGAACATCGCGGGCACGGCATGCCAAAGCATTATTACCGTTAATATCAGCTTCATTAACGGTTCCCGGGGAAACCTGAACGCCTTGTGAGTAGGTCTGAGGACCACTCTTAGAATAACCAAAGCATCCGTCCGGCTTCTGGTAAGCTTTCAGCTGCTTGGTGAGCGCTCTGATGAAGCGCGGTGCCATGGACTCTAAGGTTTCATCTACACCGGCGGGTAACGCCGTTCCAGATGCAGCATAGCTCTTACGGGCGCCCTGCATACCGACCGGCAGGTTGATGAGCTGTGCCATATCGCCCGGTGTTTGATTTTCTGCAAGGTCTAATGCATTGTTATACAACTTATCAATATAGGGATAAGCAATACTGTCTGCACCGAATGCCCACATAGCTTTTAAGGTACCGGAAATGGTGTTATAGGAATAGCCACCCAGATAGGTGCCGCCAGATGTTCTCTTCATCATACCGGTGGTCGAATCGATGTGGTTTGCAACCAAATATTCTGCAGTCTGTTTCTTATAGCCTGCTGCTATAATTAAGCCGGAATTGGATTCCATGGTATGACAGGTGCCCCAAACGCTTCCTTCGTCCCAGCTCTGTCTATCCATCCAGGCCTTCCATGCTTCCCAGGAACCCAGATTGTCTGCTACTGCATTGCTGACTGCACGAGTCATGCTGAAAAGGGAAACCTCAGAAGCTGCTGCTGCTTGCTGACGCTCGCTGGGGGTCAGATACAGAGGTTCAAGACCACAAGCATTCAAAAGACCTAAAGCATAACCCAGATCACGACCCAATTTATTCTGATAGTTCGTTGTGTTTCCTAAAACAAGGCTCTTATACTGCGGTTCAACAAAGTAACCTGTTGCAGAATCCTGCAAGCTTTGCACCCATCTGCCTACTGCAAGCTTTGCATCTTCATCCATATACTGAAGGGCAGCAGGTAAGCCGCTACCAAATGTAGATTCCAGATGAGGACCATACTTTGATGGCTGAGTTTTTGCTGCATCACGGGAGGATGCTGAATAGAAGAAAGCGCCTGTTGATTTATCATACAGTGATGTAATCCAGGAAAGCTGCGTTTCCTTATTGAACATAGTGTCCAGCTCTGCTAAGGCGCGGTCCACAACAGATAATTCAACGCTTAAAACCTCATAACGCGGTTGAATATTGCCTGTCCAGATATAAGCACGAATACTGCGTTTTGCATTTTCATCACCAAAACCGCTAACAGTAAGATCCGCGCTGCAATTTTGCGTGCTGTTGGCAGCTACTGCAATATCAGTTGCCTTGCAGGCATACATAACGCCATTTTCATCATAAGCACCGATAATAACCTTCATGGTAGTTGCAGCACCTTTATTATCTACCGTAAAGGTGCAACGATGTGTACCATTCATCGCATCAACTGTGGAACCCTGGTAGGTTGTTGTTGCATTAATAAGACGGGCGTTGTGAACACGAACCTGTCCATCACCAAAGGGCTCCTTGGCCGAAGCCGGTGCACCGGCATATTCTAAACGAATGTTATCAAAACGGATATCCGTTATTAATTTACCGATTGAATTATCATAGGCGCTCATTGACAGATATTCACCGGTTGACGAGTTAAGCGGTGTTGCCACATCAGCATATTTTGCAGAGTCTAAAACACGCTCGTTGTCAATATACAAATCAACCAACCCCTCGCCGGAAGCACCCTTGCGGAAACTCAGGCGGTAATTGTGCATATCCCCTACACCGGTGCCTACATTCCAAACAGGCGCCAGGTTGCGGATGACACCATTTTCAATACCGCCACCCTCTGCATCGTTACCGACAACGCCCTGCAAATATCCACCTTCTAAGCGAAGGCAGACTGCCTTTGTAGGACTGTTGCCCAAACGAATGTTAAAAATACGGGATGCGTGGTCAAAGGCTTCCGTGTTACTATTATAACCTGACCAGGCATCAACCTTCATATCAAAACTGATGGTGTAATCATACACCGTTTTGCCGGCAAGATGACTGCTCTTGATTGTCAGACCATTGTTCCAGTTGCCGGTTCCGGTTGACTGAAAACGAAGATATGTATTCGTGCGGCTATTGGAGAGCGTTTCTGTCTGCAATGAATACAGACCGTCAGAACCGGAGGTGGTGCTCCACGTCTCCGAAGAACCGCCAGTGTGACTGGGCGGCACGTTATTGACCGCTGTGTTTGTAAAATCGCCTGCTTCAAAGTCTTCAAACAGGTAGCATGGCGTTGCCGCCAAAACCGTAATGCCTGTCATGCCTAAAAGCAGAACGGCACAACATAATAATGCCACCACTCTTCCCCAAATTCTCATGTTACCAATTCCTTTCTTTCCACATTCGTTCACATACTATTATTATATACCAATACATTATCTTTGTCAATAATTATCGATACTATAAAGATGCAATTCCACCTTTATTTTTTGCTCGTTTTAATAGCGTTGCCGTTGAAATCGGCGACACAAAAACACGGCTTTTTTTATCAATTTCCGTAATCACAAAAGATTTTGGTAAATCCTCAGAAACATTGATGACAAAGCCCTCGTCTTCTGCCACAGTCAGAAATTCACGCGTGATACGCGATGTGCTCGTGACATCCAAATCCAAAATAGCAATAACGTCTGAGAGATTCACAACCACATCAGAACCCAAATGTAAAAACATACAACGCCTCTTTTCTTTCGCCTGCTCCGGCAAAAATACCTACCCCAACGTAACAGAACCGGCCGAGACAGAATACATCTGTCCGCCGTCTAAAAGCCCTTCTGCGTCCGTACACGTGATAAACACCTGCTTGTCCGGAATTTTCCCGGCAAGGTAAGCTCTTCGATTCTGGTCCAACTCGCTCATAATGTCATCTAAAAGCAAGACGGGATATTCCCCATATTCCTCAAATAAAAGGTCTGCCTGCGCAAGCTTCAACGCCAAAACGGCACTCCGCTGCTGCCCTTGCGAGCCAAAGCTTTTTGCTTCCTTATCATTGATAAAAATATCAAAATCTTCACGGTGAGGACCGTAGAGCGTGCAACCCTGTTCCAATTCCCTCTCAAAGTTCTCTTCCAGCTTCTCCAAAAACGCTTCTTTGGTGGTAAAGCGCGGTTTGTATATAAGCTGCAGTTTTTCCCCGGATGCTTCATAATGCGCCTTGGCGGCAAGTTCGCCCAACCGCTCCATGAAAACGGAACGATAGTTCATCAGCTCCAGGCCGTAATCCACAAGCTTTTCATTCCAGGCAAACACCGTTTCGCGAAAGGAATCCCCGCCGGACAGCCTTGTTCTTTTAATCAGCTTATTGCGCTGCTCCAAAACCCGCTGGTAGCGCCCTAAGGCGTGATAATAAGTAGGTCGCAGCTGGCTCATGGCCACATCCATAAAGTGCCGTCTGACGTAAGGGCCCTCTTTGACAAGACCCAGTTCCTCCGGATAAAACAAAACGACATTTAAGTGTCCCACAAGTTCACTGAGACGGCTGATGGTGACACCGTTGATTTTAATCTGCTTCTTCTTATTCCGTAAAATGATAATTTCAAGGGTATGCTCCCGATGCCGGTCGCAAAACGAAAGGCTTGCTTTTGTATAATCCGCACCAAAACGAATTAAATCCGCATCGCAAACCGTGCGGAAAGATTTTCCCATACTGAACACATACAGGGCCTCTAACAAATTCGTTTTCCCTTGGGCATTATCGCCGCAAAAAACATTGGTTCCGCTATGAAATTGCAGCGTTTGTGCCTCATAATTGCGGAAATTTTGCAGGGTTAGACTTTTAATATACATAGACTACTCCACGACCAGCTCCATGCTCTCATCCTCTAAGGATACTAAGACAGCATCCCCGGGATACAGCTTTTTTCCCCGCATGGTACAAGGCTCGCCGTTTACGCTGACCGCCCCGGATTGAATTAAAAACTTAGCATCTCCGCCGGTCATGGCGATCCCCGCCAATTTTAATAGCTGGTCTAATTTGATAAATTCTGTTTCAATCTGTATCTGCATGTTTTTGATGCTTGCATTACTGTCTGTTTTCCAGATTTGTCACAAGCTCCTCCACAATTTTTTTGGTATCTTCATTTTTCTCCATGCTGTTTTTGATGTTATTAATACCGTTCAGTACGGTGGCATGGTTTCTGCCGCCCAGCTCTTTGCCGATTTCCGGCAGGGACTGTCCCGTGAATTCACGCATCAGATACATGGCAATATGACGGGCATAGGCAATCTCCTTGGTGCGCTTGGAGGACAAAATTTCGTCCGAGGTAACACCAAAATAATTGGACACAATGGATAAAATGTATTCCGTGTTCACATGAGGGTCATCCGATTTGTTCAAAAACTCCTTGATGGCTTCATCGGCAAGCTGCATGGTGATGGGCTTGCCCATCAAAACATTGTAAGCCATCAGGCGCTTTAAGACGCCCTCTAAATTACGGATGTTTGATTTTAAGTGCTCCGCTATGTAAAACAGAATATCGTCCGGCACCTCAAAGTTTTCCTCGCTGGCTTTCTTTTTCAGAATCGCCACACGGGTTTCCAAGTCCGGCTGCTTGATATCCACAATCAGGCCCCATTCAAAACGGGTCCGCATACGCTCTTCCAGTTCCTTGATTTCACGCGGGGGACGGTCAGAGGTAATGATAATCTGTTTGTTGGCCTCGTGCAGCGTGTTAAAGGTATGGAAAAATTCAATCTGCGTCTGGTCTTTATTGGAAATAAACTGAATGTCATCAACAATCAGGACATCACAGGTTCTGTACTTATTACGAAAATCCACCGTCTTTTTGTCAAGCAACGTGTTAATAAAGTCATTGGTAAATTTTTCACTGGTAACATACACGATGTTTGCCATGGGATTCTTTTCCTTGATTTCGTTACCAATCGCCTGCACAAGATGGGTTTTACCAAGTCCCGGTCCGCCATAGATAAAAAGCGGGTTAAAAGCATCGGCCGGACGTTCGGAAACTGCCTGAGATGCAGCATGCGCCAGGCGGTTGGAATCGCCTACCACAAACGATGAGAATGAATATTTCGGGTTTAAGGTGATGGCGCCTTCGTCACGGTCATTGTAGGTAACCGTGTATTCAAGCTCTGCCGGCAGAGGCTGGTTATAGTCTAACAGCTCCACGTTGTAAAAACGTTCCGAGGCAGCTAAAATGGCGCTCTGGATAGTGTCAAAATGCATGGACTTGACAATTTCCAGATGCAGCTCCGTCGGCACCTTCAAATAAATCGCCTCTTCTGTCATACCGACAGGCAAAAGAGGTTCAATCCAATGCTCATAAGCCGATTGGCTCACATTGGGATTATCCTTGATTATTTTTAAGGCCTGATACCAAATTGATGATAATTGCGCTTTCATTTCCTTAGTCTCCCCATTGTTACATTTACAACTTTTCTATCTCTTTTTAATCAAATCTGTTAAAAAGTTACACCCATCTTAGTATACCACAAGCGCAAAAAATAAGCAAGGAAATTTCCGCTGAAACTTGCACAAAAAAAGGTTGTGACAATCTACCTTTGTCACAACCTCTACTCTTACAGATAAGCGCGCATATCCACAGAAAGCTTTTCTTCCAGCTGAATCAGGTCCTTGGTGATGTTTTTGGAATCCTCATCGGCTGCGGCATATTGATTAAGATAACGGCTGAGCGACTTAACGCCCATGTTGCTGCCGTCTGTCATCAGGTCTGCGATGGTTGCATCTGAATCATCCATCATCATTTTTCCCATGGTTTTCATCCAGGACATGCCTTTGGCCACAGGGTTGGGATTTTTCCCGTCATCCTGATAATCGGCAAGTTGCTCCTGTAATTTCTCTTTTAATTTCTCATGCTCTTCCTTACAGGTTTCGAGTGTTCGCTTCAAGCGCTCATCCTTGACATGAGAGAGTACATCATCAATGGAATCGACACCCATAATAATGCCCGCATCACATTCTCTCAAAAGTTTAATGGTATCACTTTCAACCATGTTAACCCTCCTTTTGTTTTTTCTCAGTTTGCCCCCGCCAATGGGACATTATGCATAATTGTCTTTACTTTTCCTGCTAATTATGATACACTAAACATATACTCTCAGATGTTTAAGTAACAAGGAGCGAAAAATATGAAATTCAACATTATTTCCATGGGCGAAGCTTTGATTGACTTTACGGATATCGGGCTGTCCCAGAACGGTATGAAGATTTTTGAGCAAAACCCCGGCGGTGCCCCGGCCAACGTGGCATGCGCCTGTGCTAAATTAGGACTCAAAACAGCTTTCTTAGGCAAGGTCGGCAACGATATGCATGGCGATTTTTTGATTGAAACCTTAAAGGCTTGCGGCGTTTCTACCGATTATACCTTGCAAACTGATGAAGCCTTTACAACCCTGGCGTTTGTAAAGCTCTCCCCCGATGGCGACAGAAGCTTTTCCTTTGCCAGAAAAGGTAGCGCGGACACCCGTCTTTGTGCTGATGAGATTCCTGATGCACTGCTTGGCGCGGCTGACATTTTGCACTTCGGCTCCCTTTCTTTAACGGATGAGCCGGTTAAAACAGCGACTCTGTCTGCCGTTACAAGAGCGCGCGAAAACGGATGCTTAATCTCCTATGACCCCAATTACAGACCCCTTTTGTGGTCTTCCGAGGCGGCCGCCATAGAAGCTATGCGCTCCGTTGTTCCCATGGTGGATATCATGAAATTATCTGATAATGAAACAGAGCTTCTCTGTGACACCACAGATATCGAAACCGCAGCCGACCATCTGCATCAGCAGGGCGTTAAGTTGGTTTTACTGACCTGCGGCGGCGATGGTGCTTTGATTTCCTGTCAGGGAAGTAAGGTGTTTGTTCCCGCAGCGCAGGCACAGGTTGTTGACACGACCGGTGCAGGCGACTCATTCTTAGGTGGATTTTTATACAAGCTTTGCAGCGAAAACAACGCTTCCTGCCTGATAACACCGGCTCAGGCAGAAGACTTTGGTGCTTTTGCAAACCGCGTTGCCGGTTTCTGCGTTGGAAAGCGCGGCGCCATTCCGGCTCTGCCTACCCTGAGCGACGTACAATAAAACAGATTCAAAAAAAGACAGTCCGTGCGGACTGTCTTTTTTTATTGTATAAACATTATTGCTTGATTTTTGTGATATCGTAGGGGGTCACCTGATATACAAAATAGTTCAGCCAGTTGGAATATAAGAGGTTGGCGTGGCTGCGCCAGGAAACAATAGGCGGACGCGACGGGTCATCATCAGGGAAATAATGCTGGGGCACCGCAATCGGAAGCCCTGCGGCAACATCGCGCCTATATTCGTTATCCAGCGTTTTCGCATCATATTCTGAGTGGCCGGTGACGAAAATCTGTCGCCCGCGGGAAGTGCTGATAACATAAAGCCCGGCATCAGGAGATGATGCTAAAATTTTCAGCTGAGGGACCTTTTCCACATCCTCACGCAAAATCGTTGTGTGACGGGAATGGGGCACATAAAACACGTCATCAAAGCCACGGAACAAAATGGAGGACTTATGCTCCACCTGATGTTCATAAACGCCAAACAGCTTTTCCTGTAAGGGATGCTTTTTAATACCGTAGTGATAGTAAAGCCCTGCCTGTGCGCCCCAGCAAATATGAAACGTGCTGGTCACGTGGGTTTTTGTCCATTCGAAAATGCGGCAAAGCTCATCCCAATAGAGCACATCCTCAAACTCCATCTGCTCCACAGGCGCACCGGTGATTACCATGCCGTCAAAGGTTTCGTCCTCCACCTCAGCAAAGGTTTTATAAAACGAAAGCATGTGCTCTTCATTGATGTTTTTGGATTTATAGCTTTCTGTGTGCAGAAGTGTCAGCTCCACCTGCAACGGAGAATTGCCCAAAAGCCTTGCCAGCTGCGTTTCCGTTTCAATTTTGGTGGGCATTAAGTTTAAGATGGCAATTTTCAAGGGACGAATGTCCTGCGTCAGCGCACGGGTTTCCGTGATAACGAAAATATTTTCCTCTGTTAAGGTTTTTGTTGCCGGTAACTTATTTGGAATTTTAATTGGCATACCATCACTCCTTGCCAAACGATTCAAAGATAAAATGCGCCCTGCTTGGTTCAGGGCGCATCGTTATGTTACTTTCCAACTACTCTGTGGTAAACCTTTTTACCTTTTTTGATAATGATGCCCTCACGGAGACTGTCAGCGGACACCTGATAGGCTGCATCTGTAATTTTTTCATCGTTAACAGATACGCCACCCTGCTGAATGAGTCTGCGTCCCTCGCCCTTTGAGGGAATCAGTTTTGCCAGCAGCATGACATCTAAAAGACCGTAGGTCGCTTCTGTCAGCTCCATTTCGGTTGTGGGCATGTTTTCAGCGCTCTTAGCCGCGCCAAACAGGCTCTCAGCGGTTTCCATGGCCTTTTGTGCCTCCGCTTCGCCGTGAACAAGCTTGGTAACCTCAAAAGCCAGAATACGCTTTGCTTCATTGAGCTCCTGACCTTCCAGCTTTTCCAGGCGATGAATTTCGTCCATGGGCACAAAAGTGATGAGCTTTAAGCAACGGATAACATCATCGTCACCCACATTGCGGAAATACTGATAGAATTCGTAAGGAGAGGTTTTTTCAGGGTCAAGCCACAGAGCACCCTTGGCTGTTTTACCCATCTTCTTGCCGTCAGAGGTTGTCAGAAGGGCAAAGGTCATGCCGTATACCTGCTGATTTTCCTTACGGCGAACCAGGTCGATACCGCCTAAAATGTTGCTCCACTGGTCATCGCCGCCCAGCTCCATTTTACAGCCATACTGCTTATAGAGCTGCAAAAAGTCATAGCTTTGCATGAGCATATAGTTAAACTCAATAAAGGACAGACCTTTTTCCAAGCGGGTCTGGAAGCACTTGGCACGCAGCATCTCGTTAACAGAGAAGCAGGAGCCGATGTCGCGCAGAAATTCTATGTAATTTAAGTTTCTCAGCCAGTCTGCATTATTAACCATAATGGCTTTGCCATCGGAAAAATCAATAATCGTGGAGAGCTGTTTTTTGAAACGCTCACAGTTATAGTTAATGGTTTCCACCGTCATCATCTGGCGCATATCCGTTCTGCCGGAGGGATCGCCCACCATACCGGTGCCGCCGCCAACCAAAGCAATGGGTCTGTGGCCGGCATCCTGCAAGTGACGCATAACTACCATTTGCAGAAAATGACCAACATGCAGGCTGTCCGCCGTTGGGTCAAAACCGATATAAAAGGTCACTTTTTCCTTACCTAAAAGTTCCCTGATTTCTTCTTCATGGGTGGTCTGGGCAATCAATTCCCTTTCCTTCAAAATGTCGAATACGTTTCTCACGGTTCTCGCTCCTTACAACATAATTATAATAAGTATATCATAAGAGGTAAACAAAAACAAGACCCAACCGACGATTACTTTTGATTTTTATTAAAAGCCGGGCATAAATGCCGATTGACTTTGACGGGTCCCCATGATACAATAAACAGGTAGGGGTGTGATAACATGTCATTATTTTATAAAATAGCCGGTCTTACCATACAGACGGAGGACCATTTTTTAGAAGCAGACCGTAAGCATCTGGCCTGCTATCAGGTCGAGCCAACCGAAGCGCCCGACATGGTCTTTACCTTTCATTTGAACTGCACGGATATTACATTGCCGGAGCATACCCTGGTCGCTGACGTTAACAAACGGCATTGGTGCATCACAAAGGACGGCGGCTATGCTTTTTATGACCAGATTCCGGAAATTTCCGACAGAATTTATAATGCCATGGTGACAGACAGCGCTTTCCGCAACGTGGAGCTTTGGCTGTGCCCTTCTGAGGTGTTAGGGCTTTCAGAAGACCAGCGTCCCTACAATTTGATTCACGAAATGCTATGCTATGCCCTGCTTTTGCATCAGGGCATGGTGTTCCACGGTTCCTCTATCGCTGTGAACTCACAGGGTTTAATCTTCTCCGCTCCCTCGGGCACGGGAAAGTCCACCCATACCGGTTTGTGGCTCAAACATGTACCCGGGACCGCTATGGTCAATGATGATAAACCCATCATTCGCATGGAGGCGGACAAGCCTTTCTTATATGGCGCCCCCTGGAGTGGCAAAAATTCCATTCACAAAAATGTTCGTGTGCCCCTTGCGGCCATCATTTTTATTGAGCGTGCCACCACCTGCGCGCTATTGCCCATGGACCCCATGGAAGCCGTCTGGCAGATTTTAGATGCTGTTCGCAAGCCGGCGCTGCCTGTCTTAGCCGAAAAGAACATGGACCTGGTTGCAAAACTGGTAGAAAACCTGCCTATTTATCTTCTGCGTTGTGACATTTCAGAGGATGCCGTCCGGGCGGCTAAGCAAGCGCTTCGCGGCCTATAAATTCGAAACAGAACAGGAGTGTTCTTTGTGAACTACTCAAATCAGATATTGTTAGCACCCATGGCCGGTGTGACAGACCTGCCCTTCCGCTTGATTTGCAAGGATTTCGGCGCCGATTATGTGGTTTCTGAAATGATTAGCGCCAAGGGCATTATGTATGGCGACAAAAAAACCAAAACTCTCTTGCAGACGGAAGTAAAGGAAGCCCCTTTGATTGTGCAGCTCTTCGGCAGCGAGCCGGAGCCTCTGGCCAAAGCGGCATGCGAGCTGCAAGAGGCCGGCGTCAGCGCCCTGGACCTAAACATGGGTTGCCCTACCCCGAAGATTGTCTCAAACGGTGACGGTGCCGCCCTCGGGCGCGATTTGGAAAAAGCGCAAAAAGTTCTTTCCGCCATGATGCGGGAGCTTTCTGTTCCTTTAAGCGTTAAGTTTCGTTCCGGTTGGGACGAGATGAGCAAAAACTGTGTGGAGCTGGCTCGTCTTGCCGAAGCCGAAGGCGTCAGCGCCGTTACACTTCATGCCAGAACCAGGCAGCAATTTTATGCAGGTCATGCAGACTGGGCGGACATTAAGGCCGTCAAAGCCGCCGTTTCCATTCCGGTCATTGGCAACGGCGATATTACTACGCCGGAAGAAGCCATCCGCATGAAGCAGGAAACCGGTTGCGACAGCGTGATGATTGGCCGTGGTGCCTTAGGGAACCCGTTCCTGTTCCGCCAATGCAAGGCATTTACCGAAAGCGGGCAGTATGAGGCGGTTACAAACGAAGAAAAACTGGTGACCGTCCTGAAACATGTAGAGCTTTTGGTGCATTATAAAGGCGAGCGTCAAGGGATTTTGGAAGCCCGCAAGCACATGGCCTGGTACTTAAAGGGCATGCCGCATTCCGCCGCTGCCAAGAACAAGGCCTTTGCCGCAACCAGTTTAGAGGAAATGAAAGAAATTGCCCAACGAGTTTGGGCATAAACAAAATATAATAACAGGGGGCTATTCTATGTTAAAAGATTTCAAAGCATTTGCCATGAAAGGCAACGTAGTCGACATGGCCATTGGTGTTATCATCGGTGGCGCTTTCGGGAAAATTGTCACATCCATTGTCAATGATTTAATCATGCCGTTCTTCGGTTTCTTAACCGCCGGCATGGATTTTAAGTCCTTAAAGCTGGTGCTCTCTCCCGCCATCATTGAAAACGGCACGGTGATGAAACCGGAGGCCGCCATTACATACGGCAATTTTATTCAGAACGTGATTGACTTTTTGATTATTTCGTTCTCCATTTTCCTGATGATTCGCCTGGTTACCAAAACAAAGAACAAAATCAAGCCGGAGCCTGTGGCCGAGGCGGTTCCGGAGGAACCGAAGCCGACACAGGAAGAGCTTTTAACCGAAATTCGCGATTTATTAAAAGAAGCCGCCAAAAAAGACGAAGCCTGATTAACAGGCTAAAAATAAAAAGGGCCGATTTCATCGGTCCTTTTTTTGTTGTCGTTTTGTTATAAAAGCAAAAAAAGTCCGAAAAGCAAATGCTTTTCGGACTTTTACGCTTAAATTAAACTTAGCCTAACTCAGCGAAATATTTAATGGTTCTAACCATCTGGCTGGTGTAGGAGTTCTCGTTATCGTACCAGGAAACAACCTGTACCTGAGAATAACCATTGTCCATGTTGGTTACCATTGTCTGAGTTGCGTCGAAGATGGAACCGAAACGGCTACCGATGATGTCGGAAGAAACGATTTCGTCTTCGTTATAAGCAAAGGATTCGTTAGCAGCAGCCTTCATAGCAGCGTTGATACCTTCAACAGTAGCCTTGCCCTTAACAACTGCAACTAAGATTGTTGTAGAACCGGTCGGGGTCGGAACACGCTGAGCAGAACCGATCAGCTTGCCGTTCAGTTCGGGAATAACCAGGCCGATAGCTTTTGCAGCACCGGTGGAGTTGGGAACGATGTTGATCGCACCAGCTCTGGAACGACGCAGGTCGCCCTTTCTCTGAGGACCGTCTAAGATCATCTGGTCGCCGGTGTAAGCATGAATGGTGGACATGATACCGCTTTCAACGGGCATGTAATCATTCAGAGCCTTAGCCATGGGAGCTAAGCAGTTTGTTGTGCAGGATGCAGCGGAAATAACCTTGTCATCCTTGGTCAGAATATTGTGGTTTACGTTGTAAACAACGGTGGGCAGATCGTTGCCGGCCGGAGCAGAGATAACAACCTTCTTAGCGCCTGCTGTTAAGTGAGCAGAAGCCTTTTCCTTAGAGGTATAGAAACCTGTGCACTCTAAAACAACGTCAACGTCTAATGCACCCCAGGGGATGTTTACAGCGTCTTTTTCAGCATAAATTTTGATTGTCTTGCCATCAACAGTGATGGAATCATCACTTGCAGAAACGGTATCTGCCAGAGCATATTTACCCTGAGCGGAATCGTATTTGAGCAAATGAGCAAGCATTTTAGGGCTTGTCAGGTCGTTGATTGCTACAACCTCATAACCCTCAGCACCGAACATCTGTCTGAAAGCCAGACGACCGATACGGCCAAAACCATTAATACCAACTTTTACTGCCATGAGTAAAACCTCCTAAAATTATTGTTGTTAAAATATCATAATACATTTTACAATATTAGAGCGAAATATGCAAGTATTATTTTCCTTTTTTTTAATTTTTTCTTCTAATTAACATAAAAATTACGGCTTCTGCCACTTTCTTTATACAAAATCACTTATTCCGCCTTTACAGAAGGGGTATAGCTTTCCAGAATTTCCGCTTTAACGATAACAGGCTTTTCTACCAGTTCATCGTTATTGATGCCGCGTGTGGGGCCGGCTGCAATGCGGTCAGCGATTTCAATACCCTCTACCACCCTGCCAAAGGTCGCATAATTACCGTCTAAATAGGGCTGGGCCGTTGTCATAATAAAAAACTGGGCGCTGGCAGAGTTCGGGTCGTTCGTCCGCGCCATAGAAATGACGCCACGCTCATGCTTTAAGTTGTTCTCAAAGCCGTTTTCCGTAAACTCTCCCTTAACGGTTTTTCCCGTGCCGCCAACACCAAAGCCGTCAGCGGAGCCTCCCTGAATCAGGCCGGGAATGGTACGGTGAAACACTTTGCCATCATAGTAGCCCGACTTCACGGTTTCTAAGAAATGTTTAACCGTTTTGGGGGCAACCTCAGGGTAAAGTTCAATGATAAAGTCCCCCTCTTCCAGACTCATTTTGACAAAGCTATGCTCTGTTTGGCCGTTTTTTTCACCGCCGCAGGCTGCCAAAAGGCACAGGCACAGCAGGACAGAGACGATAAGGCTGATTGTTTTTTTCATAACCGATTCTCCTTTATGGTCCATTTTCATAATTTTCATATGTACCAATTATACTGCAAAAAATACCATTCGTCAACTGTTGTCATGACTGCCGGCATGCAAAAGCAGCTTCCTGTTTTCGTGCTTTTTCTCTTGAAAAATTGTCTGTTTTGTGGTATGATGCTCTTTGTGTAGTACAGAAAAGATAGGAGTTTACGTATGAATAAAACAAGCAAAAGCATCTTTACAAATCCGTGGATTGTGGCTCTTTTGGGTTTACTCTGCTGCGCACTCTGGGGCAGCGCAACACCCTTTATCAAGCTGGGCTATGAGTTCTCCCTGCCCGTGCGCGATACCGCTTCCACCATTTTGTTTGCCGGTCTCCGTTTCACCCTGGCAGGTGTTTTGACCATCTTGATTTACAGTCTGGCGCGTCGCCGTTTTTTATGGCCCAAAAAGGAAAGCTGGCTTTCCATTTGCAAAATCAGTTCCTTTCAAACGGTGATTCAATATATTTTCTTTTACATAGGTCTTGCTAACACCACAGGGGTTAAGGGAACCGTGGGCAGCGCTTCCAACACATTCTTTTCCATTTTGATTGCCTGCCTGATTTACCGTCAGGAAAAGTTGACCGTGAAGAAAATTCTGGCCTGCATTTTAGGCTTTGCGGGCATTATTTTAGTCAACCTAAACGGCCTTGATTTAACCTTTAATTTCACAGGCGACTGTTTTGTTCTTTTTGCCGCTGTGGCTTACGCTTTTTCCTCCGTTTTAATGAAGCGGTATAGCGACCATGAAGACCCCGTTATTTTAAGCGGTTACCAGTTCGTGATTGGCGGTCTGTTTTTAGTGGTGGTTGGACTTTTGTTTGGCGGCGTTGTGCAAATCCCTAATCTGACGGCCCTAGCTGTTCTTTTATATCTTGCCATGCTTTCTGCCATTGCATACGCTGTCTGGGGCATCCTCTTAAAGCACAATCCCGTTTCCTCCGTTACCATTTACTGCTTTGCCATCCCCATTTTCGGGGTTCTGCTCTCTGCTTTAATGCTGACAGAAAACGGGAACGTTCCTCTGCAAAATCTCCTGCTTGGCTTGGTTTTGATTTGCAGCGGTATCGTGACGGCAAACTACAATAAAAAACACTAACAAAAAACCCTGAGGAATGTCTTCCTCAGGGTTTTTGTTACATACAGTTTTATATCTGCGGTTTTGTGATAGCAATCAGATGATTGCCGAAGCAAGACCGCAGTTCTTTTTCGTCCGGTTCTTTCTTAAAAATGCCAAAGCAGGTGGCACCCGAACCGCTCATCATGGCATGGTCTGCCCCTACCATGCGCAGTCTATCAATTAAATCCTGAATCTCAGGGCAATAGGAAATAGCCGCAGGCTCCATCATGTTTTTCATTTCCGGAAAAGCGGCATCCAAATCGCCTCGGCTCAAGGCCGAAACCAATGCCTTTGCATCCCCTGCCTCGGGCAGCTTGCCATGGTCTAAGCTTTGATAAATAAGGCCCGTGCTGACGCCAACACCGGGGTTAACCAGCACAATATAACAATTGGAAAGCCCCGTTACGGGCGTCAAAATCTCGCCAATGCCGGTTGCCAGCGCCGGATGGCCATACAAACAAAACGGCACATCAGCTCCCAGGCGCAAACCTAACTGCGCCAGACTTTCCATCGATAAGCCAAGCCCGCAAAGCTCGTTGATGCCATGGAGCACAGCTGCCGCATTCCCGCTGCCGCCGGCAAGACCGGCTGCCACAGGGATTTTCTTATCAAGATAAATCGTAAAGCCGCAGGAGATGCCATATTGCTCCTGCATCAGGGTCGCTGCACGGTAGGCAATGTTTCCCGCATCTGTCGGTAAATCCGCCCGATTGCTTTCAATGACAATCTGTGAGCCCTCCGCCTTGGAAATATGCACCGTGTCACCAAAGCAAACGGTCTGCATCAGGCTTTCAATATCATGATAGCCATCATCCCGCTTGCCCGTGATATTTAATAACAGGTTAATTTTTGCCGCAGACGGCAAACTGATTGCATTCATAGCCAGCCCTCTCTTAGTGTACAAACTCAAATTCCAAATCCATCATCCGAACCAAATCGCCCTCTTGAATGCCCGCTTTTTCTAAGGCATCAATAATGCCATGGTCGCGCAGGGAGCGCTGGAAAAATTGCAGGGATTCATAATCGGAGAAGTTAGTGCTGTTCACAATATGCTCAGCACGGCTGCCTTCCACGCGGAACGCTTCTCCTTCACGAACAATTGTAAAGGTAAGCTCCTGCTCTTCCTCTAAAACATCCTCATAAACAACCTGCTCAGGAATGGGCAGTTCCTTTAAGCAACCGGACGCAAAGGCCATCAGTTCGCGGGTGCCCTTGCCCGTTGCGGCTGAGATTTCAAACAGCAAAAGGTCGCGCTCCTCTATTTCCTTTTTGAACGCCTCATAGGCTGCCTCATCCGTAATGATATCTGTTTTATTGGCCACAACAACCTGCGGTTTTTCCGCTAAAATGGGGTTATAGCGCCTCATTTCTTCGCAAATGGTATCAAAATCTTCAATGGGATTGCGGCCCTCGATGCCGGATACATCAACCAGATGCAGGAGCAGCCTTGTGCGCTCAATGTGACGCAAAAATTCATGGCCTAAACCGGCTCCCTCGCTGGCGCCTTCAATGATACCGGGGATGTCCGCCATAACAAAGCTATCCCCTTCTCCAACTGAAATGACGCCCAGATTGGGCTCTAATGTCGTGAAATGGTAGTTGGCAATTTTGGGTTTGGCGCTGGAAACAACAGATAACAAGGTTGATTTACCAACATTCGGAAATCCGACAAGACCGACATCCGCCAAGAGTTTAAGCTCCAGTTTAATGCGACGGGTAACGCCTTTCTGGCCCGGCTTGGCAAACTTGGGAACTTGTCTTGTCGGTGTGGCGAAATGCATATTCCCCCAACCGCCGTTACCGCCTCGTGCGGCAACAAAAACAGCGCCATCGTGGTTTAAGTCTGCAATGGGTCTGTCTGTTTCCGCATCCTTAATCAACGTGCCTACAGGCACACGAATGACCAGATTTTCTCCGTTTTTGCCGGAGCATTTAGAGCCACGGCCATCACCGCCGTTTTGGGCTTTATATTCCTTTTTATACCGAAAATCCATCAAGGTTAAAAGGCGGGAATCTGCCATAAAAAGAACGTCGCCGCCACGGCCACCGTCACCGCCATCAGGGCCACCGGCTGCCACATATTTTTCACGATGAAAGGCCACAAGGCCGTTGCCTCCGTTGCCCGATTGAATTTTAATTTCAGCTATATCAACTAACATCTCTTTGTTTCCTTCCTTACATTTCTCATTCTGTTACCGTCTTGCCAGAAGCTGACCGGCTCTTGCATCAAAGAACATAACGCCATCATCCGTGTCATGAATCACATACACAGGAATCGCCGTGATGGCCCTGCTTGTCAGGTAATCGCCCGCTATATAAAACCCTGTATCAATGGATGCAATACGAAGGTTTCGGCAATCGTCACGATAAATCATAGCCGTCAGCACAGCCGTAAGATCCAAAAGTGCTTCGTCACTTTTTTCCGCCTCTGCCTCATGGAACCAGGCGCCCTCTAAACTCAAAATACCATGGCTGTCCGCTATGAGCTTCATGGAGATGCCATACAGTTTCATGTCCTCAAAGACCGGAACAACATCAGCATGATAGAGCCCCTGCTCCCAACGCTCGTTTTCAACAGCAGTTTCCTCCCGCTTAAAACCCAGTTCTTCCAATTGCGATGAAACTTTATCCCACATATCCTTGTTGCTTGGCTCTTTTTCCAATTTGTAAGGCACATGCTCTCGGCTGCAAAGATAGTTAAAACCTGCATCTGTAATCTGCAAAAGCGCTTCCTCGTTTTTATATTGATAGGCGTGCACTTCTTCGTTTGCTTCTAACACTGTATACGTCCCGAGCATGATTACGGCTGCTTCCTCAGGGGATGCAAAGAAATTTTGCAAAACCACATGACGGTTAGCGGTCCGCGTGCGGGGAATCACATCCTCCGTAACATAAATCTCATGATTATTCAGCACTCGAACAGTTGCTGAAATAGCCTCCTTTGATAAGCTGTTTTGGGCTTGTCTGCCTTGAACTAAAACAAAGGACAAGAACACATCGGTTATAAGAAACAAAACAATCAGGATTGATTTGGCTCGTCCCCAGTTCATCTGTCGCCCTCCCCTTTTTGACTAATCACGTACCGCTTCTTTATTCAACAATGGCTTCGATTCCGTTAACGCTGGCTTTCCATGCCAAAGGAATACGGCCATCTGCCTCTTCAATATAAATTGGAGTCATCGCTTGAATAAAGAGCGGCGAGCCCTCCTCGTACATGGAATCAACCAGACTGTCTGCCGCACTGAGCATGGGACTGAGTTGCTGGGTCTCCACCAGCTCCTCATAGGCATCCATATACTGGCGGTAGGATTGCAAATACCCATTCTCAATTTCAACCACAATGGCAGATTCAAAGCCCGCTTCTGTTTTTTTCAAAACGCTGACGCCGTCAACGCAGTAATCAAAGCAAATGCGGTAATATCCCGGGCGGGACGCATCATCCACCAAATGGCTGGTAATTTGCAGATGATTAAAAAACTCCGGAGAAAGCTGATTGCACAAACCGGAAACAAACTGAACCGCATGGGTCGTTGCTTTGTAAATATCATAATCCGTTCGGTTGTCATCCTCTAATAAATCCAGCCCCCGGCTGCCGGGAACAGCTTGATACACCAAAAGGCCTTCGGGATAAATGGTTAAGGTAGCGTTATTTTCCACAAAAACATGGGCATTATTCAAATCTGTATATCGTCGCATGGTTCGCTCATTAATAGAAAAGGAATTCAAAATCGGGTCAACAGAACCAGCACCCTGAACCATCTCGTCCATTTGCTTATCGCGAACACGCTCCAACTTGGGCCTTTGCGCGGGAACAAGGTCAATCAAAACTCTGGGTTCAAATAAAACCTTAGAAACGGCTGTTTCCTGCATTTTATGAAAGTTCAGTTCAAAGGAATAGGACGTGTGACCGTCGTTTTGGGACGCCATCATTTTATCCACCCGCTCGGAAAGCTCTGTTTTATTCGCTTCCAGCATATAGCGATAGGTGTTCCCGCTTTTTTCATCACGAATGTAAAGCGATAAATCGTTCATAATGCCATCGTGTAGGTTAATAATATACCCTCGGATGACGCTTAAATCCTCCGTGAGCGGATTTTTTTCCCGCCCTGAAAGGCCATAAGAAAACAAGCGAAAATCACAATTTTTCCCATAGTCTACATAAATGGATTTACCTTTTAGGGCGTTATAATAGGTTTCCTCATCCACGCTTTCCCGTGACTTTAAGGAGAGGTCTCCCGAAAGGCATCCGCTGACAACCTCGCCTGCCATTTCTCTTGCTTCACGATAATGAGGCGAGCCGTCTGAAAAGACAACACGTTGACCGGTGGTTTGCAGAACGATTTGAGTTGGTCTGAATAATCTGTGCAGGTCTTCTGAAAAATCAGTCTCGACCTGCTGCTTGAATAAGCGGGCCAGGGGGCTTAGAATATGACTACGCAAATAGTCTGACCCTGCCGGCATAAAATAGCTGTTAAACCAAAGCTGATACACAAGCACCGCTGCCACAAAGATTGAAAGCGCCAGGACAATATTTTGCATATATTTTCTAATCATTGTTGGCCTCCCCATCATTATGCCAGCACATAACCGGCTTATGAATATAAAATGGGACATCCGCCGTTTTCAACCTGGACGGATGAAAACCACCTGGACGCCCCATCATGATTTTTGTTTCTGTTTAATTAAAGATATTACTGATAACACCCTTAATCCGATCCATAAAACCTTCGTTTAATACGTTGACATCAAACTTCACAACGGAATAGGTTGCGTCGTCATATGCACCACGGATTAAAAACTTATTCATACCGGAATTCAAATCAACCTGACCGGCAAACAACATGGTAGAACCGACAACAGATTCAAGCGGTACATCCCCTGTCGTAATTTTATGGAAACAGCCTGTGGCATAATTATATCGGTAAACTGAAACCAAAACGCCTTGGGGTGCAGTTGCCGAAATCGGTAACTTTCTGTTATTCGTCGATGAAATCAACTGTTCCGGTGCTTTTAAGGTTACCAGGTTCTCCGCGGTGGACTCAACAGTCGCAGGCAACACGTCCGGCGCAGCTAACACTGACATGGTCACACTCATCAGCATAATCACCAAAACGAATGCCGCTCCCTTGCGAAGCAAACTTTTTGCAGCCATCTAAAACACCTCCTAAGTAAAATTCATCTCGTTACTTTCTATTCTGTTTACAGTTCACAATTGCCACGAAAACGCAAGACAAAAGTGAATACGAATACCCAGTTTAGATTGTACTGCATTCCTATTATACCACAAATTTTCTTATTAAAGATAATTCAAGGAAATTTATGGTGTAACGAACACAACCCTATTAAGGTTATTCCTGTATGTGTTCATTATACCATGTCTTTTTTACAAACGTGTTACGAAAACATTATGTTCTATTTACATTTTTCGCCCATGCGGGACTCAGCCGGCCAGTTCCGGAGGCAAAACAGGCAGGGAAATCGTCACTTCCGTACCCTTTTGCAAGGCGCTCATAATGGAGATGTTTCCCTCATGAGCATCCACAATGTTCTTGGAAATAGCAAGCCCGAGGCCCGTTCCGCCCTGCTGCCTGCTTCTGGCTTTATCCACACGGTAAAAACGTTCAAAAATGCGTCCTAAATCCTTTTCCGGAATGCCGATACCGTTATCTTTAACACGGATATAAACGGTGTTATAAATACGTTCAGCCGTCACTTCAATTTTCCCGCCGTTGGGCGTGTATTTAAGTGAATTGGAAATAATGTTATACAAAAGCTGTTCCAAACGGTCTCTGTCTCCATAAAAATCAGAGAAGTCGCCCTTTGTTTTAAGGTTTAGTCTGTGCCCCTGCTCCTTGGCAACAAGGCTCAAAGTATCAACCACCTCCGCCAAAAGCACTTTCATGTCAAAGCTAGACTTGTTAAGCTGCCCCGATTGCTCTAAGCTCGACAGCACCAAAAGGTCTTTAACCAATCTTGTCATGCGGTCCGTTTCATTCACAATCGTATTAATAAAGGAAACGGGAACATCGGTTCCGTCCACCATATCAAGCAAGGTTTCTGCATAGGACTTAACCGTCGTCAGCGGGGTTCTCAGCTCGTGAGACACATTGGCAACAAATTCACGACGTGCATTTTCAAGCTTCTGCTGGCGGGTAACGTCATGGAGCACAACCAAAACGGAGCCTTTGTTATCAAGCTCGTCTTCAAACACAACAAAGCTGGCTTTAATGGATAGATTGGCAAGCTCAATATCCCGCTCCATAAAGCGGTTATCCTCTAAATATAACAAATCACCCAGTCGGATGTCTGCATGATTTTTTTCAAAAAACTCATCGAAATTAATGCTTTCCGTCTCCGAAAGAGAAAACATTTTCCGCGCCGTGGGGTTAATATGAATCAGGTTGCCGTCCGTTGCAAAGGCCATAACGCCATCCGTCATGTTAACCAAAATGGCTTCCACCTTATTCTTTTCCGTTGACATTTGCAGCATGGCTTCCTGCAATTTGGTGGACATGTCGTTAAAAGCTTCCGTTAAGGTACCAATTTCATCATCGGACTTAACCTCAATTTTAGACTCAAACTCGCCCTCTGCCAGGCCCTGCACCTTGTGGGTCAGGTTCTGAATGGGGGTTGTGATGGTTCTTGACAGAAAATAACCGAGACACAGTGCAATGGAAACACCCAGCAAAAGTGCCTGCAAAACGATGCTGACAATGCGCTCAATAACCGCCGTCAGTTCCTGCATGGTGTCGCGGACATAAATTACATAGAAAAACCCATCCCCCTGAACCGGCACAGCATAGTCCATGACCGAGGCTCTGGGGTTGACCTCACGACCAACCTGCCCCGAAAGGGCCATTATCATGTTGGGGGTATGCATTGAAAAACTGTCTCCCGGCACGGCAGAGCTATCAATAACTTGCCCGCTTTGGGCCTCCAAAATGTAATAGTTGCGGTAGGAGTCAATGCCGATACGAGCCGTATAGGCAGATAAAACCTGCTTGACATAATCCTCGCCTGCTGCGGCACCGGTTTTCATCTGTTCAAGCAGTGATTCTGTGAAAACCGAATCCATCTCATCCGCAAACAGTTCATAATATGAATTGGTGACGGAGAAAAACATAAACGTTCCGGCAACCGTCATAATCGCGATTACCACGGAAACGAAAATCATCACCACTTTCCATTGCAGACCCTTAAACATGCCGCATCTCCTATCGCCGTCTTATTCGGCTGATTTGTTGAAATAATACCCAACGCCGCGCTTGGTTAAAATGTAACGGGGATTGCTGGAATCATCCTCCAGCTTTTCACGAAGACGACGAACCGTAACATCCACTGTGCGCACATCCCCGTAAAACTCATAGCCCCAGACATTAGACAGCA
Organism: Oscillospiraceae bacterium; assembly: GCA_015068855.1. Classification (GTDB taxonomy): domain Bacteria; phylum Bacillota; class Clostridia; order UBA1381; family UBA9506; genus UMGS755. The sequence continues at coordinate 40,880 of SVJS01000007.1, read as the reverse complement.
GGGCTTCGCGGGAGAAAATGCGATTCGGCTGCGTGACCAGATACTTCAAAAGCTCATATTCTCTCAGGGTTAAATCAAGAGGCGCACCATTTTTGATGACCTCATATTTGGTCGTGTTAATCAAAAGGTCGGGAGCCGCTGTGATGATATCCTGCGCTCCCTCCTTGGCATCGCCGGCAAAGCGGCGCATGTTGGCTCTGACACGGGCCAGAACCTCGCGAATGCTGAACGGCTTGGTGATATAGTCATCTGCGCCGAGCTCTAAACCCAGCACCTTATCGACCTCTTCCTCACGAGCCGTTATCATAATAATGGGCACATTGGATTTTTCACGAATGCGCTTGCAAACGTCAAAACCATCTAATTTCGGCAACATAATGTCAAGCAAAATGAGGTCAGGATTTTGCGTGAGTGCCAGCACCAGACCTTCTTCGCCATCGGAAGCGCCCAAAACCCGAAAACCTTCTTTTTCAAGATTAAACTTCAAAATGTCAAGAATCGGTTTTTCATCATCCACAACCAAGACAACTCGTTCCATCGTGCCACCCCTTTTGTTTTTCTTAAATGTACTTGCAGAAATACTGTCTGCAATTATGCATATTGAAAGCCAAGCTCAATGGCCTTTACGTTCTTTTCAAGCAGTGCTGCTTTGCTGGGAGGAATGCTTTTTGCAAGACCCTCTTTGATTTCATCTAACGAATACAGGCCTGTTTCCTTTAACAGTCGACCCACAATAACCATGTTAGCCAGATTTCCCAAATCATTGCTGAGTGCAATTTCCTTTGCAGGAATGGCAACAACAGTTACATCATCTCTCTCAACATCACGATCAACCATGGAACTGTCTGTAATGATAACACCACCGCTGACCAGTGTTTTTTCAAATTTATCCAGCGACGGTCTGTTCATAGCCACTAAAACATCCGGATTCGGGATAACGGGAGAACCCACCGGTTTATCGGAAATAACAACGCTGCAATTACATGTGCCGCCACGCATCTCCGGGCCGTAAGAGGGTAACCAGGAAACCTCTCTGCCTGCTTTTAAGCCGGCATAAGCGAGTACCTTACCGGCAAACAAAATACCTTGTCCGCCAAAACCGGCCAACATGATTTTACAATTTTTCATACTTGTTCCTTGCCTTTCTGCCCACATTGCGTAATTAGTAATATATAGCTCCCTGCTCTCGTCGTGGACAAACGAGGCATTATGGGGATAAACACATTAATCGTTTTCGCGGTGAATGTCTGCACCGAGCTGCTTGAATTTGGTTTCCAAATCTTCATAACCACGGTCAATATGCTCAACGTCCGTAATTTCCGTCGTGCCGTGGGCCATGAGACCGGCAATAACCATACCGGCACCGCCGCGCAGGTCCGTTGCGCGCACCGGCGCACCCTGCAAATGGTCAACACCGGTTACAAAAGCCGTTTTCCCGTCAACACGAATGTTGGCGCCCATGCGAAGAAGCTCGCCAACATACTGAAAACGGTTGTCCCAAACGCCCTCACGCACCAGGCTGATGCCGTTTGCGACAGACAAAAGCGTTACAATCTGCGGCTGCATATCGGTGGGAAAGCCGGGATACGGCTGCGTTTTAATGTTAACGGGCGACAGGGTTTCACTACCCTCCACACGGATGCTGTCGTCATACTCTATAACCTTAGCGCCGATTTCAACCAGCTTGGCGCTGATGGATTCCATGTGCTTGGGAATCACGTTCTTAACCAGAACATTCCCGCCTGTTGCAGCTGCCGCAACCATGAAAGTTCCGGCTTCAATCTGGTCGGGAATAATCGAATATGTACCGCCGGATAGCCGCTTAACACCTTTAATTTTAATTGCGTCTGTGCCGGCACCCTTAATGTTGGCACCCATGGCATTCAGAAAGTTTGCCAGGTCAACAATGTGCGGTTCCTTGGCGGCATTTTCAATGACGGTTACGCCCTCTGCTAAAACCGCTGCCAGCATGATGTTAATGGTGGAACCAACGCTGACTGTGTCTAAGTAAATGCTTGTACCAACCAGGCGCTCAGCTTCCGCCACAATCACGTCGCTATCCTGTCTGACAGTTGCGCCCAGCGCTTCAAACCCTTTAATATGCTGGTCAATGGGCCTAGTACCGAAACAGCACCCACCGGGCATTGTTACCTTGGCTGAATGAAACCGTCCGAGCAGTGCACCAAGCAGATAATAAGACGCACGCATTTTCCGCATCAGGGCATCCGGCTCTGTTTGTTTTTGCACATGACGGCAATCAATTGTAAGGGTTGTTGCATCAGTAAACTCAGCAACCGCACCCATGTTTTCTAATATGGTAACAATAACCCGAACATCCTTGATGTTGGGTACATTTTCAACGACACAAACACCATCAACTAAAATAGCAGCGGGTATAACGGCAACAACAGCATTTTTGGCACCGCTGACGGTAACCTCGCCGCAAAGCCGTTTTCCTCCTTTAACCACTATTTTCTCCAAAGTTCACATCCCCTTATCAACCCGAATCAAGTTATATGTTAATTGACATAAGTATACTTAGTATCATTATACTATTTTTTACTGATAAAATCAATAGTTTTTGTTTGCTTTATGGATATTTTGTAAATAAATCTAAAAAGTATTTTACAAAATCCGTCTTTTGTGATACAATATAAAAGGATAGGTTTGCCTGTGATTGCTTTTTCTTCACAGCACCCCTACCCCATTGTAAGTACACGATAAAAATCCGGGAGGTTACACATGCAACAACAAACTAAGGAAACAGACTTAAATGAAATTTTACAGGTTCGCCGAGATAAATTAAAAGAGTTACAGGACGCCGGCAAAGACCCCTTTGTGCAGGTTAAGTTTGACAGAACACACTCTGCCAAAGATGTAATTGATAACTATGCTGACGTGGAAGGTAAAACCGTAACCGTAGCCGGTCGTTTAATGTCTAAACGCGGCATGGGCAAGGTTATGTTTTGTCACATTCAGGACCTGAGCGGTCGCATCCAGCTCTTTGTTAAAAAAGACATTCTGGGCGACGATGAGTATGCCGCCTGCAAGAAATTAGACATTGGCGATATCATCGGCGCAACCGGCGAGGTTTTCACAACCCAGACGGGAGAAATTTCTGTTAAGATTGAACGTTACACTCTGCTTTCCAAGTCTTTGCAGCCCCTGCCGGAAAAATTCCACGGCCTGACCGATACCGACACCCGCTATCGTCAGCGCTATGTGGATTTGATTATGAACAACGAGGTTAAAGACACCTTTATTAAGCGTTCCAAAATCATCGCTTGCATCCGTCAATACCTGAACGGTCAGGGCTTTTTGGAGGTTGAAACGCCCATGCTGGTGTCCAACGCCGGCGGCGCCGCTGCCCGTCCCTTTGAAACGCATTTTAACGCCCTGGACGAAGATTTTAAGCTGCGCATTTCCCTGGAGCTTTACTTAAAGCGTTTGATTGTCGGTGGCTTGGAGCGCGTGTATGAAATCGGCCGTGTGTTCCGTAACGAAGGCTTAGACACCCGTCATAACCCTGAATTTACTCTGATGGAGCTCTATCAGGCGTATACCGATTACCACGGCATGATGGACTTAACTGAAAATCTCTATCGCCATGTGGCACAGGAAGTTTTGGGCACAACCAAAATTGTCTATAACGGCATTGAGATGGATTTGGGCAAGCCCTTTGAAAGAATCACCATGGTGGAAGCCGTTAAGAAATATGCCGGTGTTGACTTTGATACAATTCACACTCTCGAGGAGGCTCGGGCCGTTGCCAAGGAGCACCACGTTGAATTTGAAGACCGTCACAAAAAGGGCGATATTTTAAGCCTTTTCTTCGAAGAATTTGCCGAAGAGCATTTAATTCAGCCCACTTTTGTTATGGACCACCCCATCGAGATTTCGCCGCTGACCAAGAAAAAACCGGAAAATCCCGACTATGTTGAACGCTTTGAGTTCTTCATGAATGGCTGGGAAATGGCCAATGCTTATTCCGAACTTAACGACCCCATTGACCAGAGAGAACGCTTCCGCGCACAGGAAGAGCTTTTGGCGCAGGGTGACGAAGAAGCCAACACAACAGACGAGGACTTTATGAACGCTCTGGAAATCGGTATGCCGCCCACAGGTGGTATCGGCTTCGGTATCGATCGCATGTGCATGCTGCTCACCGACTCCGCCGCCATCCGTGACGTGCTCCTGTTCCCAACAATGAAGCCGCTTGATAAATAAATGGTGTAAAATAAAAAAGGAACTGCGTCAGCAAGACACAGTTCCTTTTTTTTAGATAAACGTCTTAATTTTCTCCATCATCTTGTTCATCAGGTTCGGGATAAACTCCTTTTGACGCGGATAGTCCTTGAAAGTCAGGTCCATCCCTGCCGCATCGTCAATCATCTTAACAACCGCATCTTTACCGATATATTCCTCAAGTTTTCGGCAGACCTCAACATCTGTCAGCGCTTCCTTGAAGACCAGGGCGCGCAAAGAGGGAGCAACGCCATTTTTCACAGGATATACAGAGAATGCGTCGCCGGATGGAAATGTTCCTTCTGCCGAAGAAGTAAGATAAGGGTTAATCTGCTTGCGGGAATGCATGCTGTTATAAAAGTTATAGCCCCAATGCAAAAAGCCAACTAAACCGAATTTGTAAATTTGCAGGCCGATAATACGGTTACGGTAAGAAGGCATTGCCATAAAGCGGTTGGATACCGCATCAAAATGACTGCAACAATAATAACCCCACTGATTTTCCACCTTGTTTTCAAGGAAGGGTGCAAGGTCAGCAATGGAGGTCACAGGCACAGGCACAAGTCCCTTTTCGTAAAATGCATAATTAGAAAGGGCATCCATTGTAGGGCAACCATCAATCAGCGGCACTATTAAATCATGGGCAAACCGGTAGGCATCCAGATGCTTTTCGTTAGGCTCATCCGAGATATGGAAATAAAGCCGTTCTTTAATCCCCTGCTCCTTGGCAAAATCAATCAATGCCGGAAGAAACTGAGATAAAAAGTTTTTATATTCCGGGTTGTGAGAATCCATCTCCCAGCCAAAAAGATAGGACTCTTCTCCATTTTCCTTTACCAGGATATTGGGCGTATAGGCAAGGCCCCACTGCGAAAACAGGGGCGACATTTCAAAATAACGGATGCCGTTCTTATTAACCAAAGAAATCCAGCGGACAAGACGGGAAAAATCAAAACTGTAAACATGGCCCTTTTTCTCAAAATCCACAAGCTGTACATTCGTACGACGGATGCCCAGGCCCGTATCTAAGGGCGGCGTGATAATCGGCGTTAAAATCATGTTACCGCCAAGCTTTGCATAAAGGGCCATATAGGCATCAATGAGTTCCCAATGTGCTTCACTATAAACAGGCACATTATGATAGTCCGCAATGCAGTCCGTGTGGAACCACTGCGTGTAGATTGTTTTTTGTGTAGGGATGTTGCAGGGCAGCACCTCTATCTGCATGGTTTCCCTGCCTTCGTAGCCCACCTCTCCGTTACCAACCAAAATGGCACGTACATCAATCTCTACGGAATAGGTCCCTGCAGGTGTGTTTTCAGGCACATTAACCTCCACCCAGAGTGCCCCCGCTTCGTAAACGAGTCGCATCGGTTTTTCTGCTTCAAGCGGCAAGAGCAAATCCGGCATTGTGCCGGCAGAACGCGTGATGTAATCATCATCAATGGCATAGGAATAGATAGGCAAATCCATCACAGTGTTTCTCACTTCGTATAGGCTGACTGCCTCTTTCAAGGGCGATTGCACCGTAAAGAAAATATCCACAAAATCATCAGGGCAGATGGCAAGCTGATAAGAAAAACTCTCGCCACCCATCACGGTTTTTTGGTATATGGTTTTAGCATCGTCATAATTTTTGGTCATTATTTTCTCTAAGGATGACACTTGCTTGACTTTCATAGCCATAATAGTCCCCACCTTTAACATGATACAAATATATATCTTAATAATATAAAATTCTATGACAGAAGTCAAGAGACAGCGGGCAAAAAAGCCCATGAAGGTATTTTGCCAATCACTTGACACAAAAGTGCATAAGGCGTTATAATAAAATTATAAAGCAACGGTTTTCCTTGCCTGCCGTATCCCTTATCGACGGCTACAACACGACCAAAAAAAACATAATGTCAGGAATGAGAATAATGAAGAAAACATTCGCCTTTTTATTAATGTTTACGCTTTTGGCAACTACGTTTCCCGCCGGCTCAACCCACGCTGAGTCCGCTTTTGTAACCTCTGCGCCAATGCAGCGTTATATGCCCGCAGGGCAGCCGTTCCATGCTGTTTTAGGGCTTAGTGATATGGATGAAATCGGAAGCGCCGCAATGGTTAAACAGGACGGGCAATGCGCCGATATCGGTCAGGAAGATTTACGTTCATGGCTTACCGTCTATTGGAATTTTTCGCCATTCGACCGCGTGATTGTGCCCTATGATGAGACGGTCTCCTATGAATACTATATCAAATTGTGGACAAAGGATAAAACAAAGTCCTATGTTGTCTATCCAAACGGCGGCGTTATCGTTGGCGCCTACGGCGAGCCCTCTTTTTCTCATGGAGAAACAAAGAAAAATTATATTTGGTATCTGCCCTATATCGGCAACGGCCGAAACGCTTTATACACCGCGGACACCAAATTGGCCACAAAATACTTGTTTGAAAATTCTGATACTTTTGCCGGGACGTTACGGGAATCAACACCGGATGACGCGGCAAGTTTGCCCGGGCAAAACCTCCTAATGACAGCGGACGCAAGCCCATGGGCAAAAGCCGAAATTCAAAAGGCCGCGGCTTGTAACCTGTTGCCCTATGAGCTGACGGATGGATACAGAAACAGCATCACAAGACAGGAATTTGGCAGTTTAATGTACCGTTTAATTGCAACCGAATTTTCGCCTGACAGCGATTCGAGAATGGGAGAGGTTGCCACCATTGAGCGTGTTACGGCTGAGCGGCAACTGGCAGACAAAATGCAGGCTGTCTCTTTCTCCGATTGTGAGGACTACAAAATTCAGTTCTTAGCCGCTGCCGGCATCATTTTGGGCATGGGCGACGGAACCTTTGCTCCTGATGCTTCTATCACACGGGAACAAGCGGCAACGTTGCTATACAGAACAGCCGTGTTTTTACAAAACAAAACCATACCGGGCGCAGGCTCTGCCAGCCTGTATGATGATGAAAACGCCATTTCAGATTGGGCCCGCTCTGCCGTCAGAACCATGAAGAGTATGGACATCATGCGGGGCACCTCCGAAACCCGGTTTGAGCCAAAGGGAATCTACACGGTTGAACAGGCCATTGCAACAGCACTCAGGCTCTATGAATGCTATTAAATTAGAAAGGTACCCGCTGCATTTGGGGTACGCATTCATATATGGAAACTATAAAAACACGGTCAAATTTTGACGGTGTTTTTATATGCTCATAAGCAGGCGCTTTTTATTGATAGACTGCATAAAAAGCTCAGCTATGCAACACCGGAAAGGCACGATTTAACATGAAAACAATGCTAACAAAAACAAAAATACTGTCTCTTGTCATTTGTATACTGCTTCTGTTGACAGCATGTGAATTACAGACCGTGAGCAAAGCTTACCACATCGTCAACGGAAACATTCCGCAATTTGAGCCAAGCGATATAACAACCGATTCCTATGAATTGTATAGCGAACTGGATGCGATTGGTCGCTGCGGTGTGGCCATGGCCTGTATCGGCGTTGACATCATGCCAACAGAAGAACGGGGTGCCATCGGTCAGGTTAAACCATCGGGATGGCAAATGGCAAAATATGATATTGTGGATGGGAACTATTTATATAACAGATGTCATTTAATCGGGTATCAGCTGACAGGGGAAAATGCAAACGAGAAAAACCTGATAACCGGCACTCGCTACATGAACACCCAAGGCATGTTACCCTTTGAAAATATGGTGGCATCTTATGTTGAGGAAACCAAAAACCATGTTATGTATCGGGTAACGCCCCAATTTGACGGAGAAAACTTAGTGGCAACGGGCGTTCAAATGGAGGCCCTTTCCGTGGAAGATGGCGGCAGCGGAATCGCCTTTAACGTGTTTGTGAACAACATCCAGCCGGGGATAGAAATTGATTACGCCACCGGACAAAGCAGGCTTATAAACAGTGGCGCGCAACATGCTTTTGACGCCTCTTCGGATGCAACACAAAAGGAAGAACAACACGCTTACATTTTGAATACCAATACCAAGAAATTCCACGAAGAAGCCTGCGCCTCAATAGATGATATTCAGGCTAAAAACAAGGAGACCTATAACGGCACAAGGGCATGGCTTACTCAAAACGGCTATTCTCCCTGCGGAAGATGTAAGCCTTAAAAACCTGAGTAACTTTCGGATACCATAAAAAAAGCAGCAGTGGTTATAACCACTGCTGCTTTTTAATTACCAATACCGTTGCCAATCCGGGTTTAGATAGCGCATTAGGGCTTCCATGTAAAAATAATCGCCGTAAACGGCATATTCCAAAATGCCGTTTTTTTGCGGAACTGCGTGGCTGACCTTCCCAATCAGGCCATTGCCGACGGATGTGTCGGCACAGTTCGTAATTAAAGCTCGCATTTGCGCATCTGCCGCATTCTTAAAGTATATTTTATCGGCAGACCCCTCCGGCAACCATTTGCACATTTCCAAAAAACCGCAAACCGTGATGGCCGCCGCTGATGCATCACGAGGCTCGGAGCTTCCCTCGTTAAAATCAAAATCCCAATACGGAATGTTGTCTGACGGCAGGTTGTTTAAGTAGAAATATGCCACCTTTTTATAAACATCTATTATTTCCTTATCCTTTGTGTAGCTATATGCAATAGGAAACCCGTAAAGCAGCCATGAATGTCCCCTGCTCCAACAGGACTCATTACTATTCCCCTGATGAGTAACACCACCAACCGGAGCACCTGTTGCAGGGTCAAATTGGTAATGATGATAGGATGACCCATCGTTACGAATCAAATATTGCATCGTTGTTCGATAGTGCTCCATCGCCGCCTGATAGAACTGCTGTTCTGCTGTTTCCTGATAGGCAAAGAAAAACAGGGGAATATTCATCATGGAGTCCACCAGAGTGCGATAGCCATTATAATTAGACACATTTCTATATCCGGAGCGAATAATAAAATTGTTCTCCCAATCATAATGGGTCAATAAAGTCTCCGCTGCCGAAATTGCTGTTTTCCGCAGGGCGTCATTCTTCATAATTTTATAGCCGGCCACGCAGGACGGCGTATAGATAAACCCTGTATCATGGTCATTCAAGTTGTTGGCATTCTGAGCAAACGTTTGAAATTGATTGGTGTGTTGCAGAGCCGCCTCTCGAAACGCACTATCCTTTGTGTATTCATAGGCAAGCCAATAGCAGCCTGTTAACATGCCGCTTGTCCAGTTGATACCACCTGATACGCCATATTGACTGTTATTGCTGTACGCAGTTGGGAACTTTGTTTCCCATTTCGGAATGTTACGACGCAGTTTTTCAACAGCATCATCCATGGCTTTTCGAACCATCTGGTCTGTAAGCTCTGTTGCTTGTTGATATCGTGCTGCATTTTGAAGCGTTACAGGCGGAACAACGGAAAGCACCTTGCCCCAGGTTTCATGAACGCCATCTTCTTTCATGACATGGGTATGGCTGTTCGCTGCTTCCTGAATCGCCAGATAGTACCAGGCCTTGGTGTCACTGTTATCCTTAAAGCGCAACATATCCTGCGGCAAAATATCCGCAACCGTTTCAGGCTCACGCTTTAACATGCGGTTAATTGTTGTGATAACCTCTGCTCGAATCAAGCGATTATCCGGATAAAAAACTCTGCCATAACCATCCATCCAGCCAAAATCTACAACCTTTTCAACATAGGGCTTTGCCCAGTGGTTTTCCATATCGACAAACTGCACCTTCTCCTTTGCCTCTTCCTCTGCAAATCGTGCCGCAATGGCTGCAAGCTCCGCTCTTGTCACGGGCGCATCGGGAGAAAATTCCGTTTCTGTCCTGCCGTTTATAATGCCAAGATTAACCATCAGCATAACCGGCTCAAAAAACCATTGGTCCTCACGAACATCTGCAAACCGTTGTACCGACCCATGATTTACATTTCGAAATTCCTCTCGCAACAGCCGGGAGAGAATCGCCGCAACCTCCGCTCTTGTAATCAACGCATAGGGTTCAATCTGATTTCCCTCTCGTCCGGTTATGTAGGCTATGTGCTCTGTTGTGAAAACAGATGGAACCTCCGGAATGGTCTTGTTTGCATTCGCATTAACCAAACAAAAGGAACTAAGAAACATTGCACCGGACAATAGTATAGCAATAAGTCTTCTTATCATCTGTTATGCCCTCCCACAAAATAACAAACTTAAAATGTTATAAAAAGGGCTGTGGCCTTAAACCACAGCCTTTTCTGTTCTTACAGAGTCTTTGTGATAAAGTCACCAATTTCGCTGACAGCTTTACGCAGAATATCTGCCTCGGGCAGCATAACAATACGGAAATGGTCATGTGTCGGCCACTTAAAGCCGCTACCGGGAACAATCAGAACGTGTTTATCCATGAGCAGGTCATAAGCAAACTGCTTGTCGTTTTCAATCACGCCCTTCTCGATTTTCGGGAAGACATACAAGCTACCATCGTTCTTAACATAAGAAACGCCGTCAATCTTATCCAGCTCTTCGCAGGTTGCCTTGCGCTGTTCATAGAGTCTGCCGCCGGGCATAATCATGCTCTTGGAATATTCTGTATCAGCGAGCGCTGCAGGGATGGTGGTCTGCATGATGGAGTTTGCACCCAGACGGATGGAAGCAACCTTCAACATAGCTGCATTGATTTCACTTCTGACAGCCTCAGGACCGCTGACAACAACCCAACCGCAACGATAGCCGCACAGACAATGAGATTTGGAAAGACCGTTCATGGTTAAAACTGTCAGGTCGGGCGCCAGTTTAGCCATAGCGGTGTGTTCTAAGCCATCAAACACCAGTCTGTCATAAATTTCATCGGACAGAATCATCATGTCGTTCTGGCGCGCAATTTCAGCAATCTCAAGCAGGATTTCATTAGAATATAAAACACCTGTGGGGTTGTTGGGGTTGATTAACAAAATAGCCTTAGTCTTCGGGGTAATCAGGCTCTTGATGTGGTCAATATCGGGATTCCAGTGGTTAGATTCATCACATGTATAATAAACAGGAACAGCATCACTCAAAAGAATTTCGTTGGACCAGAGAGAATAACAGGGAGAGGGAACTAAAATTTCATCGCCCTTATCAAAGAGAGCGGTGGCAATCATAGATGCAATTTCGCTGACACCGTTACCAATGAAAATATCATCCATGCCAAAGTTTTCAACACCCTTACCCTTGTGATAAGCAAAAATAGCTTCGCGGGCATCAATCATGCCGCGAACATCACTATAACCCAGAGCGCGGTCTAAGTTCTTAATCAGGGCTTCTCTAACAGATTCCGGAGTCTTAAAACCGAAAGCCGCGGGATTACCCGTGTTTAATTTTAATACTTTTTGACCCTGCTTTTCAAGGTCTAAGGCCGCCCAGAAATTCTTGCCGCGAATATCTGAACCAATGTTCTCCATTCTTTTTGCTGCAACTTCCATCATGAATTCCTCCTAATAACATAACTCAACTTGGTTTGTTAATATAATAACAGTTATTATAATAACAAATAATCGTTACGATGTCAACGGAAAACTCTATTTTTTTACCTTTTCTATAAAGAAAACCCGTCTCGCCCATCTCGTGCTCTCCCCTATATATCTTTCGAAAAAACCCCTGTGAGAATACACTCACAGGGGTTTTGTTTTTTTATTCTTCTGTTTCTTCAGCTTTCGGTTTATCCCAGTCTGCCTCAAACCAAACATTATCCAAATAGATATCTGCATCTGTGTTCATATAAGGCGTAAAGGAAAGACCGGTTGCATCCTTGTTCGGCACTGCTGCCGGAGACTGCGAATTCATGAAGATGTTTGTTGTACCGGTTAATTTACCGTTAACATACATTCTGAATTCCGTATCGTCATGGCCTTTCGGTTCATATTCAATGCGAATGTCGTACCACATAAAGGGTTCGAGCGGTGTTGACATGGCAACGCCGATACCGTCGCTACCGTGACGTCTTAGATAGAGCATCAGATTGCCGGAGCTTGCTGACGAAGAAATCTGCACTGCCTGACCAAGTCCGCCATAGAACAAGCCGGAGCCGTGAGAGCGGACCTTACCTAACATAATGCTGAAATTGATGGCCTGCTTTTCTTCGCAGAACTCGCCGGTACCGCAAAGGTTCCCGCCCTTTTTCAGGTCAACCTTGATGCACTGATTGTGCCAGTTAACAGGGTCTTCAATAATGGGATTAACCTTGGAAACACCCTTGCTGACAGTTCCGATTTCGCCATCTTCAAAGAAATAGCCTGCTTTACCGGGCATTTCAATTAAGGGCTCGGTGATGGGGGCTTTATCCTTAATCAGCTCCCACCAAAGGGCCTCATCCTTATAAACAGGGGTGGTCATACCCATCATCCAGTACAGGTCATTAATAACGCCCAGGGCAAGCTGATTACCGTTAACGTCAGCGCAGTCATAGCCTACCGGAAGCACGCTGGCGCCCTGCGAATGTGTACAAGGACCTGAAGGGCTATAACCAAAACCACCGTCGTCCTTTAAGAACTTTTTCAGGCCCGCGGACAAACCGCGAACAAAACGGGGAGCAGCCTCATTCAACTGCTGCTGGGTTGCCTCATCCAAACCGGCAGAACCGGCAGAGTTAACCATGAAGCGAATCGCAAGGCTAATGTTGTAAGGCTCGGATATACCGGCAAAGTCTGTGTTTTCAGCAAGCCATGCGGCTGATTCAATGATTTTATCCATGTAAGGCATGGGGGTTCCGGTTAACGTATACATACCGGACAGCTTGGTAACAGCGGAAATACCTGTGATGTTAATCTCATCGGTAAACAGGCCGTTATCCGGTCTCTGCTGAGAGCGAATGAATTCGGAAACTGCATCTAAGTATCCTAATTCTTTTAAGGTTCCGGCGATATCACCGATATCGTTACCGGCGGACCAAACGCTGGCACCAACGCCATCGCCATCCCAGTCAAAGTTTGTTTTAACATAATTCATGTAGGCTTCTAAAGACTGATATTTAGCATCGGCCTCTAAAACTGTCTCTTCCTCTTTCTCAGTTGTGGCACCACCGGTTGCCTCTGTTTGTGTCTGATTCTGCATAACGCGTTCGGTGGGTGTTAAGTAAAGAGGCTTCATGCCACAAGCATTCAGAATGGAAATACCCATTTGCAGGTTACGCTGTTTTTTACCGTCGCCCTGCGTATCAATGGTGTATTCCGGCTCCATGAACCAGCCGGTTACGGGGTCCTGCAAGCCCTGCACCCATTCGCCTAATCTCTGGAGCTTATCGGGCGCGTATTTTTTCAAAACGCCGGCAATACCGGACTGTGCCGTAGGCTCAATACCGGGGCCAAAACCCGCACGTCCAACAGCGCCCTGACCAAAATACATAGCGCAGGTGTCCGGGTCAAAGAGACTTGCATACAGTTCCATCTGACCCTGCACGGAAATCATGGAGGACATTTCATCAAGCGCCGCCAGAATTTCCTTTGTTGCACGCTGATAGTTAATGCCATAGGTGTGGCTGGATTCTGTCAGCGAACAGTTATAGCTGATCAGTTCATCTAATGAATCAATGGGACACATAAGTTCGCCATCAATCACAGTCAGGGGTTTTTCGATATCAAAAGAACCCTCCTGTGTTGTGTAGCTGATTGAATCAACAACAGCTTTCAGGTTCCAGCCGCTGCCTTCATTAACAGCCGTTACCACGCCTGTTGCCTGATCCCAGCTCGCTACATAACCGCAGGACTCTGCGGTTTGAATAAACGGCAGGTAGCTCTGACCGTCAACATCTTTAACGGCAAGTTCCTGCTTCCACTCCGTACCAACAATAACGAGACCGGAGGGGCCCTCCTGCAGGGGCACACCCGTAATTTCACTCAGGTTGTTCCAAAGGTTAACATCAGAACCATACCCTGTGAAACGAAGCCATTCACTGTTTACGGGTTTTGTAAAATCAAAGCGCTCAAGCTGGTCCGTTGTGCCGGAGCTTTTCTTCTGCGTGTGGTCCCAGACGATATCCCAGCTTTTGCCATCTTCTGCCATGACCGCCAGTTCAAATTCATAATGACGAAGATGGCCGTTTGTGAGTGCAATGTTAATATGGTCATAGGTTACAGCCGGGTCAGTCTTGAACCAAACCACACTGGGTCTGGCATCGTGAGCCCATTTGGTACCCAGCGAACCATCGAAAATATTCTCTACCACGTTGCCTGCTTCGTTACCGGATGAATACACGCCGGCAATGCCTGCTGCATAGCCGGGGGTTTCCAGGTCAGCACCAAAAGCAATGGTGCCGCAGCTTGCAAGCATCACGAAAGCAACGAGAAGAGCAAATAATCGTTTCATGCTGATTCCTCCTTTTCTGAGTAATCGTTTCCAATATAGACTGTTGGGAAAACCCAACGGGATAATCAAAATAATGTGCTAAAAAGCACGTCTGCAAGCCATGCAAGGCAGATTTTTCAGCCGCCTTGCCCGGCAAGCCTTCTACTACACTTCTCCACCCACAAGCGGGACCGAGGGAGCAAGTCTGCTCCCTCGATATAGGGAGAATAATAGAATAAAAATCTTAGTCAACCTGGCTATACTTCACGTAGTCTAAGTATACACTCCACGGACATGTTGCCTGGGAGTTAATACCGTTACCGATCCTGAGATAGCCACCGTCAGCCTGCGGTGTAATCTGCTGCGTTGTATTAAAGTCTGCAAGAGCTGTTGCTACCTGCGTGCCGTTAACCCACAGGTCTTTCACGGTCTGGCCGCCGCTCTGGTAAACGCGAAGCTTGATGGTTGCCCAGCCGTTGATGCCTGCCAGTCTTGCTGTACCCTTAGCGGCCGGCGGTGTATTTCCACCCCAGTCAAGGTTATTGGTGATAAACAGGTCAGCCGATTCGCCGCCACGCCATGCAACACCCAAGATGGTATTACCTAAGTAAATACCAAACGGTCTCTGTGCCCATGCATGGCTGCTGCTAGCGGACATCTTGAATCTGAATTCAACCGTGTATTCAGACGGTGTAGCCGTTGCCAGTCTTGTGCAAGACAGGGCAGAGGGAACCGGCCAGTGCGCTGTGCCGCTTGCAAGGCTGATCTTCAGAATGTTATCTGCCGGATCATCCGGGTCTGCCATAACCTCAAATGCGTTCATACCTGCATTCCAGGACAGGTCGCCGCTACCATTAGAGGGGATACCACCCGTAACAATTGTGTCAACAAATTCTTCATTCTGCAGATAATCGGGAAGCTGAAGTTCTGTAAAGACAGGAACTTCGCCGTCATAGTTTACATTTTCGGGAGCCTTATCCCAATCTAAGTATACATCGTCAACATAAACGGTGTATGCCATGTTAACAGCATCGCCTTCGCCGGCGTTTTCAAGGTTGAAGTAACCTCTGTCTTCGCCGTTAAAGGTCCAGTCACCATCGTTGGCCATTCTCTTAACAGCGCGGACGCCGTCAACAAAAACGGTTGTTGTGGTGCTGGTTGCGGATTGTTTTGCAACCTGCAGACACAGTTCATACCAAGTGTCAGTTGTGTAATCTAAAATCTTAGATTCACCGGCACCGGTTCTTAACCACAGAGCACCATCATGGATGCTGACAGAGTTAGCAGAGTTACCAATGCGGAAGGATGCGCCTGCGTCATTTGTAAATTCATCAATGTAGAGACGGAATCTCAGGCTGAATGCCATCGGATTCTGTGTCGGCTTAGCAACATCTGTCACTACCATATTCATAGAGTTATTCTGCTCGGAACCATTTGTAATCTTCAGAACAGTATCAGTAGCATCAGCGGGGTTAGCAACCAATGCATAATTAAGAACTGCGCCATCAGCTGACCATCTTTCCGCGCCACCTACGTGATACGGCAGGCCGGCCGAGTTCAGCTCTGCTGTTGTGAACGGTTCATACATCCAGGATGCATATTCAACGTCAGGTTCATGGTTAATGATAATCAGGTGCTGGTAACGTCCGTTCATCATCTGAAGCAGAACCGTCTGATTTTCATCATAAGGCATTACATCAGCAGCAGGGCTACCTGTGCGGATGGTCTTGGATGCTTCATCAACGACAAGAACGGAATTATAACCATACGGTGCAATTAAGGAATCTACCAGGCCGGTATGAGCGTTAACCAACATGTTGTTGCCCATAACACGAACCGGGTCAATGTGTACAGATGCCCAGTTTCCGAGGCTACCTAAGTTACTGTCGCCAACGGAAGCTGCGCTATAGGGTGTTGCAATGGATACGTTCCAACCGGCACAACCGAAGATGCCCTTGTTAAAGGGAGATAAGTTACCCTCTCGTTCATCTAAGGTGAACACACGCTTAAAGCCCTGCATTCTGCCGCCACCATCCAGGGAAGCATGGATAACGTCACCAAACTGCAAGTCCAAAGCATCGTGGTCAACTAAAACAGCAGCTTCGCCATTGCTGGCTACGCATTTTTCACTGACAACATACTCAACGGGGAGTCTATCATAGAAACCGTCAACAACGGTTACAATCTCATTGTCTTTATTTAACTTCTTATAAACCTTGTTAACAACCATAAACTGTGAACGGTCCGTGGTTAAATCTGCACCGGAAGAGCCGGAAGCACGCTCCCAGATGAACAGTTTAACGTTACGGTCAGCGGTTGCATCATAGACAACACCGGAATAGGTGAAGCCGTCAAAGTTCATAGTGGAAGAATTAACCACTGCGATATCATCTTCCATAACGTTACCGCTACCATCTTTCGGAACGCTGAAGGTTGTCATGCTACCGTCAAAAATGTACTTGGAAGCCATTAAGCCGGGCAATACAGCTGTAACGTTTGAGAATTCCCAGTCCTTAGAGAACAGCGCCTCATTGTAGAGGTCTGCTGCAGGTGTTGTAACCGCAATCTGCAGGTGAGACAGCTCGCCGTCAGCATTTAAGCGGAACATAACAGCCTGGTCTGCAACCTCGCTGCCACCATCCTTTAAGATGGTTATCATTTCTGCCGGTGTCTTTCTCACGCCGTTAACGTAAACTTTCTCAGCAGTGTTGTAGTCGGAAAGACCGTATGTCGCGGAGAAAATTCTGAGAACGGCACCGTTAGACAGACCGGAGGTGACTGTTTTAGCACGAGTCAGGTAACCATAGGTATCTTCATTAACAGTTTCAACAGCACCTGCAATTGTGCCACCCATACCTTCAAAGAAGGTGTACTGTGCACCCAGTGCCAGGCCCAAGATAATGTCTGCATTGGCTGCTGCAACAGGGAATTCCTTATCATCAATGAAAATGGAATCACTGGTTCTGCCTGTTAAAACGCCCTTCTGCTGTGCAGCATAAACGTCAATTAATGCATAATCGCCATCTTTACTCATACCAACATAAACAACATTGTTCTTGATGATGTCAGCGAAGCTGATGGCTACGCCACGTTTCAGAACTGTGTATTCACAGTCTTCATCCAGGCGCAGAATTTTTTCATCATTATATTTATCGGAAAGGTAAAGGCTCTTTGCGTTAACTTCCTTAACTACAAAGGTCTCAACGCTGCTGATGTAAACAATGTCACCGTCGCCGTCATCTGCTACGTCAATAATCTGCAACTGACCGGTTACAGGCTTTAAGTCATCAACTGTCGGAGCGGAAAGAACATGACCGTTGAACAGGAAGGTTGCACCGGTAACGTCAATCTCGTCATCCTCATCCTCTTCGTTTACAAAATGAACGGTAGAAGTGTTGGTAGCCGGCAAAATGTCTACATCCGCGATGGTGTAAATCACTTCATCGTCTGCCGGTTCAGCATATAAGGCGGTACGGTCGCCGTTTCTGGCAACAGAATACCAAACCTTTACGTCGCGGGCGATTTTATCCGTGAGGCCTGCTTTATCATCATAATGCACGCCGTCGATACGAATGCCGCTACCTGTTTTTGAACCCACAAGAGCTGTGATGCTGGTGGCATCAATGCGGCCCTCGGTTTCAAAAATATGTACATACTCACTTAAAAATGTGGTGCCTTTGGTTACTTCGGCGGAAAATGCTTTGCCGTCAACATAACCAATAATGCGAACCAAGTCTTCCTCAGCTGCATTTTCTAACAATTCCAAGAATGTTGCCCATGTACATTCAGAGCCGTAGCTTACATTGATACCCTTTGACAGGCGAGCCTGCAGGGCCAGGGAGCCACCGCTGCTCAGCATGCGCTGAGGATAGCCAATCAAAACGCACATCATTTTCAGAGCGCCACTGATATAGAGGCTCTCATCCGGGCGGAAATTGGATTCAACCGGATCAAAGAAACCAAGGTCAATCACTGCGCGAACGGCGCCGGCAGCATCAGCCGGAACATCCACAATGTGTGCAAACGGAGCAACGTTTGCAACGCCTAAGATGTTGGCGATAACCTTAGCTGTCTCCACGCGGGAGATCACCGCTGTCGGGTCAGTGTCCGCCGGGATGATACCCAGGGCTGCCCATTTTTCAACCAACGCAAGATGCTCCGCCGGAACTTCTACTGCAATAACAGTTTCCGCAGTTGCATCTGCTTCTTGTTCTGCTGCAACAGGCAAAATGCCCATGCTGAGAATCATCAGCACAGAAAGCAGCAATGACAAGCATTGTTTGTGTAAACCTTTCATTACACCACGCACCTTCCTTTTGTTTTTGTTTATACACTTTTTATACTAAAAAACCTCAGGCCCCTTCTCTTCCCGCCTGCTGTTTTTTATTGACCTTTGCGCCTCTGAAACCGGCATTTTAAACTGAAAATGCAGATAGACGCGAGCTGTTTGACTGATATGTCCACAGTATACAAACAATCCTATCATAATTATATGATAAAAATAATCGATTGTCAAGAAAAAATTTGTTGTTTTCTCCTATAAAACGACGAATTTTTCCCGAAAAAAATAACAAAATTAACCATAGTTTTTTGGCTATTTTTCCTGTTGATAAAAGTCTGTGAAATTGGCCTTTTTTCTTTACTTTTTGCTATAAATGTGCTACAATGTTATCTGTTACACATAACGACAAGGGAGTATCGCCGATGAATGCCGAAAGACTGCAAAAACAGCTGAATTTCATCCTTGAAATTGATAAAGAAAAAACCATTGTGCGTCAGAACCATCTGACAGGAATGGTGCGTTCTGAAAATGACGCTGAACACGCCTGGCACATGGCCATTATGATTTATCTGCTCAGAGAATATGCAAACGAGGAATTTGACCTGGCAAAAGCTATGATTATGGCCCTCATTCATGACATTGTGGAGATTGATGCGGGCGATACCTATGCCTACGACCCGGAGGCCGGTAAAACACAAAAAGAACGGGAGGACAAAGCCGCCCGCCGCATTTTCGGCTTGTTGCCGGAGGAACAAAAGGAAGATTTGCATGCCCTCTTCAACGAGTTTGAAGAAGGCAAAAGTCCTGAGGCGCGTTTTGCCCGTGCGATGGACAATTTTCAGCCATTTTTGCTCAATAACCATAACGACGGTGCCGACTGGAAAGCGCATAATGTCCGCAAATCACAGGTCATCCGGCGGCAGGAGCGCTCCAAAGCGGGCTCGGAACTGATTTGGGACTATACCAAAAAGCTCATCGAAGAAAATACAAAAAAAGGAAATTTGATTGATGAATGACAAGGCCCGCCCTTGACAAACTGAGGAAAGCATGGTACAATAACTTTGCTCAGACGGGCGGGAATGGCTCAACGGTAGAGCGTCACCTTCCCAAGGTGAACGTTGCGAGTTCGAATCTCGTTTCCCGCTCCAAAAAACCCGGTTTTTCTCCGGGTTTTTCTTTTTTTGTACAGACACCACGAAAAAGTAAGGAAATTTTGTAAAAATTGTTGACAACACTGTGAATACATGATAATATAATAAATGTAGATAGAGGCGCGTTTTTTATCAGTAACGGCAAAAGAGAATGCGGAAATTTGCTGACATTGCCGCAAAAGGAAAAAACGCCGAAGGTTATGCAGTTCCGCCCGCATAGACCTGGGGGCCCGATTAAAAATCGTGTCACTGTCATCCTGCTTCGGGCGGATGGGGAGCTATCAACGCTTATCAACAGTTGTACGTATGTGCATGTGTAAGCCAAACGCTCCCGCAGTCGGAGGTTTGGCTTTTTTGATATTCTCCGGCACGGGCACGAATGAACAAGTTAAAATTTTTAGCCGTATAGAAACTTACGGCAGAATGGAGTTAAATATGAAAAAGTACAACATTGCAATCGTCGGTGCAACCGGCATGGTTGGCAGAACCTTCCTGAAAGTTCTGGAAGAAATGAATCTGCCTGCTGAAAACTATTACTTACTGGCTTCCGCACGTTCTGCGGGAAAAACCATACAGTTCATGGGCAAAGACTATGTGATTGAAGAATTAACCGAGCACTCTTTCGATCGTGACATTGATATCGCCCTGTTCTCTGCCGGCGGTTCCACCAGCGAAAAATTTGCTCCCATTGCTGCTGCACATGGTTGTGTTGTCATTGACAACTCCAGCGCATGGCGTATGGACCCCGAAGTGCCCCTGGTTGTTCCCGAAGTTAATCCGGACGACATCAAATGGCACAAGGGCATTATTGCCAACCCCAACTGCTCCACCATTCAGGCTATGGTTGCTCTGCGTCCCCTGCAGCTGGCTTACGGCATTGAGCGTGTTATTTACTCAACCTATCAGGCTGTTTCCGGTGCCGGCATGGGTGGCTATGCTGACCTGGAAAACGGCATTAAGGGCGAAGCTCCCAAAAAGTTTAACCACCCCATTTTCAATAACTGTCTGCCCCAGATTGACAGTTTCTTAGACAACGGTTACACCAAGGAAGAAATGAAGATGGTGAACGAAACCAGGAAAATTCTGGGTGACGACTCTATCCGCATCACAGCTACTACTGTTCGCGTGCCTGTATTCGATTGCCACAGCGAATCCATCAACGTTGAGCTGAAAAAGCCCTTCGAACTGGAAGAATTAAAGAAAATTCTCTCTGCAGCACCCGGCCTGATTGTACAGGACGATCCGGCTAATGCTTTCTACCCCATGGCCATCACCGCCAAGGGCAAGAACGAGACCTTTGTTGGTCGTATCCGTCGTGATGAAAGCATTGAAAACGGCGTTAATCTCTGGGTTGTTGCTGATAACATCCGAAAAGGTGCCGCTACCAATGCAGTACAGATTGCAAGCAAATTAATTGAGATGTGGGAATCCGGCGAAATCAGCCGCTAAGAAACCCTTGACCCCACAACACGCAATACCTATCGGAAAGGACGGTTTTTTATGAGCAAGAAAACCCTGTTTACAGGCTCCGGTGTTGCCCTGGTAACACCCTTTAACGAAAGCGGTGTGGATTTTGATGCACTTGGAAAACTGATTGATTTCCAGATTGAACATAAAACAGATGCCATTATCATCTGCGGCACAACCGGCGAGGCGTCCACCATGCCGGATGCTGAACACATCGAGACCATTCGTTATACTGTTGAGCGCACAGCCGGCCGTGTTCCCGTTATCGCCGGCACAGGCAGTAACGATACTGCCCACGGCGTACAGCTCGCTAAAAAGGCACAGCAGGCAGGCGCCGACGGGCTTCTGTTGGTAACGCCATACTACAACAAAACCACCCAACGCGGTTTAATTCAGCATTATAGCGCCATTGCTGCCGGTGTTGACCTGCCGATTATCCTCTATAACGTTCCCAGCCGTACCGGTCTTGGCATCGATGTGCAGACCGTTAAAACCTTATCGGCCAATGAACAGTTTATCGGCGTTAAGGATGCAACCGGTAACATTTCCTACACAGCGCAGCTGGCAGCCGCTTGCCCGGATGTTGATATTTATTCCGGCAACGACGATATGATTCTGCCGGTAATGAGTTTAGGCGGCAAGGGTGTTATCTCCGTGCTGGCTAACGTTATGCCGGAGGAAACCCATGACATGTGCGAAAAATACACAAACGGCGACCTGGCCGGCGCGCTAAAACTGCAATTAGACCTTTTGGACCTGATTGGCGCGCTGTTCTGCGAAGTGAATCCGATTCCTGCTAAAACTGCCCTGAACCTGATGGGCTTTAACGCAGGCAAACTCCGCCTGCCTTTATACGAAATGAGCGATGCTAATTTGGAAACCCTGAAAAAAGCACTGAAAGCTCACGGACTCATTTAACCCATCCAGAAAGGATGATACACAAATGATTAAAATTCTCCTCAGCGGTGCCAACGGGCGCATGGGCAGAGCCATTACAAACTTGGTGGCGCAAACCGCGGATGCTGAAATTCTCTGCGGCGTTGATATTAACACCGAGAGCGCAAACGGCTTCCCCGTGTATGCTGATTTTGCCTCTGTTCCCTCACGGCCCGATGTTGTTATTGATTTTTCCAACCCCGCTAACTTTGAAAAGTTAATGGACTATGCAGAAAGCGAAAAGCTGCCTGTTGTGGTTGCAACCACCGGCCTTTCCAAGGAGCAAAAGGAGCGCCTGCACGAAGCGGCAGCCTCTATCCCCGTTTTCTTCTCCGCCAACATGTCCTTAGGGGTTAACCTGATTTGCGAACTGGCCAAAAAGGCCACGCGTTTCTTAGGCGAAAATTTTGACATTGAGATTGTTGAACGACATCACAATCAAAAATTGGATGCCCCCAGCGGTACGGCATTGGCCATTGCTGACGCTATCAACGAGGAGCTCTCAGGTGGCGGACGTTATGTCTATGACCGTCACAGCGTTCGCAAAAAGCGGGAATCAAACGAAATCGGTATTCATGCCATTCGCGGTGGCACCATCGTGGGCGACCACACGGTGATTTTTGCCGGAGACAATGAAATTATTGAATTGCACCATCACGCCTCCTCCCGTGAGGTTTTTGCTACCGGTGCTGTGAAAGCAGGTCTTTTCATGGCCGGTCGAAAGCCCGGTTTTTATGATATGACGGACCTGATTAACGAATCATAAGAAGACAAAATGAAAAGCTTGCAGCGATTTCGCTGCAAGCTTTTTTAATTCATTTCATGATTGATTCAATGCATATTTCTGAATGGCAATGGCCGCCCCGTCTTCATCGTTGGAAAGCGTTATGACATCGGCCGCCTCTTTCGCCTCCGGCACGGCATTGGAAACAGCCACGCCCAAGCCTGCAAATTGCAGCATGGACGCATCATTTGCGCCGTCTCCAAGCGCCATAACCTCCTCAGGCGCAATCCCCAGATGCTCAATCAGAGCCGCAAGCCCTGTTGCCTTGTTGACCTTGTTGGAGCACAGCTCTAAGTTGTTTACATACGCCGAGGTATAAGAAAAATCAGGATTTCCCAAAAAGATATGCTGCCGTTTTTCTTTATCCGGCACATCGTGAAACACAAGGTGCAATTTTTCAACACCACCCCGCTCTTTGGCAAAGTCGTATAGGCTGGGCACCACGGTGCGGGTTGCCTGAAACAGAGGCACCTGATCCGGCGGCATCCCCAATGCTTCCATATTCTCATAACAAAACGGGTTTGTGCAAACCTTGCCGCTATACACCTCGGTATAAATATCCATGGACTCCGCCTTAAGAATATACTCCAGCATGTCCTCCACGGGCGCAAGTTGCTGATATAAAACGCTGTTATCGGAAAGATTAAGCACTGTTGCCCCGTTCACCGTAACTGCATAACGGGCATGAAGCTTTGGCAAAAGCTTTTGCAGTTCATCCCGGTTCCGACCTGTAACAGGAACCAGCAAAAGTCCCTGTTCATCAGCTTTTTTCAAGGTTTCTTCCGTAACAGATGACAACGCCCCGCCGGTTTTCAGCAAGGTGTAATCCATATCAAACGCGATCAGTTTAATCATCAAATTCTCTCCTATGCAGGCCCTTAATCACGGCAGAGCATAACAAGCAAAATGCCCTCACGGACTGTTATTGTCGCCTCATCGTCTGTAAATTCATTGCTGACGCCGTAGGGATTGCCCCAATCCATCTCGCTGTCACTAAGCGGGTAATACACTCCCCGGGCGCTGATGCCCGAGGCCTTTGTGATGGGCAAAAGGGAAAGCTTATATCCCTCACGTTTGGGGATGGTAACAGACCCCTGCAACAAAAACGCTTCATTGTGTTCATCAATCAGACGAATCCGGACGCCGCGCTCTAAACCCAGTTTCAAAAGCGAGATGGCTGCAAGACTATGGTCAAGCCTCGTTCCACCGGCACCAAACAACAAAATTTCCTCTGCGCCATAAGAGATAGCGCAGAGGATGCATTCATGTAAATCAGTTCTGTCCTTCTCCACAGGCAAAACCCGTACTTCGGCCGCCCCGGGGACGCCCTGTCTTTCCGAGGAGTCAAAATCCCCAATGACGAGCTTAGGCGTGATGCCGATTTTAGCTGCGTTTATGTAGCCGCTGTCGGCACAAATAACAAAATCATCCGCCTGCACCAAGGGCCTGTAAAAACTTGGGTCACAAATGGTTCCGCCTGCTATGATAACGGCCCTCATGCCGTAGCCGCCTTAAAGTCACGAACGGCCTGTGCCGGATCCGCGCTGCCAAAAACAGCGCTACCAGCAACAATCACGTTGGCACCGGCCGAAACGGGAACATCCAGATTGGAAAGATAAATGCCGCCATCCACCTGAATATCAAAATCAGGGCCTAAAAGCTTTCTGGCTTCCTTGATTTTATCGTTCACATCCATGATGTATTTCTGTCCGCCAAAACCTGCATAAACGCTCATAATGAGGAGCATATCAATTTTGTCAAAATAGGGAACCGCACGGGATAAGTCCGCATCCGGATTTAAGGCAAGACCCGCCTTTTTACCGAGGGCATGAATCTCGTCTATGGTTTTGTCAACATCGCTGTCACATTCCACATGAATCGTGATGATGTCAGCACCTGCATCAGCAAAGGCTTTCACATATTTGTGAGGCTCGCTGATCATTAAATGCGTATCAAAAACCATATTACTGCATTTGCGCAGGGATGCAATCACGGGAACGCCAAAGGAAATGTTGGGCACAAGGTGACCGTCCATAACATCCAAATGTAAATACTCAGCCCCTGCTGCCTCAACAGCGCTGATTTGTTCTTCTAATTTAGTAAAATCCGCCGCCAAAAGTGACGGTGCTACAATAATTGCCATGGTCTTACATCCTCTTTCCATAAGGCACGGGGCCTTACCATTTTTTTTGTTTTTTTGCTTCTGTATATAAAGTGCAATAGCTTTCATAGCGTTCTTTTGCAATTTGCCCGTCCTCCAGCGCCGCCTTAACGGAGCAATCGGGCTCTGCCATGTGCGCACAACCGGCAAAGCGACAAGCATCTGCATGCCTGTGAATGTCCGGAAAATACTCTGCCAGCGTTTCCGGCACGAGTCCTACCGATTCATAGGACGAAAAGCCGGGCGTGTCAAACACATACCCGCCAAACGGCAAGGGAAATAACTCCGTGTGTCTGGTGGTGTGCCGCCCTCTTTGGGTTTTCTCGCTGAGAGAGCCTGTTTCCAGGCCAAAGGAACCGCCAATGCAATTGAGAAGCGTCGACTTTCCAACACCGGAATTACCTGCAAAAGCCGTCGTTTTATTCTGCAAAATCCGGCGTAGGGCATCTGTTCCTGAGTCTTGTCGGGCACTGACAAGCAAGGTTTCATATCCCACCTGTCGGTAAACAGAAGCCAGCTCCTCCGCCATTTTGGCATCCAGATCCATTTTGTTAATGCAGATGACGGGCTTAACATGCGCCATTTCCGCCGTAACCGTCAGCTGGTCAACCAACAAAAGGTTCGGCTCCGGCTGCCCTGCCGCAACGGTGATAATCAGCTGGTCAATGTTCGCAACCGGCGGTCTTACAAACTGATTTTTGCGTGGCAAAATTTCTTCCAGGCTTCCCTTTGTCGGGTCCTCGGTCGTTCTTTTAATCAGCACTTTATCCCCCACCAGAGGCTGCTGGCCCTGCTTCCGGAAAATCCCCCTGGCACGGCATTCAATTAAACCCGCATCGGTAGTGACATAATAAAACCCACCAATGCCTTTAACGATGATTCCTGTTAACATAAGGCTCCTATTCTGCGCCGCCTGCATTCGGGGGTCCGATAACAATAGGCGGATTGCCACCGTTTCCTGACGGATTCTCCGGTGTTTGCGGGGTATCGGGGGTCTGAGGTGTTTGAGGCGTCTCTTCCTTGCGGCCCTCTGAAATTTTAAGGCTGACAGCCGTTTTTTCTTCCACTTTGGTGCCCGGGTCAACAGACTGGCCAATCACCGTTCCTTTGGCTTTATCGCTGGTTGCCGTTACCAGTCTGCCCCATGTTAAGCCGGCATCTAACAAGGCTGCTTTGGCTTCATCTTCACTAAGACCTAACAAATTCGGCACTTCAACGAGTTTATCTTCCTTACCGCTGCTGACATACACCGTTACAAAGGTTGCACCATCAATATAGGTTCCCGATGTGGGCACCTGACGGACAACATAGCCCGCCGGAATATTATCGCTGGGCTCCGGCGTCAATGTGAAGGAAAGACCTTTTTCATGCAGCAGTTCCTGCACCTTGGTCTCATGCTTATTCACAAGGTCAGGCATGGGGAACTCGCCGCCGCCGGCGCTGACAACCACCTTAACAATGGCATCCTCGTTCACCATCTTCCCTGCTTTCGGGCTCTGGGAAATAATCTTGCCCGGAGCAATGGTTTCACTTTCAACTTCCTTGTCAACAACAATCTGAATCTTGCTGTTAACAACCATGCCTTGGGCTGCCGTAACTGTTTGATTCACAAAATCCGGCAACTGTATTTTTTCGCTATTGCCGCCACCATGGCCGATAAAGCGGTAGCCGACAAAGAACAGACCCACAACAACTAAGATGCCTGCCAGGCTGCCTGCTATAACGCCTAAAATGTCCTTTTTGACGCTTCCTTTGGATTGTTTCTTCTTTCCACCAACAGGGATGGTAATCTCCGTTTCGTAACCCTTGATTTTCGGTGCGATGGTCGTATCGTCACTGACAGGGTCAGGATAGCTAACCGGGCTGCCTGTGTACACTTTTTTGAGGTCAACCATCATTTGCGTCACGGAATCATAACGCAAATTCTGGTCCTTACACATAGCCCGACGAATCACATTTTCCAGGGACTCGGGAATGTCTGCATTCAATTCACGCGGCGGTGTTGCCTCTTTTTCAATGTGCTGCATGGCAATGGCAATCGCTGTGTCGCCCTGGAAAGGCAGATGGCCCGTTACCATTTCATAGAGAACAACGCCCAAAGAATAAATATCTGTCTTATAATCCGTATAGCCGCCTCTTGCCTGCTCCGGAGAGAAATAATGAACGCTGCCCATGGTTGTATTTCCCGTTGCAATGGTGCTGGAACTCATGACCTTGGCAATACCAAAATCGGTTATTTTCAGCGTTCCTTCCCGCGTAATCATAATGTTATGCGGCTTAATATCTTTATGGATAATGCCTTTTTTGTGCGCGTGCTCGAGGCCTGCACTAATCTGTGCTGCATAGTCAACAGCCTCACGCCAGGGTAAAATACCCTGCACATCGATATATTGTTTTAAGGTTACGCCCTCAACATATTCCATAACAATATAGTCTAAGTCCCCGTCTTGTCCGACATCATAAATGGACACAATGTTGGGATGTGACAGGCTGGCCGCCGATTGCGCCTCCGCCTTAAAACGACTGATAAAATCCTTATCCTCCCGAAATTCCGGGCGCAACACTTTCAAGGCAACATAGCGATTGAGCATTGTGCATCTTGCCTTATATACAATGGCCATGCCGCCTTTGCCTACGGTTTCTACGATCTCATAACGATTGCCGATTATGTTACCGTTTGTCATGTATATCAATCCTTTCCGTACTTTCCATCTTCATTCTCTTAGAGAAAAGTTTTACTCGCTGCGGCCGAGCACCGCCGTAATATTATCGTGGCCGCCTTTTTCGTTGGCCTTCAAAACCAAATGCTTTGCCGCCTCTTCTACCGGTTGTTCGGGACGTTCGGCAAGCAGAGACACAAGCTCTGCATCCTGCAACATATTGGTCAGTCCGTCCGTGCTCAGCAGGACAAGATCCCCGCTTGTAAGCTCAAATTCATATAAATCAATGTCAACAGCCGCATCCGTTCCCAACGCTCTGGTGATTACATTCTTCTGCGGGTGGGTTGCCGCTTCTTTCTCGGTGATTTGTCCGCCGGATAAGAGCTCCTGCACCAAGGAATGATCCGTTGTAATCTGATGCAGTTCGCCATGTCGCATAAGGTAAGCCCTGGAATCGCCCACATGAGCCACAATGGCCTTCCCTTTTGTCGTAAAGCAAAGGGTTAGCGTTGTTCCCATGCCGTGATACGCCATGTCTTTACGGCTTTTTTGATAAATCTCGCTGTTGGCTTTCTTAATGGCCTTAACAAGCAGCTTCTTTGTGGCGGCAATGGTCAACTCTTCTGCATATTGCGCGTTAATGTGCTCGCTGATTTGCCGTATTGCCATTGTGCTGGCCACTTCGCCTGCCAAATGACCGCCCATACCGTCTGCAACCATGGCATAGGTCGTCTCTGTTTCTTCGCTGCATACGGAAAAATAATAACCGTCCTCGTTAACAGGGCGGGCTTTTCCTACATCTGTACAGCCTCCCCATTTCAACATAAAATCACCTCTACTTTATGTTCGGTTTACTCTGTTTTATCAAATCATTTTTCTATTTCTTTTTGTTTAACCTGATGTTTTAACTGGCCGCAGGCCGCACTGATATCAGCGCCCAATTCCCGCCTGGTTGTGGCCGCAATCCCGGCCCGTGTAAAGCAATCCAGAAAGCGCTTCAAACTCTCTTTATCCCCTTTATGAAAGCCCTCACGCGCCTCGTTAACGGGGATAACATTCACATGGTAAGAAAGGTCTGAAAACAGCTCCATAAGCGCCTTAGCGTGCGCCGGACTGTCATTTTTATCTTTAATCAGGGCGTATTCTAAGCTGATACGCCGCCCTGTTTGTTTTTGATAGTCAAGAAGTGTCTGTGCGAGTATTTCCAGAGGAAATTTTTTATTCACCGGCATCATGGCGCTCCGCTCCTCATTAAAGGGGGAATGCACCGACACAGACAGGGTAATCGGCAGGTTTTTGTCTGCCAACAATTTAATTTTATCACATAATCCGCAAGTTGACAAGGTAAAATGTCGATAACCGATACAAAAACCTTCTTCATGATTGGCTATCGCCATGAAACGCAGCACCTGCTCTAAGTTATCCAGAGGTTCGCCCATGCCCATCAGGACCACATTGCCGATGCGGCAGGATAAATCCTGCTGCGCCACCATGATTTGCCCAAGCATTTCGCCCGCCGTTAAATCACGGGCTTTCCCGCCAACGGCCGTAGCGCAGAAGCGGCAACCCATATTGCAGCCTGCCTGCGTGGAAACGCAAATGGTGTATCCGTGATGATAGGACATCACAACGGATTCAATGATTTCGCCATCGGCTAAGCGGAACGCATATTTAACCGTTCCGTCACGGGACACCTGCTTGCAATGAATGACAGGCTTATACAAAAGGCAACGTTCAGCCAACTTTTGGCGAAAGCTCTTCGGCAGGTTTGTCATATCTTCAAAGCTGTCTGCCCCGCTATATAACCAACCAAAAATCTGCTTTCCGCGAAAGGCCTTTTCGCCCAGCTCTTCCGCCATGGCACAGAGTTCTTCTTTTGTCATGCTGTAAATATCAAATTTCGTTGTCATGACAGCTCCTTTTTCAGTTTGGCAATGAAAAAGCCATCGCCTTGTTCCTGATTGGGATATAAGGTTCCCATTCCTGTTTGTAATGTCTGTGCGGCAGCATCGCTTAGGTGCGGGCTTAGAACGGGCTGCAGGGAAAAGTCTGAGTGACTTTCCAAAAACCGCTTGACAACGCCCTCGTTTTCGCCCGGGTTAATGGTGCAGGTGCTGTAAACCAGCTCCCCACCGCCTCGCAAAGCCTCTGCCGCCTGATGCAGAATAGCAAGCTGCACGGCTTCTAAGCCCTCAAAGTCCGTCAGCTCCGGCTTATATTTCAAGTCTGGCCGGCGACGGATAACCCCTAAGCCCGAGCAAGGGGCGTCCACTAAAATCTTATCGGCTTTTCTCTCTGTTGTAAATTTTGTTCCGTCTGCGGCCCGGGTTGTAATGATGCTGTGCCCCAAGCGTTTTGCAGACTCCGTAACAGAGCGCAGCCGTTTTTCATATACATCCAGTGCTAAAATCTCGCCCTGATTCTCCATCAGTTCGGCAAGATGCGTGGTTTTACCGCCGGGGGCGGCACAAAAATCAATCACAAACTGTCCCGGCTCGGGGGACAGAGCAATCGCTGCCAACTGTGCACTTTGGTCCTGTATGGTAAAGAGCCCCTCTCCGTAAGCTGCAAGTCCCTGAATGTTTGCGCCCTCCACCAAAACAGCCACATCATTTAAGCTCCCCGCCTTGGCTGCAACACCCGCCTGATGCAACGCTGCAAGGAGAGCATCGCGGGTCGTTTTCAGGGTATTCGTCCGCAGGCACAGGGGCGGTGTTTCCTGATTAGCCTCTAAGATAGTGATGGCTTTTGCCTGCCCGAACGTGTTACACATCCACTCCACCAAGGGAGCAGGATGAGAATAACGCACAGAAAGGGCCTCTCTGCTTTCTCCCTCAGGCAGGGTTAAACCCTCACGGGTGGCACGCCGCAAAATGGCATTGACAAAGCCGCGTGAACGGCCTGCATATTTACCCGCCAGACTCACGGTTTCATTAACAGCCGCACTCTGCGGGACCTTGTCCATATAAAAAATCTGGTATAAGCCCAAACGCAAAAGACAAAGAACATAAGGCGCCAATTTGCGCAGTTTAACGGAGGACATCCGGCTGATGGAAGCATCCAGCGCAAGCTGCTGCTTAACACTGCCGTACACCAGTTCCTTAACAAACGCCACATCACGACCGAAAAGGCCTGCCTTTTCCATGTGATTTTGAAAACTGATGTTCAGATAAGCCTTATTGACCTCAATGTCATATAAAATTTGCAGAACAATCTCTCTGGGCTGTTGCATGGTAACCCTCCCTAAACTGACATAGCAAAGCGCCGCGACTGTATCATTCTGCCTTTTCTTCCTGATACATCGTATTCACAAGAGCCTTGGGCTCAAAAGTTTCCGTGCCCATGATACAATCAAAAAGCATATCCGCAAACAGCTTGTGCATCGGTCTGTCGGGATGATTGATGCGGTTACACAAAAGCTTGGTTACATCAGCACCCTCGGCATACAGCTTTTTCCACTGGCTGTAACAATCACAAACCGTTACGCCCATCTCTTTGGCAGCTGCCATGGCCGATTCCATATAAAGGTCCATGCGGCCATTGTTCTGATGCTCCGCTGTGACGGCGGCATAGTCACGGAAATTGGGGTCGACATCGTCAGCCACATAGGTGTTGAGCATGTTGGGTGTCATGAAAATAACCTCTGCGCCGCAATCTTGACAAGCCTTGAAAATCGTTTTAAGACCAGCCACGTAGTCTGCAAGCTCGCCGTTAACGTCATTTAATCCAAAGCAGACAATGACAAGGTCGGGATGATGGCTGAGCACATCGCGCTCCATACGGCCTAAGGAATTGCCTGCCGCAAGACCGGCAATGCCCGCATTAATCACGTTAACGGGAATAGAGTCCCTAAGGGCATTCAGCTTTTGCTTTAAGACATTCCAATACACCGTTTCATAATCAATGCAGCCCGCCAAAGCACCATGGGTCACACTATCCCCAAAGGCCACAATCGTAATAGGGCCGTAGGTTATCAAATCTTCCATTTCCATGTTGAGTTTCTCTTTGACTGTCACAAAAATCGCTCCTTATCTTTTGGATGATGACACAATATAAAGCTTTGCTTCTACGTAATGTATCGCAATCTTTTTAACGTATCCGTGCACAAAATTAATCCAGAGGCTTGAGCGTCGGTCTGCCAATATAGTGGAGTCCGTAGCGCTCAATCATGTCCATCGCCACCTCAAGCGAGGCTCCGTCATAGGCAACCTCAGGAGCATGAGCATCAAAACCAATAGTGACGGGCGCCTGCTCTTCCCCTGCGATAGCCCAAAATTCATTAGCCGGGTAATTCCGCTTTTCTCGGATGCCCAAGCAGTTGATTTCAAGCGGCGTGTCCGTCTTTTTCGCTGCTTTGCAAAGCCGCTGCATTTCACGACGGTAAAAACCGCTATCTCCTGTAAAATTGAAAATATCAGGATGCGCTACATAGGTAAACACGCCTGTCTCCATGCCCGCTATCACGGCATCTGTATAGGCTTTAAGCTCCTTGGCGAGCATGCATTCAACCAGAACATAATGGGCCGGTTTACTGTTTTCAGGCCTTACAAAATGCTGACCTAAAATCAGATACTCCGCACCATATTCCCTTGCGTTTTGCAGCATCTCGTCAAAATACTCTGCATAATATTCCATTTCAAAGCCCACGGCAAGATCCATTTTGTCCTTATACTGTTCTTTCAGCTTGCAAATTTCCACACAGTAGTCCTTACCCTCCTCTGTGGAAACACGGTAGTCGCTTTCAGAACCATCAGGAAAGCGAAACGGGAGATGTTCCGAAAAACCCATATAGCGTATGCCATGCTCCAACGCATTTTGAATATACTCTTCGGGCGTTCCCGTTGCATGATGGCAACGTGCCGTGTGCGTATGATAATTATAATCCACGAAAAAAACTCCTTTTATATGTCTTTATATGTCTATACTGATTTCCTCTTGATGCGTCTTTTGAGCCGAAGCCATCGGCACAACAAAAGCAAAGCCGCGGGGCACAATGGTAAATTCAGCCCGTGATGCTGATACAATTTCGCCGTCAACGGAAATGCGCATCCGCCCCGTGTGCGGGATAACGGTAACGCAAGCACCGTTTTTCGTTGAAACAATGTCAGCTAAATCTGTCCGATTGATGTAGCTTCCGTTACAGTAGGACGGCAGAATTGAAAGCAGGCGCCTGCGGGACAAATTTTTAACCATATTAATGTTCAAAAGCCCGCTGTCAACTGTGGCAACAGGATTGGTTTTAAGACCGCCGCCGCAATACTTTCCGTTTGCAATGGAGGTTAAAAGCAGCTTGCCGCTGTAAACCTCGTTCCCGTCAATCGCCACATCCATGCAATAGGTTTCCTTTTTCAGAAGTGCAACAAAAATGGAAACCACATAGGCCGCCGTGCCGCTGAAAAAGGTTTTTTCCTTGACGGTGCCCGTGAAATCAGCTACCGCACAATCAAAACCAATATTAAACATATTCGCACAATACCCGATTGTTTCCTTGCCGCCGGACATCAGACGATAGCGAACGGCATCACAGCGCACGCAAGAGGACAAAACCTGACTTTCCAAATTATAAAAATCCGTGCCTGTCTTAAAGTTACGGCGAAAATCGTTCCCCGTGCCGATAGGCACAACGCCTACCTCTGCACCTTCACAACCCATGGCGCCGTTTAAGACCTCGTTAAGTGTGCCGTCGCCGCCGCAGGCGATAAAACGGGCAGGACCGAACATAGCACAATAGTCTTTCACAAAGCGGCTGGCATCCTGCGGTGCTTTTGTTATATAGCACTCGGCATCAAACGCATCCAGCTTGCAAAACTGATGAATTTCGTTCATGGTTTTACGAAACTTTTTACCGCGTCCCGCCTTGGGATTAACAATAAAAACTGTTTTCATAACGACACCTTTTTCGTATATACTCAAACTGTAAAATACATAATAAACGTCAATAGCAACAAGCCTTTTATTTCCCCTGCACCGGATTGGTAATAAGCCTGATGGCCTTATTAAGATTTTCCACCTTAATCGTTTGGGCGCCGTGGGCAAATTCCCCGTCTAAGGTCCAGTTAATCTTTTCGGCAGTTTCAACCGTAATACTTTGGGCGCTCATGAAGCTGATCAATTTTGTCTTATATTTCTTTGAGCTTAGGGCAACAACGATTTCATTAAGCTCAAAAAGGTCCTTGGGCCGTCTGATAAGCAAAAGCTCAAATTTACCGTCACTCAAATCAACCAGCTTCGGGTCAAGGTTAATAACGCCACCGACAGAGGTGGAGTTACAGATGGCACCGAAAATGAAATCGTCCTCAATGACTGTGCCATCTGCCACAAAGCGAAGATGCTTGCTTTTTACGTTAGCAATATCTTTAATACCCTCTAAGGCATAAGCGAGATACCCCAACGTGTTTTTAACGTTTTGCGGTGTTTTGTAGGAAATCTCCGTAAAGGCACCAAAAGATGCCACATAAGAGAAAATTCTGCCGTTAAACGAACCGATATCAATGGGTCGCGCCGTGCCGTCCATGATATCGCCTGCGGCCTTTAAGATATTTTTGGATAAATGCAAGCTGTTTGCAAAATCGTTTGTGCTGCCTGACGGGATATAGCCAATCACGGCCTTGCTCCCTGATGCAAGCACCCCCGCAACAACCTCGTTAAAGGTCCCGTCTCCGCCTACGGCCACAACCAAATCAAAGCGTTTGGCATTTGCCTCGGCACATTGACAGGCATCCCCTGTACCCTCAGTCAGATGCACGGTGCTTTGGTATCCGTTTTTGCCGAACAGCACCAAGATATCCGTTAAATATTTATTTGCTTTTTTGATTCCTGCACAAGGATTCATGATGAGTAAAAGCTGTTTCGTTTTTTTCACATTCATTCACTCCATATCAGGTCTTCCATGTCGTATTCCCCGTCTCCGACAAAGCCACTGTACATTTCCTTACCATCCATTGAAACAAAGAAATCACCGATATATGACATGTGGCTGTTATTAACCAGCCAGGAGCCCCGTATAACATAATATTCCTTTCCCTCTTTTTCGATGGTTTCAGTAACGCCAAAGGAAAAGGAAAAGCCCGTCGCTTCGTCTTTCTCCCCTAATACAGAGTAACATAGAGCTTCGGCATCCTCGGAGCTTATCGGCTGATTTTTCTGCATAAACAGTTGCTGACACAAAATGCCGCCGACAGCTAAGCATAAAAGCAAAGCAAGGATAATGATATATCTTTTTCTCTTCATTACACAGCACCTCAAAACATGTGATACAATCAATGCTCCGTTCATCCAGCATAAACGGTAACGCCCTAAAACATAAATGGCTCTTTGGTTTCTCTGTGAAGCTGAATTTCATCTATAACCGCGGCGCTATCGCGCATTTTGATAAGATATGAAACCGTTTCCGCTATATCCTCCGGAAGTAGCATCCCCACGCCCGTTAAATCCGGCCGTGAGATTTTTACCATGTCCGTAAACACGGCGCCCGGACTGATTACATGAACCCGCACGCCTTTTTCATAATATTCCTTGCTCAAAGCTTTACTAAATCCAAGCAAGGCATGCTTGGATGCTGCATACACGCTTTGCAGAGCATACCCCTGATGAGCCGTCACAGAAGCGATGTTGATAATGGTGGCACAGGACGATTTCATCAGATGCGGGAGCGCCGTTTTGCACATAAGAAAAGGCGCTCTTACGTTGGTGTTCATAACCCTGTCATAGTCTTCCATGGAAACGTCTTCAAAAGGACCGGCCTGCGCAACGCCGGCATTGTTAATCAGATAATCAATCCCGCCATACGCTTTAACCGTTTTATCTATCGTGTTTTGTATGTACGCATCATCACAAAGATCCCCGGGCAGAATAAGGCACTCTCTGCCCTTTGCTGTTTGTTTGAGTTTCGCCTCATTCCGTCCCATTAAAACAAGCCGACATCCCAGCGAAAAAAGCATGTCTGCAATGGCAGAGCCAATACCGCCGCCGGCACCCGTTAAAACAGCTACTTTACCCTTCATGAAATCACCTTTTTCTTATCGTATGACTCTGCCGCGCCCGCCCCGTTTTGAGCTTGCATGCAGAGACAATCCTCATAAAATTCCATACATAATAAGTATACCACAGTTTTTTAATTTTCTCAATATCTTTCCTGAATTTATGCAACAAAAAAAGCAGGGAACAATTCATGATTGTTCCCTGCTCAAAATCAGGATCAGATTAGTCTTCTTTGGCTTCCATTTCTGCCTGAATGTCATCATAAGCAGACAGCATGGGCTTCAGATTTTCGCCCTTGGCTCTTGCCAGATAATTTTTGGTAATCTTAAAGACAGTACCGGACATAACCACAACACCAATCAAGTTAGGAATTGCCATCAAGCCGTTAAAGGTATCGGAAATATCCCAAGCTAAGGACAGGTCCATAGTGGCACCGACGATAACAAAAGCAACAAAGATTGCCATGTAAAGGTCCTTGGCTGTTTTGCCGAATAAGGATTCACAGGATTTAGAACCATAAATAAACCAACCGATAACGGTGGACAGAGCAAAGAAGAAGATGGCAATGGTTACAAAGTAACCGCCAATACTACCAAAGGAATTAACAAACGCTTCTGTTACCAAAACGGAGGCTTTGCTTGCTGTAAAGCCCTCTGCAATCAAACCGGTTGAAAGGTCAACAACACCGGAG
This sequence comes from Oscillospiraceae bacterium, assembly GCA_015068855.1. GTDB lineage: Bacteria > Bacillota > Clostridia > UBA1381 > UBA9506 > UMGS755. Next base: position 4,250 of record SVJS01000007.1, on the reverse strand, counting down.
GTTAAGATGATGAACGCAGATAAAGAGCAGATAACGATGGTGTCAACAAACACCTCAAAGATACCCCAAACACCCTGCTTAACCGGTTCTTTAACATCAGCTGTTGCATGAACCAGAGCGGATGAACCAAGACCTGCTTCGTTAGAGAAAACACCGCGGGCGATACCGCTTTTAGCAACCTTGGAAATAACAACACCCAGCGCACCGCCGGCAATGGCATCAAAACCAAATGCGCCGCGGATAATAGCTAAAAATGCTGCCCCTAACAGATCAGCGTTGAAGCAAAGGATGATAATACCGCCGATGATGTAGAAAACAGACATAAACGGAACGAACTTTTCCGTGATGGAAGCAATTCTCTTTAAGCCGCCCAGCGCCATAAATGCCATTAAAGCCAACAGAACTACACCGGTTAAAACGGTATCGATATGGAAGGTTTGCTCAAAGTTAGTTGCAATGGTGTTAATCTGGCTCATGTTACCGATACCAAAGGATGCTAAAATGCAGAACACAGCAAAAAGAACACCTAAAATGGAACCGATGGTTTTAAGGCCTTTTTTGTTCTTAAAGCCTTCCTTTAAGTACACCATCGCACCGCCGAGCCATTCGCCCTCAGCATTCTTTTTACGGTAGAAGATACCTAACACGATTTCAGCATATTTTGTCATCATGCCAAAGAATGCTGCAATCCACATCCAGAAGATAGCACCGGGGCCACCGGCTGCAATCGCCGTTGCAACACCGACAACGTTACCGCTGCCCACTGTGCCGCCCAACGCCGTACACAGCGCCTGGAAAGAAGAAATGGCCTTGGACTCTTTATCCAATTGCTTTTTGTTTTTCTTGAACATAACACCAAAGGTGTTCTTCATCCACAAACCAATTTTTCCAACCTGGAAGAATTTCAGGCCGATTGTCAGCAAAATGCCGGTTCCCACTAAGAACACCAGCATGACAGGGCCCCAAACCCAACCGTTAACCACTCCGTTGATTTTCTCAACAACTGCTAAGATTTTTTCCATATTGTCCTCCTTTTATTTTTCATGTCAAGTAAAGAAAAAAGCACTGCGAAAATTCGCAATGCAAAAGGATGAGTCATGCTTTTATGCATGTTCTGTTCCGTCCTTTTGCCTGAGAGATTAGCTGTTCGCTTTGCACCTTCGGCACCCGCGCTTTGGCGGACTTCTCCGGAATGTTATCCGATTGCAGTCTTGTGACCCGAGAGTGTTACTCCTTTGGTAAGAAAGCTCTTTTTCCTGCAACCTTCACTTAACACAATATTGAACTACCATATAGTATACATTTTCTGCCGAATTTTGTCAAGGATAAAATAGAAAATTCTCAAAAAAAACAAAACCCTGCCGACCAACATCGACAGGGATTTGTTTCAACTCTTTGGTTGATTAAACAATTTCCACAACAACACGCTTGTTGTCACGGTTGGCAGCTGCCTGCATCACGGTTCTGATGGACTGTGCAATTCTGCCCTTTTTGCCAATGACCTTACCCATGTCACCATCGGCAACACGGAGCTCCAAAACAACATTTTTGTCGTTTTCGATTTCTTTGACATCCACAGATTCGGGATAATCAACCAAGGACTTGGCAAGAACTTCCAACAATTCTTTCATGTTGTCAGCCTCCTAAACCATACAAAATTCCTTCGCCTATTACTGTAAGATGCCGCTCTTTTTCAAAAGACCCTTAACAGTGTCGGTGGGCTGTGCACCGTTACCCAACCATTTCTGCGCTTTTTCAGCGTCAATCTTGATTTCGGAAGGGCTGGTTAAAGGATTGTAGGTACCGATTTCTTCGATGAAACGACCATCTCTGGGGTATCTGGAATCAGCAACAACAACTCTGTAAAACGGAGCCTTCTTCGCACCCATTCTTCTTAATCTGATTTTAACTGCCATGTATTTTCACCTCCAATTTTATTCTTTTATCATAAACCACAAAGGTGATTTAACCTCGGTTAGCGATGTTTTTTCCGGCGCATCATGCGACCTAAGCCGCCGCCTGCAAATTGTTTCATCATTTTTTGCATCTGTTCAAACTGACGGAGCAACTGATTCACATCCTGCACCGTGTTGCCGCTGCCGGCTGCAATACGCTTTCTGCGGCCCGCATTAATGATGGACGGATTGCGCCGCTCCTGCTTTGTCATGGACTGGATAATAGCTTCAACTCGCAGCATGCGCCGGTCATCAAGGTCAACATTTTCCAGCGCCTTGGCGTTAACACCGGGCAACATGGAAACAAGCTGCGAAAGCGGACCCATTTTTTTCATCTGCTGCATCTGCTCCAAAAAATCCTCTAAATCAAACTGATTTTTGCGGATTTTTTCTTCCAAGGCTGCGGCTGATTTTTCATCAATGGCCTGCTCTGCCTTTTCAATCAGGGAGAGCACGTCGCCGCTTCCCAAAATACGGGACGCCATACGCGCAGGATGAAATTCCTCAATATCAGAAAGCTTTTCGCCCACACCCACAAATTTAATCGGTTTGCCTGTGACCGCCTTAACAGAAAGAGCCGCACCGCCACGGGCATCGCCGTCGAGTTTAGTCATAATCACGCCGGTAATCTGCAAACGCTCATTAAAGCTCTCGGCAATATTAACGGCATCCTGACCTGTCATGGCATCAATCACCAGAAGAATTTCCTCCGGCGAAACGGCTGCTTTAATTTGTTCCAGCTCCTGCATCAAAACATCGTCAATGTGCAATCGGCCGGCTGTATCCACAATCACAAAGTCGTTACCATGTTGCTTGGCATGGTCCACCGCTGTTTTTGCAATCGTCACCGCGTTCTTGCAATCTTCCATGGCAAAAACAGGAACATCAATTTGTTTTCCCACCACTTGCAGCTGTTTAATGGCCGCAGGACGGTAAATATCACAAGCCACAAGCAAAGGACGTTTGTTATGCTTTTTACGCATATACCCCGCCAGTTTTGCGCAAAATGTTGTTTTACCGGCACCTTGAAGACCCGCCATTAAAACAACCGTCGGAGTTTTCTTTCCAAATTCTATACGAGCATTTTCCCCGCCCATTAAAGCGGTTAATTCATCATTAACAATTTTGATAATTTGTTGTCCCGGCGTCAGGCTTTCCAGCACCGCGCTGCCGGCCGCACGCTCGGACACCTTGGCGATAAAATCTTTAACGACCTTAAAATTAACATCGGCTTCAAGCAGAGCCAGCTTGATTTCACGCATGGACTCTTTTAAGTCCTTCTCCGTGACAAGACCCTTACTTTTCAGCTTCTTAAAAGCCATGCTCAGTTTTTCTGATAAACCCTCAAACGCCACTGTCATGGCCTCCTTCATGCAAAATATATCCTGATTGCGTTACAGTTCTTCAATAATATCCTGAATCTTCTCTGTGAGCGCATCCAATGCCTCAGACATTTTTTGAGAATGCAGATACAGCTTTGCATAGCGCTTCATGCCGGCGACATCATGAACCAAATCCTGCATTTTTTCTTCCAGATTCATAAAGCGATTGACAAGACCCAAACGCTCTTCCATTTCAAAAAGCGTTTTTTCGCCACGCTTAATAGCGTCGCGAACACCCTGACGGGAAATCTCCAAAGGCTCTGCAATTTCGGCCAGGGATAAATCTTCATTATAGTAAAGGTCAATGGCTTGCGCCTGCTTTGTGGTTAACAGCTCGCCATAAAAATCATACAGCATAGCAATGCTCAAATCTTTACTCAATTCATTCACGCCCTTTCCCGTCTGTAAAGGTGTTGACCTGTACACCTCTATTATTCTACTCTATTTTCTCCGTTTTGTCAAGCTTTTTTTGAAGATTTTTTCACTTTCTTTGTGGAATTTTCAAAAGACTGTTTTTGCTTCATTTTCTTGCCAAACCAACCATAAATTTTGCAATGTGGAACGCGAATATTCCGCCCTCATGTGTACAAAATAGAACCGAGGCAAGCGCCTCAGAAGAAAAAAACAAGGAGCGTACCAAATCATGAATAGTAACAAAAAAGTTGTTCCCGAAGCAAAGAGTGCACTGGATAAGTTCAAGATGGAAGTTGCAAACGAAGTCGGCGTTAACTTAAAAGACGGTTATAACGGCGATATCACCGCAAGAGAAGCCGGTTCCATCGGTGGCCAGATGGTTAATCTGATGATGCCAGAACAACAATGGAAGTTCCAAAGAATTAACCGAAACGCATACGGACACTGCACACATATCACTCTTTCGATGGTTGCGGGTCTGTAGTTAAAACCCTATATT
>SVJS01000018.1 GCA_015068855.1 Oscillospiraceae bacterium | reverse complement strand
ATCCGTCAAGATGATTTCCTGTTCAACCTCTGCGCCTAAATCTTCGGCAATTAAGGACGCAACATCAAACTCAATGGTCTGGCTGATTGCCGCCATAATACCGAGTGCCATCAGCTTTTTAATAATCTCTGTGGGGGAAATGCCCATACGGCTGGCCAGTTCACCAACGGAAATTTCATTGGGAATGAGAACCTTTTTCTTTTCTTTCTTAACCTTTTGCTCCTTAACAGGCTGATTTTTCTGTTTTGTTGCTATGGTGTTGTTATCACGATGACGGTTGCCGCCCTTTTTCAGTTTCTGCTTCTTAACATCATCATCAGAAATATTGGTAGGCGCCAAATCCTCCAGGCGTTCTGTGTCCATCTTATTAACATCCACAACAGTCTGACGGGTGTCAACATGGCGCACTTTTCGTTTAATCGGCTCATCAGAAACCGGTAATTCAACGTCTGCAGCTTCTGCCGGCTGAGATGCTGCGTCTTTGCCCTCTGCCTTTTTCTTCTTGGGCGCTTCCGGTTCCGCTGCCTTCACGCGGCCGAAAACAGGAATTTCCATCGCCTGATTAAAGCGTTGGGTAAATACCTCAAAAATAATATCGAGCTGTTCCTCTTCCAAAACGCTCATATGGTTTTTAATCTCATGACCATACTCCGCCAAAAGAGCAATCAGTTCCTTTGAATTTGTGTCCAGTACCTTGGCAAGTTCATGTACTCTCACTTTTGTCATAATCCACACCTCCGAAATTTTGAACGAGCAACATCCTTTTTTTATGACTCACTACGCTGCTCTTCCCGCAGTTCTGCTTTCCTAAGCCCTTCTATATGACGGGCAATTTCCTGATATACTGCGGCCTCTATTGGCTGCTTAAAGGCACGATGTAAACGCTTTTGCTGTACTAATTTTTCTAAGCAGCAGGGCTCGTAACACAAGTACGCACCACGGCCCTCTGACGCTTTCTCTGCGTCCACATAAATGCCTGTATTGTTTTTTACAATACGGATAAGACCGGCCTTGGGGAATTTTTTTCCACAACAAATACATTCCCGAATTGGCTCATGCCCTTTTTTCATAGTATCACTCTATTCTTCCGGTTTAATATCAATCTTCCAACCTGTCAATTTAGCTGCCAGTCTCGCATTCTGACCGGATTTACCGATAGCCAGAGATAACTGATGAGCAGGCACAACGACATGAGCCGAATGGGTTTCTTCATCAACAGAAACGCTGATAACCTCGGAAGGACTTAAAGCCTCTTCAATGAAGCGGGCAGGCTCATCAAAATAACGGACAATATCAATTTTCTCTCCACACAGTTCATCACAAACATATTGCACACGTGCGCCACGTGTACCAACACAGGAACCGACTGCATCCACGTTATCATCGCTGCTGAAAACGGAAATTTTGCTTCGGGAACCTGCTTCACGGGCAATGGTTTTGATTTCAACCGTTCCATCAGAAATTTCCGGAACCTCCTGCTCAAACAAACAACGAACCAGGCCGGGATGACTACGGGACAAGGTCAGTTTCGGTCCTTCTTTTGTGGTTTTAATGCCCACAACAAAGAACTTGAATCTGGCACCAGGTTGATACACCTCGTCAGCAATTTGTTCATTAACCGGCAGTTCGGCTTCCTGGTTGCCATCGATTTGCACAACAACACCGTGACGTTCTGTTTTTGTAATCACACCACTAATTAATGTGTTTTCTTTGCCACGATAGTATTCATAGGCATTTTCATTTTCTGCTTCATTAATGCGCTGCACAACAACCTGTTTTGCTGTTTGCGCTGCAATACGACCAAAATCCTTGGGAACAATCTCAATGTTAACAACGTCGCCGGTTTGGTAACGGCCATCCAGTTCCTGTGCCTCGGCAAGAGTCATTTCTGTGTTGGGGTTAATGACCTCGTCAACAACTAATTTTTGTTGGCAGAGGCGAATGGCGCCCGTTTCTCTGTCAATAGAAGCTTCCACGTTTTGCGCATGGCCATAATTCTTTTTGTATGCCGCAATCAACGCTTTTTCAATTGCTTCTAAGATAATTTCCTTATCAATTTTTTTGCTGGCAGATAATTCTGTCAAAGCAGAAATAAATTCCTGATTCATGATTTTTTACCTCCATAAAAGTTTTTCCGGTTTTATTGTATCTCAACCCATTATAGATAGCATCAAAACACAACCGCCAGGCGGACAGATGCTATTTTCTCCAGGGGAATTTCCAAAAGTTTTTTTTCATAGCGTAAGGATACACAGCTGCCTGCATAAGCACATAATTCCGCTGTGAATTCCTTTAAGCCATCGATTGAGGCATAGAGCTTGACATCCACCAGATGTCCGATATATTGCAAAAAATCGGATTCACGTTTTAAGCGTCTGTCAAGTCCGGCAGAAGACACCTCAAGGGAATAGGCAGAAGCAATTGGATCAAGCTCGTCAAGCTTTGCTGACAAAGCAAGACTAAGAGCTTCACAATCATTAATGGATGCACCGCCCTCTTTGTCAATATAAACACGCAGAACCTGTTCTTTTCCTTCCTTAACAAACTCTACATCCCAGATTGTAACACCGATTGCAAGGGCTTGCGGCTCCGCAAGTTCAATCACAAGCTGCTCGATTTTAGAATATGACATCTAAATGCGCTCCTTTAACCTTAAAAATCTTGATAAACAATAGGAAAGAGTGGGAATAAGCCCACTCTTTCAACAGTTACTATTCACGGGTAACACGCAAGCTGTAAAAGCTTTCAACGCACAATCACCGGCTGCCATGTATTAAATCACAGCCCTCAGAATCCTCAAAGCAGGGGATTATCTGTGGTTAGCAAAGCACTCACTGCAATACACCGGTCTGTCTTCCTTCGGTTCGAAAGGCACTTGTGCTTCCTTACCGCAGTCTGCGCAGATAGCTGTGTGCATTTCTCTTGCCTGTCTTAAGCTATTCTTTCTTGCGATTCTGCATTCCTTGCAGCGAGTCGGTTCGTTTTCGAAACCTTTTTCTGCATAGAATTCCTGTTCGCCGGCTGTGAATACAAATTCTGCACCACAATCTTTGCAAACTAATGTCTTGTCTTCGTACATGTAAATTCCCTCACTTTGAAATAAATAAATAATATTGTAAAATAGGAGCAATCTCCTCTTCTACCAAAATCACAGACCGCAAGCTAAACTAATAAAAATTTTTCAAGCTTACGTTTAATACGCTGTAAAGCGTTATCAACTGCTTTTGAATCACGGCCCAACTGTTTTGCAATTTCATTATATGACAAACCGTTCAAATGATGCATAAGCACTTCGGCTTCAAATTTTGAAAGAACCTCATCAATCCGGCCATGAATACCGTTTAGATTTTCGCGTTCAATCAATATGTATTCCGGATTCTGCTTCTGCTCTGCCGCCACAAAACCACTCTGTTCATGGCACGAGACTGCATCAGCACCTAAATTCATCGATACGTAAGAATTCAGCGGCTGGTGCTTTTGCCGTGACGCTGTCTTAACCGCCGTCAATATCTGCCGATTAATACAAAGCTCCGCAAACGTCTTAAAGGAAGCACCACGAGCACAATCAAACCGCAAAATTGCCTTGTAAAGACCAATCATGCCTTCCTGAATGACATCATCTCTATCGGCACCTGCCAAAAAAAATGCCTGCGAACGCAAAGAAACGAAACTCTTATAACGGGAAACAAGCTTTTCAACAGCTTCGCCATCACCGCTCTGTGCCCGAAAAACAAGGTCTTCATCTGAAAAACATGGCAAAGCAACGGTCTCTGCGCAGTGTTGACATGCCAAAACATCCGGCACGGCACATGACCTCCCGCAAAGTAGTTTCATATAGATTATATGATAATGAACGGTGAAAGTCAAGCATAATTGTTAATTTTTTCAAAATTTTTTCTAAAATACATAAAATATTCTGTAAAATTCGTCACTTTTTCTTTACAAATATTGCAAATCATGTTAAAATTAAGGTTGTGTTTTGACTATGATAACGACACTAAAATAGGCCCCCTTAGTTAAATGGATATAACAAACCCCTCCTAAGGGTTAGTTGTGCGTTCGATTCGCGCAGGGGGTGCCAATTGTATACTTATCAAAAAACCCACGCCGTTCGGCGTGGGTTTTTATTATTTCTTTAAGCTGTTGTAATTTAAGGGAATCGGCAACACCTTTGCTTTGTATAACGGGGTATAAATCAGCAAAACAATAGCAAAATCAATGCAATGATGAATGAATGTGCCGAGCCCGACGGTCACTAATATGTAATTCACAATTGATGGCGGTGCCGCAATAAAGGGAAGAGATACAAGACCCACAAGCATTTCACTTGCAGCATGGATGATACCTGTTACTAACAAAAGTAAGAAGATATTATATCTTTCTTTTGCCATATAATAACCGACCAAGCCAAAAACCAGATGCAGCAACGCACGAGCCGAAACCCACGGATTAGCAAGAGACATAAAGAATCCCAAGGCACTGCCGATTGCCGTTCCGATAACCGCTGCGGGGCCGAGGAACAGCGCCACAATACCGGGCACATGTGCTGCAAAGGTGGCTGAGAAAATCGGTTCTAAAACAAGCTTTGGCATGTAATTTGGAATAATGATTGCCATAGCTGTTAAAAGAGCTGATACCGTAACCTTTTTCATGTCCATTCTGTTTTCTCTACTCATTTTGTTACTCCTTTTCCGCCTTTACTGACGTGTTTATTTTTCACTATCACCCTCTGCCGTGATACAGCATACAATACTATGAGGTGATAATAATGATGTCGTTTTTTCTTGACAGTCTTATCGTGTTTTTATTAATCTACGCTGTGATTGATTTATCTCACCGAGCCTTGGATTACCTGACCAGCCTGTGGTTTAAGGATGAGGAAAAAGCAGGTATTCTGCTCCTCCGGTTAGCAACCTTGTCCCCTGACAATGCCGAGGAAATCCTCCGCCGTGCCACAAAGTCTGGCTACTCTCTTTGGCTGCTTACAGACGATGCACCGCATCACATCCTCTTCATGGCCGAAGCAATCTGCCAAAGTGCAAACGACGTTTGTTTTTGTTCCCAACGGGAGCTTGCCAAAAAACTTAATCTCTCCAAAGCTCCGATTTGTTTCGAAGAAGATAATAAAGAGGCAGTCCCAACCCCAGACAAATGACCAGTTCGCCGGCGCCCACTGTCAACATATTCAGTAACAGTGCGGGCGAATCCGGGACGATATAATATAACATGCTGCCAATCAAAACCGCATTGGAGATAACAGGAGAAAGCATGGCCAAAACCGGTTTCTTTCTCAGCGCTCTAGTTCCCAAAGCGCCAAGCAAGGTGGCGAGCGACCCAATCACAATATCATATATACCATAACCGCCCACCATGTTTGCAACAATACAGCCTACTGTCAATCCCGGCACAGCATACGGCAAAAGCATAGGCAGCGCCGTCAGGGCTTCGGCTATCCGAAATTGAACCGGGCCATAGGAAATCGGCGCAAACGCTAATGTGAGCACGGCATACAACGCCCCGATAACAGCACCATATACTAATTGTCTTGTTCGTTTCATGAGTGCATCATCCAATCAATGTTCGCAGCTTCCGCAGCAACCATCGCAAGTCTTTTTGGGTGTAAATTCCAGGCCCTGACGTTCATAATAATCTGCCAGTGCCGCTTCGATGGCTTCTTCTGCCAAAACAGAGCAATGCACTTTTGCCGGCGGAAGACCGTCCAATGCTTCCATAACCGCTGCATTGGTAAGCTTTCTTGCCTCTTCAACGGTTTTACCCTTAACGAGCTCTGTTGCCATGGAACTTGTTGCAATGGCAGCACCGCATCCAAAAGTCTTAAATTTACAATCAACAATGACGCCGTCTTCGATTTTCATGTACATCTTCATGATATCGCCGCACTTGGCATTACCAACCTGTCCAACTGCATCGGCATCCTTGATTTCGCCCACGTTACGCGGGTTTTCAAAATGGTCCATGACCTTTTCACTATACATATATCCTGTTTCCTTTCCTGTTAATTTCGAATCATAAACGTTTATTCCGAATAAAGCGGAGACATAGCCCGAAGCGTTTTTACAATATCGGGTAAAACGGAAAGAACATGCTCCACATCCGCCTCCGTATTCTGTTCGCCAATTGACAAGCGCAAAGAACCATGCGCAATTTCATGAGGCAGACCCAATGCCAAAAGCACATGGGAGGGGTCTAAAGAGCCACTGGTGCAAGCCGAACCGCTGGAGGCTGCAACACCCTTTGCATCCAGACGAAGCAGCAGAGCCTCGCCCTCAATGTAACGGAAACAACAGTTGACGTTACCGGGCAGGCGCTTGGTTCTGTGCCCGTTTAAGCGCACATCAGGGATGCTTTGCAAAATACCCTCAATCAGTTTTTCACGCAGAGCCATAATCCGCTCTGTTTTTGCCTCTAATTTCTGTGTAGCAAGCGTAATCGCCTTGCCGAGACCGGCAACACCTGCAACATTTTCTGTTCCGCCACGACGGCCGCGCTCCTGCGCACCACCATGCATAAAGGTGTCAATCTTGGTGCCTTTTTTGATATATAAAGCGCCAACGCCCTTAGGTCCGCCAAACTTATGAGCAGACAGCGAAAGCATGCTCACGCCCAATTCCTTGACATCAACCGGCAGGGAGCCAATAGCCTGCACAGCATCGGTGTGAAACAGAATTTTCTTTTCTGCCGCAATGGCCGCAAGCTCACGAATGGGCTCAACGGTTCCGATTTCATTGTTGGCCATCATAACAGAAATCAAAATCGTATCCTCACGGATAGCTTCTTTTAAGCTTTCCGGAGAGACAAGCCCCTCTGCATCAACGGGAAGATAGGTAACGGAAAAGCCTTGTTTTTCCAAATACTCCATGGTGTGCAAAACGGCATGGTGTTCAATTTGTGTTGTAATTAAATGTTTGCCTTTATGCTGATTGGCATACGCCGCGCCCTTAATTGCCCAGTTATCTGCTTCTGTGCCGCAGGCGGTAAAGAAAATTTCATTCGGTTCAGCATGCAGAGCCTCTGCAACCTGCTTGCGCGCTTCGCGCACAGCCGCCTCTGCCGAAGCAGCCTTTTTATAAATGGAGGACGGATTACCGTATTCTGTTTGCAAATATGGCAACATGACCTCCAAAACTTCCGGTTTAACAGGCGTGGTTGCACTATTATCCAAATATACAAATCTATCCATTTGCATCTACCTCAATCTATGTTGTAATTTGATTTGTTGTATAACAACGCTGCATTAAAGCAAAATGATGTGCTTTATATGCATTATAATATTATACATCATATTTCCATAAACTTCAATAAAAAAAACGCATTATTTTTGAATTTTTTACATTCTTTTCTTTTACTTTTTGCACAAAAGCCTGAATCATCGCTCTAAAAAATCGAACTGTAACTTTTATGCTCCAAAGCCCGGACAACCTCCCATGGCTCCATGTTTGATACGTTAAGCATAAAAACGCCCCCATCGCCGCTATTATCCGGCGCACTCTGGACGAGACTCCCCATGGTAGTCATGCGATACACGGCTGCATCCATGGCGCCCTGATAGCCATATAAGGGAACTGCCCTATGCCCTGCTCTTTCAATGGCGTTTTTATAATCTTCCAGATTTTCTTCAATTCCAACAATCATTTTTTAACTCCTTTTTGTTTTTTTACCGTGATAAACAACATTATTTTTATTATTATAGACAATTTTTTATAAAAACCTTTTACTTTTTCAAAAAAACATGGTAAAATAACATACGGTAGTATTTTTTATAAAACGAACGAGAAAGTGAGGCGGTTAAATGCAATTTATTATCGTAACAGGCATGTCGGGTGCCGGCAAAAGCTCCGTTGTCCATATTTTAGAGGATATCGGTTTTTATTGCATTGACAACATGCCGCCGACTTTAATCACAAAATTTGTTACGCTTTGTGTCAATTCCAATTTTGTTATGGACAAAATTGCTTTTGTGGTAGACGCAAGAAGCGGAGAACGCATCACTCGTTTAGCGGAGGAAATTAGAGAATTCAAAAACAGCGGTAAAAATTGCGAGGTTGTTTTTTTAGAAGCATCGGATGAAACCATCATCAAACGCTATAAAGAAACAAGACGTAAACATCCCCATGCCAAAGACGGCCGTTTGATTGACGGTATCAATAACGAACGTCGACTTTTGGCGGAAATCCGAGATGCGTCCGATTATATTATTGACACATCCAACCTGTTGACAAGACAGCTTCGTGAGCAAATTCTGGACTTATTTGAAAACGAGAAGAAATTTGAGACGCTGACGGTCAACATTGTTTCCTTTGGGTTTAAGCGCGGCATTCCCATTGATTGTGACCTGATGTTTGACGTTCGTTTTCTGCCCAACCCGTTTTACGAAGCAAGCTTAAAAGAATTAACCGGCTTAGACCCGGCTGTTCGTGACTATGTTATGGAAAAAAATGCTACACAGGCATTTATGGAAAAATTGCAGGATATGATTGATTTTCTGCTGCCCCAATATCAGGAAGAGGGCAAGGCAAGACTGGTTATCGGCATTGGCTGCACCGGTGGCAAACATCGTTCCGTTGCTGTTGCCGAGGCCCTAGGAAACTTTGTGCGAAACAAAAATTACTATACAATAGTTTCTCACCGCGATGCCAATATAAAGTGACGTCCCATGACCTTCCTATCTATGAGAAACCAACGCAAAAACGGAGGACTCTATGTTACAATCTGAATGTTTAACTATAAATCAAGATAATCACTTAACCATTGGCGGCCTCGATACTGTTTCGCTAGCCAAAGAGTATGGTACGCCTCTTTATGTTATGGACGAAGACCAAGTTCGTCGTAACTGTCGGCTTTACACTAACTCCATGAAGCAATTTTACGGGGACAATGGCATGATTTTATATGCCAGCAAGGCACAATGCACCATGGCCCTTTGCAAGATTATTGCCTCTGAGAAGATGGGGCTTGATGTTGTGTCCGGCGGCGAGCTTTACACCGCCCACAAGGCGGGTTTTCCCATGGAGCATGTCTATTTCCACGGGAACAACAAAACAGAGGAAGAGCTGAAACTGGCGCTTTCCTTAGGCGTTGGCCGCATTGTGGTGGATAATCTCCATGAGCTCTCTCTACTTGACCGTCTTTGCACGGAAATGAATAAAAACATCTCCATTTTGTTCCGTATCAAACCGGGGATTGATGCACACACCCACGATTTCATCATGACGGGACAAATCGATTCCAAGTTTGGCGTTGCCTTAGAAAACGGCGAAGCCATGGACATTATTAAAAAAGCAGCAACCATGAAAAACATTTCTGTTGTTGGTGTCCATTGTCACATTGGCTCTCAGATTTTTGATTTGGAACCATTCTGCGAAGCCGCAAAAATCATGGTTCATTTTATGGCTGATGTAAAACAAGAGCTTGGCCTTTCGCTTACGGAGTTAAACTTGGGTGGCGGGTTCGGTGTACAGTATATCGAAACCGACGACCCTATTGCCTATGATAAGTATATGGAAGCGGTCAGTCAGGTTGTGAAAAGCGTTTGCAAGGAAAGAAATCTCCCGCTCCCCCGCATTTTGATGGAGCCCGGTCGCTCCATTGTTGCCTCCGCCGGCATCACGCTGTATACTGTCGGCGCTGTTAAAACCATTCCCAATGTCAGACATTATCTGGCCGTTGATGGTGGCATGTGCGACAACCCCCGCTACATTTTGTATCAGGCAGATTACACTTTTATTCTGGCCAACAAGGCAAATAACGAGAAAAACGTTTGCTATACTGTTGCCGGTAAGTGCTGCGAATCCGGCGACCTGCTTGGCAGGGATGTTATGCTGCCAGCCGCAGAGAGCGGCGATATTTTGGCTGTGACACCAACGGGTGCTTATAACTTCTCCATGTCCAGCAATTATAACCGCATTCCCCGTCCCGCCATGGTGATGGTTTCAGAGGGCAAGGCAAGACTGGTTATCAAGCGGGAAACCTATGAAGACGTCATCAAAAACGATTGTGTCTAAACAAGAAAAGGAACTGATGAGACTCATCAGTTCCTTATTTTTATCAAACTGCAATATAAAACGACTCTGCAACAGCAGAGTCGTTTTTTTGCTAATTCATTTTCAGTCCTTTAATTCGCCCAGGCAATCGGGGCAAATGCTGCGGCCCTTAAACACAACAACATCTTTGGAATTACCGCAGAAAATGCAGGACGGTTCATATTTTCTCAGAACAATGGTATCGCCATCCACATAAATCTCTAAAGAGTCTTTTTCGGCGATATCAAGCGTTCTTCTAAGTTCAATCGGTAAAACAATTCTACCGAGTTCATCTACTTTTCTTACAATACCGGTTGATTTCATACCCAGATCCCCCTTATATATTAAACAGAATAGTTATATAATAGCACAAAACCCTATACGAGTCAAGTCAAAATCTGTTATTTTAGGGAAATTTTTGTCACTCTTTGACACATTGTTTTTACGGAAATAAAGGCTTTTCGTAAGCCTTACGCTCACCCCAAAGCCACATCCAAAATCACCATCATGGTAAAGCCCAAAGCAAAGAGCAAAACACCCACATGAGAATGGTCCCCGCGGGACATGTCAGGAATCAGTTCCTCGGCAACAACATAGAGCATGGCCCCTGCTGCAAAGCCCAAAAAATACGGGAGCAAAGGCACAACAATCCCTGCCGCTAAAATGGTCAAAAGCGCGCCAACAGGCTCTACGGCCCCAGATAAAATGCCGTAAAAAACAGCTTTTGAGCGGGGAACCCCCTCAGAGCGCAAGGGCATCGAGATGATGGCACCCTCGGGGAAATTCTGAATGGCAATACCAATGGAAAGGGCTGCTGCCCCCATGGCGCTGATGGGCGCCTCGCCTGACATAAAGCCTGCATACACGGCGCCAACCGCCATGCCTTCCGGCAGGTTATGTAAGGCCACTGCCAGAACAAGCATCAAAGTACGGCTGAAATGGCTGCTTTGTCCCTCTGTCTCTGTCGTGTTTCTGTGCATATGCGGCACAACATGGTCAAGCAAAAGTAAGAAAGCAACACCAAGCCAAAGCCCAATCAAAACGGGCACAAAGGCAAATCGTCCCATATCTTGCGATTGCTCCAAAGCGGGAATAATGAGGCTCCACACGGAAGCCGCCACCATAACACCTGCCGCAAACCCCGTCAGGCCCCGTTGAACCGACAAATTCATGTTTTTTTTCATAAACAAAGCGCCTGACGCACCCAAGGAGGTGCCAAGAAACGGAATTAAAATGCCGGACAGTAATTGCATCATACAAAAACACGACCTTTCTTACTTGATAACGCCCAAACCGCTCATTTGGGCAACAGTATCACCAAATTCACTCTGCATCAGCTCTAAAAAAGCATCCACACGCGGGTTTTCTTCCCCGTCACGCACAACGGCATAGTAGTTTGTGGTGTACGGATAGCTGCCGTCAGCTATGGTTTCGTCTGTGGGCAGGATGCCGTCGATACCCAAAAGTTTCAAATCAACGGGACCGATGACCGACTTTACATTGTTATAATAATAGTATAGACTGTAACCCAACGCAAAATGACTGCTATTTTCTCTGTTATATTTTTCAACATCTGTCAGGATGGTGGCCATCATCACGGAAATTCGCTCCCGACTGATGTCATCATGAATCTCTTCGCCATCTAAAATAAAGTTTTCCATCTGGGCGTGGCTGCCGCTATCGTTATTGCGGCAAAAGGCCGCCAGAGGGTTATCGCCGCCGCCTAAGGCGTTCCAGTTTGTGATGGCATTATGAACATAAATATCGTGCAGGTCTTTGGTTGTGACGGAATTAACGGGGTTATCCTTTCCCGTAAAGAAAACCAGGGCTTCATTGGCTATGGGGACAAATTTAAGTGTAACTCCCTTCTCTTTTGCGTAAGCAACAACATCTTCCCCTGCATCCGGCACAAAAATCATTTCCACTTCCCCATCAATGAGGCGTTTATAGGCATTGGTGGTTTTGGAATGGGCTTTCGGGAAGCCGGGCGCTTTATCGTAATTTCGATAGAAGAACGAATAAATATTTTTCGTAATGTCGTATGTTGATGTGGAGCCGTCTAAAACGGGAATGTCCACCTGTGGAGCATCGGCTTCCCTGATGGCAGGCGCATTTTCACGCATGAACGTTCTGACAAAATTATATAGGTAGTCCGCACATTCCAGTCGGGTTACGGGCTGCTTGGGCATGAAATAATATTCGTCGTCTGCCGAGTCCATAAAATCATGCTCAACAAGTTCAGTTAAGAGCATATAGCGCGCGTCAAGGAGCATGCGATAGGCTTCCTTGGCATATTCTTCCACACTATCCATATCCTTATATCGAGACAGGTCAACGGGATTGTCCTGCGGTTGTATCATGCCCATCGTTTGCAGCATACGATACGTCATGGCCGTCAGCTGCTCGCGCGTTACAGGCTGATTGGGATTGAAAAGCGTATCTTTCATAAACACGCCCTCATTTACCAACGCCATAACATAGCCATGCGCCCAATGGTCTTCGGTCACATCTGAAAAGCAGCTTTTGGTTTTCTCGGGCTCCACGCTGAATAACCTTGCAAAAACTGTGGCCATCTCAGCACGCGTCAGGCTTTTATCCGGCCGAAAGCTACCGTCTTCATATCCCACCAAAACGCCACGCGCTGCCATTTCACGAATGCCAAGCGTTGTCCTCTGCCATTCATTTAAGTCGTTAAATTCTAACGGATAGGAAATTTTGTGGGTTGTAAAGGCTTCGCCCTCGGGACAATATACGTAATGATAGCCGTCATAAGGACCAACAGAAAGAGGAATAATGCGCCCCTCTGCATCTTTTGCAAGATAAACCGTGTTGTTTCGATAGTCATAGGATCCTTCCTCAGAACGCTCATAGAAAATCCTTGATTCTTCGGCAGCGCACGCACTGCTCATTAACAAAACTCCAACACACATAAGAATGCTCAATAGTTTTTTCATAGAAATTCTCTCCTTTCTGCCTTTTGTGAGTATATTATATGATTTTGTCAAGTCGGGAGAACAGTGAATAATAAGAACCTCACGAAACATAACGAAATCAAAGATTTCTATGTTTCGGAGAACCTTGTTACTCCGTAATAAGAACCATCACCCAACACGAAATCACAGATTTCTGTTGGGTACCCGAGAACCTTGTTATGCCAAGGCATAATATGGACCTACTATTTTTCCCTGATTTTTTTCTGTATCACTTTTCATCAGAACCCGCAGGAATATAAGATTTTCCTGCCCGATATGTAAATATCAAAATCGGCAAACTATTTTATTTGATTTTTAATTTTCCTCTTTGTTTTCTTCGTACATTTCACGATAAAATTCAATTTCTCCATCAAGCACTTCTGCATCGTAGCCCAAATCCAATGCTTTGTTATAGTACCTTTTTGCCTTTTTCTCGTCTCCTTGTAGGTCATGAGCCACCAATAATAAAAGTGTTGCTTCTTCACTATCTTTATTAATGTCAAGTACTTTTTCTGCGTCTAAAATTGCCTCATCAGGTCTATGATTTTCAAAATACAGCTGTGCACGATTTAAATATGCTTGCTCAAAAAGCGGATTGCTTACGATTGCTTTTTCGTAATGTATAAGTGCCGCTTCCAAGTCTTCTTCAGACGAATACAGCAATGCAATATTATTATTTGCCGTTGCGTTTTGAGGAGAAAGTTTTAGCACTTTCTTATACATTTCAATTGCTTCTTCCACGCGTCCCGTGTCCTCATAAGACAATGCAATAAAAATCATACACGGAACAACATCATTGTTTTGGAATGCCTTTCGACAAAGCTTTGATAGCCGTTTTATTGTACGCCTATACCTTCCGTTATTATAGTCATATATACCAAGGAGCAACATTCTCTTCAAGTT
>SVJS01000006.1 GCA_015068855.1 Oscillospiraceae bacterium | reverse complement strand
TGCCTTAACGGTTTTGCATCAGCATGGCAATGGTCATGGGGCCAACACCGCCGGGGACAGGCGTGATGGCGGATGCTTTTTCAGAAGCCTCCGAAAAAGCCACATCGCCCACCAAACGGCCGTCAGAGAGGCGGTTCATGCCAACGTCGATGACAACGGCGCCCTCTTTAATCATGTCGCCACGGATTAATTCCGGAACGCCAACAGCTGCTACAACAATGTCAGCGCGGCGAACGGTTTCTGCCAGGTCGACAGTTCTAGAATGGCAAATGGTCACGGTGCCGTGAGCGTGTAACAAAAGCATAGACATGGGCTTGCCGACGATGTTGCTGCGACCGATGACAACGCATTCCTTACCACGGATGTCGATACCGCTTTCGCGGATGAGCTCCATAACGCCTGCGGGCGTGCAGGGGAGGAAATCATAGTCACCAATCATGATTTTGCCCACGTTGACAGGATGAAAAGCATCCACATCCTTATCAGGACGAATGGCGTTAATCACGGCCTTTTCATCCAAGTGAGCGGGGAGGGGAAGCTGGCATAAAATACCGTCAATATCACTTTGGTTGAGCGTATCAATCAAAGCCAGAAGCTCCTCCTGGGTGGTGTTTGCGGGGAGGGCATACTCCTCGGAACGAAAACCAACATATTCGCAGGCTTTCTTTTTGTTGTTTACATAGATGCGGGAAGCCGGGTCGTCACCCACGATGATGACGGCCAGACCCGGATGAACGCCCTTTGCTTTTAGAGCGACCACCTTTTCCTTCAGATTGTCCTTTATTCTCTGTGAAACGGCCTTGCCGTCCAGAATTTGTGCGTCTTTCATTGCGTGTGCCTCCTGTTTGTTTTGTTGTCTTGGTGGATTTGCTTTCGGATTTTTCAGGCTTAATCAGGCAGGAAGGCCCAAAGCCGATTAAATCCTCACGCCCTGCTTTTTTCAGGGCTTTCATAACGTAGGCTCGGTTTTCCGGCTTAAAAGCCTGCAACAAAGCGCGTTGCATAAGCTTTTCCTCACCCTTTGGCACATAAACAGGCTTTAAGGTAAAGGGGTCGAGCCCCGTGTAGTACATAGCAGTCGATACCGAACCGGGGGTTGGATAAAAATCCTGCACCTGCTCGGGACGGATGCCCTCCTTGCGGAGATAAACCGCCAGAGAAATGGCCTCATCCAGGGTGGAGCCGGGATGGCCGGACATTAAATAAGGCACAAGAAACTGCTCTTTTTTCAGCTCCTCATTCAATCGCTTGAATTTCTTTTGGAACGCCTCATAAACATGATGTTTTGGTTTTCCCATAGCGGTGAGCACAGCATCGCAAATGTGCTCCGGCGCAACCTTTAACTGCCCGCTGACGTGATGCTCTAACAACTCGCGGAAGAAGAGGTCGCTTGCGTCTTTCATCAGATAGTCAAAACGGATACCGGAACGGATAAACACCTTTTTGATGTGGGGCAGTGCTCTGAGTTTGCGGAGCAAGCTGACATAATCTGAGTGGTCTGCCTTCATGGAGGGGCAGGGCTCAGGAAACAAACAGCGTTTATTCCGACACGTGCCATGGGTTAACTGTTTTTCACAGGCTGGATGGCGGAAATTGGCCGTGGGACCGCCTACGTCATGGATATAGCCCTTAAAACCGGGCAAATTTTGCAGACTTTTCGCTTCTTCAATAATGGAATCATGGGTTCTTGACGTCACAACACGCCCCTGATGGAAAGCAAGGGAACAGAAATTGCAGGAGCCAAAGCAACCGCGCGAGGAGGTGATGCTGAACTGAACCTCTGACAGCGCAGGAACACCGCCTGCTTCGTCATACATTGGATGCGCGGCGCGGACATAAGGTAATTCATACACAGCATCCAAGGCCTTGCCATCTAAGGGGACGGCAGGGGGATTCTGCACCAAAAAACGGTTGCCGTGTGCCTGCACCAGCACATGACCCCGCACATGGTCCTGTTCATAAAAAGCGGTGCGGGTGGCCTCGGCATATTGTCTGGTATCTTCAGAGACCGTCTCATAAGACGGAAGCTGCACAAAACCGGTGCGAAGCGTATCCAAAGAATCCGTGCAGTAACAGGTGCCGCGGATGTTGCGCAGCGCTTCAACCGGGGCGCCACCTGCCAGGGCATCGGCAATCTCCACAAGGGAACGTTCGCCCATGCCGTAAGACAGGATATCAGCACGGCTATCAAATAAAATGGAGCGTCGCACTTTGTTTTGCCAATAATCATAGTGCGCCAGACGCCGCAGACTCGCCTCAATGCCGCCGATGATAATCGGGGTATCGGGAAAGGCTTCACGGGCCCGGTTAGCATAAACAATAACAGCCCGGTCAGGTCGCAGACCGGAGACGCCGCCCGGGGAATATAAATCCTGATGCCGCCTCTTTTTGGCAGCAGTGTAATGCGCCACCATCGAGTCCAGATTGCCAGCGCCAATTAAAATGCCGAGCTTCGGTTGCCCGAGCACCGTAAAGGGCTCGGCGCTGTGCCAATCCGGCTGAGAAATCACGCCTATCCGATAGCCGGCAGCGGTTAAAACACGGGTAACGACGGAAACGGCAAAGGACGGGTGGTCAACATACGCATCCCCTGAAATATAGATAAAATCAGGGGCATCCCAACCTAAGGCATCCATTTCCTGACGGGAAACCGGCAGAAATCCTGCCTCAATCCCCATCATGATTGAACGCTCATTTCAAGATAATCTTCCTTGGAGAGTAAAACCTCACGGGGTTTGCTGCCGTCCTGAGGACCAATCCAGCCACGCTCTTCCATCTGGTCAACGATTCTGGCAGCACGAGAAAAACCGATTTTCAAGCGGCGTTGCAGATAGGATGCGGAGATTTTGCCCGTATCAACGGCAATCTCAATGGCACGGGGCAGAAGCTCGTCATTGTCACCGGCATCGTGATTGTTGCCGCCCTCAGAAATGGCAACGGTTTTTCCGTTTTCAATTTTCTCAATAATATCTTCATCATAACGGGCTGTGGAACTGCTTTTGATAAATGAAACAACCCGTTCAACCTCTTTGTCGGAGATAAACGCCCCTTGCAGACGGGTGGGCTTAGAGGAGCCCATGGGCGAAAAGAGCATGTCGCCACGGCCTAAAAGCTTTTCAGCACCGCCTGTATCCAAAATAGTACGGCTGTCCACCTGTGAGGATACAGCAAACGCAATGCGGGACGGAATGTTTGCTTTGATAATACCCGTGATAACATCAACAGACGGGCGCTGTGTGGCAATGACCAGGTGCATACCGGCAGCACGTGCCATCTGCGCTAAGCGGCAAATGGAATCTTCCACCTCGCCGGGGGCCACCATCATCAGGTCAGCCAGCTCGTCAATGATAATGACAATCTGGGGCAGGGTGTTTTCGCCACCATCCATGGTAATCATCTCGTTGTAGCCTTTAATGTCACGCACATTGCATTCAGCAAACATGGCATAACGGCGCGTCATTTCCTGTACCGCCCAGTACAGCGCACCGGAAGCACGGCGGGGGTCGGTCACAACGGGAATCATCAGATGGGGAATGCCGTTATACACATTCAGCTCAACCACCTTAGGGTCAATCATTAAAAGCTTAACCTCATTGGGGTCAGCCTTATAAATAATACTGGTAATCAGGGTGTTGATACAAACACTCTTACCGGAGCCTGTGGCACCGGCAATCAAAAGGTGCGGCATTTTACCCAGGTCAACCACAACATTTTTACCGGCAATATCTTTACCCAAGGCAAAGGAAAGCTTTGAAGGGAACTGGGTAAATTCCTCAGAGTCCAGCACCTCACGGATGCTGACTGTTGCGATAGCCTTGTTGGGAATTTCAATACCAATGGCCTCACGGCCGGGGATGGGAGCCTCAATGCGGACACCTGTTGCGGCAAGACGCAGGGCGATATCGTCGGCGAGACCTACGATTTTGCTGACCTTAACGCCGTCTCCCGGTTTTAATTCGTAACGGGTAACGGTTGGACCTTTGCTGACATTTAAGAGCTTTGCGTCAACGTTAAAGCTTTTTAAGGTCGCAATCAGCTTGGTTGCCGTTTCCTTTAATTCGGTACGGGAATCGGCAGAATCCTGTGCTGCCGAGGCATAGTTAAGCAGGGAAACATCGGGGAAGGTATAAGGGATTTTTTCAAAAGCTTCCTCTAATTCGCGGTCTATTTCTGCCTGCTCAGCGTCAGTTAAAGATTCTTCTTTTTTGGGCTTATCTTCGGAAGATTGAGTCGTTTCTTCTGCCGTCTCTCCATCAGCAGGCGCAGCCTCTTCTCCTGAAAAATATGCAGGCTCCGCCTCTTCTTCTTTCGGCAGGGCGTTGTCTAAAATAGCATCCAAATCCTTAAAATCAAACGGAGCTGTGGGGACATCGTCATCAATAGAAATGTTGCGGATTGCCTCAGGAATATAGGTATCATCATCATATGGTTTACGGATGATGTTTGGGGTCGGGGTGGTGCCCTTGCGGGAAACCTCTTCATCAGAGAAGTTAGCTATCTTGCGTTGGGAGCCGATGTTTCGGCGGTTTCCTTTATTTCGTCAATCGCAACCTGCTTGGCGGCTTTGACGCCCATGAAGCAGCGCACCAAAACACGAAGCAGAGCCTTTAAGGGCGACCATTTTGTCAGAATCATAATCAAAATCAGGCAAACAGTCACTAAAATGATGCCGGCCGCAACACGCCCTAAGGTGTTTGCAAACACATCACAAAGAATGCCGCCAATCACGCCACCGCCAAAACCATAGGTGCCGTTTTGCCAGTAGCCTGTGATGCTGGAAGGCAGAACGGGATTAACGGCGCTGTATCCGCCGAAAAGGTGGAAGAGTGATGCAAAGGAGATGATTAACAAGGCTCCCTGTATGTATTTATTCTTATGTTCATCAAAACCGCGACCAATAGCACGGTGGATGCTGAAAGCCAGAAACAAGAGGGGCACTAAATAAGCAGACAGACCAAATAACCCCTTGAAAAAATCTTGAATCCATTGGCTCACAACACCGCCGGGTGCAAAGATAAACACGCAAAGCAATAAACCCGCGGCAATATAAATGAGGGAGCTGAGCTCCTTTTTCATGCCGACCTCGGGGGCTTTTTTTGTTTTCTTCGCTGTTTTTGCGGTTTTTTTCAGTTTCTTTTTTGCGGTAGCCATCTATATCTGTTCTCCTTACACGTATTTTTACACCAGACGGGAGAACGTATCGCCCGCCAGTAAATGAAAATGAAGATGAAAAACAGTTTGTCCTGCGTTTTCACCACAGTTATTGATAATACGGTAGCCGTCGTCTTTAACGCCCAAATCTTCCGCCAGCTTTTGCGCTGTCAGCAAAATGTGCCCTAACAGGGCCTGATGCTCAGGTTTAGCAGCGTTTAAGCAGCAGAGATGTTCCTTGGGAACGATGAGAACATGAACGGGAGCGGCCGGCGCAATGTCGCGGAACGCATAAACCAGTTCATCCTCATATACTTTTTGAGAAGGAATGTCTCCTTTGATAATTTTGCAGAAAATACAGTCACTCATAGTCATTCTCCTTGTGTCAATTTTTTATATTGTTGTATAATTTCGTTTGTGGTGGCATCCATGTCGTCATGGTTGACCAAAATCGTTACATCCGCCTTTTCGTAAAACGGTTCATATTGCTTCATCATGGCTTCAATATCGGATAACGAAGCGCCTGCTAAAACCGGCCTGCGGGAGAGCGAGCCCCTTGTGTTTTGGTAGACAGACAGATTATCTGTTTTCAGCCAGAACAAAATGCCGTTCTTGCGCAGCGCCTCCACGTTAAATGCATCTAAAACCGTCTCGCCGCCGGTGGAAATTAGCACACCGTTGTTTTGTGCTAGTGTGGACACGGCAAAACGTTGAGCACCTTCAAAATACTTGGCGCCCTTCTTTTGCAAAAGCTCGTGCACAGGCATTTTCTCACAGCGACGAATGGCTTCGTCTGTGTCATAAAATTCAATGTTAAGCTTCGCCGCCACACGTCGGCCAATGGTGGTTTTTCCTGTTCCGGTAAAACCTATCAGAACAATGTTTTTCATGGTATTCTCCCTTTTACCCGTAATGGAGTCTTACACACCTGATAAAAGTGCTGTTTGCTCGGAAACGCAAGATATTGCTTCTGCAATATCGGCTTCGGTGGTATGTATGCCGAGACTGAAACGAATGGCACTGTCAATGACCTTGCGGTCGAAGCCGAGAGCCAGCAGAGTGGGGCTCAAATGAGGCCTGTTGGAAGAACAGGCAGAGCCGCTTGAAACATAAATCCCCCGGCTTTCCAAAGCGTGAAGCAAAATTTCGGAGCGAAGTCCGGGGAAAGCGACGGAAACAATATGCGGAGCCGGGTTTTCGCTGGTAATAACGCGGGCGCCGGGAATGGCGGACAACCCGTCTGCCAGCTTTTTGCGAAGCGCATGCATGCGCTCGGTAGTATCAGGCATGAAAGCCATCGTCTTTTGAACAGCAAGCCCAAATCCGGCTATGGCAGCCGTGTTTTGTGTGCCGCTTCTCAGACCGTTTTCCTGACCACCACCATAGATAACGGGTTTCACATGAACGCCGTTTCGAATAAATAAGCCGCCAACGCCTTTCGGGCCGTTAATTTTATGAGCGCTGACAGAAACCAAATCAATTTTTGTGTTTCGCACAGAAACGGGAACTTTGCCAAGAGCCTGCACGGCATCGGTATGAAATAAGGCACGGGGACAATTTGCCTTTGTCATGGCAGCCAGTTTTACAACATCCTGCACGGCACCAATTTCGTTGTTAACGGTCATGATGCTGACTAAGGACGTATTTTCCGTCAGGAGAGAGGCAAAATGCTCCTCATCTAACTGCCCGTTCTTTTGCAAACGGATCAACTGACAATCCGCGCCCAGTTCTTTAAGGTGCAGAACCGTTTCCATCACAGAGGGGTGCTCCATCTGGGTTGTGATGATGCGGGGGGTACGATGAATTTGACTCAGCTGCGTACCCAAAATGGCCAGGTTGTTGGCCTCGGTTCCACTGCCGGTAAAAATGAAGCTGCCTTCATCTATGCCAAAGGCAGAAAGCACCTGCTCCCGCGCTGTTTTCATGGTGCGCTCGGCCAAAACCCCCACCTGATGCAGGGAAGAGGGGTTGCCAAAGGTTTCTTTCTGGATGCTTGCCATAAGAGCAATCACCTCATCATATGGGCGGGTTGTGGCGCTGTTGTCTAAATATATCATAAGGATTCACCTATTCTTCATTGTAGGGGAGGGCAATGGTAAAACGACTGCCTGCTTCCTCCTCACTCTTCACTTCGATGTGACCGTTGTGCAGTTTAACGGCATCTAAGGCAATGGAAAGCCCCAGGCCGGTACCGCCGGTTTCTCTGGCACGAGCCTTGTCCACACGATAAAAACGGTCAAAAATCTTTTGAACTTCATCTTTTGGAATGCCAATACCGGTGTCGGTCACGGCAATATACACATTGCCCAAATCACGGCTGACGCTGATGGTCACGCTGCCACCGGGTTCTGTATATTTAATACTGTTATCAGCGATGTTATAAACAGCTTCTGTTAAGGTATCCTGTTCAATGGGCAGAATAACCTCTTCCTCCGGCTGGCTGAGAGTCAGCGTAATGTCTTTATTGGTCGCCAGAGGGGACAGCTTATTGTAAACATCTAAGATTAAATCTCGGATGTCAGTATGCACAAACTGCATGCTTTGTTGGCTGGAATCCATTTGCGTCATATCCAGAAGCTTTTCGATGATACGCGTCAGACGTTCCACCTCTTTGTTCATATCACTTAAAAATTCTTTAATGAATTCAGGGTCCGGATTATCGGTCTGAATTAACGAGTCGGAAAGAAGTTTAATGATAGAGAGGGGTGTTTTGAGCTCGTGAGAGGCATTGGAAACAAAGGTGCGTCTCTTTTCTTCAAGCTCTGCCATGCGGTCAATCAGGTTGTTAAAGGCCAAAGAAAGCTGCCCGATTTCGTCACGGCCGCGGACAGGCGCATGCTGCAAGCTGTCCTTGGGCATATTATTGATAAATTTTGTCAGGCGCTCAATGGGCAGTGTTAAGATGCTGGCCATGGACGCACTGAAAATGCCGACAAACACCAAAATCAAGCCACCCAACATGTAAAGCGCCGTCTGGATATGTACGATGGTGTCTTTCGTGGATTCGCCGGACTGAATTAAATAAACAGCGCCGACAGTTTGCGAATTTTTAATAATGGGAACGGCCGCATCAATAAACCAGCTTCCGTTTTCCTTATAGGCATTGGATGAGTTTTTTCCGTCAGACAGGAGGGCATCCGTGATCGCCCGGTTGATGAATGTTTTGTCCTTGATGCTTGTCTCCTTATAAGAGTCATAAAGAACAACGCTCTCCGTGTTCACAACAATGGCACGGGCATTTTTTTCCAAAGGCATCTGCGGCAGACGCTGATAGATATAGTCTCCGCTGAAATTCTCCGCCACAATGTTTGCCACAATGTTGGCGCTGGTTAAAACCTCCATCTTTTTCCGGTCAAACAGATAAGAATAGAGTGTGTTAATCAAAAAGGAACTGAGGACAACGAGCACCACCAAAATGATAATCAAGTAGGAGGCGACAATTTTCCAGCGGATATTCAAAAACGGTATTTTAAGCTTCCTTAAAATAGTAACCAACTCCCCATTTTGTATGAATATAAATCGGTTCGGCAGGATTGGGCTCAATTTTTTCCCGCAAGCGTCTCACGTGAACGTCAACAGTACGGACATCGCCGGGGTAGTCGTAGCCCCAGATAATGTCTAAGAGGTTTTCACGGGAATATACTTTGCCTGCATTGCAAACAAACAGGTCCATTAAGTCAAACTCCTTGGCGGTTAAATCAATCACTTTATCGTCAATGGAAATGCGGCGCAAATTGTAGTCCAGCTTAACGCTGCCGATGGAAACTGTGCTTTCCTTGGTGCGAAGAGAATCGGCCGGCGTCATGCGGCGAAGGACGGCCTTAACACGGGCTTTGAGCTCTAAGATGTTAAAGGGCTTTGTCAGGTAGTCGTCCGCCCCGTATTCCAAGCCTAAAATTTTATCCATATCTTCATTTTTGGCAGTCAGCATCACAATGGGAACATTGGAAAACTCGCGGACTTTCTGGCAAACACTGAGCCCGTCAATTTTGGGGAGCATTAAGTCCAGAATAATCAGGTCAATGGTTTTGTCATAGGCCATTTTAATGGCTTCCTCGCCGTCATAAGCGGCCAAAACCGTGTAGCCTTCCTGTTCGAAGTTGTATTTGATGCCTTTAACCAACAGTTTCTCGTCATCTACAATTAGGATTTTCATTTTCTGCGCCTCCAGTTGTTTGTTAGTTCATTGCTTTGGCGGCTTCTGCGCGGAGCAGTTCAGCCTTATCAAGTCTTTCCCAGGGCAGGTCAATATCCGTACGACCGACATGGCCATAGGATGCAGTTTGTTTATAAATCGGTCTGCGCAGGTCAAGGTCGCGGATAATAGCGGCCGGACGCAGGTCGAAATGCTTGGCAATCAGGCTTTCAATCAGCGCTTCGGGGACCATGGCTGTGCCAAAGGTGTCCACGCGGACAGAAACGGGCTTTGCCACGCCGATGGCGTAAGCGAGCTGCAACTCGCAGCGCTCAGCAAGACCGGCAGCCACAACGTTCTTGGCTACATAACGGGCAGCATAAGCTGCACTGCGGTCAACTTTTGTGGGGTCCTTACCGGAGAAAGCACCGCCGCCGTGACGGGCAGCACCACCATAGGTATCTACAATCAGCTTACGGCCGGTGTGGCCGGAGTCGCCCTGCGGTCCGCCTACAACAAAGCGGCCGGTGGGGTTGATGTAGTATTTTGTGTCATCTGTTACAAGTTCTTTCGGCAGAACAGGGAGAATGACTTTATCCATAACAGCTTTATGTAAATCTTCCTGTGAAATGGTTTCGCTGTGCTGGGTGGAAACAACAACGGTGTCAATCGCTACCGGCTTGTTGTCTTCATCATAGAGAATAGTTACCTGTGATTTGCCGTCGGGACGAATATCGGGCAGCTCGCCGGACTTGCGAACGGCCGACAGCTGCTTGGTCAGCTTGTGAGCCAGGCTGATGGCAAGAGGCATGTATTCAGCGGTTTCGTTGCAGGCATAGCCGAACATGATGCCCTGGTCACCGGCGCCGATGGCATCCACGCTGTCCGTTCCTTGTTTTGCCTCCAAGGCTTTGTCAACGCCCAAGGCGATATCGGCCGATTGTTCGTCAATGGCGGTTAACACGGCACAGGTGTCGCAGTCAAAACCGTATTTAGCACGGTCATATCCAACCTCACGGATGCATTCGCGGACAGTTTTGGGAATATCAACATAGGTGCTGGTGGAAATTTCGCCCACAACCAAAACCAAACCGGTTGTAACAGTAACTTCGCAGGCAACACGTCCCATAGGGTCGTGCGCCATGATTTCGTCTAAAATAGCATCGGAAATAATATCGGCAATTTTATCGGGATGACCTTCTGTAACCGATTCTGATGTAAATAATTTTTTCGTTTGTTCCATTTGTAAAAACCCCCGTATTTATCTTTGTTTGCTTGTTGTTCTATCTCTAAACTTCCATTATAATCGGCATAATCATGGGCTTGCGCTTGGTTTGCGTGAAAATATAGTCGCCCATGCTGTTCTTTAAGGCGGCTTTTAAGCTACCCCAATCCGTAGCACCCTGGTCAACGCATTTATCTAGCGCCGTCCGTGCAATCTGTTTGGCCTCTTCCATCAAATCCTCGGATTCTCTCACATAGACAAAGCCACGGGATAAAACGTCGGGGCCGGACAGAATTTCGCCTGTTTTTTTGGCGATGGTCACGGCAATCACAATGATGCCGTCCTCTGCCAGATGCTTTCTGTCACGCAAAACAATGTTACCCACGTCGCCAACACCCAAACCGTCAACGAGCACGATGCCGGAGGGGACGCTGGTTGTCTGACGGATGCTGTGGGGTCCAAGCTCAATCACTTTGCCGATGTCGGGTTGTAATATGTTCTTAGCTAAAATGCCCACACGTTCAGCCAAAGCGGCATGGAGCTTTAAGTGTCTGTATTCCCCGTGAACGGGAATAAAATATTTCGGCTTTACCAGAGAAATTAAAAGCTTTAATTCTTCCTGACAGGCATGGCCGGACACATGAACGTTTTCCAGGGACTTATAAACAACCTCGGCACCTTTTTTGAAGAGCTCATTAATAACATTGGAAATGGGCTTTTCGTTGCCGGGGATGGGGCTTGCTGATACAATAACCAGGTCACCGCGGACGATTTCGACCTTTTTGTGGTCGGAAAACGCCATGCGGGACAGGGCAGACATGGGTTCGCCCTGGCTGCCGGTTGTGATGATACAAAGCTGCTCGGGACGATACTTTTTAATTTCATCAATGCTGATTAAGGTGCCTGCGGGAATGGACATATAGCCCAGATTCATGGCGACTTCCAAAACATTTTCCATGCTGCGGCCCGAAACCGCCACCTTGCGGCCATAGCGGTCGGCAGCGTTGATGATTTGTTGCACACGATGAACGTTTGAGGCAAAGGTTGCCACAATAACGCGCCCGTCATGATGGCGGAACAGATCATCAAAGGTTGCGCCGACGGTGGATTCGGACATGGTATATCCCGGACGCTCTACGTTGGTGCTGTCAGAGAGCAGCGCCAAAACACCTTTGCGCCCCAGCTCGCCAAAACGAGCCACGTCAAGCATATTGCCTTCGATGGGGGATGTGTCAATTTTGAAATCGCCGGAGTGCAGCACAACGCCCACGGGTGTGTGCAGGGCGATGGCGACAGCATCAGCAATAGAGTGATTTGTGTGAATAAACTCGGCATGAATGGAGCCCAGTTTCACCGTGTCGCCGGATTTAACGCGAATTAATTTTGTTTTGGAAAGCAGACGATGTTCTTTTAGCTTACATTCAACCAACCCCAGGGTCAGCCTGGTGCCATAGATAGGCACATTAATCTTTTTCAGGAAATAGGGAATACCGCCGATGTGGTCCTCATGACCGTGTGTTAAAACGATACCGCGGATTTTGTCGCGGTTTTTTTCAAGATAGGTGATATCCGGGATAACAATATCAATGCCGGGCATATCGTCATCCGGGAAAGCCATACCGCAATCGAGCACAACAATATCGTTACCGTATTCAAAGACAGTCAGATTTTTGCCAATCTCATTTATGCCACCCAGCGGGATGATTTTTAACTTGTTATTTTTTGCCACTTTCAAACCTCCGTTTCATTTTTGTTATACATCGTAATCGCAGAAACTCGCCTCTGCGTTTTGCTTGTTATTGGGCATGTCATTTATACTGCTCTGTTGCTTTTGTGTTCATTCTTACTGTCGAAAACAGTCACATAAAAACCCTACCTTATATTATACCAAAAATTTTTCCAATAATAAAGGGCTTTTTCAAAAAAATTTAATTTATGTTCTAAGCTGCATAAAAAAAGAGGGTTGTCCTTATTTTTGATAGGCAAAAATGGCGGGAATAAAGGTATTGTATGCTTTTTTTGAAAAGACATGTATCATTTTCCGGAAAAAAGTGGATGAAAATGCTTTTGGCTTCCTTTTTTGGAGGAAATTGTCTGTGTATTGGGCGCAAGTCGGGTTAAACTATGAGTGTAGCAACGAGCTACCGTGAGCAAAGAATAAAAAGCTCAATGAAGAAAAGCAGAGGAGTGTAATCCTGTGAGCAAGCGATCAGTTATGTCACAAGCGCTCAAAGAAGAAATCGCAAAAGAACTTGGCGTCTATGAATCTGTCAAGCATAACGGCGGTTGGGGCGAGGTAACGTCCCGAGATTGCGGCAACATGGTCACAAAAGCGATTGAAATGGCAAACAAAGCGGCCAGACAATCATAACAACTCATAAAGGACACTCAAAATTGAACAAAGTCTTTCATGCTGTTAGCCGATTTGTATAATCATTGTCCGGCTTAAAAGCGAAGAAAGCAGGGGACTGCAATGGTACTTTACTTAATGTGAGGGACCTGTGCGGTCCCTTTTTATAATTATCAACGAAATATTAAATTTTCGTGTCGACCCTTTACAGAAAGTGGTTTTTTTTGTATAATGAAATATATAAGCAGGATACTTTCAGACGCAAATAGGGAGTGATACCTTGTTCAGATTGGGCAATTTTGATATAGTTGGAATATTGGTGCGCGCTATAGCGGTGCTTTTGGCTATTTCCGTTCACGAAATGGCCCATGGCTATGGAGCCTATCTTTTAGGCGATAAAACGGCCAAGGCTATGGGGCGCCTTTCCTTAAATCCGCTCCGGCATCTTGACCCGATTGGCGCTTTGTGCCTGTTGCTCTTCGGTTTTGGTTGGGCAAAACCCGTTGTGGTTGCTCCTGTGTATTTCAAAAAACCCAAGCGCGACATGGCGCTGACAGCGCTGGCAGGCCCGCTTTCCAATTTCGTTATGGCTTATATCACCCTGTGGATTTATAAAGGCCTTTTTGCAACGGGATTCCTGGCTTTTGGCGGGTTCTGGGCCGGTCTTATCAATCAGTTTTTAATTACGTTTGTCGTTATTAATATTGGTCTGGGTGTCTTTAATTTACTTCCCATTCCGCCGCTTGACGGCTCCAAGGTTTTTCTGCCTCTTTTGCCAAATCGCCTTTTTATGGACATTATGCGTTATGAACATTTAGGCTGGCTGATTTTAATGGTGGCTCTGGGCCTTGGCGTGTTAGACCCGATTATGAGTGTTTTGCGGCAGGGTGTTTTAGAGGCACTGATTTTCTTAACGGGAGGCATATGATGGAACCCTTATCCTTTCACGTTGAGGTGTTTGAGGGACCGCTTGAACTCCTTTTGCACCTGTTGAAAAAGAATAAAGTCAACATTTATGATATCCCCATTGAGAAAATAACCGCGCAGTATCTTGACTATCTGGACAAAATGCGCGCCTTTGATATGGAATTATCGAGTGAGTTTCTGGTCATGGCGTCGGAGCTTCTTTACATAAAGTCGCAGATGCTTCTGCCCAGACATGAAGAAGAGGAAGAGGACCCGCGCAAAGATTTAGCGGACAGACTGCTTGCTTATGAACGGATGAAGCAAACAGCGGCCTACCTGCAGGAACATGAAGAAGACGGTCGGTTTCTGTTTTTTAAGGAACCGGATGAAATAGCGCAGGCAGCGCCTGATTACAGTGACCAGACATTTGACGTTGAGCAGCTGTTAGCGGCTCTTTCGGACATTCTGATAAAGACAGAACGCAAAGCACCGCCACCGAAAACGTCCTTTGTGGGCATCGGCGGCCATGAACAGGTGTCCTCCAAAAGCTGTGTCAACCACATTAAAAGCCGCCTGACAATGGGCAAAAGAGTGCCGTTTCATCAGGTGTTCAGCGGCCTTGATTCCAGACCGAAAATTGTTGTCTCTTTTTTGGTTATTTTAGAGATGATTCGCCTGCATTATGTCACAGCAGAGGTGCGCGGACGACAGGTGTATTTGAAGCAGATTAAAGACGGGGAGATTGTTCATGAATTTTGATGCATGCAGTTTACTGGAAAGCCTTTTGTTTGCAGCCGGCGACAGTGTTTCGGCAGAGCAGTTGGCAGAGATTATGGAAATATCAGAAGAACAGCTTTCCGATGTGGTTTCAGAGCTCAATGCAGACTATGAAGCACGGGGACGGGCTCTCCATGTGCTTTTTTTGGAAGACAGCTATCAGCTTTGCACCGTAGAGGCGGCGTTTCCTTACATACAGAAATTAAAAGAACCCAGGCGGAAGCAAAACCTGTCTCCTGCGGCACTGGAAACACTGGCTGTTGTAGCGTATCATCAGCCCGTAACCCGTTCCAGCATTGAATTCATCAGGGGCGTTAATTCAGATGGCCCCGTTAATCGCTTAATTGAACGTGGCTTAATTGAGGAAAACGGCCGCTTGGATGCGCCGGGACGACCTATTTTATATGTCACAACCCAGGAATTTTTGCGTGCATTCGGTCTTTCCTCTTTATCCGGATTGCCGGATCCCGTGCCCCTTCGCATAAACGAAGAGGAAAACGGGCAAGATATGGATACTCCGGAAGAATGAGGTGGTTACATGCTACTTTGGGTGGTTCTTGGCGGTGTCGTAATAAAACTTCTGCTTTTGCTGATTATTCCTATGGAGTTGGGCGTTGACTATGTGTTCTCCGGCAAGGCGCAGAGCCTGCGGATTACAACGCGGATATTGGGTATTCCCCTTTCTTTGCCCATTTCTCTTGATAAGAAAAAGAAAGAGAAAAACAAAAAAGAGAAAGCGGAGCAAACATCCGTCACGGTGCAGGGATTTGTTCATGGTGTCAAGAAACTCTATCATGAATATACCGCGTCCAAAGAAAAACGGCACAGTCTGTGGAACCAAATTAAAAGACATGTCACATGCAAACGATGTACACTCTCAGTTGCTTACGGCACGGGAAATCCTGCCACAACAGGCATGCTAAACGGTGCAGTCTGGACAGCGGGCAGCTTACTGATGAAGCTCATTGATTCGGTTTTCCCGATTCAGGAGGAAAGCCTTTCGGTTGAACCGGATTTTGTGCAGTCGTGTTTGCGCCTACATAGCAAGCTGATTATCTCTTTTCGGGCCTTTCGCTTGCTGCAAATTGTGTACGGTATGATACGGTTAGTTAAAGAAATTAAAAATAATATAACGACAGAAGAAGGACGGTGTTAAGGTATGGCAGAACATCCCATCAAAGGTTTAATGGAGACCGCCATGAGCAGTATTAAGGACATGGTGGATGTCAACACAATCGTAGGTCAGGCAGTGAACACGCCGGACGGTACGGTGATTATCCCGATTTCCAAGGTATCCTTTGGATTTGGTGCAGGCGGTAGCGAGTTTGGTGATCGCTCCAAGCTGACCAAGGATGCAGACGCTAATTTTGGCGGCGGTTCCGGTGGCGGCGCCGTGATTGAACCGGTGGCTTTTATGGTTGTCGGTCAGGGACAAATTCGTTTGATGCCCATCAATAAGGAGCCCTCTCCCGTGGAAGAAATCATGGATAAGGTTCCGGTATTGTTGGATAAGGCTGTGTCTTGCTTTAAGAAAAAAGACAGCAAGGAAGAAACCGTAACAGAAGCATAAGAATTTGTTATAAAAAACAGACTGTGCATGCTTGCACAGTCTGTTTTTTTTACGGAAGAAGGCGGGCGAGAACATTGTTTCGGAGTTTGGTTACCTGCTGTGTGTCTATATGCGGAAGATATGCCATTTCCCATTCCCGACAAACCGCATCGGCAGCATCCATGTCTTTAACAGCCTGACGGATGCAGGCATAATAGCGGTCAGAAACATCATCCAGCTCTTTCTTTAATTTTTCGTCCGTACCCTTGGTAACGGCCAGAGCATAAAAGTCGAGAATATGGTCAGCAGCGCGTGAGGGAAAGTATTCATGCGGTGCTGTTGAATCAAAAAAGCAGAGGCTAAGCTCACGGATCACAACCATATCAAGACTCTTGGGGTCTAAGGAACAATGATATCGCTCAACAAAAAAGCCTCTGTCACAGGCAGCCTGTGCCAGCTTTT
This sequence comes from Oscillospiraceae bacterium, assembly GCA_015068855.1. GTDB lineage: Bacteria > Bacillota > Clostridia > UBA1381 > UBA9506 > UMGS755. The sequence continues at coordinate 75,018 of SVJS01000006.1, read as the reverse complement.
TTAAGAAAGTGGATTTTCCTGTGCCGGGACGGCCTTTGATGAAATAGCGCTCCGTGTTCTGCGACAGCGCATCAACATAATCTTTTGAACCGTTTTTGGTTGTGGCGCCAAAGAAACGGTCGCAAAGAGAACCTCCTGCCTTTTCCTCTTTTGGCAGGAGCGAGGCGATGATGTCTTCTCCCACTTGATTTAGGATGTTGTAATCCGTTTCTGCAGCATACAGCTTTTCCCATTCGTCATGAATTTTCTTGGCTTTCCCAAAAGCATCAAAGGCGCTTTCCATATAGCTGTCAAAGCGGTGGCGTGCCTTGCTTTGAAGCAAATAGGAAAGGTCGGTCCTTGGCTCATAAACAGGACGGTTGATAACAGCGGTTTTAAGGTCAGGGAGCAAAAGCCCCTCAATGCTGTTATCCAGACAGTTATGAACGAATTCAAGACGGAGATGGTTCTGTTTTGCTAAAACGCTCCATTCTCGCATCAAAGAGTCGCAGAGATAACGGGGGAGTCCGTCAAGCGTTATAACATCAAGGTACGTCTCCATCAGCTTTTGTGTATAATCGCTGTGCCCGTCGGAGCCGTTTGTTGTTAGAAAATAATGCAGTTCGATTGCAATCAACCCCTTTCGTATATACTTTATGAAAAGGGTTTGCGCTATATGTATTATAACCGACAAAATCAAAAGGCGCTGTCGGTTACAAAATGAGCTGTATCGTTTTTACAGCATGGCTACAACGTATTTAATAATACCAACGATAACAGAGGATAAAATGCCGTAGACGATAACAGGTCCGGCGATAATGAACATTTTGGCGGCCAAACCTAAAACAAGCCCCTCACTTTTGAATTCCATGGCCGGCGAGACAACGGAATTGGCAAAGCCTGTGATGGGGACAATAGTGCCGGCGCCGGCCACGCGGGCAATGCGGTCATACACACCGATACCGGTTAAAAAAGCGCCTAAAAACACCATAACCACAGAGGTGGAGGCAGCTGCTGTTTCCTTATCGAGTCCCATGCTTTTGAAACCATCCCCAATCAACTGCCCAATGATGCAAATCAGTCCACCGATTAAAAAAGCAAAACAGATGTCCTTAAAGAGGGACGAGTTGGGCGTTTTTTTGTTGATATAGTCCTGGTATTCCTGCTTGGTCATGTTTTTCATAGGGTGCTCCTTTCTGCGCGTGGCGTCAATTTTTATCGTAAATGGTAAGCCATCACCAAAACAGCGTTGGCGCGTTTGGCACGGTCTGCCTCTTTATATTGATAGGCCGCGCTGACGCAAAGAAGGGCAAGCATTGTGCAGAATGCACCCCATCGAAGTAATTTTATTTTCATAGGATAACCACCTTTATTTTTTTCTTGTATATTTAGTATCTGAGATTTTTTTAGTTATATGCATTTTTCTTGTCTTTTCAGAGATTATTTAGTACAATATAAAAGAGTAGGATGGTTATCCAAAAAACCAAAACGGAGAAAATTATGAGAAAAAAATTTTTTGTCGCACTTTTGCCGCTCGCAGTCTTGTGTATCGGATGGACAAGCTATGATTTTTATCACGCGGTGGAGTTTGCAAGGCCTGAGTATGCGGACATAGAAGCGAGCATTCAAAAAGAAGTTTTAAGTGAAGCCGATTATGCGCTGATTTTGAACCAAACAGGTCTGGGAAAACGGGCCGTGGAGGAGCTCAGACAGACAGAGAGAGGGAAGAAAAGCCTGCTTGCCTTTCAGCGCCAGAAACAGGAAAAATTTGACTATAAGCAGAGCTTTCTCTTTTTCCCAACAACAACGGCAGAACTGCTGCGGGATGCTGAAAAACGGTCGGCTTCGCTGCTGCTGCCGCCTCTTAAAGCAGGGGACGTGTTGATTACCCGGTCAACCAAAACGCTTCTGTACCGTCATGGGCATGCAGGACTCGTGCTGGATGCCAATAAAACCATAGAATCGCTGATGATTGGAAGCCGCTCGGCCGTACTTCCGGTTCATAATTGGCTTTCCTATCCGACGATCATGGTTCTGCGACCGAAAGCGGAGCTGGCAGAGGCAGGTGAGGAAGCCGTTCGTTTTGCAAAAGAACACCTGAAAGATGTGCCGTATAGCCTTTTTACCGGCTTTCTGCAAAAAGACAAAAAAGAGGAAGCCACCATTGACAGAACCCAATGCGCGCATCTTGTCTGGCAGGCGTATTCCGGAGCAGGTGTTGATATTGATAGTGACGGCGGTTTTCTGGTCACACCGAAAGATATCGCAAATAGCGATGTCTTTGATGTTGTGTTTTCTTACGGTTTTGGAGAAGAGGGGCGCTGGTAGTGCCGTTATATGGCAATTTGTATAAAGGAAAATAAACAAATTTTGTTAAATTATTAGCTTTTCCTATTGAAAATTCGCAAATAGGTGTGTTATAATAATATACTGTGTCCGTCTGTATATGAATTAGGACGCATTCATTGTGTAGTTATTTTTTAGGAAATAGTAGGAGGACGAAAGATGAGTAGTGTATTAGACAAAAAGGAAAAGAACACCGTTGAATTTACTATGACGGTTGCGGCAGAAACCTTTCGGGATGCCATGGACAAATCATTCCGCAAGAATGTGAAGAACATCACATTGCCCGGTTTCAGAAAAGGTAAAGCACCCCGCAAACTGATTGAGAAAACATACGGCGAAGCTGTTTTCTATGATGATGCGATTGATATCGTATTCCCCGCAGAATACGAAGCAGCCATCAAGGAACTGGCACTGGAGCCTGTTGACATGCCCAGACTGGATGTTAAGGAAATCGGTACTGATAAGGATTTGGTGATGACTGTCAGCGTAACCGTAAAGCCTGAATTTGAACTGGGTGAATATAAGGGTATAAAGCTGGAAGAAATTGTTCATACTGTATCTGACGCAGATGTTGACCGTGAACTGGCTCAGAAGCAGGAACGCAATTCCCGTCTGGTTACTGTTGAAGACCGCGCCGTTAAAGAAGGCGACATTGCAAACATCAATTTTGAAGGCTTTGTTGATGACGTGGCATTCCCCGGCGGTAAAGGCGAAAACTATGACCTGACCATCGGCAGCGGCCAGTTTATCCCCGGTTTTGAGGAACAGATTGTTGGTAAGGCAATCGGCGAAGAGTTTGATGTAAACGTAAGCTTCCCCGAAGAATATCATGCAGAGGAATTAAAGGGCAAGCCTGCCGTGTTCAAAGTGAAGGTTAATGGCATACAATATAAAGAAATGCCTGAGCTGGATGATGAATTTGCAAAAGATGTCAGCGAATTTGACACACTGGCAGAATTAAAAGCTGATATTCTGGCAAAATTAACGGAGCAAGCAGAAAAAACAGCTAAACAGGAGCGCGAAAACGCTGCCATTGATAAATTGGTTGAGGATACAGAAATTGATGTTCCCGACTGCATGATTACAAACCGTGTTGAATCCATGATTCGTGAAAACAACATGCGTATGGCACAGCAGGGCATCAGCTTTGAACAGTATCTTTCCTACATGGGCAGCAGCGTTGACCAGTTCAAGGAAATGATGCGTCCCAATGCTGAAAAGCAGGTTAAAGCCAATCTGATTTTAGAAGCAATCGTTAAGAAAGAAGCTTTTGAAATCACCGACGAAATGGTTGATGACAAGATTAAAGAAATGGCTGAGATGTACCACATGGAAGCTGATAAGCTGAAAGAAAACATCACAGATAACGACAAGGAAAACATTAAGGCTGACATGCAGATGGAAAAGGCAGTGGCTTTGATTGTTGATAACGTAAAATGGAGCAAGGCAAAGGCTGCAAAGTCTACCACCAAGACAGCCGCTAAGACCGCAAAGGCAGCGGATGAAGAGGCAAAGGCAGAAAAGCCGGCAGCTAAGAAAACAACAACCAAATCAACAGCTGCAAAGTCTACAGCTGCCAAGTCAACGGCTAAGACTACAACTGCAAAGTCAACTGCTAAGTCTACGACTGCAAAGTCAACAACCAAGTCAACAACTGCTAAATCAACAGCAGCCAAGAAACCCGCAGCCAAAAAGGCAGAGCCGGCTGCAAAAAAATCTGAAAAGAAAGAAAAGGCGGAGGTAGAGGCATGAGCTTAGTACCCGTTGTTGTGGAGCAAACCAGCCGCGGAGAGCGTTCTTATGATATTTATTCAAGATTGCTCAAAGACCGCATCATTTTCCTCTCCGAGGAAGTGAACGATGTAACAGCCAGCCTGGTTGTTGCACAGCTGTTGTTTTTAGAGGGGGAAGATCCGGATAAGGATATCCAGTTTTACATTAACAGCCCCGGCGGCTCCATTACCAGTGGTATGGCCATCTACGACACAATGCAATACATAAAGTGCGATGTGTCGACCATCTGCGTTGGTATGGCAGCCAGCATGGGTGCTTTCCTGCTTGCAGCAGGTGCGCCCGGCAAGCGTTTTGCCCTGCCGAACAGTGAAATTATGATTCACCAGCCCTTGGGCGGCATGCAGGGTCAGGCAACCGATATTAAAATCCATGCCGATCGTATTATTAAAATTAAAGACACCTTAAATAAAATTTTGAGTGAGCGAACAGGGAAGCCTCTTGATGTGATTGAACATGATACAGAGCGTGATAATTTCATGACAGCGCAGGAAGCCCTGGAATATGGCTTGATTGACCAGGTTATTGCTCACAGATAATGGTGAAAACAGATAAGAGAGGTGCGTATTTTGGCGAATAAGAGCAGTCAAAACGAGCTGCGTTGTAATTTCTGCGGACTCTATGAAAGTCAGGTCTTGAAGCTCTTTAAGGGGCCGAATGTTAACATCTGTAATGAATGTATCGCCATGTGCAACCGTTACATGGGTCACAATTTTGATTTGCTTGATACAGATGTTAATTTGACCGGCCTGCCCAAACCAAAAGAAATCAAAGAACTGTTAGACCAGTATGTCATCGGGCAGGAAAATGCCAAAAAAACGCTGGCTGTTGCGGTTTACAATCACTATAAGCGCATTGAAAACCAGCAGCAAACAGGGGATGTTGATATTCAAAAGTCCAACATCTTGCTTTTAGGTCCTACCGGAAGCGGCAAAACATTGCTCGCACAGACGCTGGCTAAAATCTTAAATGTACCTTTTGCCATTGCCGATGCAACCACGCTCACCGAGGCGGGGTATGTTGGCGAGGATGTTGAAAACATCCTTTTGAAATTAATTCAGGCGGCAGACGGGTCCATTGAAGAGGCACAGCGTGGTATTATCTACATCGATGAAATTGATAAAATAACCCGTAAATCGGAGAATACGTCGATTACCCGTGATGTCAGCGGCGAGGGTGTTCAGCAGGCGCTTTTGAAAATCCTGGAAGGAACCGTTGCATCAGTGCCGCCCACAGGCGGACGCAAGCATCCCCATCAGGAATTTTTGCAGATTGACACAACAAACATTCTGTTCATTTGCGGTGGTGCTTTTGAGGGTATTGAAAAAATTATTGAACGCCGCATAGGAACCAAAACCCTGGGCTTTGGCGGCGAAGTGTTATCAAAAAACAGTCGGGATATCGGCGAGATTTTGTCTCTCTTAGAGCCGCAGGATTTGTTGAAATTCGGTTTGATTCCTGAACTTGTGGGACGTATCCCCGTGGTAACAACCCTTGACCTTCTGGATGAAGAGGCGCTTGTTAACATTATCCGTAAACCCAAAAACGCTCTTTTGAAGCAGTATAAAAAACTCTTTGAATTAGACGGCGTTAAGCTCGAAATTGAGGATGCTGCCATTTCGGCTATTGCAAAAAAAGCGCTGGAACGGAAAACAGGTGCCCGTGGTTTGCGCTCCATTATGGAGGAAACCCTGCGTGATATCATGTATGCTCTGCCTTCGGAAGATAATGTGGCAAAGTGTGTTATTACGGAAGCGTGCGTTATGGGTCAGGCAAAGCCCGACGTTATCTACAAGGAAAAAAAGGTTAAGCAAAAAGTTTTGGATGAATCAGCATCATAAGATAGGGCGGCTAAAACCGCCCTATTTATTTAGATTTAACAGATAGATAAGGGGGCAGACAGAATGAAACTGATTGAAATCGGTCAGGTGGTCAACACCCACGGTGTGCGCGGGGAATTTAAGCTCAATCCCTGGACAGACAGCTTAGATGGTCTTTTGGACTATGACGTTTTTTATTACCAGAAAAAAGGACAAGATGTTCCGCTTTATGTGGAGAGAATCAGAATACATAAAAATTGTGCCATTATCAAGGCCGAGGGCGTCGATACGATGGAGGAGGCTGAACTGCTTCGGGGTCAGACGCTTTTTGTTGAACGGGACGAAAATCTGCCTGAGGGACGATACTATATCGTTGACCTGATTGGCTTGCGCGTCATGACAGAGGAGGACGAGGTTTTAGGCATTATTTCTGATGTTCTGCAAACCGGTGCCAACGACGTCTATGAGGTGCGTGGCAACGAAAAACCGATTTATCTTCCGGTGATTGACCAGGTTGTGTTAGAGGTTAACATCCCGGAGGGCTATGTTCGCGTTGCAGTGCCTGAGGGTTTATTGGATTAACTTTAATGTAAGGATGCGAGCTGTATGCGTATTGATTGCTTAACCCTGTTTCCGGACATGATGCGCGCCGTTTTGGAAGAGAGCATTATCGGGCGTGCTGGTAAAGCGGGGCTTTTAGATATTCGGTATACCAATATTCGTGATTTTGCCGAGAACAAGCATAATCGGGTGGATGATACCCCGTATGGCGGCGGTATGGGCATGGTTATGCAGGCTGGGCCGATTTATCGTGCTTATCAATCGGTTCTGGATTCAGCAGTAAAACCGCCACGGGTTATTTACATGTCACCGCAGGGACGCGTGTTTAACCAGGAAATCGCCAAGGAACTTTCCGAAGAAGAACATCTTGTTTTTCTGTGCGGTCATTATGAGGGCGTGGATGAGCGCGTTTTAGAAGAATTGCAGGCAGAGGAGCTTTCTATCGGGGATTACGTGCTGACCGGCGGCGAAATTCCGGCTCTGGCTGTGATTGATGCTGTGGCAAGAATGGTGCCGGGGGTTTTGCCATCTGAGGATGCATACAGTGAAGAATCCCTCTATAACGGGCTTTTGGAGTACCCGCAGTATACAAGGCCCCCTGTCTTTATGGGCAGAGAAGTGCCAGAGATTTTGCTTTCCGGCCATCATGAGAATATTAAAGCATGGCGACGGGAAGAGTCCATTCGCAGAACAGCAAAAAAACGACCCGAACTTTTAGCGCAGGCCGAACTGACAGACAAAGAAAAAGCGTTGATAGAAGAGTTGTTGCAACCTGTGGGAAAGGAGTAAGTCAAATGAACCTGATAGAAAAAACCATTGGCAAAGAGGAAATTTTTGAAGGAAAAATCATAAAGGTGAGTCGTGATACCGTGGAACTTCCCAACGGGGAATTGGCTACGAGGGAGCTTGTTGAACATCCGGGCGGGGTAGCGGTTGTTGCGCTTGATAACGAGCAAAATGTGTATATGGTACGCCAGTTCCGTTACCCGTTCCAACAGGTAGTTTTAGAAATTCCGGCAGGAAAGCTTGACCCGGGCGAAGAAATCCAGGTCTGCTGCATCCGTGAACTTGAAGAGGAAACAGGGCTGTCAGCCGACCGCCTTGATTATTTAGGTCGCTTCATGGTGTCTCCCGGCTTTTGCAAGGAATGGATACATATTTACCTGGCCCGCAATTTAACAGTGGGTAAGGCTCATCTTGATCCGGATGAGTTTTTAGAGGTTGAAACTATCCCTCTTGACACTTTGATTGACATGATTATGCGCGATGAAATCCAGGACGGAAAAACAGTCATTGGCTTGCTGAAAGCACAGGAATTTATCCGCAGAGAACAATAAAAACAGATATAAAAAATCCACTTGCAATCTGCCTTGCGGGTGGATTTCTTTGTTTTGAAACCGCATTCGACAAGATATTACAAAAAATCATTGTGCAAATTATATAAAACGGTAAAAAACAAGTAAATTGAATTGACAAAAAGAGCAACAATAAGGTATAATTTTAGTGTGTAAAACTTTACCTTGAAAGAGCAAAATAAGGAAGCTATTAACCAAAGAGGACCGTGTCTTAAATCTGAATCCGGCTTGGAAAGGCTGTGTGCAGATAAAACCGGAAGAAGCTTTACCATTCAGCCGGAAGACATCCTGTTTTTAATGCAGGAATGATATTCGGTGAACCCATGTGTACAGAGAGGATGTTTTTATGAAAATGACAATGAGAAAGATTTGTTCCCTGATTCTGGCTTGCGTACTGACGCTCAGCCTGGTAGTTATTCCGTTTGGCGGAGCCGCCGGTGCAGGAAAACTGGATAACGCGCTTCTTCTTTACATGAATAAGCCCAATGTGTTAGTGCAGGGCGTGAAAGGGTATATTACAAATAACGCAACACCTGTCTGGCAGAACGGCACAGCGATGGTGCCTGCTGAGTTCTTTTTTGAGACCATGGGTGCTACATATAGCTATAACAGTTCAACCGGCGCTGTTACCATAGCCAAGGGCGGCACAACGCTTTCTATGGTAACGGGCAGCAAAACGCTGACAAACGGCAGCAGTTCCGTGACCTTGCCGGTTGCTCCCAATGTGGTTAATAACACGGTGTATGTTCCGGCGGAAATTCTTTGTGAGCAATTAGGGCTGTTTTACTTTCTAGAATCCAACCTGATGGTTTGCAACGAAACAGACATTTCGCTCAGCTGGGCTAACGATTTAGAGCTTTTACGTACTACCTGCGAGAGCTTTATTTATGACAGCGTAACCGGTGCTCAGATTGTGGCAGCTGTCGAGGCGGAGCATCCCGGCAACGGTCATCCGCGCCTGATTATGACAGCGGACAAATTTTCTGCGCTCAGTCAGGAGTTTCTGGATGCAGACGGCGATGCGGTTATTAAACAGATTTTGACTCAGATGACGACCGCATGTAATACGCTCGTCAACACGGATACCACGCCCATCCCCAAAACCATGGACGCAAACAACGTCCGCATGGAGGCGTCTGTGCAGGAAAAACGAATTCTGCAGCTGGCGTTTATGTATAACATTTATAAAACCAGCAATTCCACTTTGGCTAATCAGTATGCGGCCCGTGCCTGGACAGAGATTAATTCCTTATGTAATTACACCGACTGGAACCCCTATCACTTCTTAGATTGCGGCACTGTAACCTCGACAGTTGCTCTGGCCTATGACTGGTTGTACAGCTATTTAAGTGATAGCCAGAAACAAACGATGCGTAATGCAATCCTCACCAAAGGTATTGGTGAGTTTATGAATGATTATAATGGTCTGACCATGGGCAGCTCAAACGGCACAGCTCATAATACGGGTGCAGGAACCAGATACAGAACCTGGCTCTGGGATAAATCTGAGACTGTCAACAACTGGCGTTTTGTTGGCGCGGGCGGTATTGCAACCGGCGCTCTGGCTATTTGTGATGAGCTGTCCGGCGCTGAACTGACCAACGCGCAAATCGCCATGGAATATTCCTTAGAACTAATTCGTCCGGCCATCAGCCTGTTTGCCCCTAACGGTGCATACCCTGAAGGTATCCTCTATTGGGATTATGCCGGCCGGTATTACATTAAGCATATCGGCTCTCTGCTCAGCGCCACCGGCGATGATTATGGTTATTTTGATGCGCCCGGTCTTTCTACGACCAACGATTATATTTATTCTGTAACCGGTACTGCCAGCAAATGGGCTTATCATGATGCAGAAGGCACCAGTGCTTCGGCGGTAACCTCCGTTGCAACCTGTTGGGCAGGATTGTTTAACGATTATGACATTATGCCGCATCGTATCCGGAATATTCAACAGGGTAACGGTAACTACATTGACCTTTTCTATTATGATACTGATATGACGACAGCCGTGCCGAGTGCAGAAGCACTTGATACCTTTATGAAAACGGACGGCTTATTCACAGCACGTAGCGGAGCAGGCAACAACGATACCTGGGTTGGCTTGCATGCCGATGGTGGTGTCGGTGTTGTTGACCATGGTCATGCTGATGCCGGCAGCTTTGTTATGGATGCTATGGGCGAGTCTTTCTTCTTTGACTTGGGCCGCGATAATTATGACCTTCCCAATTATGCCCGTGATTGTTACAGAACCCGTGCAGAGGGACATAACGGTTTGGTGATTAACCCCGGCGACGGACAATATAACGGTTATGATATGGCAAGTGACGGGGTTGCCACCCTGGAAAGCCATGTTTCAAAGCCTTACGGTGCTTATGCAATTGCCAATGTAACAGATTCTTGGCGTGAGGATGTAACGAGTGCCCGCCGTGGCGTGAAGCTTGATAACTCCCGTCGAACCGTTACTGTGCAGGATGAGGTTACCTTTAAGGAAGCCTCTGACGTCTATTGGTTTGCTCATACAAAAGCGAACATTACGCTGACGAATAATAATAAAACCGCACTTTTAACCTTAAATGGCAAAACATTGAAAGCTGAGATTGCTCATGGTGACGGTGCAACTTTCTCTATTCTGGATGCCGTTCCCTCCTTGCCCGGTTCTCCCACTGTGACAGGTCAGAATGCCAATACTGGTATTCGGAAACTGGCCATTCATGTTTCTGGTTGCACACAGCTGAACTTGATGGTTGTGTTTAATCCTTGCACAGACGCAAACGGAACAGTCGCTTACGATTACAACACAACCTGGACTTCGCTCTCTGACTGGACTGTTTCAGTTAGCGCAAATCCCCTTGAAGACTTTGTTGACAGAACCGTTAGCTTTGACGGAACACCGGAGCCTGTCTTGGGAACAGATTATTACGTTAACAACATCAGCGACACAACCAAAGCAAATGCCGTTGTTGCAAGTGACCCGGATGGCTCTGCCAATAAGGTTCTTAAAGTAACCAATCCGGGCGGTGCGAATCCCTGGTTTGGTCTGTTTAACAGCCCAACCCCGTATAATGCCACACCGTTTGAGGTTTCCTTTGATTTCCGTGTGGACAACAACTGGAGCAATCACATGTTTGGTCTCTGGGGTAAGGATGCCGAGGGCAAGACTGTTTCCGATAACCTTTTAGTCTTTAATATGAACGGCTCCAATAGTGGTGTCGTCTATGGTGACGGCACGGGTGCCAATGGCGGTATTTTAGGCCCCAAGTGGGTGAAAAACACCTGGTATACGGCAACTGTATCGGTTAATCTCGCAGAGGATTACCTGGAATTAACCGTTAAACAGCGAGGTGACCTGGCCGGCACAACGGCTGAAAAGGTTCGCGTGACAAAGCTTGCTTCCTTGCGAAAGTTTGCATCCATTACTCATTGGCACATTACGCTGAGCACTAAAACAACAGCGTACTTTGATAATTTATCTCAGAAGGTTCTGGAAACAGACGACTTGATTCCCAACGCAACCGATAAGGCAGCGTTGGAGTTTGATGGACCGTTTAACGAATTTAACAATACTGTTTACACCATGTATAGTGACAGCTACGCGCTCAGAAACGGAGAAAACGCTCGTAATGAACGCGATAATGACCACTTGTCAGCTTCTAACCTAGGAGCAGGTACTCTGTCTCCGGTGGTTGAAAACGGTATCCCTGCCTTGAAAATAAGCAAGCCGGCAACCAAGCTGAATCTGGCGGTTAACATGGCCTATAATGCGGCTGCCATGACCAAAATGGACTTTGCTTACACCATGAAAGTCAGCAACGCCACAGGGTCTTTTGGTTTCTATTTAAGAGATAACACAAGCGGCGCCGATGCATCCATTGTGTCATATGATGCAAATTCCATCTATTTCATGGGCAATAAGATTTGTGCCATGGAATATGGCACCTGGTATGATTATCAGATTTCAATTGATACCGATTTGAAATATGCTGAACTTAAACTTCGCAAAACAGCAACAGGCGAGAACGAGGCGACTGCTTGGGAAACCTATAACGCACCGTATAATCAATTGAAAAAGTATAACACAACAACGCTGATGGACCTTTCCAGCGTGAAAGGTGTGCTCTTTGGCTGGTATGACCACCAAAATGGGCAGTCTCCCGCAGCACAGATTTATCTGACAAATTACATGCAGAACACCCGCAGCACAGCCCTTGTGCCCTCTCTGCAGAGTCTGTCAGATGACCTGACAACCCTGCCTACAAGCACAACAGAGGTCTTGGGCAACCAGACCGGTTGGGCAGTTCAGAATATTGCGCCTATGGTTTCCGGGAAAACGACAACCATGACCTTGGCAGAAGATGGTGCCGGATTTGTTTTGACAAATGTAACAGCTAAGGCATATCCGAACTTCTACATGACGCCGTTTTTCAGTGCGCCGGATGTTCGCCACAGAGTTCGCTTTACCATGAGCGTTCCTGACACCAGTGCTTGTCATGAATTCTGGGTTTACGGGTCTACAGATGCAACCGGTACCGCCAAAAACAGTACTCTTATGAGTGCTATTAAAATGGCCTGGTCCGGCGGACTGTACATTGAATGCTTTGGCGAAAAAATTGCAACGAATCTGCAATATAACCCAAGAACAATGCTGGATTGTGAACTTATTTATGATGCAGCAGAAAAAGAAATCATTGTATCTGTCATGGGTCCCAATGGAGCACAATATGTTTCTGATGATACCACAGCGCAAAGCTATGTAACAGGGATTTTAGGCGAAAGCTGGACACCGCTCAGTATGATTCAGGTTCGTTTAACCCTGGATGCCGGAGACGTTATGTACTTTGATAACTTTACCTGGGACATCTTAGATACAACCCTGAATGTAAACGGCACATTCAGTAGTGCAGCATTCGGTTTTGAAACCGCAAGCCGTGATGATGATGTTGTGTTTAACTTTGGCGAAACAGTTGATTATTCTTCTATCAATAATGCCACAGTTTCTGTCACCCAAAACGGTTCTCCCGTGACAATGGCCCATACGGTAACCGCCAAGGGCGAAGACGTCATCATTGACTTTGCCACAGAGTTTACACCCGGTGCAACATATACTGTTTCTTTAAATGGCATTACAACCCTGCAGGGCCTGACACAAAGCGCAGCGGCTACCACAGAGGCATTTACAGTTACGACGGATGCTGTTTCTGCAACAACCGGCGTAAGTGTCGATGGAATGTATCGCATTCCCATTACATCCGGCTATAACAAAAAGCCTGTGACTTTGCTTGCGGCTCTTTATGATGACAATGGTGTTTATGTTGAGCATAACAGCACGCAGACAACCGCAACCAGAGGAACAAAGAATTACTATGTATCCACAACGTTTACGAAGCCGGGCGAGACGGTCAAGGCTTTTGTGTGGGATTCAGTCAGTAACGTAAAACCTTACTCGGCCGCATTGACAAACGTTCCGTTTAAGGTTATACAACCGGCGGAATAAAGAGCGATGAAAGCATAATACAAAAGGCTGTACAATTACTGTACAGCCTTTTTTGCATTCATTTACACTATAAAAAGGACATTTCCAAAGGAAATGTCCTTTTTGAGTGCTTTGTATGTATCAGGTGCAAACTAACAATTCAAGGTTATCGCCGGAAATGGTAAACTTGTCAAGAGCCAGGTAGGGCATGAAGAAATATTCACCCTTCTTAACCGCTCTTTCGTAGCCCTCGCCACGGATAACGCCTTCGCCGTCGCCAACAATGTAAATGGCATTTTCAGAAAGAGTATAATCGCCCTTTTTGATGCGGGTGCGTGTTAAGCGGAAGCTTTCAGTTTCCTTGCTGCCGATTAATTCCTCAGTTGTAGCGTTATCGTCATCGGAAAGCAATCTGGGCTGGACGAAGGGACTGGGGGAGGGCTCGAACGTGAAGCACTCCATAGCCTCATCCATGGAAAGACCGATATACATTTCCTGCTCAGATAAGCGATAATCGCCACACCAACGCTCAGGCTGAATGGTGAAGTCCGTAGGCTCCTGCACTTCAAGAATCAGGCAGCCGGCGCCAATGGCATGAACAGCTTTTGCGGGGATGTAGATAACATCGCCTTTTTTAACTTTGTAGCATTTCAAAAGACCGTTCATGGAATCTTTATCCGTTTCACTGTTTGCGATAGCCTGACGGAATTGCTCCTCTGTAACGCCTTCTTCAAAACCAAAGCAAACAGTGGCATTTTCACGGGTATCTAAGATATACCAGCTTTCTTCTTTGCCGTGGGTTGAGTTAAAGTGTTCCTTGGAAAACTTTCTATCGGGGTGTGCCTGAACCGGCAGGCGGATAGCGCTGTCTAAGTACTTAACCAAAACAGAAAATTCTGTTTTATCGCCTAAGATTTCCTTAGGATATTTTTGCAGGGCTTCGTTAAAATAAAGGTCGGAATCAACAAGCTTGGAGATGCCGTCATAGGGATCTGTGATACCTTTGTTTATTGCTTTGACAGCAGAGGCAACCCATTCTTCGGGAAAATGGTCATCCTCGAAATCTTTGCCAACAAATTTGCCCATAAGCTTACCGCCAAGGTAGGGTCTGAACACTCTGTTTTGTTCAAAGAACATTGGTTTTTCGTAAAACATTGTTTACACCTCGTATTGAATAATTTTTTGTGCATCCTCGATGCAGGGATATATGTTTGCCGTTACCAAAGAGAAGAGAGCAGCCCCGAAGCTGGCTTCTTCCTTATGGAGCGGAATTTTTAACGATGCATTAAATGTATCCGATAAAGCTTTTGCAAAGGCTGCGTTTTTGCGGATGCCGTTTCCGGAGCCGACTAAGGCCTTGCAACTGCTGTTCATCCGATTAAATAATGAATAAAGCTCGTTTGCCATGCCGTTTACAGTACCATGCAAGAGCTCGATGGGCGAGAAAGTATCAGCCCGAAGACCCGTAATGCTGCCGCAAAGGTTTGGTTCTTCCCGCGTTCCCAAAAAACGGGTGTCAACTGTAACGGAAGACGCTTCCGTTGTCGCAAGCAACCGGTTCATAACATCGTAAAGCGGCGCACAGGGGCTTCCTGTCATGAGGCTGACCGTTTCACGCAGGAAATTTTCTAAAACAGCAAAGGCTTTGCCGCCACACAGGGAACAGCCAACCATTAGGTATTGGTTTTCAATGTATGGTCTGATTTCAATACCTGTCGTGGCTACGGCTTTTTTGGTTACCACGGAAACCTGACTGCCGGTTCCGGCGTTAACCAGAACACTGTCAGAACCACAAACAGAACCCATAAAGCTTGCCTGATTGTCGCCAATGGCTACGGAAACCGTAGCACCTTTATAGGTTCCTATCTTCGTGTAATCAGGAACGATGGCGGGGAGGAGCGGATCGTCAGCGGTAAAGACACAGCGCTCAATATCAAACTGTCCAAAGCTGGCGGCATCGCTTGCGTGGATGACAGGCTTCGTTTGCTGCGCAATTTTCATGGCAACATAGTCATGAATTGTACAGAAAACAGTTGCCTCGTCCGGCACCAGACCGTTTTGCTTGTTATAAAAATGTGTTACATAACCATAGCCTGTGTAACTGTTTAATGCGGCTGCATAGGTGGTATCTTGGTAGGGCAGGTTGCCGCGTTCGTCCTGCCAGGTATATAAGGGTGAAACAGGTTCGCCTGCGGCATTTAGGTAAACAATGCCGTGCATTTGCCCTGTAACACCGATAGAAACAACAGTTTCATCAAATAAGGATTCTAAAATTTCTTGTACAACAGATAAAATTGTGTTAGGGTCCTGTGCTTTTTCCCATTGTTTATCCGAGTCGAGCCAGGAGTTGTTGGCTTTTTCCTCTTTTTTAAGAACAATGCCTGATTGAGCATCTATAACAATGCCGCAAACGGATGTTGTGCCAATATCGAGACCGATAGCTTTCAAATGGGATACCTCCTCAGGTTAAAAAGTCATTAATCATGATGCTTCCTGCAACGCCCACTAAATTATTGAAATCAGACGCTACAATGGAAACGCTGCTTTTTGTAATCGTTCGATCATTAATTTTGTTTTCTAATAGATGGCAAAGCACGTCTGCCTTATAGCCGATATGTCCCATCAGAATGACAGTATTAATATCAAACAAATTAATGGCGCTGATTAATGCCGCGGACAGGTAATGTGCCATTTTTTCTATTAAGCCCGTGTCGTTTGCATCGATCGCTTCTTCCCATGTGCTGTATGGTGTATCCTTCAAAATCTCAGGAATGCCGGCATAGCGTTCCAGGCAACCTTTGTTGCCGCAGCTGCATTGTTTGCCGTTTATATCAATGGAAATATGGCCAAATTCGCCGCCCAGGCCCGTAGCGCCACGGTATAAAGCATTACCAACGATAATGCCGGCACCAATACCCGTGTCGTCTGCCAGAACAACCATGAAATTATCGGAATTGATTTGTTTCCCATAATAATTTTCATAGAGTGCCACGGCGTTGGAGACGTTTTCAAGTTTAATGGTAAAGCTGTTGTCAAACAGCGCTCCCATTTTGCTTGTCAGCTCATAATTATGCCATCTTTCGAAGTTTGGCGGCGATAAAATAACGCCGTTTTCGTAATCGATAGGGCCGGGTGCGGTGACGCCAATGCCTAATAAATCCTCGTGTGCAATATTTTGCGCTTTTAGTTGCGCTAAGATGATGTCGTGAATGTCTTCTAAAATTAAGTCGGGATCACAATCGGGCAACGGCTTTTTCTCGCTAATCAAAACCTTGCCCACGAGATTGTGAATGCCAACCTCATAGCTTGTTCGCGAAATGTTAACGCCAACTGCATAATAACGGTTTTCGCACAGAGATAAAATCCATGGCCGACGTCCGACGCTGAATGAAGTGGAGGGCTCTTCCGTAACCAGGTTCATTTGCAAAAAACTTTCGGTAATAATGGAAACAGCGGCCTTTGTTAAGCCGGTCATTTTTGCAATGTTCGCACGGGAATACTCGCCCTTCATGATTAAGCGCAGAATTTGTTTTCTGTTATTCTCTTTCATGGATTCTGAATTAATCGCACGTGTCATAATCAACCTGCTTTCTCTGTTTGCATTAGGATTCAACGCTTTTTGAGTCAAGTTGTCTGTCCAAACTATACGAATAAAAACGTTTATCGATAGTATGGCATTGTGGCGCGTTAAAGGGGTTGCCTATTTACAACCCCATTAACGAGTGCTTTTTATACTAAATAGAATCTACCTTCGCCGGGCTCAATGGAAACGGATATGGTAACGCTGTCGCCATCCTTTGTAAAGGCAACAGGGGCGATATCGCCGGTAAAGGAATTTGCTTCAAATACTTCGGCAAAGTCTCCAACGATGGAGAGCGTACCGGTAAAGACCGCCTCGCCCATGTTTGTAATATATACAACCTGAGAACCGTCTTCGGTTACACGGCAGTGAGACAGAATCATGTGATTATAGTTGCCGTCCTTGTCTAAAACACGAATGGAGCGGCTCTTGTCAGGCAGGCATGCATCATAGAAATCGCCGATTTTTTCGATGCTTCCTTCATGGAACATCTTGCCGTCTTTAATCATAGCGGCAATCTTCTCCGCATAGGGAGAAGCAAGGCCTGTTTCTCTGGAGACAGTCGGCAATTCATAGCAGAACATAACGGTAATTCCGTTTTCAGCCAGCTCAATCAAGCGGGCAGCAACAGCATCCTGCAAAACACGGGTGCCGGGCATCACGATAACAGAGTAAGCACGGTCGCGATAGGTTAACTTGCCGTCTTTAACCACGCCGTTGAGCAAAAGTTCAAAGTCAACATAGTCAAAATCAACCTGACGATGCAGGAGCTCCCAGGCAGAAGCAGCAAAGGTTTTTTCTAAAGAGACCATTCTCTCGGAGTCGTCACGAGCATCTTCGTTGCAGTTGAGGATGTAGTCGGCCCACATGGTTGCTTCCGGATAGAAGATACCAATGCGGCTGTCACGAATACCCTGACGAAGCAGGTAACCGGAACGGGCCGTGTACTGGTTGATATCATAAATCTGCTCGTCGGTCAGACTTTTGTAAGAAGCATAGCTTGTGAAGTTGTTAACGCCCATAGCTAAATGCCAGTTAATAGTGTTGTAATAGCATTCAATACCGGCAATTTTATCCTCGGTAAAGCGATACCATAAATCCTGGAATTCCGTAAACACCTCGCGTTCGCCGCTGATATCGGCAAAGGATGCGATAAAGCGGGCGATGGGGATTTCAGAATCATTCATCAAAGGCGCAATGTCAACTTCGAGCTGGTCAATGCCGGGCCAGTCGAACTTTTTCATAGCGCGATAGAAAGAACCATAATTATAAACATGGGCTTGCAGACTTTCCTCGCGGAGCATGTGACCGGAGGCTTTTAAGTTGTTTTCATGACACCAATCCTGCAAGGAGGCAAAATAGCCCTCTGCAACGGTGTCAGCAATGAATTCCCAAAAGTCGCAACGGCGTTTGACGACATCCTGTCCCACTTCCAATGCAACAGCAACACAGGCTAACATGAAATCGTAGCCGTATCTGGCTTCAAAATCCTTGGGATAAGAATGTAACCACGGCAGGATGGGGAAAACGCCGGCAGTAATCTGCCAGGCAATCAGGGACGGTTCATCGGTGAACATAGCCAAAATGCCCTTGCCAAATTCATCGGAAAGACGCTTTTTGTAATTTTCGTGTGTGCACTGGATGAATGCCTTGGTTGCCTCTTTGTCAGAAAGACTGATATAGTTACGGGGTTCACTCCAACTTTGGGTTGCATGGGTACCGTCAAATAAACGACGGATGCTCATGATAAAGAGGTAGTATTTACCCTCGGGAATGTCAAAATAAAGAACATTATTCTCGTTTAAGGAAGACGTGATATCAACAGGGTCACCCTTGCCGTCAGCGGGCACTAAAACAGCGCGATACAGCTTGGCATCCGGAATGTCCGAACGGTAGCTGCGGGGACCTATCAAAACTCTCCAATATTTATAGCAATAGAGGCCCTGCGCGATAAATTCAGGATGTGTTTCGGTTACATGACCTCTGGCAGAACCGGAGGGATAGCCGTCTTCATCGTAAATCCAGGCATGCATGCCTTTATCTATGTATTCCCTGAAGCCGTTAATGGCTTTATCCCAGGCAGGCTGGTCATTCGGGAAGTCTTTCGTGTAGGGAACGTTACCAACAACACCGGCAAAACCGCGGCGGTCTAACGTTTCAATGGTTTCCTTTTCAAAGGAATTGCCGTGGAGAATCGGATAAATCGCATAGCGTCTGTCCGGTTTTTTGAATCCTGCTTTGTAACGGTCAATTTTTGACATTTTGCTCCCTCCGTTTTTGGCATTGCCAGTAAGCGTTTCTTAATACTTTCCATATGTGTTAAAACCCGTTGTTAACAGGCATACCCACACATATATATTATATAGTATCAAGGTTAAACTGTCAATCGATTTTGTGAAAAAAATTGGGAATTTTGTATATTTCAAAAGCCCTTTTGCAGCAAGGAAAAAAGACAGCCGTTCAAGCTTGAACGGCTGTTCTTTTTTTGTTATTTCACAAGGTCATCATCCCGGAATTGCAGACTGTATAAATCCTTATAAATGCCGCCTTTCTCCATGAGGGCTTCATGGGTTCCCTGTTCAGCAAGACGCCCCTCCATAATAACGGCGATTTCATCCGCATTTCGGATGGTGGAGAGCCGGTGTGCAACCACCAGAGTTGTGCGCCCTTTGCAAAGCTCATCAAGTGCTTCCTGGATGAGAACTTCGGTGGTATTATCAAGAGCGCTGGTGGCTTCATCCAAAATCAGAATGGCGGGGTCTTTCAGAAAGACACGGGCAATGCTGAGTCGTTGTTTTTGTCCGCCGGACAGTTTAACACCGCGTTCGCCAATGTCTGTATCATAGCCGTTAGGAAGAGTCATAATGTAATCGTGAATGTTAGCCCGTTTGGCAGCTACAATAATGTCCTCATCGTTAGCATCCGGTCTGCCGTAGAGAATGTTGTCACGGATGGTTCCTGAAAACAGGAACACATCCTGCTGCACAATGCCGATGTGTTTCCGGACGGATTCTAAGGTTAAATCACGGATATCCCGCCCGTCAATCGTGATGGTGCCGCTGTCTTCTTTTAGCTGATAGAAATTAGGAAGCAGGTGACAAAGCGTTGTTTTACCGCCGCCGGAGGGGCCAACCAAGGCAAGCTTTTCGCCTTTTTTCAGGTGCAGGCTAATGTCATGAATGACCTCTTTTGTATTCTCGCCATAGGCATAGCTGACGTTCTTAAATTCGATATCCCCCTGAACGTTTTGCAGCTCCTCGGCATTGGGTCGTTCTGCCTCCGGCTTTTCGTCCATGATTTCGCAAAAACGCTTGAAACCGCTGGCACCGTTCTGAAACTGCTCCATAAAACCAATTAAGGTGTTAACCGGACCGATAAATAAATTGACCGAGACAATAAAGGTTGAATAGTCGCCGAAGGAAATACGGCCATTATATAAAAAGAGACCGCCAGCAATTAAAATAAAGACATTAAACACATCAGAAACAAACGATGTGGAAGCATGGAATTTGGCCATGGCGTTATAGGCTTTGCCGGAGGAGGCAACAAATTCAGAATCGCCTTTTTTGAATTTGCTGATTTCTTCTTTTGCATTAGTGTAAGCCTTTGTCACACGAATGCCGGTAACACTGCTTTCAACAGCAGCATTAATGAGGGCATTGCTCCTGCGCCGTTCCGTAAACGCTTGTTTCATGGCTTTGCGGTAATGAACGGTAATCAGGATTAAAATGGGTACGCAGGCAAAGATAATCAGCGTTAAAATCCAGTCAATGGTCAGCAAGTAAGAAAAGGACAGAATAATCATGACGGAGCTGATTAAAACATTTTCAGGACCGTGATGCGCCAATTCGCAAATCTCAAAGAGGTCGCTTGTCAGGCGGGTCATAATCTGGCCGGTTTCGTTGTTGTCGTAGAAAGAATACGGCAATTTCTGCAAATGAGTAAACAGGTCCTGACGCATTTTGGACTGCATGTGCACGCCGATTTTGTGACCGTAGTACTGCACAAAATACTGCAAAAACATGCGGAGAATATACAGAACCAGCACAAAACCTCCGGCAACGACAATGGTTCGATACATTTTCTCGGGGATATAAACATTCAGCATTTTATTTGTTATCACAGGATACATCATGCCGATAACCGAAATCAACAGTGCGGCCAGCATATCCAGAACCAACATTTTTTTGTGAGGTCCGTAATAACGGACAAAGCGCTTTAACATAGGTGGCGTATCTTCCTTTCGTGCCGAGTTACAAAGATTCTGTTATTCAGTATAGCAGAAAAAAGAATTTTTGTAAAGAAAAGGATTTTATTTTGGAAAAACATAAAAAGTGCGTCAAGTGGCGATACTTGTAACAGAAAGTTGCTTCAACAATGGACGCAAAAGGAGATTGGTATGGGTATTATTTGTGATAAGTTTATGTTTACAAACAAAACGGGTCAGGAGCTTTATAAAGCCTATGCAGAACCATTGCCGATTATTGACTATCATTGCCATCTATCGCCTAAAATGATAGCGGAGGATGCAAGGTTTTCGGATGCCTGTGACCTGTTTTTAAGCGGCGACCATTATAAATGGCGCCAGATGCGAACCTTTGGAATTGATGAACGCTTTATTACAGGCGACGGGGAAGCCTATGAAAAATGGAAGCTTTTCGCTGATTGCATGCCATTTTTGATTGGAAATCCCTTATATCATTGGACGGCTTTGGAACTGAAACGCTATTTTGATATTGATGTCCCTTTATGTCCCAAAACGGCCTTTATAACATGGCAGACCATTAACGAATGCCTGGCAAAAGAGGATTTTTCAACACGAAATCTCATCCGAAAATCCAATGTGGAGATTCTCTGCACAACGGATGACCCCGCAGACGACCTGACGTATCATCAGAAGCTTGCCAAAGAGAATTTTGAAACGGCTGTTTTGCCGAGCTTTCGTCCCGATAAGGCGGTTCATATTGATTTGCCGGCATTTAGCGGTTACATGGAGGCAAACGGCATTGACAGCTTTGCCAAACTAAAAAGCTGGCTTGGCGAACGAATTCAGTTTTTTCATCAGGTTGGCTGCCGCGTGGCAGACCATGGTCTTACCTATGTTCCCTATGCTGAGGGACATGCCGAAGCCGTGTTTGACAAAAAAATGGCGGGCGCTAAAATAGAGGCCGAAGAGGCGGACGTTTTTAAGACGAGCATTTTGCAGACTTGTGCCAAAGAGTATGCAAAGCACGGCTGGACCATGCAGCTGCATATCGGTGCTCTGCGCAATAATAACAGCCGAATGTATGAAACATTGGGCCCCGATACGGGCTTTGACAGCATTCATGATTGGCCTATTGCGGAGAAGCTTTCCAAATTTCTGGATGCTCTGGACGTACAAAAAGCCTTACCGAAGACTATTTTATATACCTTAAACCCTAAGGATAACTACGTTTTAGGCACGATGCTTGGCAATTTTCAAGAGGGGCCTGTGCGAGGGAAAATTCAGTTTGGCTCAGGCTGGTGGTTTAATGATAACCGTGACGGTATGGAGCAGCAAATGAAGGCGCTGGCAAACCTGGGGATGCTTGGCACCTTCATCGGTATGCTTACGGATTCGCGCAGCTTTGTTTCCTTTGCAAGGCATGAATATTTCAGACGAATTCTCTGCAACATGCTGGGCGCCTGGGTGGAGCAGGGCGAATATCCTGATGACAGCGAGATGCTAAAACGGCTTGTTACGGGGATTTGTTACGATAATGCAAAGAACTATTTTTCGTTTGCAGGAAAGGCGCATTCATAAAACAGGTCACAAAAAGACATAGGAAGAAAGATTCCAATTTTTATAAAAATTTTGTTGACTTTTTTTGTATGCTGTGGTATACTGTTTGATAGCCGCGTGTGCCGGGTTATAAATGGCATGTGTTGCCTACCCTGATGAACAGCGAGCAAGGATGGAGGAGGTGCAGAATATGTACGCAATTATTCAAACAGGCGGAAAACAGTATAAGGTAAGCGAAGGCGATACCGTTTTCGTTGAAAAGCTGGGTCTGGCTGCTGATGAAACCGTAACTTTCAGCGAAGTTTGCGCTGTTGGTGAAGGTAGCGACTTAAAGGTGGGTGCTCCTTTTGTTGAAGGTGCAACAGTTACCGCTAAGGTTGCAGCTGAGGGCAAAGCTAAGAAGGTCATTGTTTTCAAGTATAAGCCCAAAAAAGGCTATGCGAAAAAGCAGGGTCACAGACAGCCTTATACCAAAGTTGTCATTGAGAAAATCAATGCTTAATTTCGTCCTATGATTACAATTACTTTATTCGAAAACAAAAAAAGTCAACTGACAGGGTTTACGGTTTGCGGTCATGCCGGCTATGGTGAACACGGAACAGACATTGTTTGTGCCGCGGTAACAACAGCGGCGATGACAGCGGTAAACGGGTTGACGGATGTGGTCGGTCTGGCGCCTGAATTAACGGTAGAAGAGGGCAATTTGTCCTGCTGTTTACCAGCGGTGCTCAGTGATGAAAAGCGGCACGATGCCGACGTTCTGCTTTCAAGCATGGTGTTAACCATGGAGAACTTGGCAGAGCAATATGGCGACTATGTCAGCTTGAAAAAGAAATAAAACCGAACGCAGACAATGCGACAGTGGTCGCAAAGAATGAATGTGTGGCCCGAGCCACCATGTAAAAGGAGGTTATCCCGTGATTAAATTTGATATTCAGCTGTTTGCTCATAAAAAGGGTGTTGGTAGCACAAAGAACGGTCGTGACAGTGAAGCTAAACGTCTTGGCGTTAAAAAAGGCGACGGTCAGGCTGTTTTAGCCGGTAACATTTTGGTTCGCCAGCGCGGTACTAAAATTCATCCCGGTATCAATGTGGGCAAGGGCGGCGATGATACGCTGTTTGCTTTGATTGACGGTCATGTTAAGTTTGAAAGAAGAGGCAAGAATAAAAAGCAGGTAAGCGTTTATTCCGCATAATAAAGAAGAAAAGCCCATTCTGTACCGGAATGGGCTTTTTTTGTAGCGTAAGGAGTATGGGTATGGCCATTTATGCCATTTCGGATCTGCATCTGGGGTTATCTTGTGATAAGCCGATGGATATTTTCGGCGCCAGATGGGAAAATTATTTAGAGACTCTGCAGGAGAACTGGTGCAAAACCATAGGACCTGAGGATGTTGTTTTGCTGCCGGGCGATCTTTCCTGGGCGACGTATATCGATGACGCCGAGGCGGACTTTCAATTTTTGCATTCACTGCCCGGAAAGAAATTAATTTCCAAAGGGAATCATGATTATTGGTGGGAGACCCTGAATAAGCTGAATAACTGGCTTTCTGCCCATGGGTTTGAGGATATTGAATTTCTGCATAACACCGTGCGCGTGATAGGTAATGTTGCTGTTTGCGCTGCCAAGGGCTATCCTGACACGGGGCAGAGCGACGAGGATAAAAAGCTGTATAACCGCGAGGTCAGCCGTTTGCAATTGTCTCTTGACATGGCGAAAAAAAGCGGGGCAGAAACCATTTTTGTCATGCTTCATTATCCGCCCTCTTCGCAATCGGATTTTGTTCGCCTGATGGAAGAATACAAAGTCTCGCGTTGCCTTTATGGTCATCTGCACGGACGACACCATGCCATGGCGACAATAGGGGAGCACAATGGTATTTTATATCATCTTGTGTCAGCGGATTATCTGCATTTTAAGCCGCTTTTGATATCAGACTAAAAGAGAAAACTGCTTATAGACAACGTTGTAAGGGTGGTGAAGCCCATGTCCGAACAGGAACAAATTCAAAAGGCGCAAGCAGGCGATTTGGCGGCCTATGAATTGCTGATTGCTGCTTATGAAAGCAAAATACTCAATTATTGTTATCGGATGCTGGGAAACCGCGCTGATGCAGAAGATGCAGCCCAGGAGGTTTTTGTTAAGGTCTTTCGTTTTATTAAAAGCTTTAACGGAGAGTCCTCTTTTTCAACCTGGCTGTACCGGATTGCATCCAATGTTTGTATGGATATAGTGCGCAAAGCAAAGCGCAGACAACAGGAAACGATGAGTCTTCATCAGCAAAACAGCGAGGGAGAGGAGTTTTATCTTTCTCTTAGTGATGATGGACCCTCGCCTTATGAAAAGGCGCAGCTTCGCGAGGCCCGGAAGGCTTTGGAAAAGGCACTCCTGGATTTGCCGGAAGAGCACAGACAGGTCATTATTTTGCGGGATGTGGAAGGGCGTTCTTATGAGGAGATTGCAGACGTTTTGCATCTGGCGCCCGGAACTGTCAAATCCCGTATCAATCGTGCCCGCAAGGCCTTGCAAAAACTTTTGGAGCCTGATCGGGAACTTTTTCTATTGTGAAAACGTCTAATTCGTATCAGTTATAAACTGAAAAATGATAACACAAACAGGAAGGAGGGCACGCTATGAGTGTATCCTGTCAAAAGGTGCAAGACCTTCTGCCGTCATACATAGACGATATGGTATCGGCAGAGGAGAAAGAAGCCATCAAAGAACATCTTGCATCCTGCGAGATATGTGCCGCAGAGGAAACATTTTTACGAAATACCGTCGCGGTGGCTAAAAATTTGCCGCAGCTTGCCGTGAGCGATACGTTCCGTGCCAAACTCCATGATAGACTGTTAGAAGAGACGCAAGTGGCGCCCCAACCTGCAAAACGGAAATCTGTTTTTATGCGCTATGCATCGGGTCTTGTGGCTGCGGCGGCGGTGGTTGTGCTTTCCGTTGTTACATTCAGCAATCTGCCGGATGTATATGACATAGAGGAGATAGAGCAGCCCGCCGGCAATGAGGCGCACGTGACACAACAGGAAGAACCGTTGCAGGATGACGGGGGAGTGCAAACCCCTCTTAAAACAAGGCGTTATACCGAAGACGCGACACCGAAAGCGCCCATCCACGAGGATGTTAAAACAGAGGAAACAACGCCGGCGCAAGCTGCTTTTTCCCATGAACCAATGACGGAGCCGGCTGCCAGCTGCGCTGAGGATGCGGATTTGTCTGATAACGAGATAACAATCCGGCAAAGAGAGCTTCGTTTTTCCATGACCGAAGCAGGAAAGCGCGCCGCGCAAGCTCTGCTTGCAAGCTATGCCGGGTCAGACGGTGTCATTCTGATTCCGCAGGAAAAAATTGAGGAAATTGCCGCCATGTTGGAGGATGTGGAGGGCTATGTTTCCCATACGATTGCCGCCGGTGCGGCCCGCACAGTGGACGGAGAGACGGCAAAAGAGCTTTGTAAAACGGTTAAGGTTATTCTTGAAACGACGGATTAAAAAAGGACTGTGGTTTTTAGCCACAGTCCTTTTTTTAATGCAAATTAATGTGCCTCTGCTGTGAAATAGCCTGCCAGAGAAAGAACATATTCAGCCTCTGTTTTCTCAAAACGAAGCCGCCTGTAAAGACTTTCGAGCGCCTGATTTGTGCCATAAACCGTTTTGATGCCACGGAGGTCTGCCATGTTCAAAAGTGCCTTGGCAAGGCCGTGGATTAAAAGCTCATCCTCGGCATGGATGAAATTCATGAAAACCTTTGTCCCCTCTAAGGTCAGGGCACCCAGACCGCACAATGTATCGCCCTCAAACAAGCCCATAAATTGTGACGGTTTATCTAAGGGCGCAGTCAGAGCATGGTCACGGCAATAGGCTGCAACCTGTATATTGTTATCAATTTTCTTAATGGTCAGCATGGGTTGTTCCTCCCAGTTTACGCACTTCATCTTCTGTCAGGTGTCGCCACGAGCCAAGTGCTAAATCGCCCAGCTTGATGGGGCCTTCCGCAATGCGGGTTAACGAAATAGTGGCGTGGCCGATAGCGGCACACATTTTACGAACCTGGCGGTTTCGTCCCTCGTGAATAGTGATGGACAGCTTTGTTGCATTCTCGGTTTTCCCGACGATAATAACCTTGGCGGGCTGTGTTTTTTTGCCGTCAATCATGACGCCCTTTTGCAGCGCTTCAATGTCCTCGTTTGACGGAAATCCTGCAACAAGTGCAAGATAGGTTTTGTTGACCTGATGGCGGGGATGCGTTAAGCGATTTGTCAGCTCGCCGTCATTTGTCAAAAGCAAAAGCCCCTGCGTGTCATAATCAAGGCGTCCAACGGGGTATAGCCGCCCTAAAGAGTCAGGAATCAGGTCGAGAACCGTTTGTCTGTTAAAATTATCCTTGGCGGTTGTTACATAGCCTGCTGGTTTGTTCAGCATGATATAAACCTTTTCCTCCGGCTTTGTCACAGGCTTTTGGTCTACGGTTACAAAATCAGCCTCCGGGTCAATTTTAGTGCCGAGCGTTGTAACGGGAACACCGTTGACGCACACCCGACCGTCCGTTATTAAATTTTCGGCGGCTCGTCTTGAAGCGCAGCCGCAGAGCGCTAAAAATTTTTGGAGTCTCATTTCGTCAGCCATGTCGTTCTCCGTTTCTGCCGTCTGATATCAGCGTGAAAATTGTTCTCTCTGACATGACATTAATTATATCTTGCTTTTACTGAAAGTTCAAGAAGTATTTCGTAATTTTAATGAAATTCGTTATAAATGTAGGCGCAGGTGGTGGCACAAAATCAATATTTGCGCCCGCGATAAGATTCATTTTTTTTAAGATTTTCCCTTTGTATGAAACCTGCAGGCGACCAATAGGAACGCCCTCTGAAACCGGCGCAGGAACATGAGAGGGCAGATGATAGTCAATCTTAAAACCGCTGAGGCCTTCTGCCTCATTGTTTGTTACATAAAAATCTTCTTCTGCTAAAAGGTCAAGACTTTTGCTGCTGCCGTTTCGGACAGGAAGACTTTTCATCACCATATCTTTCACAATCAGAGGGCGGGCTTCTGTTTTTTCAAAGCCATGGTTTAACAAAACGGTATGGTCATTCCAGTCATTGGGGGCGTTTAAGGTCACGCAAATTAGGGTCACGTGATTTTTTTGTGCGGCTGAAACAAGGCAACGACCCGTTTTCTTTGTGAACCCTGTTTTAACCCCGATGCAGCCGGGGTATAACGAGAGCAGTTTGTTATGATTATAAAAGCTCCGTGCAACGCTGTTTTCAGAAGCCGGAATGTTCTTGCGTTTCGTGGAAACAATCTCTGCAAATCGTGGATGATTTAAGGCTTCACGCGTAATCAGGGCAAGGTCATAGGCGGTGGTGTAATGCCCCTCCTCATCAAGACCGTTGGGGTTTTGAAAGGCGGTATTTTTGGCCCCGATTTCACGGGCCCGCTTTGTCATCATGGCGGCAAAACTTTCAACACTTCCTGCCACGTGCTCAGCAATAGCAATGGCGGCATCGTTGCCGGAGGAGAGCATGAGTCCGTAGAGCAAATCGCTCATGGGCAGGGTTTCGCCTGCCTTTAAGTAAATGCTGGACCCTTCCGTTCCGGCAGCGTTGGCGCTGACGGTTACAAGCTCGTTCTCCCCTGTTTTTTCCAAGGCTACAAGTGCCGTCATGATTTTGGTTGTGCTGGCCATGGAATGCCTTTTTTCGGCGTTTTTATTATAGAGAATTTGTCCGGTCTGTGCATCAATGACGCAGGCAAATTGGGCAGACACATCCAGCGCCAAAACGCCCTGAGGCAGATGGATTAACAATAAAACAGTCAGTATAGCGGCCAGTACGGATTTCATGAGTCTCTCTCCCTTCTTTACACTATATGGGATAATGCGGCATAACATGAATGCAGGAAAATTTTTTTTGATGTTGTTTAAGATGTATACAAAGTGGGTATATAGTATATACAAGGACTTCTTGTTACTATATAGAAGAGGAGTGGCACTATATGAAAATAACGATGACAGGAAAACAAATTGAATTAACGCAGGGTCTTAAAGACCGTATTAACGACCGTTTCAGTAAGCTCGACCGGTATTTTCACAAGGAAACAGAGGCATCTGT
Organism: Oscillospiraceae bacterium; assembly: GCA_015068855.1. Lineage (GTDB taxonomy): Bacteria > Bacillota > Clostridia > UBA1381 > UBA9506 > UMGS755. The sequence continues at coordinate 46,230 of SVJS01000006.1, read as the reverse complement.
TACCCTTTCGGTTCAAAGAGAACAACAGGTTGTTGAGGCAACCATCTATTCCGGCAATCTGATTATGCGAGTGGAAGAAGCCACCGTAGATATGTATATGAGCATTGACAATGCTGTGGATATTTTAGAGCGTCAGCTTAGAAAACATAAAACCAGAATTGAAAAGAAGCTGAAAAAAGAAACCTTTGATGCAGCGGCGATTGAACAAATTCCGTATGGCGAAGCTGTTGAAGAGGAAACAGAATTTAAGATTGTCAGAAGAAAACGCTTTGAAACCAAGCCCATGAGTCCCGAGGAAGCCATCTTGCAGATGAATCTTCTGGGCCATCAATTCTACATTTTCACGAACGCGGAAACGGGCGAGTCCAACGTTGTGTATCAGCGTAAAAACGGGGACTATGGCCTCATTGAAGTGATTTAATCCCTTTACACAAAAAAGAGCTGTGACCATTTTGGTCACAGCTCTTTTTATATTGATTCAGCGTCACAAAGATGGCTTTGGTGCCCTTTGGCAATCAATATGGTGCTGTCTGCGTGTGCACCGGCCGTGGCCGGTTCCCCGGACAGAACAGACGCCGTAAAGAGATGCTGAAAAACCTCGCCAATATGGCTCACGGGAACAATTTGACATGTGGTTTCAAAGAGAACATCCTCCTGATTATCCTTGGGGATTAAAACAGTTTGTATGCCGGCTTTGTCAGCCGCCAAAACCTTTGCGGCAACCCCGCCCACCGGGAGAACGTGACCGTGGATGGAAAGTTCGCCAGTCATGGCAATGCGGCGGTCAATGGGTTTGGAAAAAATAGCAGAATATACGGCAGATAAAATGGCGACGCCGGCGGAAGGACCGTCAATCGGTGTGCCACCGGGCAGATTGACGTGAATATGATAGGCTGTTGTGTCAATGCCGTAGCAATGCTCCAAAACCGTCAGCATATTTTGGATGGAGGCGCGGGCAGAACTGCCACGAATCAAACGCTGACCTCGACCTTCCAGCTCCTGACTTTCCACAATTCCTGTAACGGTCAGCTTGCCGCATCCTGCTGCACAAGGCAGAGCGCTGGCCTCAATGTCAATAACGCTGCCTTGAAAATCTCCCGTTACGGCTAAGCCGCTGACCGTTCCGATGCTTTCTTCACGGGCAATTTTTTTCTCGAAGTGGGGCGAGTAGTGACCAAATGATGCTACCCAACGGATATCCTCTTCTTTAATTTCCGTTCGGCCTTCGAGCAGGGCAATGCTGCCGGCGGTTTGCACCAGATTCACGGCATCACGCCCGTTTTGCGCATATTTGCAAAGAAGCGAAAGGGATTCTTTTGTCAGAGTAAAACCCGCCTTTATAGCAGCCGTTTCTGCTATGCTCTGCACGTGAAAAGCCGACAGGGGCGAAAAATATATTTCAACGCAACGGGAGCGCAGGGCAGGGGGGAGTTCTTCGGGAGAACGTGTTGTAGCGCCAACCAAACGAAAATCCGCAGGCAGACCTTTTTGAAAAATTTCGTGGATATGAGGCGGAATGTCACGGTTGCCGCTTGCGTAATAGGAGCTTTCCAAAAAAACGGTACGGTCTTCCAAGACTTTAAGCAGCTTGTTCATTTGTGTGGGGTGCAGTTCGCCGATTTCGTCCAAAAATAAAATACCGCCGTGTGCCTTGGTAACAGCCCCCGGCTTGGGTTGTGGAATGCCGGCAGGACCGTAAGCGCCGGCGCCCTGATAAATCGGGTCGTGTACGGAGCCCATTAGGGGGTCGGCAATGCCGCGTTCATCAAACCGCAACGTTGTGGCATCAATTTCCACGAAAGGAGCATTTTCCCGAAAGGGCGAGGCAGAAGATAGAATAGCCTCTTTCAAAACGGCGCGGGCTGCTGCTGTTTTGCCGACGCCGGGCGGACCGTAGATTAAAATATGCTGCGGATTTGGACCGCAAAGCGCGGCTTTTAAGGCACGTATGCCGTCTTTTTGTCCAACCACCTCATCTAAATGTGTCGGTCTGGTTTTTTCACAAAGGGGCGTTGTAAGATGAATTTGTTTTAATCGATGTAATTTATCCAGTTCCTTGGCAGAGTCTGTTTCAAGCTCTGATTTTCCGGCGTGTTTTTCTTTCAGCTTTGAAAAAAAGTACAAGCCCATGGTTATGGTTAGGAAAAACTGAAAAATAATTAAAATGGTGTTTAACAAAAAAACACGCCTCCTGTTCCAAGAAAAATCAATCAAGATTGTGATGACATTTTCTTTTAGTATGAACAGATCTGCAAAAAATATTGCATGGCGTGCTTTTTTACGAAATATTTAATTTTCTTTTGTCAGCTTTGTAAAGGAGCCTAACAGCGTTTTGGTGCCGTAATCATCAAAGGCAATTTCAAGCTGCACATCATTTCCTGTTGGCGTTACGGCCACAATCATACCGCGACCGAATTTTTTGTGCGAGACCACGTCCCCCGGCGCGTAGAGAGAGGAGGTTGTTTTTCGTTCTTCTCTGTCTTTTGAAAGTGCTTGCAAAAGAGACTTTGTGCTGTCGTAGAACTGATAATCTTTCTTGCGCTGCGGCTGGATTTGGGAGCGAGTTTCCGTTTCTTTCACAAGAGCATTCATGCAGCTTGCGGGGATTTCTTCCAAGAAACGGGAGGGCATGGTGTAACTGCCGCTGCCATATTGATTGCGGTAGGCGGCATGGGTTAACACCAGATGCTGCTTGGCACGGGTGATGCCAACATAGCACAAACGTCGCTCTTCTTCCACCTCGTCTTCTGACATGGATTTTAAGCTCGGGAACAAACCCTCCTCCATGCCGCAAAGGAAAACACGGGGGAACTCTAACCCCTTGGCGCTGTGCAGCGTCATTAAAACCACACAGTCGGCATCTTTGTCGTAATTGTCAATGTCAGCAATCAAAGCGGTTAATTCCAGGAAGCCGGAGAGAGTCGGCTCTTCTTCGTTTCGTTCGTATTCCGCTGCGGCATTGACAAACTCCTGCAGGTTGTCAAGACGGGTTTGATTTTCAACAGAATCATCCATAGTATACTGTGCGCGATACCCTGTTTCGTCCAACGCTATTTCAATCAGCTCAGAGGGAAGCTTGCCCTCGGCAAGACTTTGCAGGCGACGAATTAAAGCTGTAAAGGCAGTCAAACGCTCGTGAGCGCGGGCAAGGCTCGGTTCGGCTTCTGCTGCTTCCATAACAGAAAACAAGCAGAGTCCCTTTTGGCGCGCCACTTCGGAAACCTTTTCTAACGTGGCAACACCAATCTTGCGGGCAGGCTCATTGACTACACGGAGCAAGCTGATGTTGTCGCTGGGGTTTTGAATCAAGCGGAGATAGCTGAGGGCATCCTTAACCTCTTTGCGGTCATAGAAGCGAAGACCTGCTAAAACACGGTAGGGGATACCGTGGCCACTTAACGTGGTTTCAATCACACGGGACTGAGCGTTTGTGCGGTATAAAATAGCGCAGTCAGCAAAACGGCTGCCTTCTTTGTTAGCCTTTTGTATTTGATTGGCAATAAATTCTGCCTCGTCATATTCATTATCCGCCCGATATACGTCAAGGGGATTGCCGTTTCCGTTTTGTGTCCACAAATTTTTCCCCTTACGGCCGCTGTTGTTGGCAATCACGCTATTGGCGGCGTCCAAAATCATTTGTGTAGAGCGATAGTTTTGTTCGAGTTTAATGACCTTGGCGCCGGGGAATTCTTTTTCGAAATTTAAGATGTTCTGGATGTTGGCGCCACGGAATTTATAAATGCTCTGGTCATCATCGCCCACAACGCAAATGTTCTCATAGCCCTGTGCAAGCATGTTCACAAGCATGGATTGGGAATTGTTTGTGTCCTGATACTCATCCACAAACACATAATGGAACTGACGGTTATAGCGGGCTAAAACCTCTTCTTCCTGAGAGAGCAGTTGAACTGTCAGCATAATGATATCATCAAAGTCAAGGGCGTTTGCCTGACGGAGCTGTTTCTGGTATTCACGATATGCCTCTCCAATCAGCTTTTTGCGGAAATTATCGCTGTTCATGGAAAGATATTCCTCAGGTCCGTAAAGCTCATCCTTTGCCGTTGAAATTTCATAGAGAACGCTGCGAATGGGAAGCTTCTTCTCATCGATGTTCAGGCTTTTGAGCACCCGTTTCATCAGAGTCTTCTGGTCAGAGCTGTCGTAAATAACAAAATCCTTAGAGTAAGCCCCCAAACGCTCGATATCGCGTCGGAGAATGCGCATGCAAAGGGAGTGAAAGGTTCCAATCCACATGTCAGAAGCGCTTTCGCCAATGGAACTTTCGATGCGTTCTTTCATTTCGTTGGCAGCCTTGTTGGTAAAGGTTATGGCAAGGATTTGCCAGGGTTTTGCGAGCTGCTTATCCAATATGTATGCGATTTTGTTAACAACCACGGTGGTCTTGCCGCTGCCGGCGCCGGCTAAAATCAGGAGCGGGCCGTCGGTGGACGTAATGGCTGCTTTTTGCTCAGGGTTAAAACGGTCTAAATTGATCATAAGGTTTCAATAATTCCTTTCATCAGCTCAAGAGCGCGCAGGGAAATTTTGCGATACCGTTCCCGTTTGTTACGCTCCCGTTCGGGCAGAGAATCAATAATGCCGAAATTTATGTTCATTGGCTGAAAATTTTTGCCGCCAAAGTTTGCGATGTAATGCCCCAGGGCGCCGATGGCGGTGGCAGAGGGGAAGTGAACAGGCGGTTTGCCCAAAAGCGCACGTCCGGCATGAATACCGGCGGCAATGCCTGATGCGGCGGATTCAACATAGCCCTCAACGCCCGTCATCTGACCGGCAAAGTAAAGGCCTTTCCGCGCCTTAAAGGCAAAGGTTTCATCCAAAAGTCCCGGGCTGTGCAAATAGGTATTTCGATGCATCACGCCATAGCGGACAATATCAAGATTTTCAAGGCCGGGAATCAGGGAGAACACACGTTTTTGCTCTCCAAATTTTAAGTGGGTCTGAAAACCGACGATGTTATAGAGTGTTCCCGCTTCGTTATCCTGCCGGAGTTGAACAACGGCATGGTAGCGCTTGCCTGTTTCGGGGTGTTCAAGCCCCACGGGTTTTAACGGCCCATAGGTCAGCGCCTCTTCGCCCCGGCTTGCCATGACCTCAACGGGCATGCAGCCCTCAAACACACGGTCGTTTTCAAAGTCTTTCAGATGTGCCGTTTCGGCATGAATCAGGGCATCATAAAAAACGGCATATTCCTCTTTTGTCATGGGGCAGTTGATGTAATCGGCTGTTCCTTTATCATAGCGGGCCTTACGGAACACCTTGCTCATATCAATGGATTCGGCAGTGATGATGGGCGCAGCCGCATCGTAAAAATAAAGCTGACTGCCACAGAGCCGGCCAATGTCCTCTGAAAGTGCATCAGAGGTAAGGGGACCACTTGCCACAATCACGCATTCATCATCAGGGATTTTGGTAATTTCTTCGTGATGCAAATGAATGAGCGGGCAGGATGTAATCGTTTCTGTAATGGCCTCTGAAAAGCCGATACGGTCCACAGCCAAAGCCCCGCCTGCCGGAACGCGACAGCGGTCTGCTGCACGCATCACAACAGAGTCTAAAAGGCGCATTTCCTCTTTTAGCAAACCGGCGCCGTTTTCAAGCCCCTCAGCCCGCAGGGAATTGGAGCAAACCAGCTCGCCCAAGGTGTCTAAATTGTGGGCGGGCGAGTGCTTTTTGGGCTTCATTTCGTATAAATCTACGGTAATATTTTGCTTGGCAAGCTGCCAGGCTGCCTCGCAACCCGCAAGACCGCCACCGATAACTGTTGCTTTCATAGGGACTCCTTATCTGTTACTGTCGTACTTGTCTGCCTCTTTTTTGTGTTCAGACAGTACCTTATTATGAACTCAGTGCAGGCTTTGTGTATACATCCCGCGGAGGTGCGCCAGCACCTTTTTCTCCATACGGGAAATGTTCATTTGTGATGTGTTCATTTTTTGCGCAATTTGTGTTTGTGTCATTTCCTCGTAAAAACGAAGCTTGACAAATTCCTGCTCCTGCGCCGAGAGTGTTTTTAGAAAACTTTCCACAAAATCACGGTTTTCAATCATTAAAAATTCGTTATCCTCCATGCCGATGCAGTCAGCCAAGATGGCTTCCTGCCCCTCAACAGGCTGCTCCAAGGATTGAATGGTCTGGTTGTCGCCCCAATAGAGCGCCTGCGCCAGCTGCTCGACCGAGATGCCAAGAGCCTGTGAAAGCTCTGAGCGGTCGGGGAGCTTTCCTGTTTTTACAAGTTCTTCGTTGCGAAGTTTGTTGGCACGGGAAAAGATTTCATACAGCCGTCTGGGCACGCGGATGCAATTACCTTTATCACGAAACAGACGCTTGATTTCTCCTAAAATGGTGGGCGTGGCAAAGGTGACAAAGCGGACACCACGCGCGGGGTCAAAGCGCTTTGCCGCATGCATCAGGCCGATGGAGGCGGATTGATAAATGTCATCATATTCCAGCCCTTTCCCAACGAAGCGACGGGACAGAATTTCTGTTATATAGCTGTATGTTTCCATAATTTCGCTCAGGAGAGCTTTATCTTTTGTGCTTTGGTACTGTAAAAACAGAGCCTGTTCATCTTGCAGCTTTCCTAAGCTTGTTTCTTTTTCCATCAGTTTCTCCTTGTGTTACTCTTGTACCATCAAAGCGTCAAGAATGGTAACAGCGTTGCGATATTCTGCGTTCTCTGCGGGGTCATTTTCCTCGCCCTCGCGACGGAACAGAAGCAGTGCATATAAATCATCTGTGACGAACTCCATTTCAGCAAGCACCTTGCTGCCGCCTAAATGGAAAGCAATGGGCACATCGCCACGGTAACAAACTCGGTCGCCGTAGTCTTCAACAGAAAAAAATTCGTCAAGAGGACAAAAGGCATCTTTCTTAATTAAACGCTCATAGTTTAAGGCGTCAACAATAAACAGGGTGGCACCTTTGTTTGCCAACTGTTTTTCTAAAAGATTCAGTTCATCCTGATTGTCTTCGTTTCCTCTGCCGATAAACAGGCGCGAAATGGTAATCAAAGGCTCTCCGTCGCCGTTGGCGTCCTCGATTTTATCAGCAAAAATCGTATTAAAATTGATAGTAGCCTCAGACAAAATGTTTTCTGAAACCAAAGAAATGTTAATATCCGTATCCAAACGGCTGGTGTAGTTCGTTGCGATAAAGCTGAGTATGATTATTACGAACAAGGCAACAAGACAAGTGCCTTTGTGGTAATACCAAAAATTTTCAAGCTTACTTTTCCAGGATTCCTTTTGTTTTTCCATGTTCATCCTCTTTTCGTTTGTGAAATGTCAAAAGTCTATTTAAGTATACCATATTGTCAAAGTAAATTCAATGACAGTTTTATATATTTTACTATAAAAAGGGAGGAGTGCTATTATAAAATAAGACTTTACTTTATTTTGATAATGTGATAAAATGTAAGATAGGTGTTGCGTCAGCCAAAGCTGATTGCAAGGAATGGCCGTGCCATGCCGGCGCGGCGGGATATGTATTTTTCACGGAAAGGTTCTGTGTGTATGGAAAGACGATCTAAAGCAAGAAAAACGACCAAGAAAAAGAGCCATTCAAAGGCAAAATATGCTTTGTTGATTATGGGCCTGACAGTTGTTGTGTTTTGCCTGTCATTCTGGGTAACAGGTCTTGTGTTAAATGCGAACCATAAGCCCTTTATCCCCGCACAAACAGCCACCAAAAACACACCTAAACGGACGATGGAAGAACTGGAACAACTGGTGGAGGAACAGCAGACAAAAATTGAGTCCTTAGAGGCAGAACTCGAACGGTATCGCCGCGGGAATGATGCACCACTTTCCAGCGCTCCGGCAGACTGGAAAGCACAGCAGGAAGAGGAAGCGAAGCTGACCCAATCGAGCCAGTCTAAAACGGAGAATACATCATCTGAGACAAACGCAGCGGACACTCAAACAGAAACCGCAGAAAAGGTAGAGGAAGATGCTTCTGCATCCTCATCTAATTCGGAGAACGCGTCTGCAACAACTGCCGAAACAACAGGTGCGGGCGAAAATGCTCAGGAGGCGGCGGAGTGATGAGTGTGGTATATAAAACAGCGTCCGAGCGGGAGACAAGGCTTTTTGCCCGTGAGTTTGCTTCGAAATTGCAAGGGGGCGACGTGCTTTGCCTGCATGGCGAACTGGGTGTGGGAAAAACTGTTTTTGCTCAGGGACTCTGTGAGGCCTTAGGCGTTACCGAACCCGTTAACAGCCCGACTTTTACTCTGGTTAACGAATATGAAGGCAGCACGCTTACGATTTACCATTTTGATTTATATCGCATTGTGGATGCGGATGAGCTGTACGAAATCGGGTTTGAAGAAATGGTCGCAAGCGGTGGCGTGACTTTGATTGAATGGGCGGAACGTGCCGGTGGTTTATTGCCTAAACAGCGAACGGATATCCGTATTGAACGGGACGGCGAGAACGGACGGCGCATTACGATAGAGGAGAAGACATTATGATTGTTTTGGGACTGGATGCATCATCAGATTCGGCGGCAGTCGGCATTGTTAAAGACGGTGTTCTTTTGTGTGAACAAACCATACATAACGGAAAAAATCATTCCCTGACGCTGCTGCCTGCGGTGGAAACATTGCTTGGAGAAGTAGGGCTTTCGTTCGAAAACATTGATGTGTACGCCTGCGGCATCGGCCCCGGGTCGTTTACCGGTGTCCGCATCGGAGCGGCCACCCTCAAAGGCTTTGCACAGGCATGGGATAAGCCCGTTGTGGCACTGTCCAGCCTGCAGATTTTAGCGGAGAACATCCGTGACTTTGACGGGCTTCGCGTGAGTGCCATTCATGCGCGAACGGATGAATTGTTTTGCGCAGCCTATGATGCTGACGGAAATGAGGTAATGGCGCCTCAGGTTATGACCATTGCAGAATTTTTAGAGGCTCTTAAAGGAAAAAACTGTAAAATTGTCGGCAATGGCGCAGCGGTTTTTGCCGGGGAAATGGAAGAAGTTTTGGGCAAAGACAGCCTTGCTCATGCCGGTTGGACGCATATCATTCGTGGTGGTGCTGTGGCAGAACTGGGGTATCAGTTTGCCTCCGGCGGCAAAACCATTTCGTGCGCTGAACTGGCGCCTTCCTATCTGCGGGTTTCGCAGGCAGAACGGGAATATCAGGAAAAACAACATAATTAATATTTTTTTATACGATAAAGGAGGCAATCAACATGATTGTAATTGGTAGCGACCATGGTGCATTTGAACTAAAAGCGGTTTTAGTTGCCCACCTGCAAAAAAAGGGTATTGAAGTTTTGGATTGCGGCGTTTTTGATGCCACAAGCGTTGACTATCCCGATGTTGCGAAAAATGTATGCGAAAAGGTTAAAACCGGAGACTATGAATTTGGTATTCTGCTTTGCGGTACCGGTATCGGCATCTCCATTGCCGCTAACAAAATAGACGGTATTCGCTGCGCACTTTTGAATAGCGAATATGCAGCAGAAAAAGCAAAACAACACAACAATGCAAACGTTATCGCCATGGGCGGACGTGTGCTGGGTCCGGACCTTGCCATTAATATTCTGGACGCCTTTATGGCAGCCGAATTTGAGGGCGGACGTCACCAGAACAGAATCAATAAAATTCATGAGCTTGAAAAATAAACTGCAAAGAGCAGCGAGCAAATAAAGAGGGGGGCATACCTATGCCGGAAAGACGCGACAAAATTAATTATTATCTTGATATTGCACAAACCGTTTCAGAACGCGGTACATGCTTGCGTCGTCATTATGGTGCCATTTTGGTTAAGAATGATGAAATTATTTCAACAGGCTATAACGGCGCGCCGCGGTCACGTAAAAACTGTATTGACTTAGGCCATTGCCTGCGTGAAACTTTGCAGATTCCATCCGGTCAGCGTTATGAGCTTTGTCGCTCGGTTCATGCAGAGGCAAACTGTATCATCAGTGCATCCCGTCGGGATATGATTGGTGCAACGCTGTATCTTGCCTGCGTGAATCCGCAGACAGGGGAGATTATTGCAGAATCCAACAGTTGCAGTATGTGTAAACGTCTGATTATCAATGCGGGCATCAAGCAAATCATCATTCGTGATACAAAAGATACATACAGGATTATCCCTGTTGACCGTTGGGTTGAAAGTGATGACAGCCTGCTAGAAGAAGCCAAAAAGACTTTCATTGAATCGGATAAATAATCAGCGGAAAAAGTAAATAAACAAAAAAATCAGGCGTTGTTTTGGGGGGCTAAAACAACGCCTGATCGTATATTTATTGCTAAAAGCAACAAATACCTCAGTAATTGACAGAGTTTTTCATTTTAAGACGAATGGAATCGGAAATCATGGCAATGAATTCGCCGTTGGTGGGCTTGCCTTTGTTGGTATCAATGGTGTAGCCGAAAATACCATTCAGAATTTCTTCACGCCCACGGCTCCAGGCAACCTCAATGGCATGACGGATGGCACGTTCAACACGGGAGGATGTTGTTTGGTAGTTGCGTGCAACCGTGGGGTAAAGAAGCTTTGTGATGGAGTTGATAAATTCTCTGTCGTGTATGCAAAGACTGATTGCTTCCCGCAGATAATGATAGCCTTTGATGTGGGCGGGAACGCCGATTTCGTGAATGACATCTGTGATGATGGCCTCTAAATTATTGTCTGCAAACAGGGGAGCGTTTATGGTGTGGTTGTCTGTCAGAGCAAACCCTTCGGCTAAACCGAGACGCTTGCAAGTGCTCGCATTTCCCTCTGCATACATTTCTGCAATTTGCCGGATGCGTTTTATGAGAATGTCATTACTGGCAAGCGGTTTGACAAGGTAATAACGAGCGCCCAGCTGCATGGCTTTTGCAGCGATGTGGTCGTGGCTGACAGCGGAAACAACAATGCAGAGTGGCTTTTTTGCAAGATTTGTTTCCTGCAAGCGCTCTAACAGCTCGAGCCCGTCCATTTTAGGCATGATAACGTCTAAAATAACAACGTCGGGTTCTTTTTCAATAATGAGATTCAGCCCGTCCTCACCGTTATGGGCTGTGCCGACAGTTTCCATATCCTCAGTTTCATTAATGCTTTTACGAAATGATTGACAGACTGATTCGTGGTCGTCGATGACCACGACAGTTATTTTTTTCATTACAGATTTCCTCCTTTTGCAGCAAAATAAATTCCATTTTTTTACATTTTCCTGTCGTTGAGGATATTATAACATCAAATAATGGGCAAATGCAAGCAAATTTTTTCCAATATTTGTATATTTTTGGAGGTTCGTAAAATTGTTTCAGTAAAGCCTGATAAAAGCGGCATTTTTTGATAGTTTTGGGCATAAAAGACACGAAAAGTGTCAATAAAAATTGAAGAACATCGACAGGCGTTCGGAAGCTGTCTGTTTTTGCCCGAAAATGTCAAATTTTAATTGTTTTTACAGTGTTCAGAAACCAGTTGTCGCCCATCATACATGAAAAGATTGGAACGTATGTAAAAAGTATACAAAAAAAGAAAGGTTTTTTTGATAATAATTATAGACGATTTCTTTTTTATTACCTATTTATTTTATGTAAATTATGTGATATAATATATAAGAATACACTGCGTAAAAAGCTAAGAAGTAAGAAATAAGCTATGAAGCCATTTATGGTTTATTTCTTATCTCTTGCTTTTAACGTGGCTGTAAATAAAATTTTTGGAGGTTAGCTATGTTTAAGAGCTATCAAATGGAGCTGGCGGGTCGTCCGCTGGTTATCGAAACAGGTAAGTATGCAGAACTTGCAGGCGGTGCCGTTATGGTGCGCTACGGTGACACTGTTATTTTGTCAACTGCGACCGCTTCTGCAAAGCCCAGAGACGGAATTGATTTCTTCCCCTTGAGTGTTGACTTTGAGGAGAAATTGTATTCTGTCGGTAAAATCCCCGGTGGTTTTATCAAGCGTGAAGGTCGTCCCACAGAAAAGGCGATTTTAACATCCCGTGTTATCGACCGTCCCATTCGTCCTTTGTTCCCGAAGGATTTGCGTAACGATGTTTCTGTTGTTAACACTGTTATGTCAGTTGAGCAGGATAACTCTCCGGAAGTGGCTGCTATGATTGGTACATCTTGTGCCATCAGCATTTCCGATATTCCCTTTAATGGTCCTATCGGTGGCGTTATTGTTGGCTATGTTGATGGTCAGCATGTGATTAACCCCACAGCTGAGCAGCGTGAAAAGAGCCTGATGAGCTTAACCGTTGCCGGCACCAAGGAAAAGGTTGTTATGATTGAAGCCGGTGCTAAGGAAGTTTCCGAAGACGTTGTTTTTGAAGGCATCCAGCTGGCTCATGAAGAAATCAAAAAGATTTGTGCTTTCATCGAGGGCATTCAGGCTGAGGTTGGTAAAGCAAAATTTGCTTATGAGCCCCATGTTGTTGACCCCGAGATGTATGAAGACATCAAGGCTTTTGCTGAGGACAAGTTAAAGATTGCCTTAGATACAGACGATAAAACCGTTCGTGAAAAGAACTTGAAGGTTATTTACGAAGAACTGTATGCTCATTTTGAAGGCAAGTATACAGAAGAAGAGCATGGCGCTGCGATTTATGAAGCTATGGAAAAATTGCAGAAGACCATCGTTCGTCGTTGGATTTTAGATGAGGGTAAGCGTGTTGACGGTCGTTCTATTACTGACATCCGTCCGCTGTCTGCTGAAGTTGCCATCCTGCCCAGAACTCACGGTTCCGGTATGTTTAAGCGTGGCCAGACACAGGTGCTGACAGTTGCAACCTTGGGCGCTATGGGCGATGCACAGTCCTTAGACGGCATTGACTTAGATGACCAGAAGCGTTACATGCATCATTACAATTTCCCCTCTTATTCTGTTGGTGAAACCCGTCCTTCCAGAGGTCCGGGACGTCGTGAAATCGGTCATGGTGCTCTGGCTGAAAGAGCGTTGGAACCCGTTGTTCCCTCCGAGGAAGAATTCCCCTATGCAATCCGTCTGGTTTCCGAAGTGCTTAGCTCCAATGGTTCAACCTCTCAGGCAAGCGTTTGTGCCAGCACTCTGGCGCTGATGGATGCCGGTGTTCCCATTAAGGCACCCGTTGCCGGTATCTCTGTTGGTCTTGTAACAGAGGGCGAACGCTTCATCACTATGGTTGACATTCAGGGTCTGGAAGACTTTTATGGCGATATGGACTTTAAGGTAGCCGGTACCAAGGAAGGTATCACAGCCATTCAGATGGATATCAAGATTGACGGTTTGACACCGCAGATCATCAAGCAGGCTCTGGCGCAGACCCGCACAGCTCGCTTCCAGATTATTGACGAAGTTCTGTTAAAGACCATTGAAGCGCCCAGAGAAAGTCTTTCTGCTTATGCTCCGAAGATTTACACCATGACCATTGACACAGATAAGATTCGTGACGTTATTGGTTCCGGCGGTAAGACCATTCAGAAGATTATTGCTGAAACCGGCGTTAAAATTGACATCGAAGACGATGGTAAGGTTTATATTGCAACCTCTGATGAAGCTATGGCAAATAAAGCTATGGAAATCATCAAGGGTCTGACCGGTAACATTGAAATCGGCTCTATCTACAAAGGTAAGGTTGTCAACATTCTGCCCTTTGGTGCTTTTGTTGAGTTCCTGCCCGGTCGTGATGGTATGGTTCACATCTCCAAGCTTGCCAACACCCGTGTGGCTAAGGTTGAGGATGAGGTTAATATCGGTGACGAAATCATGGTTAAGGTTATCGAAATTGACAGACAGGGTCGTATCAACCTTTCCCGTAAGGATGCTATGAATGAATTAAATCTTTGGTAAAAACCAAAGCCGGACACAGTTAGTCGGGGTAGCGCGGCAGTCGGGGCGAACCCTTCTGCCGCGTTTTTTAGAAAAGTCATGTCGCATTTGGCGACGAGTCAGGAGTGAAGACGGGTGCTGCTTGTCGGTATCAACGCTAAGTATATTCACAGCAATTTGGCCATTCGGTACCTATCCCGGATAGACAGCCGATGCAGCTTTTTAGAGTATACCATTTCTGACCGTGCCGACCGGATTGCAGCTGAACTGTATCAAACAGGTCAGCGGGACATTGTGTTTTCCAGCTATATCTGGAACATTGAACTGGTGTACCGTGTTTGCGAAATTCTGATGAAAACAGATTGTGGCTTTCGCTTGGGGCTGGCCGGTCCTGAGGTTAGCTTTAACCCCGAAGAACAGCTTTTGACTCATCCGGACGTCAGTTTTGTTCTTTGTGGCGAGGGCGAGCCCTCCATTTCACTTCTCGTAGATGCCTTAGAAGACGGTAGCTTTCAAACTGTCCCGGGGCTTTGGTATCGTCAGGCAGGGGAGGTTGTTTCGAGCCCCTTAGCACCGCAGGAAGCGGTTATGGATGAGTTGCCGTTTCCGTATACAGAGGAAGATATTGCCGCCCTGCAAAACCGGCTCGTTTATTTTGAAACCTCCCGGGGCTGTCCCTACCGTTGCAGTTTTTGCTTATCAGGTGGCGCCGGCAGTCTTCGTTTTTTATCCCTGGATAAGGTTGCACAGGCAGTTGCGTTCTTTCATGCACATAACGTCCCCTTGGTTAAACTGGTGGACAGAACCTTTAATGCAGACCCTGAGCGTGCCCTTTCCATCATCAATTTGATTAAGTCGTCAGGTGGCAGCACATGCTATCACCTTGAAATTCGTGCGGAAAGCATGACAAAACCCTTGATTTCGGCTCTGCAATCAGCTCCCAAAGGGATGTTTCAGCTTGAAATCGGAGTGCAAAGCACCAATGCGAAAACCCTGCAAAACATCAATCGCAAGCCGGCTGTTGAAGCGCTTTATTCCGTTGTGCGAGCGCTGTCTGAGCATCATAACATGCACCTGCATTTAGATTTGATTGCCGGTCTTACCGGCGAAACCTTAACGGAATTTGTTGAGTCTTTTCACAATGTGATTGCCCTGCGGCCGCAAGCCTTGCAGCTGGGCTTCCTAAAACGCTTAAAAGGGGCAGCCTTGCAGCTTGACGGTAGTGCCTTTTCAGATTTTCCGCCGTATGAGATTATTCATAGCGATGCTATGTCCTATGAAGAGCTTTTATTGTTGCATGCCGTTGAGGATGTTTTGGATTGCTATTATAACAGCGGTGCCTACACGGAAACAATGAAGTATTTGTTAGACCGGTATTATCCCGGACGTGAATTTGAATTTTTTAAGGAAATGGCATCATTTTTGGAACGGGAAAACGTGGCAGGCAAGGCACAAAAGGCACGGTTTGAAGCTCTGTATCGTTTTGCTTGTGACAAACAATTTGATGTGGGCGTCACCCATAGGCTCATCTATGATTACTGCCTGACGCATCGTGATTCGCTCAGCTTTATGAAAACAGAGGATGGCTTAAAGGAAAAAGCCTTTGCTTTCCTAAAACAGCCTGAGCGTGTCAAGCTTTACTTTGAACAATATGCCGGCATAAAGCCGGTTGTGTTATATAAAAAACTCCGTTTTGTACCTATCGGTAATCGTGTTATCGCCTTTGATTATGACAATGCGATGGCCGCCGATGTAACGGCGGAATTTTAATAGGAGGAAATGTGTTATGTTTCATGTTACATTAAAGGATGGTAGTCAGCTCCCGGTTGAATCGTCGAAAACGCTCTTTGACCTGGCAGGCGATATCAGCGGCGGTCTGCAACGTGCAGCCTTAGCGGCTGAGGTAAACGGCGAGGTGACCGAGCTGTTTCAGACAATTTCTGAGGATGCTTCTGTC
Source organism: Oscillospiraceae bacterium (assembly GCA_015068855.1). Taxonomy (GTDB): domain Bacteria; phylum Bacillota; class Clostridia; order UBA1381; family UBA9506; genus UMGS755. The sequence continues at coordinate 30,500 of SVJS01000006.1, read as the reverse complement.
AACTTTTTAACCTTTGATGACCCGAAAGGTCGGAACGTGTTCCGTCATACGGCATCTCATATTTTAGCGCAGGCAGTGAAACGCCTGTATCCCGAGGCAAAGCTTGCCATTGGTCCGGCCATTGAGAACGGATTTTATTATGATATTGACTGCGAAGTTTCCTTTACCCCTGAAATTCTGGAAAAAATTGAAGAGGAAATGCGTAAAATTGTTAAGGAAAACCTGACAGTTGAACGTTTTACCATGAATCGTGCTGACGCGATTGCATATTTTGCAGAAGCCGGAGAAATCTATAAACAAGAGCTGGTTGAGGACCTTCCCGAGGGCGAGGAAATCTCCTTCTATAAGCAGGGCGAGTTTACAGACCTTTGCGCCGGCCCGCACCTTATCTCAACAGGTGCTGTTAAGGCCTTTTCCTTAACAAGTGTTGCCGGTGCTTACTGGCGCGGTAGTGAACAGAATAAAATGCTGCAACGTATTTACGGTACGGCGTTCCCGAAAAAGTCCGAGCTGGAAGCTTACCTGACCATGATGGAAGAGGCCAAAAAGCGTGACCACAGAAAGCTTGGCCGTGAGCTTGGACTTTTCATGATGAATGAAGCCGGCCCCGGTTTTCCGTTCTTCCTGCCTAAGGGTATGATTTTGAAAAACCTGCTGCTTGATTATTGGCACAAGCTCCATGAACGGAACGGCTATCAGGAAATTTCCACACCGATTATGTTAAATCGTTCTCTGTGGGAAACCTCAGGTCACTGGGATCATTATCAGGATAACATGTATACAACCGAGATTGATGAGCAGGATTTTGCCATTAAGCCCATGAACTGCCCGGGTGGCGTTTTGGTTTATCAGGCAGAGCCCCGTTCCTATCGTGACCTGCCCCTCAGAATGGGCGAGCTTGGCTTGGTTCACCGTCATGAAAAATCCGGTCAGCTCCATGGTCTCATGCGTGTTCGTTGCTTTACCCAGGATGATGCTCATATTTTCATGATGCCGGAACAAATCCGTGATGAAATTAAGGGCGTTGCCAAGCTGATTGATGAGGTGTATAACCTCTTTGGCTTCAAATATCATGTTGAACTTTCCACCCGTCCGGAGGACAGCATGGGTAGTGATGAGGATTGGGAAATGGCAACAGACGCGCTTCGTGAAGCGTTGGATGATTTAGGGCTTGACTACGTTGTTAACGAAGGCGACGGTGCATTCTACGGCCCGAAAATTGACTTCCATCTGGAAGACTCCATCGGCCGTACCTGGCAGTGCGGTACCATTCAGCTTGACTTCCAGTTACCCTTGCGCTTTGAACTGGAATATACAGGTGCTGATGGTGCGAAACATCGTCCCATCATGATTCATCGTGTTGCCTTTGGCTCTATTGAACGTTTCATCGGTATTTTGATTGAGCATTTTGCAGGTGCATTCCCCGCATGGCTGGCCCCCGTTCAGGTTAAGGTTCTGCCGATTGCCGATGCACATCATGCTTATGCAAACGAAGTTGCCGAGCTGTTACAGAAAAACGGCGTACGTGTTGAGGTGGATACACGTAACGAAAAAATCGGCTATAAAATCCGTGAAGCACAAATGAGCAAAGTGCCTTACATGTTGGTTGTGGGCGGCAAAGAATGTGAAGAAGGAACCGTTTCTGTTCGTGCCCGTCGTGCGGCTGATATGGGTTCTATGACAAAGGAAGCATTCTTAGACATGCTGTTAGAGGAAATTAAGACCAAGAAAAAGGATTGATTATAATTTAGCAGGAGGTTAGCTGTTATGTGGATGGTTGTTTATGTTGCGCAAAGCAAAGAGGTAGCGGAAAAAATAAGAACACTTCTGCAACAAGCGGGACTTCCTGTTAAAATTCACAGTGTGAGCCAAAACGAGCATGACCAATTCGGCTGCTATGAAATTCTGGTGCCGGAGGCAGAACTCAGCCAGGCTCACGACATCATTATAGAAGAAACGCTGTAAACAAAAAAGGGGAGGCTTGTATGAAAAGAATTGGTGTTTTAACAAGCGGTGGCGACGCTCCCGGTATGAACGCAGCCATTCGTGCCGTTGTTCGTATGGCGTTGTCTAAAAACATGGAAGTTTACGGCATCCAAAAAGGATATGCCGGTCTCTTAAAGGGTCTGTTTACACCGATGAACGCCCGTAGCGTTTCCAATATCCTGCATAGCGGCGGAACGGTGCTGCAATCGTCCCGTTGCCCTGAATTCCGTGAGGAAGCAGGGGTAAAAAAGGGTGTTGAAATGGCACGAAGTCAAGGTATTGAGGGTCTTGTTGTCATTGGTGGTGACGGTTCTTTCCGTGGTGCCAGAGATTTGTCTTTGGCTGGTCTGCCGACCGTTGGCGTTCCGGCAACCATTGATAATGACATCGCCTGCACGGATACCACAATTGGGTTTGACACGGCTCTTAACACAGTTAAAGATGCCATCGATAAAATCCGAGATACAGCGCACTCTCATGAGCGTTGCTCCATCATTGAGGTTATGGGTCGGGGCGCGGGGTATATCGCAGCCTATGTTGCCATTGCCTGCGGCGCAGAGGCATCCATCATTCCGGAAAAACCCTTTGATTTTGATAAAGATATTCTGCAACGTATTATTGACGGCAAAAAGCGCGGCAAGGAAAATAACCTGTTTGTTGTTGCAGAGGGCGTTGGAGGTTCCGTGGAGATGGCTAGGCGCATTGAAGAAGCAACGGGCATTGAAACCAGGGCGGCCATTTTAGGCCACATTCAGCGTGGCGGCAGTCCGACTGTTAATGACAGAATGCTCGCCAGCCGTTTTGGTATTCATGCGGTAGAGCTTTTGTATCAGGATAAAGGCAACCGTGTGGTAGCGATTAAGGATAATGTGATTGTTGATTATGATATTTTAGAAGGCCTTGCCATGGAAAAGAGAATGCGGGATGACATTATGGGCATGGCGGAGATATTAAGTATGTAATAACGGTTGACAGGCGGCTTCTGTGGTTGCCTGTTTTTCCGTTTAAGGGATGATGGTTTATGACGAAAATAATTCAAGTAGAAAATGATTTATCGGTTTTAGATGAGGCGGCAGAAGCCCTTTCAGCGGGACAATTGGTCGCTTTCCCCACAGAGACGGTTTATGGTTTGGGTGCCAGCGCCCTTGATGAAGCGGCCGTTGGGCACATTTTTGAAGCCAAAGGACGCCCGCAGGATAATCCCCTGATTGTGCACGTGAGTAACAGGGACATGCTTAACAGCGTTGTGAAATCCGTTCCTGCTGCGGCCGCGCAGTTAATGGAAACCTTTTGGCCGGGGCCGCTTACCATTATTTTAGAAAAATCCGATTTAATTTCTCATACTGTTACGGCAGGGCTTGAAACGGTTGCAGTTCGCATGCCGAACCATCCGGCAGCCTTGCATTTGATTGAAAAAAGCGGTGTGCCCGTTGCGGCGCCCAGCGCCAATCTGTCCGGCAGCCCCAGCACGACGCGTGCATCTCATGTGATTGCCGATTTGTCGGGCCGAGTGGACTACATTATTGATGGTGGTGCCTGCCTGGTGGGTCTTGAATCCACGGTTTTAGATATGACAGGCGAGGTGCCGCAAATTTTACGGCCCGGCGGTGTTAGCCTGGAGGCCTTGCAAATGGTTTTAGGGGAGGTTCGTTATGAGCCGGCCTTACAGGATGCAGAGAAAACACCGAAAAGCCCCGGCATGAAATATCGTCATTATGCGCCAAAAGCAGAGCTTCTTTTAGTGGATGCAGGCGAGGAAAAACGCATAGAGGAATTTCTTAACGAAGCAAAAGAAAAAGGCAATAAGACCGGCGTTTTATGTTGCACACGTCATCCGTATGACGCAGAGTATGTTGTGCCTTGCGGCACAGATGCCGCAGCCTATGCCCATAGTCTGTTTGATGCCCTTAGGCAGATGGATGACTGGGGCGTTGAACTGATTATAGCGGAACTGCCGGCGGACTCAGGCGGTATTGTTCCGGCCCTTAAAAATCGTATGTTAAAGGCGGCCGGTGGCCGAGTTGTGTCAGATGTTGTGGAAACACGGGCCGAGCGCATTTAGTAAAGGCGGGAAAAGAATGGACATTGTGATGACCCACCTAACCGAAGACTATTTACATAGCCTTGCAGAGCTTGAAAAGCAATGCTTTGTCACGCCCTGGACACTGGCGATGTTTGCGGGCGAGCTTACAAACCCCGTAACGGAATACCGTTTGCTTGTAGACGGCAAAACCCCGGTGGCATATATGGGCCTGTGGTGCGTGGCAGATGAGGGGCAGATTACCAATGTCGCTGTGCATCCTGCTTACAGACGGCGTGGTTTGGCCAAAAGGCTGATTCAGTATTTTATTGATTACGCACGGGACAAAAACCTCAGCTGCCTGACCTTAGAGGTACGTGAGAGTAATGAGGCAGCGCAGGCGTTATACAAAAAAATGGGATTTACTGTTGTGGGACGGCGAAACAGGTATTATGAGGGCAAAGAAGATGCCATTTTAATGACCCTGTTTTTACACGAAGCCCCTTGATGCGGATAAAGGAGAGAATGGATTGTGAATGAACTGATTTTAGCTATAGAATCGTCCTGCGATGAAACCGCCGCCTCTGTTGTTTGTGACGGACGCAAGGTTTTATCCAATGTGATTTCATCCCAGATTCCGATTCATGAGCGTTATGGCGGTGTTGTGCCGGAAATTGCATCCCGCAACCATGTCTTGCAGCTTCCGGGTGTCATTGGAAAGGCATTGGAAGAAGCAAATTGCGGTTTTTCTGACCTGTCAGCCATTGCTGTAACCTATGGACCGGGCCTTGTTGGTGCGCTCTTAACCGGCGTTTCAGCGGCAAAGGCCATTGCCGCGGCACGCAAGCTGCCCCTCGTTGGTGTGAACCACATTCATGGGCATATTGCGGCGAACTATATCGCGCATCCGGAGCTTAAACCGCCGTTTGTGTGTCTGGTTGCATCGGGTGGCCATAGTCATATTGTTTATGTTAAAGATTATACGGAATTTGAAATCTTAGGCAGAACACGGGACGATGCGGCAGGGGAAGCCTTTGATAAAATTGCAAGAGTGCTGGGCCTTGGCTATCCCGGCGGGCCCAAGCTTGAAAAATTAGCAGAGGAAGGAAAGAATGATGCCGTTGTTTTCCCAAGAGTCAGCTTTGGTGACGGTTGCTATGATTTCAGTTTCAGCGGTGTGAAAACAGCCGTTATAAACTATGTCCACAAACAGGAGCAAAAAGGGGAGCTAATTTGCAGGGCAGATTTGGCCGCCTCGTTCCAATCGGCTGTTGTAGAAGCTTTGGTTGGTCATACCATGGCAGCGGCGCGTGAGCGCGGGGTTAAAACCGTAACGCTTGCAGGTGGCGTCAGCGCCAATGGTGCACTGCGCAGAGCCTTTGACGGTGCGGCAGAAAAAGAGGGCATCAGCCTTTACTATCCGCCTCTTGTTTTATGCACAGATAATGCAGCCATGATAGGCTGTGCCGGATATTACCTTTACAAGCAGGGTGTTTTTGCAGACAGTCACTTAAACGCCGTGCCGAACTTAAAACTGTGAGACAGTTTGTATTCTTACAAAGGAGGGCAACCGATGGCAAAGAGAAAACGCAAAAAAAATCAAAATAATATGTTTTTAGGCTTGCTTGTGATTGCCTTTGCTTTTCTGTACAGTTTTTCTGTCTGGCAGGATTATCATGGTCACTCTGGCGAAAAAACGGTGGAAATCACGGTCAAAGAGGGTAGTGGAACAGCAGATATTGCAAAGATGCTGCAAGAGAATAACATCATCGAGCAACCTTTCTGGTTTCGTGTTTTTTCGAAGCTGGGCGGTCATGACGGAACCTATCAGCACGGTCGGTTTACCCTGCCTGAACATGCAGGCTATGAGGAGATTTTCCATTCTTTGAAGCATTCTCAGAATTCAGGCAAGCAGGTGCGAGTGACAATCCCGGAAGGGTATGAACTCAGGCAGATTGCGGATACTTTGGAAGCAGCCGGCCTGATTAACCGCGAGCGCTTTGAAAAGCTTGTCAAAAACGGCGATTTTGATTATTGGTTCCTGCGGGGGCTTCCTAAACGTGACAATCGTTTAGAGGGATATTTATTCCCCGACACCTATCTCTTTACAGAAAATGACGGCGAGGAAGCCATCATCCGCACGATGCTTTCCCGTTTTGATGAAATTTACACGGAGGCATTTCGCGAGCGTGCCAAAGCTCTTTCCATGACGGATGATGAGGTGATTACCTTAGCCTCCATCATTGAGCGCGAGGCCATGGGAGATGTTGACAGAAAGCTGGTGGCAGGCGTTTTCCATAATCGCTTGCACAGCCGGGAATATCCTTACTTACAGTCCTGCGCTACGGTGCAGTATATTTTGAAAGAACGAAAAACGGTGCTGAGTATCGCTGACACGAACATAAATTCTCCCTATAATACTTACCAGAATCCCGGGCTTCCCATCGGACCGATTGCGTCGCCGGGCCTTGAAGCCATTGAGGCGGCGCTGTACCCGGAAAAGACGGACTATTTATTTTTCGTTTTGGATTCCACGGGTCAGCATCGTTTTGCAGTCACCTATGCGGAGCATTTAGAGAATATGAAAAAATAAAAAACACCTGTCACAGATGTTGTGATGGGTGTTTTTTTGGAGAAGACAAGCTTAAAAATGACGGGCAAAAATGCTGTTTTCGTCCAGTAAGGATTCAAAGGTTGTAAAACCGAGTCGATGCAACAGGTCAATGACATAGGGGTTTTCAGCAGGGGAGGCATAGTCTGCCTGGTCGCCATAGCGGGCAACATGGGCCTGCCCTAAGGTTGAAGAAAGAAGCGCTTTCGGACCGCCGACGCAGCCTCCGACACAACCCATTCCCTCGATAAAGTTGGCACCGTGTTTCCCGTTTTTGACATCTTCAATCAGCGCTCTGCACTCAGAGACGCCGTTGGCGCCGCGCACCGTCAGAGGCAGGGTCCGTTCAGGACGGATTTTATATAAGCAGGATTGAACCGCGCGACTCACGCCGCCGCTGAAAGCATAAATGCGCCCTGCAGTGGAGGAGTGCTCCCGTTCATCTTCTTCTAATGTCGCCGGGTCAATGCTTGCCAGGTCAAAAATTTCGCGAATTTCCTGAAAGGTTAAAACATAGTCCACAGCATCACAAATATCCGGCTCCTTAGCCTCCGCCTTTTTTGCAATGCAGGGACCAATAAAAACCGTCACGGCATGAGGATGCAACTGTTTGATGCTGCGCCCGCATGCAACCATGGGAGAAACAGAGCCGGGGATGTGCTCCATCAGCCCTGCTTTTCGACACATGTTTAGCCAAACGGGACAACAGCAGCTTGTCAGAATGTAGTCTTCTTCCTTTTGTACGCTGCGGTCAAATTCCAAGGCTTCTTTTAAGGTCAGAATGTCAGCAAACAGCGCTACTTCCACCATGCCTGCAAAGCCCAGCTTCTTAAAAGCGGTTCGGAGTCTGCCCGGTGTGACCTCATGGCTGAATTGTCCGATGAAAGCCGGCGCAATCATGGCATAAACAGGATGATTGCGATTGCAAAGCTCATGAAACATAGGAAGCGCTTCTTTTGCATCCGTTAAAACCTGCATGGTGTTTTCGTCAACATTTACCTCATCAGAGAGCGTTGCATCGTCATCTGTATTAATCATTAACGGATGTTTTTCGGGATGTAACAAGCAATCCAGATGGTAAGGATTATAGTTGCCGGACTCTAAGTGCCGGATGGTTTCCTCCAAATGATTTTGCAGGGCGGCCCTGGTTAAAGTTTCATATAGTTCCTTAAACGACTGCATAGACTTTCTCCTTATTTTGATATCTTAGTTTGTTCACTTCGGTGGTTCTTTATACTTATAAAACGGCCAGGAAAGAACCGTGCAGAAAGACGGAGAAAAGCCCGAATAACCTTGACAATTCCATTGACAAATGATATACTTAAAGTATAGAATTGAGGAGTTTTTTTCTTATGTCAAAATTTTTCATAGAAAAAAGTCAAATTAAGGATAATAAAGCATGTATTGTAGGCGATGATGTGGCTCATCTCGTTAAGGTTCTGCGTGTTCAAACGGGGGACAAGCTGTTGCTTTGTGACGGTGACGGAACGGATTTTGAAACAAAGGTTTCGTCGGTTTCAAAGGAGCAGGTAGTTGTGGATATTTTAGATTCTCATCCCAGCCAAACGGAGCCGACCACCGAGGTGACGCTCTATCAGGGTCTTCCCAAGCAGGGGAAAATGGAGTGGATTATCGAAAAGTGCACAGAAATGGGCATCAGCCGTATTGTTCCTGTGCAAATGGAACGTAGCGTTGTAAGGCTCTCTGCCGAACAGGCAGAAAAAAAGCAACAGCGATGGGCAAAAACCGCAGAAGCGGCAGCCAAACAATGCGGTCGAGGGAAAATCCCCGAGGTTTGTGTTCCCGTTGCCTTATCTTCCCTTAAACGAGAGGCCTTGCCGGAGTTTTTGCTTTTGCCCTATGAGGCAGAAAAAAGCCATACCATGCAAGAGGCGTTACAAGAAAACAGGGCAAAATCAGTGGGTATTTTCATTGGTCCTGAGGGTGGCTTTGCAGAAAAAGAGGTCCTTTTCTTACAGGAGCTCGGTGCAAAATGTGTCACGCTGGGTCCGCGTATTTTGCGGACGGAAACAGCCGGACTTGCTGCTCTGACCATTCTGCTATATGAATGGGGCGACCTGTCCTGACGATAAACATCACAAACAGAAACGAATTGGAGAGTGACGATGATGACAAGAGAGAAAAAGGAACAACTGACAAACAGACTGGTGCTTAATTTTGGCATTTTGCTGGCAGGCGCCTTGATTCTGTTATACTTAAATTCCGCTTTGAGCAGCAATAGCATGATCACAACCGTGACCTATTGGATTTTGCTTGTTGTTGCGATTTTAAGCATTTTGCTTGGAATTTTCCTGCTTGTTTGGGGTATTAAAAAGAAAAACGACGCTAAGAATTACAGCGCTGTTTGCCTGGGCACCTTTGTGGCTTCCTTTATTTTGTATCTTCCCAAGCTGGGCTGGATTCACGCTTTTAACAGAGGCAAGGCTGTTGCAACGGTTTACATTTTGATGGCGCTTTATTTTATTGTTCTGTCCATCATCACAGCGATTCAGCTTCGCAAGCCCTTGGTTAAGAGTGCGGATAAGAAAATTGTTCATAAAAAGAAAAGAAAGTAAGATATCAACAAAGTAACACAAAAAAGGAGTAGTAAGATGTTTTCATTAGACGACGTTAAAAAAATTGACCCCCAGGTGGCTGAGGTCATTGAGAAGGAAATTGGCAGACAGAATCAGAACATTGAATTGATTGCTTCTGAGAACTTTGTGTCTCCGGCCGTTATGGCAGCGATGGGTTCGCCTTTAACCAATAAATATGCAGAGGGATATCCCGGCAAGCGCTATTACGGCGGCTGCGTGCATGTTGATGTGGTTGAAGATTTAGCCATTGAGCGTGCTAAAAAGCTGTTTGGAGCGGAGCATGCCAACGTGCAGCCTCACTCGGGCGCATCGGCTAACCTCGCTGTTTTCTTTGCGGCCTTGCAGCCCGGTGACACCGTTTTAAGCATGAATTTATCCCATGGTGGTCACTTGTCCCACGGTAGTCCGGTTAACATTTCCGGTACCTATTTTAACATTGTTTCTTACGGTGTTACAGAAGACACAAACACCATCGATTATGACGAAATCAGACAATTGGCCTTAAAGCACAAGCCGAAGCTGATTCTGGCCGGTGCATCTGCGTATCCGCGCACTATCGACTTTGCAAAGTTTGCTGACATCGCAAAAGAAGTCGGTGCTTATTTCATGGTGGACATGGCACACATCGCCGGTCTTGTTGCAGCAGGATTGCATCCCAATCCCGTGCCCTATGCTGACTTTGTTACCACAACCACCCATAAGACCCTGCGCGGTCCCCGTGGCGGCTTGATTCTCTGCAAGGAAGAACATGCAAAGATGATTAACAAGGCAATTTTCCCCGGCATTCAGGGTGGCCCGCTCATGCATGTCATTGCAGCGAAAGCTGTTTGTCTTGCTGAGGCTTTGCAGGATGATTTTAAGGTATATCAGCAGCAGGTTATCAACAACGCTAAGACTCTGGCAAACACCCTGATGGAAGAGGGTATGGAGCTTGTTTCCGGCGGCACGGATAACCATTTGATGCTGGTTAACCTGACCAACATGGGCGTAACAGGAAAAGATGCTGAGCATATGCTGGATGAGGTTCACATTACGGTTAATAAGAACACCATTCCTTTTGAAACTCAAAGTCCGTTCATCACAAGCGGTATCCGTATCGGTACACCTGCTTCCACATCCCGTGGAATGAAGGAAGAAGATATGCGTGAAATTGGTCAGTTAATTCACATGACTCTGGCTGATTTTGAGGCAAACAAGGATGAAGTGAATGAAAGAGTTGCAGCTCTTTGCGCTAAATATCCCTTATATCGTTAAGATAGCTAAAAGAAAGCCCTGTGCCTGTGCGCAGGGCTTTTTATATGTACATGCAAAAAGAAAAGCACACAACGCTCAGAGCGTTGTGTGCCATTTCATTTGTATGGATACATTACTTTTTCAGTTTGATAACTTCTTTTGCGTTAGCGGCAATGTTAGCGGCAGTCAGACCATATTCTTCTAAGAGAATAGCGGGCTTACCGGATTTACCAAACTTATCCTGTGTACCAACGCGACGCATGGGAACAGGGAAGTTCTCGCACAGAACTTCTGCAACTGCGCTGCCCAAACCACCAATCACGTTATGTTCCTCAGCGGTTACAATAGCGCCGGTTTCCTTAGCAGCCTTGATCAGGATATCCTTATCAATCGGTTTGATTGTGTGGATGTTGATTACGCGTGCATTGATGCCCTCTTCAGCTAACATTTTCTTAGCTTCCAAAGCTTCGGGAACCATTAAACCGGTTGCAACGATTGTTACATCTGTGCCGGCTTCCAGTTCAACACCCTTGCCCAGCTCAAACTTATATGTAGCACGGTCAAAGAGTTCGGGAACAGCCAGACGACCAAAACGGAGATAAACAGGACCCTGATGTTTGATAGCAGCTTCAACGGCTAAAATCGCTTCTGTTGCATCAGCGGGGTTGATGATGGTCATGTTCGGGATGGTACGCATGATACCGATATCCTCTAAGCACTGGTGGCTGGCACCATCTTCGCCAACAGAGATACCTGCATGGGTAGCACCAATTTTAACATTTAAGTTAGGATAACCGATGGAGTTTCTAACCTGCTCAAATGCACGGCCTGCGGCAAACATAGCAAAGGAGCTGGCAAAAACGGTTTTGCCGGTGGTAGCAAGACCTGCGGCAGTTGTCATCATGCTGGCTTCTGCGATGCCGGCGTTGATGAACCGTTCGGGGAATTTCTTTTTGAATGTATCAGTTTTTGTAGATTTGGACAGGTCGGCATCAAGCACGATGATGTCATATTTTTCACCGAATTCAGCCAAGGCCAAACCATAAGCTTCTCTGGTTGCAATCTTTCCCATCAGCCTTCTACCTCCAATTCTTTGATATGTGCATCAAGCTCAGCAATAGCCTGATTATACTGCTCTTCGTTGGGAGCGCTGCCATGCCAGCCGGCCTGATTTTCCATAAAGGAAACGCCCTTACCCTTAACACTCTTCATGATAACAACGGTGGGTTTTCCCTTAACGGTTTTAGCTTCGCAAATTGCATCATAAAGCTTTTCGGGGTCATGTGCATCTGTTACGATAACATGCCAGTTGAAAGCCTTGAATTTTTCATCAATAGGCAGGGGAGACATAACCTTTTCAATCTCACCGTCAATCTGCAAACCGTTGAAATCAACGAATGCAGTTAAATTGTCAAGTTTATAGTGAGCAGCAAACATAGCAGCTTCCCAAACCTGACCTTCTTCCAACTCGCCGTCACCTAAGATAGAGTATACACGGTAGTCTTTGTTGTCGATTTTTGCAGCCAGCGCCATGCCGTTTGCAGCACAGATGCCCTGACCTAATGAACCGGTGGACATATCAACGCCGGGCACACCTTTCATATCGGGATGACCTTGCAAATAGCTATCTGCCCGACGGAAAGTAGCACAATCAGCAACAGGGAAAAAGCCTCTTTCAGCCAGTGCGCCATACAGTGCCGGTGCACAGTGACCTTTGGAGAGAACAAATCTGTCTCTGTCCTCCATTTTCGGATTCTTCGGGTCAATGTTCATAACCTCGAAGTAGAGTACGGATAATACATCCGCGATGGATAAAGAACCTCCCGGATGACCGGAGGAGGCGTTGTAAACAGCCGTGAGCGCATTCTTACGGATTTTGTCAGCCGTAATTTTCAGCTCCTTGACTCTTGTCTTATCCACTTTCTTTCGCCCCTTTCAAAAATTTTAATTAACTAAATTATTTTTAAAACCTTCGCCAACAACCTCGCGGGCTGTGGAAAAGATAATAAACGCATTTGGGTCGTGCTTATGCACGATGGCTTCAAGGCCGGGAAGTTCCTGCCGGCGAACGATACATAAAAGCGCCAGCCCTTCCTTGCCTGCATACATACCGCGGCTAAATAACCCTGTTACACCGCGGGAAAGCTTGTCCATAATGTCACGGGAAATCGGTTCTGCTGCAGCAGAAACAATGATGACCTGCTTTGCCTGGTCGGCACCTTGCAGGGCATAATCAATTAAAAACCCGCTGATAACAGCCGCTAAAACGCCATACAAGCCAGCTTCCATATCGCCAAATAAGACGGCAGAAAAAAGAATAACAGAAGCATCCACGATGAGCATCCACTTGCCGACATCAATGAAAGAGATGTGCTTATGCAAAAGATGCGCAACAATATCCGTGCCGCCGGTTGTGGCGCCTTTCCAGAACATAATGCCAATGCCAAGCCCTAAAAGGCCTCCGCCAAAGAGAGAACAAAGCAAGGCGTTATTTGTTATGGGCGCAATGCCTGACAAACTATCTGTCAACACAGAAAAGAGAACAGATCCGTAAACGGAACGGAATAAAAACGTTTTGCTAAGCGTGCGACACCCCAGAATAAACAGGGGAATGTTGGCAAGAAGCATAAAGAAACCGACGGGGAAAGCCCACAAACGGTGCAAAATAATGCCGATGCCGGAAAGACCGCCTGCCACTAGCTGAACGGGCATTAAAAACAAACTGACGCCCAGCGCAGCGATGGTTGCACCAAACGAAATAATGCCATAGACCTTCATACAATCAATTATTTTTTTCAAAAAATCACCCCAAAATTAACAATATGTAGCAGAGTGATTTTCATAAAAAGATTATTCGAAGGGAATAGCAGAAAATGAGAGTTCCATTAACTCGCCCAATCGCTCCTCCTGACCGGTTAAGTAAAGATAGCCAAGCAGGGCTTCAAAACCGGTTGCCATTCGGTATTCTGTTACATCCGCATTTTTGGGAACGGAAGCAGAGTGCGCGTTGCGACCGCGCTTGAAAATAGCTTCTTCCGTTTCAGTCAGAATGGGGAGCAGGGTTTTTGCAGCTAAACTCTGTGCAGAGGCTTTTACAAAATGAACCGCCCGATGATGTAATTTGTTGGCGGAGGTGTTAGCCATCAACAGAATTTTTGTGCGGATAAATTGCTCATAAACGGCATCTCCCACAAAAGCTAAGGCAAGGGGAGAGTATGTGCCGGCAGTCTGGGGGTCCAGACTTTCAAAAAACGGCTTATGCATCAGCGTGCCTCTTAATGTTAAGCTTCATGCCTTGACGGGTATCCAAAACTTCAACGCCCATGGCCTTGAGCTCATCACGGATTTGGTCAGACAGGGCCCAGTCTTTATTCTGGCGGGCTTCCTTACGTTTTTGGAGCAATGCCTTAACCTCGTCGCTGACACTGTCTTCCTGTTCTTTGTAGAGAATACCTAAAACAGAACCCAGTTCACGGAACTTTGTCAGGGCAGCCTCAATCAGGGCAGGTGCACTTTCAGCTGTCACGTTGGAGTTAATAAAACGAGCCATGTCAAATAAAGCGGCAATGGCATCTGCTGTGTTTAAGTCATCATCCATGGCATCGCAAAATTGTGTCTTGAATGTATCCAGACGGGCAAGCAGAGCTTCTTCGTCCGGTGTGATTGCTTTCTTTTGTGCCTTGGCCTGCATAAACTCTAAGTTGTATAAGCAAGTATATAAACGTTCCAGGCCTGTCTCAGACTGATGCAGCAGCTCATCAGAGAAATTGATAGCGCTGCGATAATGTGCGCTCAGCATAAAGAAGCGGATAACCTCATAGTCGTATTTAGCAGCAACATCACGAACGGTAAAGAAATTGCCTTTGGACTTAGCCATTTTTTCGTTGTTAACGTTAATGTAGCCATTGTGCATCCAATAACGGGCAAAGGGCTTGCCTGTGGCACATTCGCTCTGCGCAATTTCGTTTTCGTGATGCGGGAAAATCAAATCCTGTCCGCCGGAATGAATGTCGATGGTTTCGCCTAAATAGCGGTTAACCATGGCGGAGCATTCGATATGCCAACCGGGACGGCCTTCGCCCCAGGGGCTTTTCCAGGCCGGTTCGCCCTCTTTCTTATTTTTCCAAAGCGCAAAGTCCATGGGATTTTTCTTGCGTTCGTCAACGCCGATACGGGCGCCGGCAGCAAGCTCTTCCAAGGGCTGGCCGGACAGTTTGCCATATTCAGCAAAACGGGCAGTTTCAAAATAAACATCGCCTTCTGCTTCGTATGCATAGCCTTTTTCAATTAAGGCTTCAATGGTTTTAATAATAGCATCAATGTTATCGGTTGCGCGGGGATGAATGGTGGCTTCGCGAATAGATAATCCCTTTGCATCCTGAAAATATTCAGCAATAAAACGGTCAGCCAGTTCGCGAACCGTAACGCCTTGCTCGTTGGCGTTTTTAATCATTTTATCGTCAATGTCCGTAAAATTCTGAACAAAGGTAACTTTGTTGCCCAGATATTCAAAATAGCGGCGAAGTGTGTCAAAAATAATAAAGGGACGGGCGTTGCCGATATGAAAGAAATTGTAAACCGTAGGACCGCAGGAATACATTTTAACTTCTCCGGGCACTAAGGGCACAAATTCTTCTTTTTTGCGGGTCATGGTATTATAAATCTTCATTGGCTACATCATCCTTTTTTAGTCAATATTGTCGGGCTTTGCGGCTTCTTCGGCCAGTTTCTTTTCCAGTTTGTCCAAACGGGCTTGCAGGCGACAAAGCTCCTGAGAAACCGGGTCGGGAATATGTATCTGGTCTAAATCACTGACCCGTTTATCGTTAATCTTAATGATTCGCGCCGGAACACCGACGCAGGTTGAATTCGGCGGGACCTCACTCAAAACAACAGCACCGGCTGCAATTTTTGAATTATCGCCAACCTTAAAGGGACCTAAAATTTTGGCACCGCTTCCCACCATGACGTTGTTTCCCAAGGTAGGGTGGCGCTTGCCGCTTTCTTTTCCGGTACCGCCTAAGGTCACACCCTGATATAAGGTGCAGTTATCACCAATTTCTGTGGTTTCACCGATGACAACCCCCATGCCGTGGTCAATGAAGAGGCCACGACCGATGGTGGCGCCGGGGTGGATTTCAATGCCGGTAAAAAAGCGGTTGGCCTGGGAAATGAATCTGGCCAGACCAAAGAGCCTGAGTTTATATAAACGATGGGCAAGGCGATGCCAACAGATAGCGTGAAAACCGGAATACATCAAGAAAACTTCCAAAGAGTTTCTGGCAGCCGGATCACGTTCCCGAATGGCTCTGATATCGCTTTTCATGTTGCTGAACAAAGGCATTCCCTCCGCTTATACAAAATCTGAATCCATAGCATCTTCTTCATAGAAAGAGTGCGGACTTGCATGTAGCGCCCGTACAAATATATAGTATATCAAATATAGACAAAAATAGCAAGTGTTAAGACAAATTTTTCAAACAACAAACGGCATGACAACTCATGCCCTCCAAACGACCCTCAAAGCCCATTTTCTCGGTTGTGGAGGCCTTTACGGAAATGGCGGAGAGAGGGACGTTCAAAACGCCTGCAATCGTTTCTCGCATGGAGAGGATATGGGGGGCAAGCTTCGGTGCCTGTGCTAAAATCGTAATATCTGCGTTAGAAAGAACATAGCCATGCTCATGGATCATGCGGTTTACATGGCGCAAAAGCTCGGTGCTGTCAGCACCTAAGTAGGCATTGTCCGTATCGGGAAAATGCTTCCCGATGTCGCCTAAGGCCAGCGCACCCAGCATGGAATCCATTAAAGCATGCAGGAGAACATCGGCATCAGAGTGACCTAACAGTCCTTTTTCATAAGGGATTGTAACGCCACCTATAATCAGCGGTCTGCCCTCAGTAAAGCGGTGGGCATCATAACCATGTCCAATTCGAATATCCATCATGCATTCTCCTTTTCTTCTGCTTGCAAAATCATGTACTGCTCAGCTAAACATAAATCCTCAGGGGTTGTGATTTTGATGTTCCGGTAATCGCCCGGTACAATCTGAACGGGCTTATTCAGTCGCTCGACCAAAAAGCAATCATCTGTGCCGATAATACCGTCTGCCTGTGCCTGTCTGTGCGCTTCCCGAATTAAGTCCGGAGTAAACCCCTGCGGCGTCTGAATTTCAAACATATGGCTACGGTCAGGGGTGTTAATGATAAAGCCGTTTTCGTCAGCAACTTTTAAGGTGTTCTTGCAAGCCACTCCTGTTGCGGCAGCGCCCACCTCGCAAACAGCATCCACAACCTCAGCGAGCACCTTGCCCGTTACCAGGGGACGGGCAGCGTCATGAATCAAAACAATGTCCGCCTCAGAGGAAATGGCAGATAGGCCGTTTCGCACCGAATCCTGCCGCTCAGCGCCGCCGACTGTGATGGCAGACAGTTTTTTGATGCCATACGCCTCAGCGATATCCTTGCAGCCCAGCATATCCGGCTCGGCGGCAACGATAACAATTTCAGAAATGACGGGAGAGTGTTCGAGCGCTAAAAGCGTGTGCGCTAAAACAGGCATTTCGCCGTATTCTAAAAAGATTTTGTTAATGTCTGCCCCCATACGGCTTCCACGGCCGCCGGCGGCAACAATACAACTGACGAAAGGAGCGTTATTTGCTTTTTTTGTCTTCATAACAATGTCCTCTTTATTTCTTAAAATGCTTAGACAGTTCGCGTTTCAAATAATGGCCTGTGTAGGACTCGGGACACTCACAGATTTCCTCCGGCGTGCCCGTGGCAACAACCTGACCACCACCTGTGCCGCCTTCGGGACCTAAATCAATAATATAGTCCGCACATTTAATCACATCCAGATTATGCTCGATAACCAGAACGGTATTGCCGGCATCAACCAAACGTTGCAAGACTTCCAAAAGCTTGTGAACATCAGCCGTGTGCAGACCGGTTGTTGGCTCATCCAAAATGTAAATCGTTTTACCCGTGCTGCGTTTTGACAGCTCTGTCGCCAGCTTAACTCGCTGCGCTTCGCCACCGGACAATTGAGTTGACGGCTGACCGATTTTGACATAGGACAGTCCAACGTCGCAAAGGGTTTGGAGTTTGCGGGCAAGGCGCGGCATGTTTTTGAAAAAGTCAAGACCTTCTTCTGCTGTCATTTCCAAAACATCATAAATGTTCTTGCCTTTATATCTTACGTCTAAGGTTTCACGATTATAACGCATGCCCTTACAAACCTCGCAGGGCACATAGACATCGGGCAGAAAATGCATCTCAATTTTAATGATACCGTCGCCGGAGCAGGCCTCGCAGCGACCGCCCTTAACGTTGAAGCTGAAACGGCCCGGCTTATAGCCACGCATCTTGGATTCAGTTGTTGCGGCAAACACATCACGGATGTCGCCGAACAAACCCGTATAGGTAGCCGGATTGGAGCGGGGTGTGCGACCGATAGGGGATTGGTCAATATCAATGACCTTATCTAAATATTCCAGACCTTGAATGGTTTTCACCTTGCCCGGAATCACGTGAGCACGGTTGAGCTCGCGGGCCAGGTACTTATAAACAATTTCGTTGACAAGGGAGGATTTACCGGAACCTGAAACGCCTGTGACAACGCAAAACGTTCCCAAAGGAATGTCCACATCAATCTGCTTCAGGTTATTTTGTGCGGCACCTTTAACCGAAAGCTTGTGACCGTTGCCTTTGCGGCGAACCGTGGGGACGGGAATTTCTTTTTTGCCGCTTAAATATTGCCCCGTCAGGGATTGCTCGCAGGCCATAATTTCTTCTACAGTGCCGCTTGCAACAACTTCGCCGCCGTGAACACCGGCACCGGGGCCGATATCGACGATATAGTCAGCGGCCATCATGGTATCGGCATCGTGTTCAACAACAATTAAGGTGTTCCCTAAATCGCGTAATTGCTTTAAGGTGGCGAGCAGCTTATCGTTATCACGCTGGTGGAGACCGATAGAGGGCTCGTCCAGGATATACAGAACACCCATCAGGCTGGAACCGATTTGTGTAGCCAGGCGAATGCGTTGCGCCTCGCCACCGGAGAGAGTTCCGGCTGAGCGGCTCAGCGAGAGATATTCAAGGCCCACATCCACCAAAAAGCCCAAACGCTCTTTGATTTCTTTCAAAATCAAGCGGGCGATGGCGGTTTCCCGGTCAGTCAGAGTCAAATTTTCAAAAAACCGTAGGCACTCACGAACGGAAAGCTGACATAACTCCCAAATATTTAGATCGCCCACAGTTACTGCCAAAGGCTCAGGCTTTAAGCGCTTTCCATGGCAGACGGGACACTCTGTGAAGCTCATCATCTTTTCATATTCTGCTTTCATAAATTCGCTGCTTGTTTCACTGTAACGACGCTCTAAGTTGTTAATGATGCCCTCAAAGGCAGCTCTGTAATTGGCGGTTCCGTAGGAGCGTTCGTAGGAAAGATTTAGCTTTTCTCCCCGTGTGCCATAGAGTAAAATATCAACAATTTCATCGGGCAAGTCACAAAGGGGTGTATCCAGTGAAAAACTATAGCGGTCGGCTAAGGCGGTGAAATACATGTAGGAAACACTTTCCGTATTATCGGCGTTGCCCCATCCGATAGCGGAAACAGCACCCTCATTCAAAGATTTTTTGAAGTTGATAACAAGTTCAGGGTCAATTTTCATTTGGTTACCAAGACCGGCACAATGCGGGCAAGCACCAAAAGGACTGTTAAAGGAAAACATGCGGGGCTCTAATTCTTCAAAATTGATGCCGCAATCATCACAGGCATAGTTTTCGCTAAACAGAAGCGGCTCCCCACCGATCACATCAACCATAACAAGCCCGTCAGCCAACCTCAAAGCGGTTTCGATGGAATCGGCCAGACGCTTTTTGTGGTCACCGCCTGCGACAAGTCTGTCGATCACAATTTCCACGTTGTGTTTTTTGTTTTTTTCAAGGCTGATGCTCTCTGATAAATCGTAAATGATGCCATCAGCCCGAACGCGCACATAACCGCTGCGTTTGGCATCCTCAAACAGCTTTTGATGTTCGCCTTTTTTACCGCGGATGACGGGGGCTAAAATCTGAAATTTTGTGCCGGATTCCAAGAGTAAAACCTGGTCAACAATCTGGTCAACGGTTTGTTTTTTAATTTCTTTTCCGCATTTCGGACAATGGGGAATACCGATGCGGGCATATAACAAACGGAGATAGTCATAAATCTCCGTAACGGTTCCAACGGTTGAACGGGGATTTTTATTCGTTGTTTTCTGATCTATACTGATGGCAGGAGAAAGACCGTCAATCAGCTCAACGTCGGGTTTTTCCATCATGCCCAGGAACTGACGGGCATAAGAAGACAAGGACTCCATGTAGCGACGTTGTCCCTCAGCGTAAATGGTATCAAAGGCCAGGGAGGATTTTCCGGAGCCGGACAAACCTGTTAACACAACAAGCTTATCGCGGGGGATGCTGACACTGATGTTTTTAAGGTTGTGTTCCTTGGCACCTTTAATGTAAATTTGATCCTTAGGCATTTGCTTTCTCCTTTTGGCGTTCTTGCGTTTATTATACTATTTTTCATGGTCAATGTCAAAACTTTTTACTTATTTTATTGTGTTAATATAAAAAGAATGTTAAAAAAATAATTATCCTTGCTATTTAATTTTTTTTATTTTATAATGAACTCAGTATATTATACAAATTTATGACTATTTTCAAAACAAAAACATATAAACGCGAGGAGGTTGCGCTCGTGGAGCATATTAAACACGTCATCGGGCAATTTGTACTAAACGGAGAGGCAAACAAGATTTTACCGATTGTCCGTGGCCACATTAATACCACGTATCGTATCATCATGAATGACGGCAAGCAATACACGTTGCAAACCATTAACACCAACGTGTTCCGCAAGCCGGACCTTTTGATGGACAACATTGTTGCGGTTACAAACCACATTCAAGGCAAAATCAAAGAAAACGGCGGCGATGTGGATCGTGAATGCCTGTCTGTTGTGCTGACTAAGACAGGGGCATCGCTGTATCGGGATGCCATTGGTCAATGCTGGCGCATGTACGGTTACATAGATAACGTTAAAAGCTATGACCAGATTGAAGAACCCATTCAGATGTATAACGCAGGCGTGGGCTTTGGTCGTTTTCAGAAGATGCTGGCCGGCTTTCCCATGGATTCTTTGCATGAAACCATTCCCAATTTTCACAACACCGAGATGAGAATGAAAGCCCTCTTTTTGGCAGCTGAAGAGGATGCCGTGGGTCGTGTGGCGGAGGTCCGGGAGGAACTTTCCTTTTTTGAAGAGCGAAAAGAGTTTGCAACCACATTTGTTCGCATGATTGAGAGAGGCGCATTGCCGCTTCGTGTTACGCATAACGACACTAAGGTTAATAACATCCTGATAGATGATGTAACCAATGATGCTCTTTGTGTCATTGATCTGGATACTGTTATGCCGGGCCTTGCGGCCTACGATTTCGGTGATGCGATACGGTATTCTGCCAATACCGCAGCCGAGGACGAACGGGATTTGTCAAAGGTCGGCCTTGACATGGAGTTATATGAGCAGTTTGCCCATGGTTTTTTGTCTGAGGTTAAAGCTGACTTAACGGAAACAGAGACTCGGTATTTGCCTCATGGTGCGACAATGATGACCTTGGAGAATGCAGTACGCTTTTTAACTGACTATCTGCAAGGCGATGTTTATTTTCAAATTCACAGACCTAAACATAATTTAGAACGTGCACGTTGTCAAATTGCACTTTTGAAATCCATGGAACAGCAGTTTGATGCAATGTGCCGAATTGTTGATTCGTATCTCATTTGATTACATGAATCTCCTAAAGAATGAGAGGGATTTTGATGGGAAAATTGACCTGTAAGCGCGGCATTCATCCGCACGATTACAAGGAGCAAACAAAAGACAAAGCAATCCGCAAGCTTCCGGCGCCGAAACTGTTATATTTTCCCTTGCAGCAGCATATCGGGAAACCGGCAGAACCCGTGGTTAAACCGGGAGATTCTGTGCTGATGGGGCAGGTGATTGCAGATACCGCCGGCATGATGACGGCGCCTGTCCATGCTTCGGTTTCGGGGATTGTGCAGGATATCGGACAGTATTTGCATCCAAACGGAACCAAGCAAACCATGATTGTCATTGAAAATGACGGTCTGGATACGCCGGCAGAGCCACTTGTGCACAGAAGCCTGCATAACATGACGCAGGATGAAATTATCGGTATCATCCGGGATGCCGGGATTGTCGGCATGGGCGGAGCCGGATTTCCGACGCATGTCAAATTGTCGCCGCCTGCTGATAAACCGATTGACTATGTGATCGTAAACGGGGCAGAGTGCGAGCCGTATTTAACCTCTGACCATCGTGTTATGGTTGAAATGCCTGATGACATTATAAAGGGTCTTTCCGTTTTAATGCATTTATTTCCCAAAGCGTCAGCGCATATCGCGGTAGAGGATAATAAGCCCGATGCCATAGAAGCGCTGACCAGGGCCGCGGAAGAGCAGGCCGGCATTCGTGTTGAAACCTTAAAGACAAAATATCCGCAGGGGTCTGAAAAACAGTTAATTTCAGCGGTGACAGGCCGCGAGGTTCCAAGCGGTGGTTTGCCCATGGATGTGGGCTGCCTTGTGTTGAATATCGATACAGTTCTTTCTATTGCGAAAGCCGTTTTAGAGGGAAAACCGTTGTATGAACGTGTCGTAACCGTTTCGGGCCATGCTGTTTGTGAACCGGGGAATTTTTTGGTTCGAATGGGAACGCCGTTTAGCCATATTGTTGAGGCGGCAGGCGGTGTTTTGGAGCCGCTTGGTAAAATCCTGATGGGTGGCCCCATGATGGGCACGGCATGTTATTCTCTGGATGTGCCGGTTGTTAAAGGCACATCGGCTCTGTTGCTTATGACAGCCGAGGAAGCAAACACAGGAAAAGAGTCGCCGTGCATTCGTTGCGGACGGTGCGTTTCGGCTTGCCCCATCGGTCTCAGACCATTGTTCTTAAATGCTTATATTCAAAAGGAAAATTGGGAGCTGTGCCATAAAGAGAATATTCGGGATTGTATCGAATGTGGCAGTTGCAGCTATGTTTGTCCGGCTAAACGACATTTGGTTCAATCCATTCGTTTAGGCAAGGATTGTATGAAACGGGCAGGAAAGTTCTGATGACTAGGAGAAAGGAAGAAATGGGATGAAAAAATCACAAGTGATGATTTCCTCATCACCTCATATCCGCAGCAAACATACGACCTCGCATATCATGCGGGATGTTTTAATTGCCCTTGTGCCGGCGTGCTTTTGTGCGATTTTATTTTTCGGTATCCGTGCATTGTGTCTTATGCTGGTTAGCGTTTCGGCCTGCATCTGTTTTGAATTTCTGTGGCAGAAACTGACCGGGCAAAGCGTTCGCATTAAAGATGGCAGCGCAGCCGTGACAGGCCTTTTGCTGGCTTTGAATTTGCCGCCGACAGCACCATGGTGGATGACAATTATCGGGGCTTTTGTTGCTATTATCATTACTAAGGAGTTATTTGGCGGGATTGGCTCTAATTTTATGAATCCGGCTCTTGCAGGTCGTGTCTTTTTGTCTGTTTCCTGGCCGCTTTTGATGTCCGGCTTTACAGAACCGTTTTCCGGCGGTCTGTTTGGAGCCACAGACGTTATCAGTTCAGCTACACCGCTGGCTATCTTAAAAAGCGGAGAAGACCTGACGCGCTTGCCCGCTCTCTCCCAGATGTTTTTTGGGAATATTGCAGGGTGTATCGGTGAAACGTCGGCGCTTGCCTTGCTGCTGGGTGGCCTCTATCTGATTGGCCGTCGTGTTATCAGCGTCAGAATTCCGCTTGCCTATTTAGGCAGCGTTGCACTGCTTACGTGGTTCTTTGGTAAGCCCGGCATGGACCCGGCTACAGCTGTTTTCTACCAGCTTTTTTCCGGTGGTTTGATGCTCGGTGCCTTTTTCATGGCAACGGATTATGTGACCTCTCCCGTTACACCGTTTGGACAAATCCTTATGGGTATTGGTTGTGGTTTGCTTACGTTCTTTATACGCCGTTTCGGCGGCTATGCCGAGGGCGTTAGCTATGCCATTTTGTTGATGAATGTTGTAACGCCTCTCATAGATACATGGTGTCACGAAAAGCCGTATGGTCACAAAAAGAATGCCTGATAAGGAGTGATTGTTATGCAGAAAAAAGAAAATATCTTTATCCTGTCCGGCGTTTTGTTTGTGATTGCAGCTGTTGTTGCTTTGCTGCTTGCCAGCGTTAATATGCTCACAAAAGATACCATTTTGCAAAACACAGAAAGGGAGAAGCTGCAAGCAAGACAAATGGTTTTATCCCAGGCAGAGTCTTTTCATGAGCTGACGGAGGTATATCCTGCGGGAATTACTTCTGTTTATGCAGGGGAAAAAGATAACAAAACGGTGGGCTATTGCGTGCAGGTTTCCCAAAATGGCTTTGGTGGCCTCATTGATATGATGGTTGGTGTTTTGCCCAATGGCGAAATTGCGGGAGTTACCATTGTTTCCATGTCGGAAACCCCCGGTCTTGGCGCAAAAACACAGGAGGAAAGCTTTCTTGGCCAGTTTATCGGCCAAAGCGGTGGCGCCAGCCTAAATCTTGTTAAAGGCAGCAAAGCAAGCGATGAAGAAATTGTTGCTGTCAGCGGTGCGACAATCAGTTCTGCTGCTGTCAGGGACGGCGTATATGCAGCAAGAGAAACCGTTCAGTTGATAAAAAGGAGGGCGCATCGATGAAATCAGTAGATGTGGTGAAAAAAGGCCTTTTTGCAGACAATCCGACTTTTGTTCAGCTGCTGGGCATGTGCCCGACTTTGGCGGTTACAACAGGTGTTGCCAACGGCTTGGGCATGGGGCTTTCCGCTACGGCGGTCTTGATTTGTTCCAATGTTGTCATTTCCTTAATCCGACGGTTCGTGCCGAATAAAATCCGCATTGCTTCCTACATTGTAGTTATTGCAGGCTTCGTTTCCATGATTGAAATGCTGCTGGCGGCCTATTTGCCTGCTATCAGCAAGTCTTTGGGTCTTTTCATTCCGTTGATTGTTGTTAACTGCATTATTTTGGCAAGAGCAGAGGCCTTTGCCTCTAAAAACACGGTAGGAAAATCGGCTTTGGATGGCTTGGGCATGGGCCTTGGTTTTACCATGGCATTAGTCTTAATTTCTGCCATTCGTGAGCTCTTAGGGAATGGCACTTTGTTAGGTTATGCTGTTTTAGGCAGCGGTTTTCAGCCGGCAACCATGCTGATTTTGCCGCCGGGAGCTTTCATTGTCCTTGGTCTGCTTATTGGTATTAAACAATGGTTAACAGGCAGAAAGGAGGCCAAACACAATGATCATTGATTTGATTTTGTTGAGTGTAACCACGATTTTAGTGAATAACTTTGTGTTGGTTAAGTTTTTAGGCTGTTGCCCGTTTTTGGGTGTTTCTAAAAATATAAGCACGGCGATCGGTATGAGCCTTGCGGTTACATTTGTTATGACCGTTGCCTCGGCTGCAACCTATCTGGTTCAGGTGTATATTCTGAACCCGTTGCAGCTTGAATATATGCAAACGGTTGCCTTCATTCTTGTTATTGCCGTTTTGGTGCAGTTTGTGGAAATGGTCATTCAAAAATTTTCCCCTGCACTTTATAACAGCCTGGGCATTTACCTGCCTCTCATTACGACGAACTGCGCTGTTTTGGGTGTTGCCCTCTTAAACATTACAGAACAACATAATTTTATATATTCTGTTGTCTACGGTTTTTCCGGTGGCCTTTCATTTATGCTTGCTATCGTTTTGTTTGCCGGTGTGAGAGAACGGCTGGAAACCTCAAACATCCCGAAAGCCATGCAGGGATTTCCTATTGCATTGGTAACAGCAGGGCTGATAGCCATGGCCTTTTTGGGATTTCAGGGATTAAAACTGTAAATTACAGGATTAACCTCAGTATTGTGAAACGGGAGGGTAAATTCATATGGAAATAGTACAGTCTGTTTTGGCCCTTGGTGGCCTGGGACTTATTTTTGGTGCCCTTTTGGGTATTGCTGCAAAGTTCTTTTCCGTAGAGACGGATATTCGTGTTGAAAAAATAGCATCTCTGCTTCCCGGTGCAAATTGCGGCGGATGCGGCTTTGCAGGGTGTGCTGCCATGGCGGAGGCTTTGGCAGAGGGTAAAGCCATGCCTTCGGGCTGCGCTGTTTTGAAAGATGAAGAACGAGGCGCAATCCTTGAGATGATGGGTCTTGAAGGGGAGCAGACGGTCAAACGTGTTGCAAAGGTTTTATGTGGTGGCAATTTGGATGTTGTGAATGAAAAATGCAATTATGACGGCATTTTAGATTGCCGCGCTGCCAATCGCTATGCCGGTGGCAGCAAGGCCTGCCTCTATGGCTGCCTTGGTTACGGCACTTGTGTTTCAGCTTGCCGTTTTGATGCGCTCTCTATGGAAAACGGCGTGGCTAAGGTCAGCGCAGACAAGTGCACCGCTTGCGGAAGCTGCGTGGCAGTTTGTCCCCGTAACATCATTTCGCTCGTGCCGGCAGACCAGAGGGCACATGTGCTGTGCCGTTCCAAAGAACGTGGCGCCGTGCAAAAGGAAGCCTGCCGTACGGGCTGCATCGGTTGTAAAATTTGCGAAAAAGTTTGCCCGAAACAGGCAATTTCAGTTAAGGATAATTTGGCAGTCATCAACTATGAACTTTGCTCCAATTGCGGATTGTGTGCAGAGAAGTGCCCGCAAAAGATTATTGAAATCAAGGGAGAGTAAGGGAAGAGAGCGAGAAACATGGAGAGCAAAAGACAATATTTACTGCCCAAAACAGGGGCTTTCTATAAAACGAATTTACACTGCCATACCAATTTGTCCGATGGACAAATGTCTCCTCTGGAAGTGAAGGAATACTACCTAGCGCATGGATATTCTGTCGTTGCCTTTACAGAACACGATATCTTTATTACGCATAATGAGTTAACGGACGACAATTTTCTTGCCTTAAACGGCTTTGAGGTGGAAATTAATGAGCCTAATAAAGAAGTGTGGGAGGAAACATCCACCTGCCATATTTGTTTTGTGGCACTTTCTGAGACCGTTGAAAATCATCCGCTTTGGCATCGCAATCAATATGTGGGTCTTGGGAACTCCCTTGATTATAAGGGTCAGGTAAAATTTGATGAATCAAAGCCGGATTATGTCCGCAGATATACTCCCGAGCGAATTTCCGATATGATGCGCGTGGGCAGGGAAAATGGGTTTTTTGTGACCTATAACCATCCAAGATGGTCAATGGAAACCTATGAACGGTACTCGCAGTATAACGGGATGCATGCTATGGAAATCTATAACACCGGCAGCGTTTCGATGGGCTTTTTAGATTATAATCCGCAGGTATATGATGAAATGCTGCGTTTAGGGAAAAAGATTTATTGCATTGCGGCAGATGATAACCATAGCACTCTTGATGCTTGCGGCGGCCATATTATGGTTAAAGCGGAAAAACTGGACTATAAGCACATAGCAGATGCTATTGCACGGGGTTCTTTCTATTCCTCTACGGGGCCCGAAATAAAGGAACTGTGGTATGAAAACGGCGAGGTGCATATTCGCTGCTGTGATGCAAAGAAAATTTTACTATCCACCGGTATCAGGAAACAGGTTCTCGTTAGCCCGGAGGCAGGACAGTCCTTTGTGAATGAGGCAACGTTCCGGATTAACGGAAATGAAAAATATTTCCGCATTACGGTGCTTGATAGAGAAGGGAATTTTGCAGAAACCAATGCATATTTTATTGAAGACATTATGTAAAACGTTTTGCTGACAAACAGAATGTGTGCATGACATAAAAACGACCCAAAAGCATCATTTTGGGTCGTTTTTGTTTTGATTATA
The DNA here is from genome assembly GCA_015068855.1 of Oscillospiraceae bacterium. Lineage (GTDB taxonomy): Bacteria > Bacillota > Clostridia > UBA1381 > UBA9506 > UMGS755. The sequence goes on along the minus strand of SVJS01000006.1, from coordinate 3,134 downwards.
CGAAAAAAAGATGCATATAGTATATAAAGCTTATAACATATAACTGAAAAAAATTTATGTCATATTATTGCGTTTTTTCATGTTTTATGGTATAATTATACAGTATTTACTAAGAAGGGGAGTATGAAACATGTCTTATGTAGAAAGAGTTTTGGATGAATTAAAAAGAAAAAACTCCAATGAGCCTGAGTTTATTCAGGCGGTAACAGAGGTTTTAGAATCCATTAAACCGGTTCTGGATAAAAACCCGCAGTATGAAGCAGCTGCTCTGCTTGAAAGAATTGTTGAGCCGGAGAGACAGATTTGGTTTAGAGTTCCCTGGGTTGACGATAACGGCAAGGTTCAGGTTAACCGTGGTTTCAGAATTCAGTTTAATAGCGCTATCGGTCCTTATAAGGGCGGTCTGCGTTTTGCTCCCAACGTATATTCCGGTATCATTAAGTTCTTGGGCTTTGAACAGATTTTCAAAAACAGCTTGACCGGTCTTCCCATTGGCGGTGGTAAGGGTGGCGCTGACTTTGATCCCAGCGGCAAGAGTGATGCGGAAATCATGCGTTTCTGCCAGAGCTTTATGACAGAACTCTATCGTCACATTGGCCCTGAAACCGACGTTCCTGCCGGTGACTTGGGTGTTGGCGCAAGAGAAATCGGTTATCTGTTTGGTCAGTATAAGAGATTAAGAAATGCTTATGAAGGCGTTTTGACCGGTAAGGGCCTGCCTTATGGCGGCTTGAACGGCAGAACAGAGGCAACCGGTTATGGTATTGTCTTCTTTGCAAGAGAAATGCTGGCGCATTTTGGCGAAAAGCTGGCAGGCAAAGAAGTTGTTGTTTCCGGTTTCGGTAACGTTGCCTGGGGTACTGTTCGCAAGCTGAACGAGCTGGGTGCCAAGGTTGTTACCATTTCCGGTCCTGATGGTTACATTTATGATCCCGACGGTGTTACCGCAGGCGAGAAAGAAGACTTTATGCTCGAACTCCGTTCCTCCGGCAAGAACATCTGCGCTCCTTATGCCGACAAGTTCAAGGGTGCAAAATTCTTCCCCGGCGAAAAACCCTGGGGTGTTAAAGCTGATTTATATATTCCTTGTGCAACGCAGAACGAAATCACCATGAAGGAAGCAGAACTGATGGTTAAGAACGGCTGTAAGTTCCTTTGCGAAGGTTCTAACATGCCCACCACCAACGATGCTATGGCTTATCTTGCTGATAACGGCGTTGTCATTGGTCCTTCCAAGGCTGCTAATGCCGGTGGCGTTGCTTGCTCTTGCATCGAAATGGGTCAGAATGCAGGTCACACTGTTTTCTCTCCTGAACAGGTTTATGCCCAGCTTGAAACCATTATGGTTGGTATTCACGACAATGCTGCTGCTGCATCCGAAGAATACGGCCTGGGTTACAATCTGGTAGCCGGTGCTAACATCGCAGGCTTTAAGAAGATTGCGGAAGCCATGATGGCACAAGGCATTTGCTAATTTTCGCTATACATAATGAAAAGACCCGTTTATTCGGGTCTTTTTTTATATCATTTTTGTAACAATTATTGCCATAAAAAGCCGGGCGTGATATAATGAGTTTGCAAAGTAAACTCAATTCATAGCCCTCCTTGTGTAAATGTAAAAAATAAAGATACGCAAAGATAAGAAAGGGAGAAACGATATGTCTCATAGTATAAATGCAAATATTTCCCACGCATTTTATTATACCTCTGCATCATATGAAAATAGTGAAGATTTTGCAGGAAAGGTTAGAAATTTGTTCCCTTATTCCGTGCAATATGATCTTTCCATGGAAACGGATGACGCCTACATAAAAGACATGCAGACGGCAGAACGATTTTTGCACGGGGGAGGACAAACCTATCGGGTCTGTCGCTTCTTTATCAATGATTTATGTCCGGACCTTGAAGCAGCCGGTTTTTCGGGTTGGTGTGTCTTGCTTTCTTATTTTGAGGAGTCAGATATTATCTCTATATCCTTTCATTACTCGCTTTCTGACACCACGGCAGACAAGGTCATTGCGATTCGTCAATCCGGTGTCAATAAAAAATATAAATTTGCAGATGAAACCTATTCGTGTTCTGAACTTGCAGAAAAGATGAGAGTGGCGCTCGGGCTTTCTGAGCATGTGGAAATCAGCTATTTGTGTGAGATTACAAAACTCGGGGATTATACTGACATTGATGTCCTTGAAAAGGAGGAGCCGGGTCTTTTATATGGAATTTTAAGCGGAGATGAGGGTTATGAGTTTGTTCCGGAGCACCTGGTGCAAGAGCGTCTTGAAAGCTCGTGGGGGAGTCGAGATTTTATTCGCATCTATGCTTCAAGACAGGCATTTTTGTTCCTCAATTTATTAAATACCCCGCGACATGAAGCCTATCTTAAAAGACAGACACAGTTCGGCACACAGATATATGGCGGTTGCGATCCGTATTTTTACATGGGAGAATGCCCGCTTACAGTAAATCATGGAATTTTATTTTCTGTTGAATTTGTTATGATGCTCAAAGCGTTGATTAATGAAGTTTTGACATTCCAGACGGAACATAGCAAGAAAAAATTCTCTTCCTATTATCGGAGAATCAGTGCAACACGAGAATTAAGAAGAAAAATAATTAAGGTTTTGGAAAAAGTCGAGCGCACAGAAATTTCGGAAATCGGAGAATTGAGTGCCATGCTTTTGGTCAGCCAACATATTGCACCGATTGTCGACCAAGTCAAGTACCTTTTAGAGCTCCTGGAGGGAGATTTGACACTTGTTTATTCAGAACGCAACAATCTGCTGGTTACGATACTCACTGTTTTGGGCCTTCTCCTTGCATTCTGGCAGATTCTTCTGGCATTTTGAAGTTTTGATCCTGACTTGACAAAAGTCGAATTGTGGCGAAAGGAAATGATAGTGTGAAAAAAAGATACATAAATATTAGTGTTTTGGTTATTTGTGCTATTGCGGTTGTGTCGATATATCTATATGATGTATTTTTGCTGGGTACGGCGTATACTGAAAATCTTTTAAAGCTGTTGTGTATACTTTGTTCTATTGTGTTGGTATTCGTTAGATCAAACAAGCGCCTTCTCGAACGAAACTTTCAAACCTATAAAAGTGCATATGCCCATATAATAGGGAATGCTTTTG
>SVJS01000005.1 GCA_015068855.1 Oscillospiraceae bacterium | reverse complement strand
TATCTTAAATCCAATATGGACTTAAAATCCTGTTCAAGTCATCACTGACTTCTTGTTTTCTCATTATCCAAAATTACTCAAAGTAATTTATTAGAGCCTGCTCTGTTCAATTTTCAAGGTTCTTTTTGTGCATCGTTTCAGCACGGAATTTTATTATAGCACCTTTTGAAACCTTTGTCAACACTTTTTTAATACTTTTTTTGAAATTTTTTTATAAAGTTGCAGCACGTGCAAACTATGCCTCTTATGACACACGTCTCTCCTTCTATCCATACGATTCATAACACAGTTACTCCTTAAAAGGGGTCTTCTTGTAATTCACAGGCGTTGTTCTCTAACAAAACGGTATCAACATCTTCTTCCTCTGCAACGTTGCTTTTTTTATGTTCCGTAATATTCGTGATAACATCCTTAATAGCAATAAACTCTTCCTTTAACAGATACAGTTGTTCTTTCAGATGGCTCAACTCCGTTCGCAACTGACTTACAATGGGATTGACAGTTGATACCGGCTCCTCTATACCTGCCACACCGTTTTCTTTTGCAAATTCCTCGACCTCATACCCTTCCGGCCGCATGACGCGTTGGGATCCTTGTTTAACAGGCTCAGAAAGCTGTGGTGCTCCATGGAAAATGATGTCCTGTTCTTTTGCGTAACCATATGCTTTATACATCTGTCCATTCTGGCTGATTCCATATTGAACAGCCTGACACCCTCCCGGCACCATATACCGCGTTGGTCTCGACCAGGCGCCCTCGCCCTCTGTCCGGTAGGATGACAAAATGCATCCTGCCTCCTGCCACACCAGGCACAGACGGTTGCCATCCCGACAGAAAATCGGCTCGACGTCCTCATGACAATCCAGATAGACCGTCATCGGCTCTGTATACGAGTTTGGACCGGTTTTTGTAAAGTAAACAAGATTGCGGATACCCTCCACCACTTGAAACGCTGCATAATGGACGCAGCCATCCCGATCCGGCAAAAAACAGCAGATTTCACCGCCAACGGCCGGATTGACAGGCATAAAATGCCCAAACAATTTCGCTGACCATCGATATAATCGGCTGCCACTTACGCTGCTCTCATTTTGATAGAGAACCGAAATATCTGTACCCTGTTGCACAGAAACAGAAAAAGGCGGCCGGGCAAAGCGAATACGGTCCACAACCATCGGCAGTTTATCCTCTGCTACTATAATTTGATGCACCAGCATCCATTTTTCCTGATACTGTATGGTATAAAACAAATTCAGAAAGCCGCCGACCGCAATAAGTGAAAAATGCTTCGGATAGGCCGTTCCGGATTTACTTTCCAAGAGCACGGTTTTGCGCCAGACACCGTTATCTAAGCATAAATATAAAATACTCCCGATTTTTGTCTGGCAAACAACATGAATACACTGCTCTGCTGATAGCACACAAAAATCTTCACATGCCTCCGGCAGTAAAACCTCAAATTTTTGAAAGCGTCCGTTTTCTTTTTTACGAAAACATAAACCATAAAATGGTTTTATAAAAAAATGCCACCAGGCCCCTTGGTATGCCGCTATATATTCTCTCATTTTAATCGCTCCTTTTCTTACATACTATGCAAGGAGCCACCAGAATATGAAAAGAGCTTACGGGGTTGTCCCGTAAGCTCCTGCATCTCTTTTTTTGTTTATTTTTCTACGCCGTAAACCTTCCACTGGATTAATGCCGGGAAGGGAGAGGGATCGGTTGGGTCCTTGATTAAATTGCCTAACTTAATCCAGGAGACCTGCTTTTTCTCCGGCAAAGCAATATCATGCGGCGCCACAGATTTTTCCAGGGGTTGCACTAAGGTTGAACCGTCAGAGAAGGTAAAGGTAACCTCCTGCCAATAGTTATCATGCGGGAAATCGGCACGCGTTACTAAAACCATGCTATCAATTTCAACTGTGCGACCAAATTCCAAAGTGATTTCAGCATCGTCCTGCATGTTGATGCCCCAGGATTCATAAGGCCATGCGCCGTGACCCTCATTACAGCAGCAACCGTCAATGGCATTACGAGCCGCAAAAACAGATTCACCACGGGTTTCTACATTGGCATGGGCATGCGGGAAGCATCCCGGGTCGCCATGCTGGTCGTAGGGATTGTAAGCCAGATTTTTATGCATTTTAATTTCTGCCTCAGTGGCTTTGCGGACACTGAGCACGTGGCGGTCCAAAATGAAAGCACGAGGAGAATAAGAAACACGTTTTTCGTTAAAAGGAATGGTATAAACGAGTGTATCAGTTGTCAAATACACAAACGCTTCGCCCATGGCATCGTCAAGCTGCAAAATTGCATATGTGTTCGGTTCAGAGCAGCCTAAAACCAAGGTGTCACCCTCGTTATATTCAGCTGCATACTCCATGAGACAAGCATCTGTTCCTTCGCGGCTTGCCAGAATCTGACCGTTTTTATCCTGTACTGTCAAAGTAAATTTCATTTTGCTCTCTCCTATCCTTATAAAAGACTATTAATCAAGCACAATCAGTGCCATGAATTCCAAAGGTGTATCCCCAATATTTTCAAGGCCATGGCCTTCTCCGTCGGGGGTGTAGGTCACATCGCCTGCCTCGACAGTAATCATAGTTCCATTATCGTTATAAGCGCCCTTGCCTGCTAAAATGAAATACGTCTCACTCTCTGCCGTATGTACATGATAGCCAACTGAGCAGCCGGGCTCTAAGGTCGCCTTGGCATACATTCTGACTTTTTCAGGCTTTCGGGGCTCCGCGAGCAATTTATCGAGCACAAGCTTGCCTTTTCCGCTCTGGACTTCCATTTGGACGGAGGGTTCTCTGTTTTTTGCGTTTGATATCATGCCTGCATCGTCCTTTCCTATTTTTGTATCATGCTTACATCACGTTCAATGGGTTCATTGAAAATCATGTGATGGTAGGTTTCTTTTCTTTCGCCTTCAATCAAAAACTGCACTCTGTCAACATTGGATAACTCTGTCAGACTGTTAACAATAGAATAAACCGTCAACCTTTCCGCCGAGGTACCCACGTTGTTACGCGTTACAAATTCCGAAGAAAGGTTAACAAAGCAAACCCCTTCTTTTGTTTCAACCGAACGGATTTTTGTTTCCTTCGGAACAGTTCGACTGGCATAAGAGGATTGCGGGCCATCTATCAATTCTGTTACCACTAATTTTTCCATTGTTTCACCACGCGGCACTCTGATGCGCCTGATTTCACGCACCAGGCACTCTGCATTGGCATCAGAAAAATACAGCGTCACATTGGACTCATCCGTCATCAAAGCATCCGCATCAAAAACAACTTCTGACTCCTTCAAAATGCCGATCATTTCGCCGGATGCATTCTGCATGGGTTGTCCCTCTACGGTAATATAAACACTGTCAACACCGCTGATTGAACACAAGGATTTAACGATGGAGGCCTGTGCCAACACATCATAAATACTCTCCTCATGGTAAAATTCCTTAGATACATCAACGGTCACTAAATTCTCTTCTCTGTCAGCCGAAAGTAGCCTTGTTCCAATGCGAATGGGATTGGAAAAAGTCGTCCCTGCGGGACCCTCCAACAGTTTTTCCATAATAAAAGCGGGTAATTCCTCCTGGGACTTATCCTGAACATCCAGGTCGACAGCAATCAGATCGGTTCCCTCTTTATTGGCAAAATACAAAACAGCCTTATCTTGTTTTCCGTTCCAAATCGGTCCACGACCGCCGGTCAAACCGCTACAGCCGCTTAAAAGCAGAACAAACAATAACCACAAAGCAATGCCATATTTTTTCATACAATTCTCCTTTATTACAACGATACTTTGCTTCTTACTATCATCTGCGTCCTCGTTGCAGTTCCGCTTCCAACCTGCGAACACGCTCGTTGCTGGCAGAAAGCTGTTGCTTTAAGCTTTCGTTTTCACGTTGTAATGCACCGCTTTTCTCAGCTATATTGAGCGCTGTCAAAACGGCTAACATAGCTGTGTTTAAGTCGGGCCTTAACTGGTTGATTTCTTTCATGGTCTGGTCAACCGCATCAGCAATTCCCAACATGTACTCTCTTGATTCCTCGGAAGCAAGAGTGTAATCCTGTCCGTTAATCTGGACGATCAGTGTGTTTTTCAACAGTCATGCGCCCCCTTATCCGCCTGCGGCGGTTATTGTCTCGGTAATGGATTAAACAAGCTCTGCTAAAATCATTTCTTCCATGGTTGCTTCAATTTCCTGCTGGCTGCGGGCCTTGGCAACCACAAGTTCGCTGACAAGAATTTGTTTTGCATTTGTCAGCATTTTTCTTTCACTGGTAGACAGACCGCGCACTTTATCCCGATGCATTAAATTTTTCACAACATACACCACGTCATAAATATTGCCGCTTTTAATGCGTGACAAGTTTTCACGCTGTCTTTTATTCCAATTTTCTTCCATATTGATAATACAGGTACGGAATTCTTCCAAAACCTTATCGGCCTCCGCAGAATCAATTACATCGCGCAAACCTACCTCCTGCGCGGTTTCCATGGGTATCATCAACTTCATGTTGCCAATGGGAATGCGCAAAATGTAATACAGCTGTTTCACGCCCATAATCTCTCGTTCTTCAATTGATTCAATAACCCCAGCACCGTGCATGGGATAAACCACTTTCGAGCCGATTTGGTACTGCATCATTCAAGACCTCCATGATTCGGGTAAACCGGTATATATAACCAGGTTCCTTACCTTTATTGTAATACAAAGTGCCTAAAATGTCAAGAAAAAAACAAAAAAGGACAAGTTTCAAAGGCTATATTTTCCTTGGTTTGCTTGACTTTTCAGACAAGGCTTGTTATAATATTTTTCAGGTGTTTGTTACCTTATAAACAGGCTTGATAACAGCTAAAAATAGTACATAAAGGAGAGACATTATGGAGATTATCTATGAAAACCTGTTAAACCTCCAATGGCAACAAGTTGTCATGTGGATGATTGGCGGTATTTTGATTTACCTTGCCATTAAAAAGGATATGGAGCCGACGCTTTTATTGCCCATGGGCTTTGGTGCCATTTTAGTCAATCTCCCCAACTCCGGTGCCGTGGAAACGGTTAAAACCCTGTTCGAAGCCGGCATTACCAACGAGTTATTTCCGCTGATTCTGTTTATCGGCATCGGTGCTATGATAGACTTCAGTCCGTTGCTTTCCAACCCCAAGTTGATGATTTTCGGCGCCGCAGCACAATTTGGTATTTTCTTCACGCTTTGCTTAGCATCGATGTTCTTCGGCATTAATGATGCAGCATCCATCGCCATCATCGGCGCAGCCGACGGCCCCACATCTATCGTTGTTGCCCAAAAGCTGAGCCCCGATTCAAGATACTTAGGCGCCATCATGGTGGCCGCTTATTCGTACATGGCTTTGGTGCCGATCATCCAGCCTCCCGTTATCCGGGCGCTCACCACAAAGAAAGAACGTTTAATCCGCATGCCTTATGCACAGAAATCGGTTTCCAAAACAACTAAAATCTTGTTCCCGATTATCATCACGGTCATTGCCGGTTTGATTGCACCTGATTCCGTTGCCCTGATTGGCTTTTTGATGTTCGGTAACTTAATCCGCGAATGCGGTGTGCTGAACAGTTTGTCCGAAACGGCACAGAAGGTTTTAGCAAACTTAATCACCATTTTCCTGGGTATTACCATTGCCTTTAAGATGCAGGCCGCAGACTTTTTAACCCTTGATACATTGCTGATTCTGGGGCTTGGATTATTTGCTTTTATTTTCGATACTGCCGGCGGTGTTCTGTTTGCCAAGTTCCTAAACCTTTTTGCAAAGGAAGACAAGAAAATCAACCCCATGATTGGCGCTGCGGGAATTTCTGCTTTCCCTATGTCCGGCCGTGTGGTTCATAAGATGGGCCTGAAAGAAGACCCGCAGAACTTCCTCTTGATGCACTCCATTGGCGTTAACGTTTCCGGGCAGATTGCCTCCGTCATTGCAGGCGGCTTAATCTTAAACTTCTTCTTAAAGTAAAAACATTACGGCAGCGTGTTTTCAGCATTCTTTGCGGACAGCAGAAAACCGCAAAATCTTTATGTTAACAGAAAGGTTGTTTACTATGAATATAACTCCATTTAATTTTATTCTCAATCTGCGATATATGGGTATCGGCATGCTGAGCATCTTCATTGTCATCGGCATTGTCATGTTAGTGACTGTCATCTTAAACAAAATCACTAAGGGTGAATAAGTAAAGTCCATATAAGTAAACCCCTGCATTATGCCTGTAAAAGCTTAATGCAGGGGTTTATTTTATATAATTTCATGAAATAAAAAAGACGCACAAGTTCTTTGTGCGTCTTTATTTTACTTTTTACCAGAAGATTTCAATGTCCGGTTTCACTTTGCGAGCCAGTGCCTCAAAGTAGAACAAATCACCATAGGTTTCACAATGGTTAATCGCTTCACAATGAGGAACGGAACCGGTTACAAAGGTCAACAAGCTATCAGAATCCGGCTCTGTGGGAACGCATTTTTCAATCAATGCTTTCAGCATTAAGTCGGCTGCATTCTGATAATACTTCTTCTGCTCTGCTGTATCCGGCAGGTATTTACACATTTCCATCAAACCGCACGCAACAACGGCGGAGGCAGAACTGTCACGAGCTTCAAGACTACCGTCTGTGAAATCGAAATCCCAATACGGAACACCATCAGAGGGCAGATGATCCATAAAGTAGTAAGAAACAGCTTTATGAATATCAAAAATCTCTGCATCCTTAGTGTATTTATAAGCCACAGGATAGCCGTAAACCAGCCAGGAATGTCCACGAGTCCAGCAGGATTCGTTTCTGTTTCCCTGATGGGTCACGCCATATTCCGGCTCATACGTTGTGGGATTGAACTGATAATGATGATAAGAAGAACCATCTTCACGAACCAGATACTTCGCCGTCGTTCTGTAATGACCAACAGCTGCATCGTAATACGCTTTATCGCCCGTCTCCTCGTAAGCCCAGAAGAACAAGGGAATGTTCAGCATTGTATCAACCAGGGTTCTGTACTTTGAGGGTCTGTCGCCCGGTCTGTTTGTACCCTCACGGATAATAAACTTGTTAACCGGACAATAATGCTCAAGCTGAATTCTGGCTGCTTCCAGGGCCGCTGCACGAGCTTCTTTGTTGCCTGTCATTTTATACTGTGCTACACAGGAGGGACTAAACTTAAAGCCTGTATCGTGGTCATCCAGACCTTCCGGATGCTGAGATGCCTTGATGTAATGTTTAAGATGGCTTTCAGCTACTTCCTTAAACTTTTCCTTACCGGAAAGCTGATAGGCTAACCAACAAAGACCTGTCCACATACCTGTTGTCCAGGTAACGCGCTCTGTGGGAACATAACGGTTCCGTGAAAATCCGGTGTCACTTCCCGGATACCAACCGCGGGCAGGCACACACATTTGATCGCCAAATTTATCAACCGCCTTTTCGATGCGAGATAAAGCATACTCTGTGGCGGTCTCGATTGCTGTTTTGGAAAGGGCAACCGGTTGACTGTAACGTGCTTTATTTTGTAAATCAACATTTGTATACATCTACATTCTCTCCCTTGTAACTGCTTGGACTTCCGGTGGATGTATGAAAATGACATGCTGTATAAGACACTGCTAGTTATGTCAAACATTCCGGTCATCAGAAAAGCTTCGTTTAACCTTTAATAGCACCAATCATAACGCCCTTTACAAAATACTTCTGCAGGAAGGGATAAACTGCTAAGATAGGTATTGTACTTACAACGATAACTGCGTACTTAATGGTTTCTGCAATGGATTTCTGGTCAACTTCCATTTCCTGACCTGTCGACATCATAGCTGAGGTGTCGTTCTGAATCAAGATTTCACGCAATACAAGCTGCAGAGGATATTTGGAACGGTCACGCAAATATACCATAGCATTAAACCAGGCGTTCCAGTGACCAACTGCATAGTAAAGAACGATAACAGCGATGGTTGCACCGGAAAGCGGGATGATAATGCGAAGCAAAATGGTTAAGGGGCTGGCACCGTCGATGGTGGCAGACTCTTCCAAACTGTCCGGAATACCGCGGAAGGACGTTCTCATGATGATCATGTTATAGGCACTCATAGCACCGGGGATAATCAACGCCCACAGAGTGTTATCAAGACCTAATGAACGAATATTTAAGTACCCAGGAATCAAACCGCCGCCAAAATACATGGTGAATACGATGAATCCTGTCATGATACCGCTACCCTTTAAGTTGCGGCGGGATAAAACAAAGGCACACAAAATGGTCATAACCATGTTAAGGCTGGTACCAACAACGAGAATAAATAAAATGTTCTTATAGCCAACCCAAACCATGGGGTTTTCCAAAACCTTAATGTAGGATTGCAGGTTGGGAGATACCGGCCAGAACAGCATACCTTCATGCATTAAGAAAGCATTGGAATCACTAAATGATGCAAAAACAACGTACAACATCGGGTACAGCATCAAGAAGGACAACACAAGCATGAAAAGTGTGTTAAAAACTGTAAAGCAGGAATAGCCAAAGCTTTGTTTAATTTTCATTTCTTCTTCCTCCTCCTTTTACCACAATGATGTATCGCTGACGCGACGTGAAATTGCATTAGTACCGATAATAAAACCAAAGTTAACAACCGAGTTAAACAAACCAACCGCAGAGCTATAACTCCAGCTCATCTCCTGCAAACCTTTACGGTATACGAATGAGGAGATAACGTCGGCTGTTTCACGTGTGATTTCATTATACAATAAGATAATCTTTTCATAGCCTACGCTTAAAACAGAACCTAAACGCAGGATGAGCATGATGATAATGGTCGGCGCAATACCCGGCAGAGTTACATGAAGGGTCTGCTGCCAACGGTTAGCACCGTCAATGGTTGCTGCTTCATAAAGCTCCTGATTAATGTTTGTTAAAGCAGATAAGTAAATGATGGAACCCCAGCCCACACCTTGCCAGATATCAGAAATGATATAGATAGGAACAAAAGCGTCAGGTTTTGTCAGCAGGGACACGCGATCGCCACCTAAAGCAACCACCAGGTCCGTGATGATACCAATATCAGAGGTAAAGGTTTTAATCATACCGCAAATAACAACCATGGAGATAAAGTGCGGAATGTAAGAAATTGTCTGAACAGTACGCTTAAATGCATTACTGCGGATTTCGTTCATGAGCAGTGCCAGAATAATCGGCATCGGGAATGCAAAAATAATGGAAGAGGCACTGATAACCAGAGTATTTTTCAAAATTCTCCAGAAATAGTAGTTACCGAAAAAGTCTGTAAAATGCTTAAAGCCAACCCATTCACTACCTAAGAAACCTTTGGCCGGTGAATAGTTCTGAAATGCAATCATCGCACCATACATCGGTTTGTAACAGAATATAAGGTAATAAGCTGCAATCGGCACAAACATTAAATAAATCATCCAGTTTTTCTTCATTTCATGCATAAAACCGGACCGCGGACGGGCTACTGTCTGTCCTGCATTGACGGTAAGTTCTTGCTTACTCATCTGATTTCAACTCCATTTCTTTTTTGTTTTTGTTTAGCCTAACGATTGTAACCCGATAATAACATCATTGGGTTACATCCTCCATAACAATGTCACACCTATCACTTATGCCTCATGGTCATAGCAGACTTGGTAAAATCAAATGCAGCTGTGCAGTTTCTCATAAAAACTACCGATACACTCGGATTATAATCGATAGGCTACACCTAAAAAGAGAGTATGGGAGAGGTAAGCCAAAGGAGCTTCCCTCTCCACTCTCTCTCATAAAGTAAGGTTACAACAATTATCTCTTATTGTAACGATCCAAAGCGATTTCTGCCAGTTCAACAGAACGATCAAGGTTGAATGATTTTAAGTTCTTCTGATATTCTTCAAACTTATCAAGGGGCTCTAAGCCTGTGATGAACTTCAGGGTCATTTCACCAACGTAGGTATTAACCTCAGAACCGATGTTGGAAGATTCAGCTTTTTCTTCAACTGTGGGAGATGTCGGAGGCAACAGGTGCTCTGTCATCTTGTTGTCTGCCCACAGAATAACAGCTTCACGGGATGTGATGGGGTCACTCTGCATTGCTTCAACAATGCGGCTATCCTGCATGAAGGGACCGGAATATGTACCCATTACATAAGTAATTAAAGCGCTTTCAAGACCATCCGGATTCTGTGTAACCAGGTCAGTAAATACAACCTTATCGCCATCCATGTTGTAGGTAACACCTTCGGGACCGAAGTTGTACAGGTTTCTACCAGCTTCGGAGTAACCATAGTCTAAGTAACGAGCTGCCAGTTCGGGGTTCTTGCACTTACCGCTGATTGCATAGCTGGAGCTTGCAAGGTAAGGATTGGAAACGGCTGCAAATTCAGGCTTGTCACCCTTCTTGGCAACTGCATAAGAAGCGCCGGCCAGTTTGAAGTTCGGGTCGTCCTTCTTAGCTCTGGACCAACCACCAAGGCTACCGCCTGCAGAACCAAAGGTTGCAGCAACACGACCGGTTAATACGTTTGTTGTGTTAACCTTACCGTCATAGCTTGCAATGTTCGGGTCGATTAAGCCTTCATTATACCACTGGTTCATCTTGGTCAGATAATCTTTCCACTCATCCTGTGCAGGACCGAAAACAATTTTACCGTCTACCAGGTAAGAACCTTCGTTTACGCCGAACGCACCTGCAAAGGTCTTATGCAGGAAAGAAACGGATGTGGAGAACGGAATCTCAATGCCGTCAGCTTTGAAGGCTCTCAGTACAGTTTCCCACTCGTCAATGGTTTCGGGAGATTCCAGACCTAATTTGTCTAACAGGTCCTTACGGATGATGGGACCCTGATAGATGCAGTCGATGGGAGCTTCACGGAAGAAGGGGAATACATAAAGACTACCTTCGTCTGTCTTAATCATCTTTTCATAATCAGGTCTGTCTTTAAGCAGTTTTCCCAGGTTGGGAGCCCATTTGTCGATGATGGTGTTCAGCTTTAAGATGTACTGATTGTCAATTGATGATTCAGCACCCATAGCTGACCAGTCATAGTTAATGATGTCGGGCAGATCGCCGGACGCAATTAACAGGTTGAACTGTTCAGTCTGACCACCCTGCGCGGGATGGATGTAAGTAACCTTAATACCGGTTTGGTCTTCCAGAGCCTGAGCAAGTTCTGTTTCACCAAAATTGGTAACTCTGGTAGCCAGGCTGCTGTTTAAGGTTGCCCAAACAGTCAGTTCATCTTCACAGGAAACGGGGTAAACACTGCCGTCTTCCGGGTAGATAACTTCACTACCGACAGCCAGAAGTTCTTCGTCGTCATTGCCGCCACCGCAAGCAACTAAAGACAACGCCATCATGCCGGCCAGCAAAAGTGCCAACCATTTTTTTGTGTTTGACTTCATGATTCTCTCTCCTTTTTTATTCATTTACCTTTAATATATTTCATTTACAGCCAAGGATTTCTGACTGAAAATAAAACCATAGTGAATTCACGTGCGCCCACACGCCACACCATTTTTCATTCTTTGTAACATTTTGTTAAATCGTTTATCAAAAAGGATAAATTTTATATTCATTATACATAATATATTGTATAATGTTACTAGCGATTTGTCAAGTATTTTATAAAATTTTTTATAAAAACTTGGTAAATATTAACAACTCTTTCCCCGCAGCATAAAAAACACAAAAAAACCTTTTTAGTGCATACCTCACAAGTCGAAAAACGTGGTATAACCCGGAAGGTGAGAAAGGAATTGGTAGTATAAAAACCGGGTTATACCACTAGTGAGGAAATGACTATATAAAGGTTTACAAATCTATTTTGTTAAATCGTTTTACATATTTCGTACAAGAAGCCGGCAAAAAATACAACCACCCCCCTGTTTATGCGAAAAGTAACGAGGTGCAGCAGCGCCCCATTGTCAGGGGAAAATCGTATTCTTTTTCTGTTCGATTCTTACAAGACGAACACCATGCACGAAAAGCGGCATAACCCAAAACCAAAAGGAACGGTTGTAAAAATTCTGAGTTATACCGCCGGTACGTGCACGCATGTCAAACATCAATTAAAGCAAGTTTGTTAAATCGATTTACATATTGGTTATATTATACATCATTCCGAGAAATTTGTCAAGTATTTTTAGTAAAAAAAATGCCGAAATTTGCATGTTTTTACAAATTTTTTACTTTCTTTCTCTTGACATTTTTTATTGCCTAAAAATTCAGACGGTTACCCATAAAAAAAATACGGCATAACCCGGAAGATAATCCGGATTATGCCGCATGTCAGTTACGCGTCAGGTTAACACGCAATACTAAAAGCAGGAGTATTATAAATTGAACTTCTCTTTTGCTGCAGCCAGTGCCTTATCAAATGTTGCCATCATTTCATCAACATTCTCTTTTGTGAATACGATCGGCGGTGCAACAACAATCAGGTCGTCATTGTTTCTCATGATCAAACCGTTGTCATAGCAGAAGTCGTTGATAAAGGTACCAACATGGTAGTCAGGATTCAGCGGAACAAGTTCGCCATCCTTTGTGTAAGCCAGCTCGATGCAAAGCATCAGACCCAGACCTTCATAGCCGGATACGAAATCGTACTTAGCCATGAGTTCTTCAATCTTTTCCTTAACATAAGCGCTCAGCATGTTACATCTTTCAACCAGCTTGTTCTTTTCGATGTAATCCAAAGTTGCAATGGCAGCTGCGCAAGCTAAGTTGTGAGCACCAAAGGTGTTACCGCTGACAAACTCGTTGCCGGGCTTTTCACGGAAGCAATCCATGATGTGCTGCTTCATAGCAACCAGACCCATGGGCATCATACCATTTGTCAAGGATTTAGCGGTTGTTAAGATATCCGGTGTTACGCCGAACAATTCAGAAACGAACATTGCACCGCTCTTAACGATACCAACCTGGATTTCGTCGAAGATTAACAGAATGCCGAACTCGTCGCAGAGCTCTCTAACCTTCTGCAGATAACCTTCGGGCGGTACGGGATAACCGGAGTTGGAACCCGGCAGGGGATCCATGATTAAGCAGGAAATTGTGCTGGGATCGTTATCAATGATAGTCTTTCTTAAAGAATCGATACAATCCATGTGGCAGGTTGCCTTTTTCTTGCCTAAGTGACAATGTTTGCAGTTTGCACCATCAGCACGGATGATGAAGTCGTTAACCATGGGCTCATAGGGCTTTCTGAAATATTCCAGACCGCAAGCAGACATGGTGGAAACGGTTGTACCATGGTAAGAACCATTTCTGGAAATAACCTTGTAACGCTTGGTGTCGCCCTTGTTTACATGGTAAGCACGAGCCATTTTCATAGCTGCGTCATTTGCTTCAGAGCCGCTGGATACAAAGAAGTAAGAAGACAGGCCCTTGGGCATGATTTTGTCAAGACGTTTGCAAAGTTCAACAACCGGTGTGCAATAGTCATCACCAAAGTTGGGGAAGAAGTCGAGCTTCTTGAACTGTGCTGCCATAGCATCCATGATTTCCTGGTTGTTATGACCGCAAATGGTGGTCAACAGAGAACCGAAGGTGTCGAGGTAACGGGTACCGTGAATGTCGTAAACGAAAACGCCTTCACTTCTGTCATAAATTTTGGGATGCTTGTCAATGTCTGCATTAACAGCATAGTGTGTACAAATGTGTTTGGACGCATAGTCCTTTATTTCTTTAATTTCTTGTTCTGTATACATGTTTTCACCTCATATATGTATTTAATTATTAGTATCTTATTTCAGTAAACCCATTCTGGATTCGATGTAGGAAATGCTGTCTAATACCCAACCGGAGAAGCAAGCTGCGTGGTCAACATAAATGAGCAGAATGTCGGGCTCATCGTCATACCACAGACCGCCGGCATACAGACCGTTCTTATCCTTGATCTGAACCTGAGTTTCAACAACAAAGTCGATGAACTTAACAGCAGCTTCCATAGCTCTTTCGTCGCCTGTGAAGGAATAGTACATAGCGCAACCAAGAGCAGCCTTACCGCTACCCCAATAGCTCCAGGTATCTTCAGCACAGGTGAACAGGAATTCCATGTAACGCTTGGTGTAACCAAGGTACTTTTCGTCCTTTGTGATCTGATACAGACGATCCATCAGAATCATAGCGAAACCGCATTCCCAATAGCACTGTTTCAGCTTCTTGTTGTCGATGCATTCTGCGCCGTCAGCTTCTAAAGCCAGTTTGCCATCGGGGAATGTCATATAATAGAACTTGTTGGCATCGGGCTGAGCATCCAGCACCTTAATGCACCAGTCAGCGCACTTTAATGCCTCATCCATATCGTTAAAATAAAGAGCAGTTGTACCAACCCAAGCGGTTGTCATCATGCGAGCGAAGGGCATTCCCTTGTGCAGGGGATAACCGCCGCAGGGCATCTTTAAGGTTTTGAGGAAGTTATAAATGGGATAGGATACATCAAAGCGGCCTAAGCGATGAGCGCCCTGACATGTCCATGCATGTTTGTAAACATCAACATTGTTTTCTGTATCGTTAGGATCCTCTGTTAAAATCAAGGAACCATTGGCACGCAGACGATTGTCGCGAATCCATGTTAACAGGCGATGTGCTTCTTCGTTGTTACCAACCAGGTTCCAGGAATATGCCTGCTTGTGGAAAGCATCCTGAGCATAGCCGTCCCAAACATAGCCGCCGTCTTCCTGCAAAAAGCCCAGCTGAAAATCAACGGCCTTGCGGATAGCCTTACGACCTGCTTCAAATTTGACTTGTAATTCTGCCTTTGTCATAATTGACCCTCCTAAAAATAATTCTCATTTTACTGATGTATCCATTATACAGTATTGTGAAACGTTTTTCAATAGGTTTTTGAAAGTTTTTTTATATTTTTTTACTAATAATCGTAGCAAATACCCTTTGTTTTCGTCTTATATTGCCATTTTTTGCCTAATAATTGAATATAAATCCAAAAATTTCTTTTTTTAATTTCCAAATTTTATAAAACGTTTTCCATTCTCCCTGATTTCGATTGACACTCTCCTCTCTTCTATGATATAATGAAAAAAGTGTCGTTTGTAAATACGATAAAGGCAGGATGAGACATGGAACAAAAAAGAGTAACCATTAAAGACATTTCAGAAAAACTCGGCGTGTCTTACGGTGTCATCAGCAAAGCGCTCAACAACAAAAGCGGCGTTAACAAGGATTTGCGCAAGAAGATACTGGAAACCGCTGATGAACTGGGATACCGCATCAACAAAGTGGCTCAGAGCATGGCCCGCAACACCATTGTGATTGGCGTTGTTGTGCCGGCTGATGCGCAGGATTATTTTACCTTCCTGCAAAAAGGTCTGGATGCGGAATTTGAGCTTTTGATTGATTATAATGTAGAAAAGCGGTATTATGTGATTGAAAATCTCTATTCCAGCATTGACACGGTTCGCGCCTTGAATCAATGTATCGAGGACGGCGTGCAAGGCATTATTTTGTGTGACTTCTTCCCCGGCGGTCTGGAAAAAATTTTTAGCGATTTGGAAAAGAAAAACATCCCCATTGTTCTGATTGGCGACTCTCAATCCACGACGAGCAAATACCTCAGCTCCGTCCAGGTCGATGCCTATCGTTCCGGTCAGATGGCCGCCGAGATGCTTCGTTTGTTTACCAAAGAAGATGCAAATGTTGCCATTTTTGTCGGAAACAAAGACAACATTGAGCACAAGCTGAAAATTCAGGGCTTTGTTGACAACTTAAATGTCTATGGCTTAAATTCTGTCGGCGTCTATGAAACGCACGATGACGACACCATTGCCCTGCAACTCATGAAAAAAATCCTGGGGCGCAACAAGAACCTGCATGGGATTTATTCGGCAACATCCAATTTTGCTTCCATTGGTACTGTTATCGAAGAAGAGCATCTTGATGTCAAGGTCGTTTGCACCGATATTGACAGCACCGTTGTGCATTACCTTAAAACAGGCATTGCGCAGTGCTCCATCTTTCAGAATCTGGAAAAGCATGGCAGAACAGCGGTCCGCCTGCTCTATGAACATATCGCCGAGCACAAGAAGATTGACAAAACCGTTTACATTGCACCGATGCTTATCATCAGAAGCAATTTAGATATGTATACGAGTTAAGAAACATTTTTATGACACAAAGGCTGTGAATTTATAAATTCACAGCCTTTTTCGTTTGCCGTCCACAGTACCGGAAACATCCTTATGTCTTAAAACCAAAAGAGGTGCATAGAATGATACAAAATCAATAAAAGGATGGTTGACATGAAGATCTTGGTATGGCTCACAGTTTTCTCCTTGCTGCTTACAGGTTGCAGCAATCACAAAAACCTCTTCCAAAAGGAAATTTCCTTAGAGCCCACCGAACCCGTTATGGCTGTTATGGCAAACGTAGAGTCGGGCTACGAAACCTACGACAACACCATGTTTGGCTGGGGACTCAAAAAAAACGTTAATGCACCGCCGGACATTCCAGACAGCATTCGCGACATGATGAACGAAACCCATTCCATTTATCTGGGAAGCGAACCCAAAACGCTCTATCTGACCTTTGACGAGGGCTACGAAAACGGTTATACGGCACAAATTCTGGATGTTCTGAAAGCAAACGACGTCCCGGCTGCTTTCTTTGTTACAGCACCTTATCTGGAAAAGGAAGAAGAGCTTGTGCGGCGCATGTTTGACGAAGGACACATCGTTGGTAACCACACCGTGCACCACCCCAGTCTGCCGCAGCTTGAAAGCACAGAAGAGGTAAAGCAGGAAATAACCGAGCTCAGCCGGATGTGTCAGGAAAAATACGGAGAGGATATGCATTTTTTCCGTCCGCCCCGCGGCGAATATTCACGCCGCACGTTGCAAATCGCCGAGGACCTGGGTTACACCAACGTTTTCTGGAGCTTTGCCTATAAAGACTGGGATGTGAAAAATCAAAAAGGCACAGACTATGCGTATGAGCAGATTAAAAAGGGCGTGCACGACGGTGCTGTGCTATTGCTCCATGCTGTTTCAAAGGATAACGCCGATGTGCTCGACCGCGTTATTAAGGACTTAAAGAGCGAGGGTTATCGTTTTATGTCCTTAGACAGCTTCCGCTCCCCCTGGAATTCATAAAAAAAGGTTGTGGCATTTGCCACAACCTTTTTTATGAGCTTTCTGCAAATCTGACGGCTGACATGGCATCTTTACCATAAAAGTCAGCCCCGATCATATCAGCATAGTCCTGCGTCAGCACAGCGCCGCCCACCATGACCTTGCAGTCAGGACATTCTTTGCGAAGCTGACGGACAGTTTCTTCCATGGCCGGCACAGTTGTTGTCATGAGGGCCGACAAGGCCACAAACTTTGCCTGTTCCCTCTTGACAACCGAAACAATTTCCTCGGGCGCTACGTCCTTGCCAAGGTCCAGCACCTCATAATCATAATTTTGCAAAAGAACCTTGACTATGTTCTTGCCGATATCATGAATGTCGCCCCGCACCGTAGCCAAAACAATTTTGTCTTTTGTGGTCTGCTTCTTATCCGTTGCCGCCAGTCGTTCTCTGATAACCGAAAACGCTGACTTTGCCGCTTCGGCACTCATTAAAAGTTGCGGCAGAAACGCCTTTTTATTCTCAAAACGCTGACCCATTTCGTCTAAGGCCGGGATGATGTGTTCGTTGATAACAGAAAGAGGCTCCATGGTTTCAAGCAGCGTTCCGGCAATCTGTGCTGCCTCCTCCTGCATACCCTTTAAGATGGCATAACCAAGGCTTTTCTGTGGTTTTTCTTCTGTTTTTTCAGCACCGTCTCTGTCTGCCTCCGCCTGCGTTACATAGTTAATATAGCGTTCAAAATTCAAATCAATACCGGAAAGAGCGCAAAAACTGTAATAGGCATCCAGCATTTCCGCTGCATGAGGATTGATAATCGCGGCAGACAACCCTGCCTGCATAGCCATGGTCAGAAAGCATGCGTTCAAGAGGTTTCGATTCGGCAAACCAAAGGAAACATTGGAAACACCCAGGCTGGTTTTCAGCCCCCGTTTGGTCAGCTCTTTAACGCACCGGAGTGTAACCTCCGCCGATTTTGCATCCGAGCTGACAGACATGGCCAGGGGGTCGAACAGCAGATTTTCCTTGTCAATCCCGTACTTTGCTGCCTCCCTCACAATTTTGTCCGCAATACGGAGACGGCCCTCCGCCGTTTCCGGAATGCCCGCCTCATCTAAGGTCAACGCCACGACAACACCGCCATAATGCGCTGCCAGAGGGAACACCTTGTCCATAACCTCCTGCTTGCCGTTAACGGAGTTGATGAGCGCTTTACCGTTATACAGCCGCAGTGCTGCCTCCATGGCCGCAGTATCGGCCGTGTCAATCTGCAAGGGCAAATCTGTTACTGTCTGCAAAAGACTGACGGATTTTGTGAGCATCTGAACCTCATCAATTTCAGGCAAGCCCACATTCACATCTAAAACATCAGCCCCTTTGTCTTGTTGACTGATAGCTTCTTGCAGGATATAATCAAAATTTCGTTCCCGCAGGGCTGCCTTAAATAACTTTTTACCCGTTGGGTTAATCCGCTCCCCGATTAAAACCGGACGAGCTTCAAAAGCGACAGCATGGCTGTAAGAAGAAACCACGGTTTTTCTCTTAGCCGCAGGATACACAAATGGCATGTCTTCTGTTTTTTCTCTCAGCGTTTTTATATGCGCCGGTGTTGTACCGCAGCAACCACCCAAAATGCAGGCGCCCATTCCGGCAATGGTTACCATTGTTTCTGCAAACGCCTCCGGCCCAATGGAAAACTCCGTTTTACCGTTTTTCAGTTGTGGCAGTCCCGCATTGGGATTCACAATAACAGGGACAGAAGCCGCATCCAATAGTTCCCGCACAACCGGCAGCATAGCCTCCGGCCCCAGGCCGCAATTAATACCTAAGGCATCCACGCCCAGACCCTCCAGCATGGCCACCATGGCCCCGGGACCTGCCCCTGTCATGAGTTTTCCCTGCTCATCATAGGTGTTCGTTGCAAAAATGGGCAAATCTGTATTTTCCTTAGCTGCCAAAACTGCCGCCTTGGTTTCCAGACTATCGTTCATGGTTTCAATGAAAATCAAATCCACGCCGCTATCTACGCCCAGCTTCACAATTTCTGCAAAACAGGCTACGGCATCTTCAAAATCCAAATCGCCCAGAGGCTTTAAGAGTTTCCCCAGAGGCCCTACATCCAGCGCCACATAGGCATCTTCCCGACCGCTTTCCTGTATCGCCTTTCTTGCATTTTGAACCGCCGCCGCAATAATAGACGGAAGCTGATCGCCGTATTTAAGTGAATTGGCGCCAAACGTGTTGGCCGCAACAATATCGCAGCCCGCTTTTAGGTACTCTTTATGAATCCCCACCATAACATCAGCATGGTCAAGATTCCAAAGTTCGGGCAGTTCGCCCGCCGCCAGACCATGGGCCTGCAAAAGTGTGCCGAGACCACCGTCGCAATACACGCGGCCTGTCTTTAATTTCTCTCTGATATTCACACAAAACAACTCCTACCGTGTTGGCTAAAATTTCCTATTCCGCCGCAATGCCCACGAGCGCAGAAACTGATTTAGAGGGCAACATAAGCAGGCTCTCCGTTAAGCTGACACCAATTTGTCTCGGGCAATCTAAAAAGGCAAAAATCTCCTTTTGCACCGCAAGGTCTAAGTCTCCATAACCGGGGCTGAACCGCGGCCGCAAACATTTCCCCTCGCCGACCATATTACCAAAACGCTCACAAAGATGGTCGCACCACGCCTCAATCATGCCGGCGCCAACCGCCTGCGCAATCACGGCATGCGTTGGCGACAGCAAGCTATATTTCTGCAACAGGCGTTCTGATTCCATACCAATGGTTGCGGTAAACATAATCAGTTCCCGGCAAGAAGCCAGGTTTTTCAGCAGGTCTTCTGAATACACCGTAATCGGGCCGAAGCTAAGGCGCCCGTCAGCCTGTGTCGTCACGGGGAGCACATCATAACAGGCTTTATAGGAGACGCCGGCTTCCATGGTCCGTCTGCATTCATGCACAAGATGCAAAACCTCTGCCTCTGCCTGCTTTTGACCATACCCTAAGTAGCGAAGTATCTCTTGCTCAGAAAGCGCGACCGCATCCGGTCTGGCTTTTTCAATCCGGCTCATGTCAAAATTCCTTTACTTTATAATTTGTGACAGATTTTCCTGAATTTTACGGGCCACATCCGGCTTGTTCATGGAATACACATGAATGGCATTGACGCCGTTTGCCAAAAGGTCAATAATCTGCTCTGTGGCATAGGCGATGCCCGCCTGTTTCATGGCCTCGGGATTATCCCCGAAAGTATCAACTATGGACTTAAAGCGCTGCGGCAGATAGGTGCCGGAAAGGGCACAAATTCGCTTAATCTGTTTGCCGTTGGTCACGGGCATGATGCCTGCCACAACAGGGACCGTAATCCCCTGCTCACGAATTTTATACAAAAAATTATATAAAATATTATTATCAAAAAACATTTGTGTTGTCAGAAAATCGCAACCCGCCATAACCTTTTCTTTCAGGTGGCGGATATCATCCGCCGTGTGGACGGACTCTGTATGTCCCTCCGGATAGCAGGCACCGCCAATGCAGAAATCACCGTATTTCTTTATATCGGCCACCAGCTCGCTGGCGTATTGATATTCCCGTTTGGCGCCTGCATCCTCGCCTTGGGGAATATCGCCCCTGAGCGCCAGAATGTTTTCTATGCCGTTTGCCTTTAAGTCTGATAAAAGCTCTTTAATTTTCTCCTTGGACGAAGACAGACAGGTCAGGTGCGCCAGCGGTGTCACTCCGTGCTGCAACAGATTGGCCGCTATGGAAACCGTATAATCACTTGTTCCGCCGCCTGCTCCGTAGGTTACGCTCATAAAATGAGGAGACAGCGCTGCAATTTCCTCCGTCGCCTGACGAACACTTTCAAAGCTGTCACTTGATTTAGGCGGAAAAACCTCAAATGATAAGCTTGGTTTTTTTGACGCAAACAATGTTGATAATTTCATGTTGTTTCCTCCGTCTGTTTCTTCCTACCATCTACATAAAATTCCACAATAACATGTTCATTGTACCACACGTTTCCTTAAAATGCAACGAATAAAAGCTTAAAGGCTGACACGTTGCAAGCTTTTTCGCGCATTCTGCGTCTATCATTTTGTTTTTCAACACAATGATCGCACAAATTAAAATGAAGTTTCCAAAAACGTCCGAGCATATTTATTCGTCTATCGGTCAATCTAAAAACGAATAAATGAAAATCGGAGTGCATTACAATGTATCATGTTCGCAACACAAAAAGCCGTCTCATCCTTTTTTTATGTCTCATTTTTTTGCTGTTTATAGCCCTCGTGGCTGACTGCTACATCCGCTACCCTGCTGAAATCACAATTTTCGAGGGAGAACGTGTTGTCTTTGGCGCCGCGTCTCCCTCTTCTCTTTCAGAGCCCGTGGGAATGTCTGGTGTCTTATCGGAAACCGGTACCTTAGAGCACGATGCCGCCCTACCCTACATGACGGATGACTATACCATGACGGTAAAACTCTTAGGCCTCCTCCCCGTCCGTTCTGTGACAGTTAACGTGGAACCCAAAACCACTCTTACGGCCTGCGGCAACACGGTAGGCATTAAAATTTTCACAAAGGGTCTGGTTTGCGTCGGCACGCAGGCGGTTCAGGATACTATGGGAAGCTCGCGCAACCTCTCCAAAGAGGCAGACATTCGTCCCGGCGATATTTTTTTGAGTGTAAACGGAAAACCCTTAACAGACACATCACAGCTGATCAGCATCATCCAATCCGCCCAAAAGGCACCGCTTACCTTTATCATCTCACGAGATGGCAAGGAAATGCAAAAAACTTTACAGGCCCTGCAAACGGACGAAGGGTTTTGTCTGGGCATCTGGCTCCGCGACAGCACAGCCGGCATTGGAACCCTGACCTATTATAACCCTGACACAAAAGCCTTTGGCGCCTTAGGACACCCCATTGCTGATAGTGACACTGGAACCCTGATGCCCGTCCTCAGCGGCTCTCTGCTCCCCACGGAAATATTCAGCGTCGAAAAGGGCGAGCGTGGAAAACCGGGCGAATTAAAAGGCATGTTCAAAACCCAATCGCAGGCAATCGGGGAGATTACAGATAATAAAAACCAGGGTGTTTTCGGTTATTTAACGGCCGAGCCGCCCCACCAGACCGTGTTGCCTGTGGCTTCCGGCAGTCAGATTAAGGAAGGAGAAGCGACCATTCTCTCCAATGTTGACGGAAACACTGTGGAAGAGTTTGACGTGGAAATTCAGAAAACGCCACCTTTTCAGGCCGGCACAGGTCGGGACATGATTATTCATATAACCGACCCCGATTTAATCGACAAAACCGGCGGCATTGTGCAGGGCATGTCTGGGTCTCCAGTGATTCAAAATGGCCGAATTGTGGGAGCTGTAACACACGTTTTTGTCAATGACCCGACAAGGGGCTATGGGATTTTCATTGAGAAGATGCTCCAAAATGCATCCTGACAAAAACCGGTTCAAGTTTATAGAGCGTTAATCCAAAATAACGGGTGAAACAAAATCTGTTTCACCCGTTTTCTTTGTAAATAGTTTAATTGAATAAACAAAAACTTACAATTTGTCATTATATTTGCAATTTGCATTTTGGGAAATTTTTTTATGTTACAATGCAGCATCATAAGGCTTTGTTTAGTCAACAGTTGCGTTTTGCAACCAAAAAAACGAAAGGAGAAATCATGTACACAATACTGTTACAAAACAAAGCAAGGGTTTTCAAGCAATTGGTGCTGCAAGATATTGTTCAAATTTACAGCATGCAACGTGTTACGGAAAAATCGTATGAAGAACTGATGACAAAGCTTCTTGACAGAATGATCCAATTTTATGAAACCCTTGCATCAGACCAAAGCGCTCTACAAAAACTGGGGAAATACGGCGGGCGCGCAGAGATTTACAAAACCCAGCTACGGAAAGATTTAGAGCATTCTGCCGAGGAAACGGCACGACAAATTATGAAGCAGTTGCCAAAAGAAAAAACATCCCTTAGCTCGGTCAATCAGCTGATTCAATCTACAAGAGCAGTCCTGAACCGACGGATGGATGCTCTGTCCAACCAACTGGCTGCCTCAACTTTACAAATGAATCATTATATGCTATTATGGGATTATCAGAATTTGGGGCATACGCACTACTGTGTGTTATCAGAAGGAAACAGCTGCGAAGACTGCCAGGCTCTGACAGGCCAGAGACTGCCCATCAGTCAGGCCTGTGCGGGTCAAAACTTTCCGCCCATGCATCCCAACTGCAGGTGTCGCATTGGGATTTTGGATGAGGAAAACCGGATTGTTTCACTGATTGGCAAAGGCCAAACGCAGGAGCTTGACCCGAATGACAAGACAAACAAAAAATGGCTCGACGGGCTAAGCGATGCGTTAAACGCGGCATCACTCATTCCGGGACTTGACACTTTCACAAACTTAGCATCCATACCTGTTGACCTTGCAAGAGGAGATTCTGTCTCCGCGGGACTTAGTGCGCTTGGTGTGGTCCCTGTTGTAGGCGAGGTTGCAGATGCAGCAAAGCTTGCTAAGATGGCAGATAAGGCAGTTGATGCAGCTAAGGTTGCGAAGACAGCTAAAAGTGGTAAATCTATCATTAAGGCAACGAAAAAGAGTTCTGCATTAAAGAGTGTTGATACATTACCGTCGAACATTCAAAAAAGCGCAAAGTCTTTCTTTAAGGGCAGTTCTAATAATTATAATAGCTATTCTGTAATTAAAAACAAAAATAATACATACACTATAAAAATGGAAAATCCAGGTAAAGTCCCTGGTTCAAAAGCTGTATATAATAAAATTGTTGACAGCAATGGTAAGACGATAAAAGTTTATAAGGATACTTTTGATCCTTTGGGAAATTTAGTTCATAGAAAGGATAAATAGATATGAATACAATATTAAATGACTTTTTAAAAATCAAAATTAACTTAAATCAGCTAAAAAAGGAATTTGGAGATGACCTATATAATGTTACTATTACAACACCAAGAAAAGTGTATGCAGAAGATTTGATTTTCCTAATTAATCAATATATTTCCCGTAAAATAACATTACAAGAAATAGTTGATTGGGTAAATGTTGTTTGGTTTACTGATTTGTTTGAATATAATCCATTAGAAGAAGAATCTATTGCTAGTGTAATATCGTTACTTGAAACATTAGATGAGGATGATGCACAGTTTTCAAATAAAGAACTTATGGATATGATTGAGTGTCTATCCAATAATAAAGTTTATAAGAGTTCTTAATAAGAAGAAAGAATTAACTGTTCTGTTGGTCACCTGCTTCCAAAGTCCGGAAAGCAGGGGCTGTCTAATCCATAACAAGCATTAGAGATTGAAGTAAATGAGCAGTCCCGGGACGGGACTGGACACTTTCACAAACTTAGCATCCATACCTGTTGACCTTGCAAGAGGAGATTATGTCTCCGCAGGACTTAGTGCGCTTGGTGTGGTCCCTGTTGTAGGCGAAGTTGCAGATACGGCAAAGCTTGCCAAGGTGGCAGATAAGGCTGTAGACACCGCCAAAAGACTACACAAAGATTTCCCGCATTTCAGGTTGTTATCCTGGGAGTTTTCTATTGGCAAAAACAAAACAAACCAAATCGGTCGGCAACTCACTTTGCCTATTAATGCCCGTCTGCTTTCAGGCGGGCATTTTTATGTTAAAATTGTTGAGAATTTCTAAACTTTATGGTAGAATAAAAATATAACAACAACGAAAAAGGATGTTTCAAATGAAAAAAACAAACCTATTACGCAGTTGCACAGGGATTATGGTATGCATTTTCCTGCTCACTGCCACGCTTTCTTCCGGTGCGCAGACATTTCATGATGTTTCAGCAGAGTCCTGGTATTATGAGGCGGTAACCGCTATGTCGGAAGCCGGCTTGGTGGGCGGCATGGGGGACGGCACGTTTGCTCCCGAAAGCACTCTGACCTACGCGCAGTTCTGCCAGATCGTAGCCCGCGCCAAGAATTTGCCCACAGGCGAGGCAAACGGCTATTGGGCCGGCAAGGCAATTCAAGCTTGCATTGATGCAAAATATATCTTCTCCCTCGGCGCCCTGTCCGCCGCAAACTACGACGCGCCCATCACCCGTGAAGCTGCTGTGGCAGCGATGTTTAAGACCAAAGAGGGCTCCATCGAGGTAGGCACCCAAATCACATCGCCCATGATTCCTGATTATCACACCATTGACAGCCGTTACAGACTCAGCATCATCGCCGCTTACAACAGCGGTATCACCTCGGGCATTGATGAGATTCTGACGTTTAACCCTAAGGGTTTATTAAAGAGAGCGGAGGTTTGTCAGCTGTTTTACAACATCGGTTGGTAAATCACTTTCTATGCATAAAAAAGGCTCACACAGACTGTGTGAGCCTTTTTTATTTTGCTTACGAATCAAATTCTTTCGATACCTTTTGCAGCATGCCGGTGATGTCGATATGCTGGGGGCACTGCTGTTCACATTGGCGGCAGCTTATACAGTCTGCTGCTCTGCCCTTTCCCGCAGACAGGGTCTGATACTTCTCCTGCAAGCTTTCTGTCACACCGACCTCGCCTTGTAACATGTCGTTATACAAGTTGAAATAGTCAGGGATGGGAATGCTGACAGGGCAACCGTCCGTACAATACCGACAGGTTGTGCAGGGCACCAGGGCCGCTTGTTTGATAAGCTCGGCAACGCGGAAGCAAAGCGCCTGTTCTGCCTCGCTCAAAGGCACAAAGTCATCCATATAGCTCATGTTATCCAGAAGCTGCTCCCTGTTACTCATACCGGAAAGCACCATGATAACGCCGGGAAGACCGGCTGCAAAACGGATGGCCCATGAGGGAACGGACATGGAGGGGGCATGTTCCTTAAACAGCTTTTCTGCCGCCGGCGGAACATTGGCAAGGGCACCGCCTTTGACCGGCTCCATGATAATAACGTCCTTGCCGTGACGCCGTGCCACTTCATAGCACAGGCGGGATTGAATGGATTTGTTCTCCCAATCCAGATAATTAATTTGCAGTTGCACAAATTCAACCTCAGGATGTGCGGTTAAAATTGTGTCCAGCATTTCAGCACTATCATGAAATGAAAAACCGAATTTTTTTATTTTCCCTTCTTTTTTCTTTCGCATGGCAAAACCAAAGCAGTCAAACTGCTCCGCTGTGGCATAAGACTTTTCGCCCAATGAATGCAGCAAATAGTAATCAAAATAGCCGGCGCCCGTTTTTTCCAGCTGCTCGTTAAAAAGCTGTTCTGCATCGCCCGGCTCCTTAATTTTATAAATGGGAAGCTTGGTCGCCAATAAAAAACTGTCGCGAGGATGGCGCTCCACCAAAACACGCTTAACCAGATTCTCACTTTGATAATTATGATAGATATATGCCGTATCAAAATAGGTAAAGCCACGTTTTAGAAACGTGTCCACCATGTCCGTAATCTGCTCCATATCAAAGCTGG
Organism: Oscillospiraceae bacterium; assembly: GCA_015068855.1. GTDB lineage: Bacteria > Bacillota > Clostridia > UBA1381 > UBA9506 > UMGS755. The sequence goes on along the minus strand of SVJS01000005.1, from coordinate 70,461 downwards.
CTTGATTCTCGGGATTCAGCAGAGGCAGGCGCATGCATCCAAGACCTAATTTCTTCATTATCTCATTCCTTTCGGGATGTTTTGTATCCTTTATCAGTATAACACAGATACGCTCTGTTGTAAACAAAAAAGACGGGGCCTCTTTATAAGAAGCCCCGCCAAAAATGTATTTTTAGCGATTTTCTCTGATTATAACACGGTTAACATCCTTAACAATCGCATTAGCAGGAAACACGCCCCGCAGGGATGTTAAGGGATACACGGACGTGTTCTGCCCGATCACCGTACCGGGATTTAAGACGCAGCCACAACCAACATCGCCGCCATCAGCAATGATGCCGCCAATTTTACGAATGCCTGTTTCAATCTCTGTGTCACCATGAATGACAACCGGCTTACCGTCTGACTTTAAGTTGGAGCAGATGGAGCCTGCACCCATGTGGGCTTTATTACCCAGCACTGAGTCGCCCACATAGTTATAATGCGGCACCTGCACTCTATCCAGCAAAATGCAGTTTTTCAGCTCCGTTGAATTGCCGATAACACAATTTTCGCCGCAAATAACGCTGCCGCGGATAAAAGCACCGGGGCGCACCTCTGTGCCGCTACCGATAATGGTCGGCCCCTCAATCACGGCCGTGGGATATATTTTAACATTCTCCCCTACCCAAACGTCTTCGGCATACTCATGAAAACCGGGGATGCCTTCCTGAATCAGCGTACGAATATAATCCTTTAAGACGGGAAGCATTTCCCAAGGGTACGTATAACGCGCAAAAAGGGGCTTCAAATATGATGTCTTGCAATCAAAGAGTTCTTGTATGGTAACAGACTTACGCAACGCCGTGACCCCTTTCCTGAATGGTTTTAATGATGCGCTTGGTGTAGTCCTTGCATTTTTCTTCGCTTTCGCTTTCAATCATAACACGAATGACGGGTTCCGTTCCGCTCTGACGTAAAAGAGCTCTGCCTTTACCGTCAATCAAGGCTTCAACGGCCTGCAAGGATTCCTGCACAACAGGGTCGGCTAATACTGCCGCTTTATCCTTAACCCGAATGTTTTCCATATACTGCGGATACAAGGTAATCGGCTCTGTCAGCTCTGACAGAGAGTGCTTACTGTCGCACATCTCCTCTGCGAGCATGAGCGCTGTTAAAAGTCCATCGCCTGTTGTGGCATATTTTTTCAGAATCACGTGACCGGATTGTTCGCCGCCTAAGCAGTAATCGTTGTTCTGCATGCATTCATACACAAAGCGATCACCAACCGCTGTCTGCACGCATTTAATACCGATTTTATCCAAACAAGAAAGCAAGCCGCTGTTGGTCATAACGGTTGCCACGACGGTATCATGATTCAAGACACCACGATCCTTTAAGCGTTTGCCTAAAATGTAAAGCATCTTGTCACCATCAACGATGGTTCCGTTTTCATCAACGGCAATACAGCGGTCCGCATCGCCATCAAAGGCAAAGCCAACATCCAAATGCTGTTCTTTAACCAAACGGCACAGGTTTTCGATATGGGTAGAACCGCAATTTTCATTAACATTGAGACCGTTCGGGTCTGCACCAACAACAACAGTTTGTGCACCCAAAGCACCAAAAACGGATTTAGCAATCATCCAGGAGGCACCATTGGCGCAGTCAAGACCGATGCGCATGTTTTTATAAGAATGCGACGCCAGGGAAATGAGATAGCCAACATAGCGATTACGTCCGGAAACATAGTCTACAATGCAGCCAATGCGTTCACGGCCGGCAAGAGGTAAATCCTCTCCCACAACGCCCAGGCTGTTCACGTCGCCGTCTAAGTATGCCTCAATGTAAGCCGTTGTGGCATCGTCCAGTTTTTCGCCGTAACGATTGATAACCTTAATACCATTATCATAGTAAGGGTTATGAGATGCCGTAATCATAATACCGCAGTCAAACTCATCCTGTCTGGTCACATAAGAAACGCTGGGGGTCGTGGTGACGTGAAGCATATAGGCATCCGCACCAGAAGCCGTGATGCCGGCAACCAGCGAATATTCCAGCATATAGCTGGAACGTCTCGTGTCTTTACCAATGACGATACGGGGTCGATAGCCTGCTTTTTCACAGCCGGAGAGCTTAGAGCCATAATACCAACCCAAAAAGCGCCCCACTTTATAGGCATGCATAGAAGTCAGGTTTTGATTGGCTTCGCCACGGAAACCATCTGTTCCGAAATACTTATTCCGCACAGGAACACCTGAAATTTTATGATTAATAGTCTTATTATCGCAAAGCAAGGTGTCTGTTGAAATATCAAACAATTCACAAAGCTGCAGAACTTTATCAATCTGCGGTTGTGCCTGGTCCATTTCCCATTTGGAGACAGATTGTCTGGAAACAGAAATTTTTTCAGCCAGTTGTTCCTGGGAGATCCCGGCAGCCTGGCGTAGTTTTGAAATTTTTTCTCCAATTGTCATAATCATTCATCGCTCCTTATTAAAAGTATCACAATACTTCCTACTTATATTATAACAAACCAAAGTTTTACATCCACCAACTTTAATAGGTTTTTATTGTAAATTAAAAATTACATTATTCCCTTATTTTATTCGTATTTTTAATCAATTATACCATTATTTTGTTGTTTTGTAAATAATTATTTACATTTTTTTATAATTGTAACAAAAAAAGTGCCCGCACATCTAACCGATGTGCGGGCACATTACATTCTGTTCTTATTAAGAGGGCGTTACAGAAGACAGAGTCCAAACGGAAGAAACTACAACACCTGCTGTTCTTTCAACCCACTCAACTGCGCTGGTGGCAGTCATCTTGGCCAAATTTTCCTTCACTCTGATTTCACGAACCTGCATAACGGGCTTTTCATATCTTTTCATCTTGTTTTTACCTCCTTTTAACAATGTGCACGCCCGGTGATGAACCGGAGCTGATGATTTACATGTTTAATCTCTTTTACAGAAACACTATATCGTAAGTTTGCACTTTGCAAACGGAATCAGATAGAAATGAATTTCTTACTGTCGTTAGATGCATACGCAGCTTCAATAATCTTCTGAACGTTAATTGCATCATCCGCAGTTACGGGTGGAACTTTGCCCTCTGAAATTGCTTTGCCGAAGCCTTCAATTTCTTTGGTATACATATTACCGAGCTCCGCTTCCATCATATATGAATTGGTGGGCTGTCTGTTCTGGGCTGCATCGTAAGCGCCCTGGTCACCGCAGATTGTCACGCGGACGTTGCCGCCTTCAACCTGACCAATCGTGCCCTCAGCAAAAATGCTACCCTCTGTTCCGTAGATTTCCAGCTTGCAAACAGCTGCGTCGTCCGGAATGTTAAAGTTTGCATCCACATAAGCAATAGCGCCGTTTTCCATTTTCATAATCAGGCTGCCACCATCTTCAACATCATAGTTAAAGATTTGCGTGCCACTCATGGAAGCAACTTCAACAGCTTTCAATCCACTGATGTATTGAAGCAAATCAACACAATGGATACCCATATCCATTAAAGAGCCACCACCTGCGGTTGCCTTTTGTTGACGCCAGTTACCCGGAATGTCGGGATACCAGCAGGTGAGCTGGGCTCGCATGGAAACAATCTGACCAAGCTTACCCTCTTCAATCAGCTTTTTCATCAGTTGATGATAGGTGTGAAAACGCATCATCAAACCAACGCCGATTTTAACATTATATTTTTCGCAAACATCTGCAATCTCCTGGGATTTTGCAGAGGAAAGCGTCATAGGCTTTTCTAACAAGATGTGTTTGCCGGCTTTTGCCGCTGCCTCTGTTTGCGCCTGATGGAAAGCGACGGGAGAGGCGATATAAACAGCCTGAATTTCATCTAAGGCCAACAAATCTTCAACTGTTGTAAATGCATATTGTGCATGATACTTTTCTTTTGCTGCCTGCGCCAGTTCAGAATTGGTATCCATAACTGCAACAAGCTCAGCATTTTCTGCCAGCATCATACCGGGGAGCGTCCTTCTGTCCGCAATGCCACCACAACCGATGACACCCCATTTGATTTTCATGGCCAACACTCCTTCCAGAAAATCAACGTAAAAACCATCAACTTCTACCTAAACTGTGCATACCATGATTTTTATGTATGACAGATGCAGAAAACCTAACATCTTATAACCATATTATTTCACACTATACACCCGCATGTTATTTTACTATATTTTTAGTTAAATGTCAATACTTTTTTCCCATAAATTATAAATCTTTTTTTATCATAAAAAAATTATAAAATTTGCTTGCATTTATGAGTGGTATATGTTATAATAAATCGGTGTTGAACAGTATATATGGAGAGGTGGCTGAGCTGGCCTAAGGCGCACGATTGGAAATCGTGTAACGGCTAATACCCGTTCGAGGGTTCAAATCCCTCCCTCTCCGCCAAAAATAAAAGCACTACCGCAAGGTGGTGCTTTTATTTTTTGTTAGTGGGGATTCGAACCCTGAGAGGGTTTTTGCGTTAAGAAAACAGTTCAGCGAACTGTTTTTAGCAAAAAGGTGCGAATCGGGTACCAAAGCCAACGGCTTGGGTCGATGAGCAGGCAAGGCTTGCGAAGCAAGACTGTATCCCTCCCCTCTTTCTATAAGACAGGGAAAGCGCTTATAATAAAAGGATGATCTTGTATAATAAAAGCACCACCTTACGGTGGTGCTTTTATTGTTGGCCCCTACTCTCCTTTACAGAAAACAAAAACCGAGGTCGCTTTGTAAGCGGCCTCGGTTTAGTATACCGATATTATTGATATACGACTAAAACTCTACCGTCCGTGTCACGGTCCTGAATCACAACACGGGAACTTGCGATACCGCCACTGTTGGTATAGCCAACCAAGGAAACAATAGACCCTGCGGTGACCGTGTTCTTCACGGAATCATACACTAAAATCGAATAGTCGTTTCCGGAACGGGTCTCCAGCTCTAAGTTCTTTAAGGGGCTATAATCAACATCGGGCTCCAAATTCACACGGGTTGTTCTGAAATGGTTCTTATAGACATCATACACATTGGCAAGCTGTACACGGAAGTTACTTCTAATGTCTGTCGGCGAGCTACCAAGAAGCGTCTTGTCCTCCGTTGTGGAAGACAGGTTGAGTTTGGCATCCTTGCAAGAATAGATCAATGTGCAACCTCTGAGCTTCCCATCCACACCAAGGTCAAGCTTCAGGACATCGCCAACACCTAGGGTGTACTTGCTGCCCGGAGTCGCATACAGCGGTGCGTCCATGTTGGCCAGAACAGCAAGGTCACGGGTTAAATATTCTCTGATAACGCCGTCATAATGCACCGTCACTCTGTTGGTTACGCGGCCTTCTTCATCGGCAACCAGCGCAACCGGCTCGGTTACAACAGCTACAGTACCGTCACTTGTCAAGAGGCCGGAGGTTGCAACCGGATCAATGTATTGCAGCAGAACCTCAGCAACCAGGGATTTTTCGTCACGCTTAAATGCACGGAAATAAGCAACTTCATTGTTTGCCATGCAGCTGCCGATGGCTCTTACGGAGTAATCCGATTCAGAACCGGTTTCAGCGTTACGGGGAATTTCAAAGACCTTGGTTGTGGCATCACAAGCCAGCATGTAACCATATTTGTCGATAATGTCGTTGCTGGTTCTGGTTTTACTGGTAAAGATTTTACTTTCAGTACGGTAAGCATGGCTGACCTTGGAGGTTTCATCCTGGTACATTGTGCCGTCAAAGCGATAACAGTCATAGAACATAGCCAGAGAGTCGCTGCTCTCTTTTGTACCGGTAATATTGCCGTCAACATCAACCGTATAAGCTGTGTCGAGGTAATTAATCTTACCCTCCTCGTTCATGCCATATACAATCATCTGCGGCACAATCGCCGTCAAAGTGTCAACGTTCTGAGCAGTTGTCACTCTTTCTCCGTCAAATCTAATGCGAGGTGCAAGTTCAGCGGTCTCAACATCGCCCACATCATTTAAGAATTTAACCTGAACAACGGGAGATAACCCACCGCTATATGCCCAATCCATGAGATAACCATATCGACCCTCTACGCTCTCGCCAAAGATAACGCAGGCGATTTTGCCATCAATATCAAGGCCAAACAGAGCCGGCTTATTCATGTTCACCAGATCTTCTCTCTGATTCGTCGCACAAATGGCAGCCAGTTCATGAGGCACGCCGTCAATGTAAACATAGGACGGAGTTCCGAGCTCTAAGGAGGTGATGGAGCCTTCTGCCAGTTCTGTCATGTAAAGAACGGTTAAAACGCTTCTATCTTTACTCCAAGCAACGGCTAAAACATCCCACTCTGCCAATTCAAGCAAGTGACATTCCTCACCGTTTAATTTAGCAAAATGAACTCTATCCGCCTCGCCGAAATCAACGACATGGTTGTATTTACCGTAAATATGTTCGTCAACGGCATTAACGCTTTCCACAATCAAGGTGGTATAAGCATTCACAATGGCTGTTTCATAAACACCGTTGGTATCTGCATCAATCAGGGTTACAGAACCGCTTGTAACATCAAAGTCACCCGCCTGGGGATTAAATACAAAGCGGTTATTATAAACCAGATTGATTGTACCCAAGGAAATCTTAACGGATTTATCCTTGTCATCTTCTACATAGTGGAATTTACCGTCGATATATCCCCTGCAATTTTCTGCTTGCACAACAATGCTTTCATTCATGCTCTCGTCATGATACACATGTAAAACAGTGTTGGGGGTATCTGATTTAGCGCCTGTGTGGTAAGCAACAACATTGTAACCAAGCAGAGAGCCTGCATCGGATTTACCCTCATTTAAGGTGATGTTATCAACGGTAACCTTGCCCTCAGGCAGGAAACCAACGCTGCTTAAATTGGTCAGGCTGTTAGCAGAAACCAGACCGATTGCCTGGTAAATACCCATATATTTCTCAAAAACAGTCGTATTGTCCTCTGTGTAATCCATTTCCTTGTTACTGTAACCGGAGATGGAAACTGTCTTTGCGTTACCGGCATTCATCAAAAGTGCTGCCGCCTCAGCAACGGTCATGGTGGTTGTGCTGATGGCTACATCATAGCCGCACAGGTTGGACTCTCTTACAAAGCGAGTCAGCGGATAGCCGGCATCAAGCATGTCTTTATAACCAATAACGTAGGACAAAAGTCTTACAGCCTGATTCATGATAATCGGCTCATCCGGATGAACGGTGCCGTCACCATAACCACCGACAAAGCCCAAGGCATGCACGGCGCAAATACCGTTAAAGTAAGGACTTTTTTGGTCAATATCCGTAAACGGAACCGGCGCATCTGTCATCACATCGGCACCGGCCAGGATGGAAAGCGCATTAAAGAATTCGCCTCTTGACATGGTTTTCCCGGCACGACCCAGCGCGTTCATTTCCAAAAGGCCTAAATCAACGGCTGCTTTCAGTTGTGCCTGATAGGAATCTGTTTCAGTCTCTGCAGCAAAGGACGGAGCTGTAAAGAGTGAAACGCTCAGCATAAAGCATAATAGAATCGAAAGTAATTTTTTCATTCTCAGCTCATCCTTTCATTAAAAATTCATAGATTACTTTGGCTGCCTGTGCGCGGTTAACGGCTGCTTTCGGCGAGAACATATTATCGCCTACTCCGCCCATGATGCCCTTTTCCTTTACGAATAAAACGGCACCCTTAGCATAATCGCTGATGGCAGCATTATCTGCAAATGTGGAATCCGTCACTTCGGTTTCCTCATAGCCAAGTGCTCTGGCAATTAAAACAGCTAAATCCTGACGGGACATAGCCATGCCAACGCCAAACCGATTGTCGCCAATACCCTGAATTAAACCGGCCTTTTGCGCGCTGGCAATGTAGGGCGCATACCAAGCACCGGGCGCTGCGTCTGCAAAGTCTGCAACAGCCTCTGCATCAAGCTTTTTAGCTGCAACAACCAGCATTTTGGCAAGTTCCTCACGGGTTACCTGTGCAAAGGGGTCAAACTCTGTTGCACTGCGACCAGAGATGATGTTTTCTTTCTTTAAGTATTCAATCGCTTCTCCTGCCCAGGTAGCATTAGCCAAATCCGTAAAGCCGGCAATAATCACAGCGGGCTCCTCTTCAGGAGGAACGGGTTTTTCAACGGGAGGAAGCGTAATGCCAACGGAACCCATGGTGTTTCCACCCTCCTCGTCGTCATCACTGTTGCTGCCGCCGCCGTCGCCATCGCCGTCACCGGCTAAGCTCTTAACCTCGGCACACAAGCTTGCAATGCTTGTGTACAAAACATTGTCTTTATACAGCTCCTCACTGATGTCCAGCTGTTCGTCGCTGGTAAGAGAAGCAAAATCGCCTGTGTCACCGGCAATCACTCTGTCAGCCTTTGTCAAAACTTCGTTAATCATAGCACGGCTTGCGCTGTTATAGCAAGCATGCAGGACAATGCTGTCTTTATAGTCATTCACAAAGGTGTCCACGGAGGTGTACGTCATTTTCTTAGCCAACACCTGCGCTGCGGCTGCATCTTTCTGCGCTGTTGTCATAACGCCTGCGCCGTCGCCGACAAAATCGCCAATGCCGTTGTAAATGTCAAAGGTGTTATCGTCTGTTCCATAGCCGTCGCACAAAGCATACACAGCATCTAAGGATGCACGGTCGGTCGCCAGCTGTAATTTGGTAAGACGAGCCCAAACTTCAACGCCATCTGCTACGGAAGCCATGGTTGCAAAGCCGCCAACGCTGTCACGATAGCCAAGATAGTTAGTCCAGAATGCGGGCTCCTCTTCTTCTGTCAAAAGAGCTCGGCCGGATTCTGTGATGGAAACCAGATATTCGCTCTTATAAAGCTCTTCTTTCAGCTCAGCGCCCGTTGTTGCTGCGTTCAATGCATCCAGCACCTTGGGGCTGTAATAGAAGCTGTCTGTGGGGCTCAGCTGCAAGCGAATTTCAGGGTTAGCCGGACCGGTGTAACCCGGAATCACAAGCGTGTAAGCCTCGCCTGCTTTGCCGTCAATCTGGTCAAAATAAGCCAGATAATTCAAAATGCTGTCACTACGGTCTGTGGGGTCATAGTCCTCAACGCTGATAGCCCCGTCAACCATATCAGCCTCGGCTTTAGTCCAGAAAATGTTACCGCCCTTTAAGATTTCGATGGTAACTCTTTGTGATGCATCTGCCGGTAAAACACCGGTAATGGTTAAGGTTGTGCCCGATACAACGGCTGTTTCAACGGGCATCCCTGCGGCAGAAGCCGGCAACACAAAGAACGATGCGCACATGGCCAGTGTTAGAATAATCGAACAAATTCTTTTCATTTTTCCCTCTCCCTTCTTCTTTTACATTGTAACGACTTACGATGCAAAAGATGTTACATCGTGGTAGGGATTCATATCGTTAAATCCTGACCAAATATAGGCTTTTGCGCTGCTGTATTCAGCATCGCCCAGTTCAACTGTGAAAAGCTCGCCTTCACGGGTGCTTGCCTGCGTCAGGTCGCTGATTTTAACGTCAATTAAAGCGCCCTCTTCATTATACAGAGTTGTAATCAAGAGCACCTGTTTACCTTCACGATAACCGCTGCGGATGGTGGCTGTCACAGCATCGCCGTCCAAAACAGGAGTTGTGGCAGAAATGCCTACCTCATAGGTTGTGAAGAATGTCTGTGCAAGGTCCGGCTCGATGTCGCCCGCTAAGGTTGAGATGCCGGAAACCAAAATCGTGTAATTGGTTGCGGGCTCAAGGTCAGCAAAGGTAACGGTCAAAACGCTGCCCTCTGCTGCAAGAGTGTAAGCGGTGTCAACAGGGAGCGTTCCGTTTTTCAAAACGGTAACTTCGGCTGTCTCAACTGCCTGTGCATAATCTAATGTCTGGCCACAGTCAACCATAATGGTTTCATCCAGGCTGGCTGTGTCCTCGCCGTCAATTTCAAAGCTTGCAACGGTTGTCTCTGTTGCAACGCTTTCACGGCTTAACAGATTCCAATAAAAATCTTCAAGGTAGAAATAGGTTGTGCCGGTGGCAGTTGCCTGATTCTGGAACAAAATGCCTCTCAGGATATCCCAGCTCGCGCCGCCTGTTGTTGCCAAAGACGCGGCATCGCCGATATATTGATTGCCCTCTGCATCAAGAACGGAAATCTTGGCAACCTGCTCTTTTGCGTCATACACAAATTCGCAGTCGAACATGTCGTAGGGATCATAAGCTACATAATTTTTTTCAGAAGCAACCTGGATATAGCTGCCGCTTCCATCAGAACCAATTTTAATAAACTCAGGGGTTCTGCTTCCGTCGGCAAGGCCGTTCTGATTCGATGTTAAGGTGACAGAAAAACGGCTGATGTTGCCGATTGCCGGCGCACTCATTCTAAATTTCATATGATGACGCAGATTCGGAGCTGCATAGAACGGGGTTTTAATCAAACCGGGATAGCTTGTGCCCGAATCCTGCGTTGTTGTCAATGTTAAACGTCCTTCGCTGACAGATGCTGTGGTGGCTTTTGTGCCGCCAATGTTAGACGTGTTCCAAGCGGTTTGGCTATCATAGATAGCGCTTGTGCTGTTAGCAGCAGGGAACGATGCAAAATCATCAGACAGTGTTTCCAAAGACGGTGTTAACGCCTCGTCAGCTGTTCTTAAATTCTGCATGTAATCCGTCAGGAAGAAATCAAAGGTACTGGTCATACCGCCTATTGTCAGGAAACCGTTCTGGTAAAAATGCTCATAGGCTGTCGCTCCTGTTGCACTGGAAAACAGCTTATCGAAGCAACCTGCAAAGCTCTGCCATGGGCCGGGTTCGCCTGTTTCGCTGCCAATCGCGCTGTTACGAACCTTAATGATACCGCATCGCAAATCCACATCAACGGAGAATTCAATGTCAATCCACTGATTGTAGGTTAACGGAAAAACAGGATTTTCAAAAAAGGTAATGTACTGGCCATCAAGACCTAAAACACGGCCTTCAGAGATACCGTAACTTCTGAGATAATAACCCCAGCGTCCGCCCGGGTCTGCGGTTAGCTTTGTGCTGAAAGCAACATCCAGTTTCTTTTTGTATCGACCGGTTGCGCTGCCTGCATCTGCATTTAACCCAAAATTAATCATAGAATTGGCTTTGCCGGATCCGCTCTTTGTGAATTTCAAAGCGGAAACGCCATCTTCTGTTACACTTGCAAAGGAACAAGTAGCACCGGAAGGCGTCATGTTATCTGTCCTGAAATATGCTGTTTCAACCGCTTTCTGACCCTGCAAGGCGGGATCGTTAAGGGCCGGATCGTCAAAGTCAAAGCGTGTCTCACTGTAATTGTTAAAAAGAGTTTGTGTCTCTTCTTCTGCCGCAAAGGTTGCAACGGGCAGAAGACTCATAACAAAGGTTAAAACAAGAACAATTGTCGATAGCTTGCGTAATGTTCGTTTCATTGGATTATTCCCTCCAATCTTCTGTGCCCTCGTGCATAAGGTATACACGAGGGCACACGTTCAAATCACCAATATTAAAATAAGGGGGAAATGTGATTAGCTCAAAGTAATCGTTTTAGCTGCGCGCAGAGCTTTCAGAGTGGAAAGGCCTGTTGCATCCCAAACAAAGACTTTAACATAGGAACCGCTTCCATCAAAGTTTGAAGAAACAGTAATTTCTGCGCAGTCAGCATCAATCATCTGTGCTTCGCTGATGTTAACGTCAACTAAGCAATGATCTGCATCATAAAGAGCTGCAATCACGATTGCCTTCTTGCTGATGTAACCATTGTCAGCAGGAACTGCATAGGTTGCACCCTTAGCTACTGCTTCGCCGAGCACCAGTTCTGCAGTGGGAGCCTCAGCGGTAATGTCCCACTTAAAGCCTTCAATCTTAGTGCTTGTGCCCTTAGCCATTGTGTATCTGGGCTGAGCGGTCATCAGCGGTGTCCAGGTTGTGCCGATAATGCCCTCAACATAAGCTGCTGCGGTTGCGTCATCGGAGATGAACTGTCTGCCATCGGGAGCGATAATGGATGTAACAGCCTTTTCATTTGCAGGGTCATAGATAACTTCGATGTCAAGCATGTCGCCTACAGCAAAGGGGAGCGCTTCGCCCAGTGTTGCACCGAAAGCTTCGATAAAGAAACCGTTGTTCTGACCCATTCTAAGCGCTTTGATAACCGTTGTGTTACGGGCTGTACCGGTTGCATTTGTTGCTGCTTCCAGCCAGAATTCAGAAATAACACCGTTTGCGGGCACGCTCATCTGGAACTGGATTCTGTGTGCTACGCTGGGAGCGCACACAAAGGGAGACAGCCAGAAGGTCGGGAATGCATTACCAGTTGTGTTGTTAGTCAGCACATAACCGGAACCATCTTCATCAATGGTCAAAACAGTCTTGTCTGTAGCAGCCGGATCAATTTTAACGTTCTGTGTTGTAAAGCCTACACGATGACCCAATGTGTATACACCGGTGTTGTTGGTGGGCAGAACTGTCATGTCAGGTGCTAAGCCCTTTAAGCTGGGGCTGATAGTTGTAGTGGAGGTGTTCTGCATGTAGTTTGTCAGGTATGCGTTACCATGCGCACCTGTGTAAGGAGCACCGGCATTGGGGTACTGTGCAAACCCAATCTTTGTGATGGATGTTAAATCCTTAGTATAATTCGCAGCGCCGGTTTTACTATATTGATTCAGCAGGTTCCAAACGGTGCTGTAGGTCTTCCAGGTCTCTTCGCTTGATTTTTTAACTTGCAGAACGGCTGTTTTGGTTGTTGTGTCAACAGAAATGTTATAGTCATACCAAGTGTTCCATTCCATCGGCTGAACAGCATTGCTCATAAGCTTCATGTTGTTTGCATCAAAGGTCAGCACCGGAAGGTCACTAAAATACAAACCAAAGCTGTCCATAAAATTTTCCATCAGGTAACTAAAGCTTACATTCACTTTGGTCTGACTGATGCCGTTGGCAAGGAGCATTTCACCGTTATTTTTCGGGGTCTTGCTACCCATGGTAATTTGCATACAATATTTACCGTCTTTCAAAGCGGGATCCAGACGGTTACCATAATTATTGTGGAAATTACCCGTCGATACATGGAAGTTATCGCCATTGTATTTGCTGCTTGTAATCGGAACTCTGTTCACATTGTCATTAAGTGCATACAGGTCACTATACATGCTGTAAACTGTGTCACCGAACTTATTGTAAGGACCGGTACGCTCGTAAGCTGCCAGTTCAGCATCAGTAGCAGCTAAGCTGTCAGCAGCTGCATCCGCAATGCAAAGATTATCAACATATACAATCTTATTCGACGTATTGGTATAGAAAGTGAATTCTGAAACGGTGGTAAGCTTTGTCAGAATGGTAGCATCTGTTACACGAACAGTCTTATAGGTGCTGTCCTCTGCACCTTGTGTTTTAAGGCTAAACTCAGCATAATCCTTAGCTAAGCTGATACCCACCTTAGCTGTGTACCAAGTGTTAATGGTAAAAGCATGACCTATTTCATTAACGCCGTCACTACTGAGGTTGTTAACGCCGATACGGCCTTTGCCACCTTTTGTGTTAATCTGGAAAATGGCGCCTGTACCACGACCGCTTTTATCAGTATGGTATCCACCGAGTTCCATAAAAAGGTTAGAATCAGCAGCCGGAATCATGAAATCGAAATAGATTTCAATATTGCTTTGTTTACCTTTGGTAGCACTAGTCTGATAAGGCGTAATCGAAGGGTTACCGCTTGCGGTTTTCTTCATATAGAAAACATTACCAGATCCCTTTACCGGGTCAGTAGTGGTTCCCGACTCAACCCCAGCACTAACCAGGTAATCCGTACCGACTACCAAAGCAGGATCCTCATCAAAGGTGATTGTTGTTCCAATAGCTCCTGCAGCAGAAACAGGCAATGTGATAACACAAAGGCTCATCAGCATCAGCATGCTCAGCAGCAAGGAAACAACTTTTTTAGACATTGTTTTCATTTTTCTTTCCTCCATTTTATGATTAATAAATTTATTTATTTGAGTGTGGGGTTGGTGCCGCAAAAACTGCAGCACCGCACCACATTATTTAGGAGAATGATTTGACTTTTTTATTTCCTATATGCTCTAAAGTCAAGCAAGCTACTCCAGGATTCCTGGTTATGGCTGTGACCCTTACAAGTAACTCTCACGTAACGAGCCGGCGTGTCGCCTGCGGTGTAAGCACCGAAGCCTGCAACACTAACCGTGTCGCCATCGAAGACCTGAACATAGTTGGAACCATCCACGCTGACCTCAATGGAGAACTGAGCCACACGCTTTAAGGAATCCATGAATGCCAACGCAACTGTGTTTACATTGTAAACTCTACCTAAGTCATATTCAATCCAGTTAACACCCAGGCAAGCCCACTTGGTTTCTAAGTTACCGTCCAACGTGTTCTCAGGCGTGTTCTCAGGCTGAGGAACGCTGCTTGCTTTAACGCCGACAGGCTTAATTTCTGTTAAGCCGTCGGGGATGGTTGCTGAACCTGTTGCGTTAAAGACGAGTTCATAACCGTGCATTGCCTTTCCGTTGTTGGGAACTACCTTAACGGTTGCTGTGCCAACAGGACCGGCCGGCGGGGTGATGATAACCTCACCGTCAGACGATGTTGCTGCAATAACGGGGATGGAATCGTCAAGTGACGGGTTCACGCTGAATACATACTTACGAACTTCGGGGTCAAAACCTTCAACGGGCTGGCCGTTCACGGTGATGCTGTCAACCGTTGCATAGCGCAGGTTGATTTCGCCATCGGGGATGGACCAGTCATCAAGGGCAACCCACTTTTTGCTGTAAGAAGATTCATCATAACTCAAATCATAGTCGTTGAAGACAACCATGAGGTCAAGCTTTTCACAATTTTCAAGGTGAATTGTCAGCTCTTTAATGCCCTCGGTGCTTGCCTGACCGGGAAGGTCGGGTGCGCCAGGCAGGTCGGAAACCGCATCTCCCACGGTGAAGACAGCGTCTTCAGGGCCCTGGGCAATTTCCGCTAAGAGCATTTTACCGTTTTGAGACAGGTAAGCCTTTTTGCCGTCCTCGCTGATTTTAATCTCAGCTTTGGTGTGTGCAAGCCAGTAAACATCCACAGGCTTTTTGAGGACAACCTCATCCTGTACCGTTACGGTTCTGCGGTTGTTATCAAGCTTCACGCCTCGGCGAGCGCTTTCAGCGTCTGCACGCCAAGCATCGGTTACATTACCGATTGCAAAAGCACCGAGGGGTTTCGTTTCGGATTTTTCAAGGTACGAAATACCGTCCTTACACATGTCATAACCGCCATACTGGTCTGCACCGGGGTTGATGACAAGGCCGTTGTGGCCTTCGGCACGGTGCATGTAGCAGTCTCTGTTGTAGTTCGGCAGGTTATAGTCATCACGACCTAAGTCGAAGAACCAGCTGACGCCCTGAGAGTCTAACACAAAGCTACCGGCATCGGCATGACCATGGTCAACAACTGCGGGACCGCCATCGGCATGTAAGCCGGTGAAGATTTCATTTTCGCCCCAGCCGCTACGCGTTGTGAATGTGCCGGCTGATTGCAGCACGGAGTCAAACGCGCTGGTGTTGGATGTTCCCAAATAGTCAAGGTCGGGATCATAGTGAATCAGGTCACGATAAGAACCGCCGCCACGCATGATGCTGTCATAACGGGCACGCATGCTGTTTAAGTCCTTAAAGTGCGCCGCATAGGCTGTGTAAGTCGCTGTGGTTGATGCACTATCACTAAAGCCTGTATCATGGAATGCCCAGTTACTGGTGGAACCCATGATACCAAGCACAAAGTCATTGGTCGCGGACAGGCCGGGCACATCAAAATAGCCAAGGTCTGTTCCGGTTGCTGTTTTCAGCGCACTAATGTGCTTCTGATAATACTGACCGGCATAGTCCCAATACAGCAAGCCTTCTTCATACGCACCATCGGGAGCAAAAAGGCTGATGACGGGACGGATGCCCAGGAGGGAGCGTTCCAAGCAAAGCTCGGTAACCGCTAAGTCCTCGCCTGTTACCTCGTCACAAACAGCGAGGGCACCAATGGCAACACCGCCACCGGCAACAAAACGCCAGTTGTTAACGGGCTGTCCACTACTCCAGTTCCAGGTTCTGCAAAGGAGGTCTTCCTTTGTTCCGCTGTTGCGGGTTAAACCGCGATAGTCGTTTGCAACCTGATGGATTGCTTTTTCAACGATGCTGTCTCTAACTAATTTACGTTCATAATCCGGTAACCAGTTATAGAGCCAGTCATAGGCCAGCGCCATACCGGAACACATAACGCCCGTATCCAGGAAATGGTGCGGGTTCCAGTCGATATAGCTGCAATAAGCAATCATTTCAACTTTGGCACGCTCTGCATAACGTTCATCGCCTGTGATGTTATACATCAGCGCAAGCTGCGTAACACGGGTCTCCGGCACATGTGTGTTCAAACGGAGGCCGTCTTCCTGAATGTAAGCAAAGGGCGGCTGATCCAGCAAATCGTCGCAGGTGACTTTCATCTGAGAAACAATCTTTCTGTAAACCGGGTCGCCGTTTTCGCCCTTTGCCAGCTCATCACGGATGCGCTGGAATTTCTCCTCTGTCATAATCAAACGAGGATGACCATTGTTAGGATGCTTTTCTTTAACCATGGCGATGATTTCAGCGCCTGTTGCATCATCAAACACAAAGGCCTCAGAAACCAAACGCAGAGCTTTTAAGTCCTTGTTCCAGCTCAGACCCAACTGGTCTTCACTGTAAATGAGCAGGTCTGCATCCAAGAACAGGTAAATGCCTAAGGCATCGGCAACTTCATAAATGGGCAGGTATGCCACGCCGTTAATCTTGGTTGCCGGTGCGCCTAAAACCATTTCCACGCCATTAGCAATCATGCGGGACTTGTCATAGAACAATTTTACGGTTTTATCGCCTTTTGTGACGGTTACGCTGTTTTCGGCTGCGTTTTCCGTCATTGTGCCCTCTAAGCTCTTAACAAAATACTCTGCGGGCACCAAAGCCTGCTCGCCGCGCCACTGGGGCACGATGCTTCTATCTTCTGAAATGTAACCCTTAACGGTTTTATTCAAAACGTTTGACTTACCCATGAACATAGCAACGGCGTTGCCAACTGTGCTTCTAATGGTGGATTCAGTTGTCACGTTATCGCCTCCTGATGTTTCCCCATTGGCGCCTGATGCAATGCTCAGCTCTTCCAACGTCATTGGCTTATCTGATTGATAAATGCGGATATCATCTACATGCCAAACACCCGCTGCTTTCGGCATTCTCAAATGCCAACGAATCTGTTTGAGGTCGTTAAATGAATCCGTAAACGGACGGTCATTCACGCGCTTTTTATCATTGAAATAAACATCATACACGTGTCTTTCAAAGTCAAGCACCAGCGCCAAAGTGTAAAACTTCTTGGGCGCTAAGCCACTGATAACCGTTCCGTCATCAAAACTAACGCTTCTGTCAAAAATGCGGACAAACTCAACGTCCTTACCGTTGCCATCTCTAAGCCAGATGCCATGCTCCGTACCGCTGAACGCAGGCACATACACCTTTTGCTCAACAACGATGTTGCCGCTGATTACCTCGGGCAGGTAACAGTCAAGCATACTGTCTGTGATACCGTCTGTTGTCAGCATCACGGACTTGTTGCCATCAATCACACGGATACCGCAAACATTACCTTTGTCGCCTACGTTAAAGCCGGTGATTTTTGTGCCGCCGTCCTGATAGGCCTCAAAGTCCTCCATAACGTAAATCTCGCCTTTGGGACTCGTTTGACCGCCCTCGATTACTGCTTCAGGCGGCTCATCTGCCGCAAAAACAGCAAGACTGCTTGACAGCATAATTAAAGCTGTTAACAAACTAACTACTCTATTTCTCAACCGCATCATATACCATCTCCTTTGCGCACGCAAACTGCGTTCGGTTGCAACCTGTTTCTTCCTTATTATATAAAGCCGTTCATCAAACCTGAACAAGGAATAAAATCTTATCCGGTTTAATGACAAAATCTGTTCCGACTTCGCCGGTCACTCTGTCTTTCCATTTGCCGCTTAACTTGAGTTTGTAATCAGCGTCTGTTAAATTGGAAACAACCATATACTTTTCTTCATTAACAAACATGGAAGCGATTACTTTTTCGGGAAGCGGAGACAGGATGTCATCACAATCACGAAGCTCGATGTATGCCACGCTGTTCTGGGTCACCATTGGCTTATACAGCTTCAGGTAACGGCTCCAACGGGGATATTCTTCCACATCATCCGGAATGGAGGACCAGATAGAATGAACAAACGGGCCATCGGGATGCGCTGCGTTATACTCTTGGACCTTTTGCTGGAATATGTAGCCACTGGTATCTTTGTAAAAATGAATGCCCGGTTCATTGATGCCGGTACCACCCAAGGGACGACCATGCTTCAAGAGCGGGAACTGCATGAAGGGGATAACTCTTGCATAGTAGTAATCCTCGTCATCCATCTTTTTGGAATAATTACAATGCTGGCAGGGAACGATGTAAGGCTCATGCTGTTTGCCTTCGCCCGGTGTGTCATCATCCACATGCTCGCCAATCCACAGATAGTCATACACCTTATCTTTACACGGTGGTGCATTGTTTCTGTCTGCATGAATCTTATAAACACCGCCACGGTGTTTAATTTCGGAATAAATTTCGCTGAGCAAATCCTCAATCAGCGGGTCATAGGGCAGGTGCATCTTAGCCAGGTCAGTCTCCCCTGTTGCCTGCTCTACGAAATAATAACCGTCATAACCCCAGTCATTATAGATACCATCAAAACCATACTGGTCTAAAACCTTATAGGTTCTGGGCAAGAGGTATTCAAGCCACTCGGGGCTGCCGCACCAACAATGACCATAACGGAAAAATTCATCAATCAAATCACCATGCTGGCGTTCCCAGCATTCCTGATAATCCGGGTCGGTTACCTGGAAATAACCGGTTGAAATATAGGGGATAATCTTAATGCCGAAGAAATGGCACAGGTCAACGAATTTCTGCAAACCCTCAGGGTCATGCGCTGTGAATTTGTCAGCACCCAAATGACGAATGGGGTCATTCCACTCCTCGTGAATCTGTAAAAGTTCAACGCCATTTTCTGCCAGGCTCTTTAAGAGATTGTAATCATATTCTGTCGGCTCCATGGAAAAAGCAGCCGGATAATCGCCTAAATTATATGTAACCTGTCCGGGCATGTAATCTCTGATTCTATGCCGGCGCTGGTATGATTTATTGCTTTGATCTGCACTGCTGATGTTGTCTATACGACGACGATAACCTTCTTGCGTAAGTAATTTCATCTGTAACTTCCCCTTTCCTAAATTTGCGCATACTGCTACAAATGAACAAAGATACACATCATCATTATACAACACCTCAGCAGGCATGTCAAGTAAATTTCACGATTTTTTACGATATTATTAAATTTTTTTTATATAAAAATTCCCCTCATGCAGGCTCCTTTTTCAGCCCGCACAGGGGAATTTCAAAATTCGTCTTTTTTTTCACAAAAACAGCTACAAAAACGCCGGAAAACGGCCTACTTTTATCACTTGCCGGACAAATAATCCAAAACAGCTTTAATATTTTCAAAAACAAAGTCGGGTTTGACATCGCTCTTCTCTAAGTCTTCCCTTGTTCCCTCCCCGGAAAGCACAAAGAGGGAGGCGACGCCCGCGTTAACACCGCTTTTTATATCCGTATATAACCGATCACCCAAAACAACGGTTTCAGCCGGGGAAAAGCCCGCTTTTTCCATGGCAAGATAGATCATGTCCGGCTTGGGCTTGCCGATGACATAAGGCTCCCGCCCTGTGGCGATTTTCAGGATGTGGCTGATGGAGCCACAATCTGGCACGCTGCCATACCAGGTGGGACAGACCCAATCGGGGTTGGTGGCGATATAATCAATGCCACGCCCCAGCAAAATACAGGCATCCTCCAATTTCTGAAAGCTAAGCTCCGTATCAAAGCCCAGCACAAGGCAATCAATATCCTCTTCCAGCTTGTCGGTAATCGGGAAGCTACGGCTCAGCTGCTCGCGCAAAGACTCCGTGCCGAACACATAGATTTTGTGATAGTTCTTCGTGCGCAGATAGGCCTCCGTTGCATTCACTGACGTCACAAAATCATCCGGCTCGGCACTAATGCCTAAGCGGGCCAGTTTTTCGATATACTTCTCTACACTCTTTGACGAATTGTTTGTTAAAAACAGATAGCGTCCGCCGATAGACCTGACATAGTCCAAAAACGCAATGGTCCCTTCAAAGAGATGGTCATCAATGTAAATCGTACCGTCCATATCAAGCAAAAAAAGCTTTTTGTTTTTTAGTTCTGTCATACTCTGTCTCCTTTTCAATTTTTTGCTTGTATCTGTTTTGTATGGCAACAACCGCCGGAGGATTCCGCTTGATCCGGTGGCAGTTTCCTCAAAAAGTTTACAACGAGCGGCAAGCTGATGAAAAATGCCAAAACATCTGCCACAGCCTGCGCGAGCTGGACGCCGAGGAGGCCCAGCAGTTTATGCAAAAGCAGAATGATCGGCACAAATAAAATGCCGCTGCGCATCATGGATAAAAGCGTTGCTTTTTTATTTTCCCCTATGCTTTGAAACAGCATGTTGGCGCAAATGGTCAACGGTTGGAAATACAAGGCCACAAGCTGAAACCGAAGGGCCACCGTTCCAATGGCGATAACTGTTGTATCGTTGCGGAAGAGTCCGATTAGGTAACCTGAAAACAAGAGGCCGAAAATGGCTAACAAACCCAAAAAAGCCTCTCCTGCGCCCGTGGTAAAATAAAAAGCCTTTTTCACGCGGGAATACAGGCCTGCGCCATAATTAAACGAGGCCACGGGCTGGAAGCCCTGCCCCACACCAACACCCACCGCAAAGATAAAGAAAGTGATGCGGTTTACAATGGAAAACGCCGCCACGGCCGCATCGCCATACAGGCCTGCCAGGTTATTAAGGAGCATGGTGGAAACGCTGTTTAACCCTTGCCGCACCAGGCTCGGAAAACCCGTTGCCATGATGTCAAAAATTCCCCGGGGATTTTCTTTAAGAGCCATCACGGAAAGCTTGCTTTGGGTTTTCCCACGCAAAAACGGGGAAAGCAAAATCAGAAAGCTGACACATTGTGAAAAAGCCGTGGAAATGCCGGCGCCCTCTATGCCGAGGCCCAAACCGAAGATTAAAAGGGGGTCACCAACCATATTCAAAATGCCGCCGACAGTCAGGCCAATCATGGCATAAAAGGCCTTGCCCTCATAGCGCAGGATGTTATTGAGCGCAAAGCTTGTCATGGTCAGCGGGCAGGCAAGCAATATGTAAAATCCATACCCTTTGGCATAAGGCAGAATGGTTTTCGTGCTGCCCAAAAGATACATTAAGGGTTCCAGAAAAAGAAGCCCCAAGATGCCAATCAACGTTCCTGTCAGTAAGCAGGCCGCAATACTCAGGCTCGCAAAAACTGAGGCCGTTTTTTCATCCTGCTTGCCTAGTTTACGCGCAATGATGCTCCCGGCTCCGTGACCGAACATGAAACCAAACGCCTGAATGATGGACATGAGCCCGAACACAATCCCAACAGCTCCGCTGGCGCTATTACCTAATTCGCTGACAAAGAAAGTGTCTGCCATGTTGTAAATGTTGGTAACAAGCATGCTGATGGTGGTCGGGATGCCTAAGGTGATAACCAGCTTTGGAATCGGCCAGGTTGTCATTTTTTCAAAATTCGAATTATTGTTTTGTTTTTTCGTATCCATACGCCTTTTTCTTTCCTGTTAAAACTTTCGATTGCTATATAGGTAGTATACCGCAAATGGCAGAAAAATGCAAGAAAAAAGGACACATCAAAACGCAATGGCATTTTGACATATCCTTCTTCATGAGCTTTTTATTTTGTACCGAAAATACGATCTCCCGCGTCACCTAAACCGGGCAGAATGTAACCATTTTCATTTAAGCATTCGTCTAAGTTTGCACAGTAAATATCCACATCGGGATGTGCCTTAGACAATGCTTCTGTTCCCTCGGGCGCTGCAATCAGGCAGAGGAACTTAATGTTTTTGCCGCCATAAGATTTAATCTGCGTAATCGCATCAATAGCAGAGCCACCGGTGGCAAGCATGGGGTCAACCACAACAATCAAACGATTGGCAATATCGGCAGGCAGCTTGCAGTAATATTCGTGAGGCATTAAGGTTTCCTCGTCACGGTACATACCGATATGACCGATTTTGGCAGAGGGAATCAACTTCTGGATACCGCTGACCATGCCAAGGCCCGCACGGAGGATGGGAACAACCGCAAGTTTTTTACCACGCAGCATTTTCTGCTTGGTCTTTGTAAGCGGTGTCTCAATTTCAACTTCTTCCAGCGGCAAATCACGCAGGGATTCATAGCACATCAGCATCGTGATTTCCTCAACAATTTCACGAAACTCCTTGTTGGGAGTTGTTTTTTTACGCAAAATGGTTGTTTTGTGTTGGATTAAGGGATGGTCAAAAATAACAACTTTACTCATGTTTTTCTCCATTCTGTCGCCCTGATTCGACATCATAAATTAAAAAATTGCCTCTCTTTCCCACAGGGAAAACGGTAAGAGATATGGCTATGCCCATGCCGCAAATGACGGCATGGGCAAATGCATGCAAAACTGTTCTTTTGTTTAGTTTTCCTGTGCCTTGGAAAGCAGCAGGTTAACCAGAATACCCAGAATCAAAGCGCAAGCGATGGATGTGATGGTAACCGCACCGATTTGCAGAACCAGACCACCAATACCGGCAATCAAGATAACGGAAACAACGAACAGGTTTTTATTCTGCTCTAAATCTACGTTTTTAATCATCTTCAAACCGGAAACAGCAATGAAACCGTAAAGCGCCATGCAAACACCGCCCATTACGCAAGAGGGAATGGTGTTAACAAAAGCAACAAAGGGTGTGATAAACGAAATCAGAAGAGCGCCGATAGCAGCTGCAATGATGGTTGCAACGGAAGCGTTCTTTGTGATTGCAACGCAGCCTACGGACTCGCCGTATGTTGTGTTGGGGCAACCACCGAAGATTGCGCCGACAATAGAACCAACACCGTCGCCTAGCAGTGTGCGATGCAGACCGGGGTTTTCCAAAAGGTCCTGCTCAATGATGGAGCTTAAATTCTTATGGTCTGCGATATGCTCAGCAAAAACAACAAAGGCAACCGGAACATAAGCTGCTGCGATTGTACCGATGTAAGATGCATCAATTTCAGCAAAGCCCTTCATAGCTGTCAGGAATGTGAAATCAGGAACAGCAATCATGCTTTCCATAGCAGCAAAGGGGGCAAAGTTGATAATCATCAGGGCTGCATTACCTGTTGCTTTACCAATGAAGTAGAAGATTGTTGCTGCCAGATAACCGGCAATAATACCGATAATGAACGGAATCAATTTAACCATCTTTTTGCCGTAACTGGAACAAATCATGGTTACAAACAAGGTAATCAAACCACAAATCAAAGCAACGTAGGGAGAACCTGTAGTCTGTGACAGAGCGTATGTACCATCTTCGTTAGCCTGAATAGCAATACCGGGGCAATTCACACCGTCTTCTGTGAACACCTTTAAGCTTGTTCCTAAGGTTCCGTCGCCGCCAATTTCATCAACTTCCACAACCTGATACAGAGCTGCATCAACCGGAGCCACATAATTAACCTTGGTCAAATCGCCGACGGCATTTCCTGCCAGGGACAAACCAATAATGGCAACTGTGGGGCCGATAACAACCGCAGGCATGATTTTGTTAATCCATGCAACGCCGGCGAATTTAACAACGAGTGCAATAACAACATAGACAAGACCTGCAAAACCGGCACCGATTAAAATACCGGCATAGCCTGCCTGCATGCTGACAGCACCGGCAAAAGCAGCGCTCATAGAGCCGATGAAAGCAAAGGAGCTACCCAAGAATACAGGGCTTTTCCCACGTGTAAACAGTACATAAACCAAGGTACCCATACCGGCACCAAACAGTGCAGCCGCGGGCTGCATGCCATGGCCGACAATAACAGGAACAACTAATGTTGCGGCCATAATCGCCAGAAGCTGTTGCAGGGCAAACACAATCAGCTGCCCAAACTTCGGCTTGTCAGTAATACCGTAGATTAATTTCATAATAACACACCTCCAAATGTATTACTGACAGTATATCACATTATACTGAGTTTGTCCAAACGAAAACGGCTTTTTTTGCGTAAAATTGACAAATTTCTCAATTCCGCTTCCATGGGCGTTTGCGAAAAAATTCATTTTTCCCTTTTTTCTGAGTTTGGCCAAATTATCGCATTTAGAATAATTTTCTCCTTAGCACTTATACTCCCTATAAAAGCAAAAAGCAATAAAATTTTTATATCCGTAAAAACTCTCCCACGCATAACAGTTTTAGCAAAATAAGTCTTTACTTTGCGCCTGTTTTGTAGTATGATGATAAGAGTGATTACAAAGAAGCGAGGCTACACTATGGTTATCAACTTTAACAGAACGGCTGCCTACCGTTGCCCGAATTGCGGTGAAATTTCCTTCGGCGATTTTTCCCTGTTTGAATTGTCGGGAACAAAGGGCGTCAGCATTCAATGTAAATGCGGTCAATCCAGTCTTTTGATTGCGCCTGAAAACAAAAATAATTTCATTGTTGCCGTGCAATGCATTGTCTGCGACGAAACTCATAAATTTTCCCTGCCGTTTCAGTCTCTGGCCAAAAAGGATTGCACCGAGTTTGCCTGTCCCAACGTGATGGTCGGGCTTGTGTTTATTGGCGGAACCGAGGCTGTGCACAGCGCTGTTGTCCGCAACGAGCACTATATTGAAGAAGTGATTGCCGCCTGCGGGTTGGAGCACACCGGAAAAAACGGCGTAACGATGCTTAAAGCCCTGGATAAAATCCAATCCCTTTCTGATGAGGAAAAGCTTTATTGTGAATGCGGCTCCAATATGATTGATGTTGAGGTTCGTGAGGACGATTTGATTTTGGAGTGTTGCCTGTGCGGCGCCTCTGTTACACTAACTGCTGATGTGATTCGCAACAGCGATTTTACGCACTTAGAACAATTGGTTTTGAAACGGAAGAAATAATAAAACCGTGGTAAGCGGCATGCTTACCACGGTTTTTTGTTATAAACTACACTACATGCCCTCTTCAATCAGGGCTGTTACCAAAGCAACAACGTTTTCCAAATCATGTTTATCTACCATTTCGCCGGGGCTGTGAATATTTCTTGTGGGGATGGAAATGCAGCCGCTGGGAACGCCACCACCGGTCAGGTGCACAGCACCCGCATCGGTACCACCCCGCTCCAACACCTCCGGTTGCCAGAGAATGTTCCGCTTTTCACAAAGGGCTTTTAAGCGCTCTTTGACGATGGGATGCGTAATCAGGGAGCTATCCATAATTTTAATAGCTGCACCTTTGCCCAAAGCCGTGGACATTTTGGGGCCGGATGCCGTGTCGCCCGTTCTTGTTACATCCAGCGCAACTGCATAATCGGGGCTGATGCTGACACCGACCGCCTTAGCACCGCGCAAGCCCAGTTCCTCGCTGACGGTAAAAACAGCATACACATCCTGTGCATTCTGCTTCGCCTCCATTAAACCGCGCATTAAGGCATAGCAACCCGCACGGTCGTCCAAGGCTTTACTGATAATAACATCGCCCTGGTCAACATAATCCCCAACGAAAACCGCACTTTCACCGATTGCAACCATGGCTTTTGCCGTTTTTTCGTCACGGGCACCGATATCCACATAGAGCTTGCCCATTTTTATGTTTTTCAGCACATCATTTTCATCGCCATCCGGCACGATGACACCCTCGGTGCCATTCATAAACCGTACTCTTTTATACAGTATGCGATGGGGCACAACGCCGCCCAAAGCCGCCACATAAATCTGCCCTTTTTCGCCATAGCAAGTGGCAACAACACCTAATTCGTCCATATGGGCACAAAACATGAGCTTTTTGCCGGGTCCTTTTTTGTGCACAATCAGGTTCCCCAGCGCATCCCGATATATCTCATCTGCATACGGACGCAGTTCCTCACTAATAAAATCTGCCAAAGCACTCTCACAGCCTGAGGGTGCTTTTATATCACATAAAGTCTGTAACAAGTTCTGCATGACTAACCTCCTGCATCCATACTTTTGTCAGTTTTTTAACCGCCTCATAATCCACCAGCGAAATCACGCTGACCGGCGAATGAATGTAGCGCGCCGGCACGGAAATCGCCGCCGTCAGAATGCCGCCTGCCGAGACATGAATAATCCCCGCATCGTTGCCGCCTGTTGCGGTTTGTTTATATTGAACAGGGATATGGTTTTCTTCTGCCAGCTGATACAGGCGCTGCACCAGTTTCCGGTTATAGCTGGTTGTGCCATCCGTAAAGGAAATGGCAGCACCGCCGCCTAAGCGCGTGGACATCATGTGTTTATCCGTTTCCGGCAGGTCTGAACAGGTTGTGGCTTCCAGCACCAGGGCCATATCGGGCTTTACCCGTCTGGCACAAAGGCGCGCGCCTCTGAGGCCTGTTTCTTCCTGCACGGTAAAGGCATAAACACGGTCCCAGGAGCATGGCTCCTGCATCACGTCCAACAAAACAGCACAGCCGGCACGGTTATCCACCGCCTTAGCCTTGACAAGACCGCCTCCAAAGGGAACATACGCACTGTTAAAGGTGATATAATCCCCGATGGAAACCTTACTCTCGGCTTCTTCTTTATCCTTAGCGCCAATATCCACATACAAATTCTTAATTTCAGGCGCTTTTTTGCGTTCTTCCTTGGAGAGCAAATGAATGGCCTTACGACCAATGACGCCGGAAAGCCCTACCTCCCCTACGCAGACCCGCTTGGAAACCAACACCCTCGGGTCGATACCGCCGACGGTTTTGAATTTCAAAAAGCCTTCCTCTGTGATACGGCTGACAATCAGGCCAACTTCATCCATATGCGCACAGAGCATCAGAGTTTTCCCAGAGTTGCCCGTGCCCTTTTGAAACACTAAAAGGTTCCCCATGGAATCAATTTCAACCGCATCAGCATACGGTGCTGCTTTTTCTTTAATAAAATTTCTGACGGCCCGTTCATTGCCGGAAACACCGGAGAGTGCCGTTAATTCTGAAAGGTACATAAAAGAGCCTCCCAATCCAGTTTTAAGAGCATAGCCGCCAGCAACTTGCCGACAGATACAACATCGTCATAATGCAAGGTTTCCACCGTTGTGTGCATATAGCGTAGCGGGATGGAGAGCAGCAGCACAGGAATGCCGCTTCCTGCCACCTGAACAGCCCAGGCATCGGTACCCGTGTCGCCGCCGTCAGCATCAAAGCTCACAGAGATATCATCCTCTTTTGCCACTTGTTTTGCTAACGATGACAGATATGGATGAATGTTGGGACCGAAACTCACAACCGCGCCCGAACCCAACTTAAAAATACTTTCCGAGCCGCCGTCAGGGGTGTCGCCGTGGCAAACATCCACCACAAAAGCGCAAGAGGGCATCAGGCGCTCGCTGACCATGGCTGCCCCGCGCAGCCCGACTTCTTCCTGAACGGCCGCCACAATATGAATGGTAAAGGGTAAGGTTTTTCCCTTTAATTCTTCTAAACATACAAGCAGAGAAATAAGCCCTGCCCTGTCATCAAAGCTCTTGCCCGAAAGAACCTCGCCCATCAGAGCGCAAGGCTTTTCGCGGAAACAAACCATGTCGCCAACGCTGACTTTGTCTTTGGCATTTTCGCCTGACAGACCGATGTCAATCACCATATCAGAAATGGCTGTTGCTTCCTCCTGCCCGCCGGTTTGCAAATGCGGCGGTTTGGCCCCGATGACACCATATAAAGGTTCCTTGTCCCAAACAGTTACCTCAGCACCGGGCAAAATGACGCTATCCACGCCCCCTACGGGCACAAAGGACAAAAATCCGTCCTCATGAACCTTAGAGACCATTAGGCCGATGCCGTCGATATGCGCTTCCAGCATAACAGACCGGCCGTCCGGGTCAGACCCGGGGATGGTGCCGATGATGTTTCCCATGCCGTCTGCCTCGATGGTTTCGCAATAGGGCGAAAGCAACTCTCTTATGTGATTTTCCATGGAAAATTCAAAGCCGGAGATACCGTCTGCACCGGCGAGTTTTAACAGTTTTTCTTTCATAAACGGTTCACCAAATCCTTGAACACGTTGCCGCGTTCTTCAAAATTTTTGAACAAATCGAAACTTGTGCTGGCATTGGATAAAACAACAACGTCGCCGCTCTCTGCCTGCTCTTTGGCAAGCATAACTGCCTCTTCATAGGTGCTTGCATGAAAAACGGGCAGATGGGGCGCGTCCTTTTTCGCCACCTCTTCAATCACTTTGGACGTTGCGCCAATTAAAACAAGACTTTTAACGTGCTTGGCAAGAGCAGGGCCCAAATCATCATAGGGAATGCCCTTATCCTTACCGCCTGCAATCAACACCACGGGCTCAGAAAAAACGGACAAGGTGTTGATGGTTCGGTTTGGCGAGGAATCAATGGAGCTGTTATAATAACGAACGCCCATGAGCTCCCTGACAAACTCAATGCGATGCGGCACACCGCCGAAGGTTTTGGCACAGGTTTCAATTTCCTTTTGCGAGACGGTGCCATAAACCGCGCCGATAGCCGCCATGTAATTTTCAACGTTATGCATGCCGGGGATGGCAATATCACGAATGTCTAAAACCCTCTCATTCTTAACAAAAATGTCCGTTCCGTCAAGACAAATGTCCGCGTCGCCCCTGCGGGAAAAACGTAACACACGCCCCTTTGCTTTTGCGGCAAGGCTTCGGGTTACCTCGTTATCCTGATTGAGAATCAACAAATCCGTGCTCTTTTGATGCAAGAAAATGTTTTTCTTGGCATCGATATATTCCTGATAATCCACATGATAATCCAGATGATTGGGTGTGATGTTTGTGACCACCGCACAAGACGGGCTGTGCCGCATGGTTTGTAGCTGAAAGCTGGACAGTTCTAAAACCACTTTATCGTCCGCACCGATACTGTCAATGACGGGCAGAAGTGGCGCACCGATATTGCCGCCCACATGGGTTTTATAGCCCGCTGCGGATAAAAGCTTATAAATAAGGGTTGTTGTGGTGGTTTTCCCGTCGCTGCCCGTAACCGCCGTAACCGTGGCCGGACACAAATCCATGAAAACCTCCATCTCCGTCGTGACGGGAATGCCGCGTCTTGCAGCATCAAGCAGCGCCGGCACATCCGGCCTGAGTCCCGGTGTTTTGAAAATCAAATCACCGTCCAGTGCGTCCATGTAGCCCTCGCCCAGGCACAGCTTCACACCGCTTTGTTTCAGCTTCTGCGCTGTTTCGCCCAGCTCCTGCTCGGTTTTTCTGTCGCAGGCGATAACCTCGGCACCGTGCTTTGTCAGATATTCAATCAAGGGCAGGTGACTGATGCCAATCCCCACCACACAAATTCTTTTTCCGTTCAGTTCTTGTTGCCAGGATGAAAGTTTTGTTCCCACAACGTTCCCTCTTTTCAGCAATGATTAGGGGTTTCCTTAGGCTTCCCCACTTACCATATTATTATACACCACTTCCCTAATATTGTAAAGAAGATTAGCAGAATCCATGGGAAATCTTCCCTGTTTTTGGCAGAGCCTTTTACTAAAAACATATGATTTTCCAAAAAAAGTATTGACAAACAAAAAATATAGGGTTATAATTTTTTTATCGACTATGACGAAGACGGCAGTTATACTAAAAGCGATGAGAGATATGGCGGTTGGTGCGAGCCACAAGCGGCGTGTAACGTAGCCTTTCACTTCTGAGTCGGAGAAGGGAAAATCGCAAGATGAGTAGTTTCTCCCGTGTATGCTACGTGAGTGCAAAAGGCTTGTCAGAGCCCAAAGGGGCATATCAGCACGATATGCAAAAAGAGTGGTACCGCGGATTTGATAATTCGTCTCTTTAACAAACGTTACGTTGTTAAAGAGACTTTTTTATTTTCAAAAAATAACACGCAATCAATCGGAAGGAGACAAAACGTTGGAGTGTACAACCAGAATGCAGCAGCTGCAGGAAGAATATAAAAACGACCGTTTTGCAACAAATGCCGGATGCAAAATCGTAGAGGTTTGTGCTGATAAGGTCATTTGCGAAATGCCCGTCAGCGATCAACTGCTCAACGCCCACGGCGGCATCATGGGCGGCGCGATTTTTACGCTGGCTGATTTTACCTTTGCCATTGCCGCAAATTTAGGCGGTATCCCCTCTGTCGCCATAGAATGTAACATCCGCTATTACGCCGCCGCAAAAGGCTCTAAACTGATAGCAACCTGTACAACCGATAAAGAAGGACGCCATTTAGGCCATTACACCGTTGACATTAGCGATGATACCGGCAAAAAAATTGCCGGATATACCGCCATTGCATACCATAATCATTAAAAAAGAAAGGACGCTGCAGACATGAAAGTGACGGAAAACAAAATTTACAATCCTGCTGCCGAGTGCATGGATCGGGAAAGCATAAAGAAGAGACAGGATGCGCTTTTGAAACAAACTGTGGAACATGTTTATAACAACGTGCCGCTGTACAGAAAACGCATGGATGAAGCCGGTGTTAAGCCCGAGGACATTCGTGGCACCGAGGATTTACACCGCCTGCCTTTTACCAACAAAACCGACCTGCGTGATGAATTCCCCTATGGTCTCTTGGCCGTTCCCCAGGAGGAAATTGTGAGAATTCAAGGCTCCTCAGGCACAACAGGAAAGCCCATCGTTTCGGGTTACACACAAAACGACGTGGACGTTTGGACCGAAATGGTGGCTCGTTCTCTGGTCGCCGCAGGCGCCGGCAAAGAAGACAAAATTCAGGTTACATACGGCTATGGCTTATTCACGGGCGGTCTTGGTGCCCATCAGGGTGCTTCCGCTGTTGGTTCCATGGTCATTCCCATGTCCTCCGGCAACACCCAAAGACAGCTGATGATGATGCACGATTTGGGCGCAACCATGCTTTGCTGCACCCCCTCTTACGCAATTTTCTTAGGAGAATCTTTGCAGGAAATGGGATATAATACAAAAGACTTCAAGTTAAAATCCGGCTGTTTCGGTGCTGAACCCTGGACCGAAGAAATGAGAGATAAGCTTGAAAGCCTGTTTGACATTAACGCCTATAACATTTACGGTTTAACCGAAATCTGTGGCCCCGGTGTTGCCTTTGAATGCTGCGCCAAAGACGGCATGCACATTAATGAGGACCATGTGATTGCAGAAATCGTAGACCCGAAAACAGGCGAGCCCCTGCCCTATGGCGAAAGCGGCGAACTGGTTTTCACCACCATCACCAAAACCGGCATGCCCATGATCCGGTACAGAACCCATGACATTTGCACGCTGGATGCAACACCCTGCTCCTGCGGCAGAACGCTGGCCCGAATGAGCCGCATCACAGGACGAACCGACGATATGCTCATCATCCGCGGCGTTAACATGTTCCCCAGCCAGATTGAAGAAGTTCTGCTGAAAATTCCGGGCGTTGCACCGCATTACATGCTGATTGTGGACAGAGTTAACTCCACAGACCGTCTGGAAGTGCAGGTTGAACTGACGGAGGACATGTTCTCTGATACCGTTTCGGAGATTGAGAAAATTCAGAATGCCATTCGCGAGCAAATCAAATCCGTTGTGGGCGTTTCCGCCAATGTCAAGCTCGTACCGCCCAAATCCATTCCCCGTTCTGAAGGAAAGGCAAAACGAATTATTGATAACAGAGGTCTGACAAAATAAGGAGGATGATGCAAATGTTTATCACACAAATTTCGGTATACCTTGAAAACTGCAAAGGAACCCTGCGCACCTTAACAAAGACACTGGCCGAAGCAGGCATTGACATGCTCGCCCTGTCCATTGCTGATACGACCAATTTCGGCATTGTTCGTATCGTTGTCAGAGAGGCCGATATCGATAAAGCCATCGTCGCTTTGCGCGAAAACGGTTTTATCGCCAAAACAAACCATGTTGTTTGTGCAGCTGTTCCCAACAAGCCCGCCGGTCTTGACGGTCTGCTTTCCATCATTGAAGCCGCTAACATCTCCATTGAGTACATGTACTCCCTCTATTACAGCATGGACAACAAAGCCCTGATGGTGCTCAGATTGTCCGCTGAGGACATGGAAAAAGAGCAAATCGCCGCTCTGCTTGCAAAAGAAAGCGTGGATTTAATCTCCCAGGCAGACATTAACAAACTCTAAGACTATAAATAGAGCCGCTTTTCTATTGAAAGCGGCTCTTTTTTTGTGACATTTTCTGCATCTCTCTGACAGCATCCGGTCAAGAAAAATGTTGAAAAATGACGCAAAATGCGGTACAATAAAAGAGAGAAAGAAAAAAGGAGAAAGAGTGTGAAAAAGTTAGTTGTTTTACTGCTTCTGTTTATATGGATGCTCGGCTGTCCCGTCGCCGCGGAGGAAAGCTATGACCTTGCTTACGCCTTTGACGATTTAGGGTATGCGCGGGTTGTAAAGGACTTAAAATGGGGACTTTTAGATGCTGATTTGAATACAGTTTTAGCGCCCCGCTGGGAGTATCTGGGCGATGCTATTTACGGTTTTCGTTTAATGGCCCAGGGCGGACTGTACGGTTTTGCCGATACCAAGGGCCGTCAGGTAATCCAGCCTGCGTATGCCCAGGCTGAGAATTTTGCTGAGGGCCTGGCCGCCGTTAAAAACAGCGAGGGAAAATGGGGGTATATTGATACAAACGGCACACTTACCATTCCCTGCCTCTATGACATTGCAAACAGCTTTTCCGATGGTTTGGCCCTTGTTAAACTTGATGGACGCTATGGCTACATTGATACGGACGGAAATACCGTGATTGATGATGATTTTGTTGAGGCCTATCCGTTTTTTGAGGGTCGTGCCTGCGTTAAAATCGGCGAGCTGTATGGCTACATAGACACAAACGGCGATGTTGTGATTGACCCGCAATACACGCTGGCCTTTGATTTTTCCGAGGGCAGTGCCGTTGTTAAGGATACCCTCTATCAATTGATTGACACAAACGGAAAACCGCTTATGACAAGCAAATGGAACAGTCTTTCCAACCAGTGCTACAATGGGACTCTAAAAGCTTCAAAGGGCGGCAAATGGGGCTTGATTGACGCAAGTGGCAATCCCGTTTTGCCTCACAACTATTTACAAATTGGCGATTTTTCCGAGGGGCTTTGTGCCGTGCAAACGGAGGAGGGCTGGGGCTATGTAAACCTCGCAGGAGAGCTCATAATTCCCTGCCGCTATGCCTATGCGGGTCCGTTTTCTGAGGGTTTTGCCGCAGTCACAACCGATGACGGTTGCGGCTACATTGACACACAAGGCCAGCCGGCCAGCGACTTTACCTACGCAAGCTGCGGACAGGTCACAAACGGCTTAGCGCCTGTTTCCACGGAGGAAGGCTTTACCTACATAATCCCCCAAACGCTTCCGGAACTGCCGCAACAGAGTGACGATGAACCGGATGACGTGCTTCCTGCTGACACCCTCTGGCTTCAGATTGGAACGCCACTTTTGAAAACCGCCGAAGAGGAGACGGTTCTTGACGTCGCACCTGCCATCTTTGACGGTCATACTCTTCTCCCCATCCGCGCCGTTGTTGAGGCAATCGGCGGCACGGTGGAATGGGACGCAGACAGTCGCGCCGTTACCTTGCGCAGAAACGGGCACGTTGTGATTTTACATATTGATGAGACGGCTGCTTTCGTGGATGGGCGCATCAGCATTTTACCCATCGCACCGCGCATTGTAGACGGCCGCACCCTGATTCCGCTGCGCTTTGCCACCGAAGCTTTGGATTGCAAAGTGGACTGGAACGCAGAAACTGTCGAAATTCTCATTCACTATTAAATGCACATTACGGTTGACAACGAAAACGAAAAGCGATATACTAATGCATATAGAAATTAGAAAATGGAGATGATGTAAATGGCTATTTTGGTAACCGGCGGCGCCGGCTATATCGGTTCACATGCTTGTGTGGAATTTCTGCAAAGCGGATATGACATCGTCGTTTTGGATAACTTCATCAATTCCAAGCCGGAGGCACTGGCAAGAATTAAAAAAATTACCGGCTGCGATTTTCCGTTTTATCAGGTAGATTTGTTAGATGCTGATGCATTAGACCCCATCTTTACCGAAAATAACATTGAGGCGGTTGTTCATTTTGCCGGCTTAAAGGCCGTTGGCGAATCAGTTGCTAAACCTCTTTGGTACTATCACAATAACATAACGGGAACCCTGCATTTATGCAAGGCCATGGCAAAACACAACGTTAAAAAGTTGGTGTTCAGCTCCTCCGCCACTGTGTACGGCGACCCCGCCAGCGTACCCATCCGCGAGGATTTTCCGCTGTCAACCACCAATCCCTACGGCAGCACAAAGCTGATGATTGAAAACATTTTGCGTGACCTGCACGTTTCTGATGCCGAGTGGAGCGTTGCTCTGCTTCGTTATTTCAATCCCATCGGCGCTCACGAATCGGGTTTAATCGGCGAAAATCCCAATGGCATTCCCAACAATTTAATGCCCTATATTGCACAGGTTGCTTGCGGAAAGCTTGAAAAATTAAGCGTTTTTGGCGACGATTATGACACCCCCGACGGCACCGGCGTTCGTGACTATATTCATGTTGTTGACTTAGCGCGCGGACATATCAAAGCCGTTGAAAAGGTCTTAACTAATCCCGGCGTTCATGTTTATAACTTGGGCACAGGCCATGGTTACAGCGTGTTAGACATTGTGAATGCCTTCTCACAGGTTAACGGCGTTCCTGTTCCTTACGTGATTGCGCCCCGCCGTCCCGGAGACATTGCCGAATGTTATGCTGACCCTGCCAAGGCAAATACCGAGCTTGGCTGGAAGGCGGAATTTGGCTTAGAGAAAATGTGCCGCGATGTGTGGAACTTTATGGTAAAAAACCCTAACGGACTATAAAATACATAAAAAGAAAGACCCTGCTTTACAGGCAGGGTCTTTTTTTGTTCACTTTTATTTTACTTTAATGCCATTAACCACGCTTTGCTGGATATCAACCGTCATCTCGGATTTATAAGAGTCAACAATGGCGTTATACTTATCCTGTGTGAGTGCGCCGGTAATTGCCTGAACGGCGGCATCATAGTCCTCGCCGGAAGTAGGCAGTGCATATCTTTTAATGATATGCCAACCGTAGCTTGACTCAACCAAATCGGAAATTTCGCCAACTTCAAGCGCATAGGATGCAGCTTCAAATTCTGCAACCATGGTGCCTCTTGTAAAGGTGTAGCCATTGGGTGCGGTTTCTGTGCCGGGATCTTCGCCATACTCTTTAACTAAGGTATCAAAGTCAGAACCGCTTTTTGCCTTTGCCAGAACTTCCTCAGCCTTAGCTTTTTGAGCCTTGCTGTATGCCTCTGCTTCCTCAGCTGTTAAGGCAACGGCTTCGCCGTTTTCTGCTGTTTCTTCCTTTGTGTTGCCGATTAAGACATGCTTAACACGAACATATTCCTGCTGGTAAGCAGCTGCAATTTCTTCCTTGCTGGGTGTCATGAGTTCTGCCTCAGTGGCATAAAGCTCACTTGCATATTTACTTGCTAAGGTGGTTTTAGTCAAAAGGGTTATCAGCTGATTATCAGAAAGGCCTGTTGCACTTTTAACTGCATCAATTTGTGCTTTTTGTGCGGCGTCATTCGATTTAACGGTTGCACGCACCTGAGACGCTTCTGCGTCTGTCAGAGAAAGACCCTGTTCTTCCGCTTTAATGCAGGCGATTTCGATACGAAGCATTTCTTCCAAAGCTTTTTTCTTCGCTGCTTCGCTGGCTTTTTCGCCATCAATTTCTGCATCCCAGAAGCTTTCTGCATCCTGCGTTCCGGATTCAGTCAGCATTTGAGATTTCACATCTTCCAGATAATACAAATATTCCGCTTTTGTTACTATTCTGCCGTTAACGGTTGCAATTTCTCTCGCAATTTCAAGCTTTGTGCAAGCAGTTACGGAACATAACAGGACAAACACTAAAAACAGTGCTGCCGCTTTCTTCATACGTTTCAAAGTCAACACTCCTTTTTATCAGTTTCCAAAGGGCCGTTCCTGTGAGAAAACATACGGCCCGCCCATACTTGATTCATCCATTATTATACACTACTTTTTATCTCTATGCAAGTCCCAAAAAGACTGTAACAGAATTTTAATACAGCCTAAAACATCTTTTTTGTCCTCGGCCGTCATTTTATAGGCAAAGTACGGCTTCTGTCCCGCGGACAGCAAAATCCGGCCCTGAAATTTGCCTATCAAAGCCGCGATTTGCGCGGGGTCAAATCCATCCTTAAAGTAACAGAGCACGCTTCCCTCTCGGACCGTAACTTGTGCAAGAGACGTAGCCTTTGCCAGTAATCGGCAGACGGAAACAGTTAAGAGATTGCCCACGCAAGGCGGATAATCGCCAAATCGGTCCATCATTTCATCGGCCACATCACGGGCTTCCGCCTCGTTTTCAATGGCGGCAATTTTCTTATAAAATTCCAGGCGATGCCTGTGGGTGTGAATATAACTTGCGGGAATATAAGCATCTGCCTCAAAATCAAGCTGCGGTTCCCAAGCCTCTTCGCGCGGTCCCAGCCCCTGAAGCTCCTGAACGCTTTCTTCCAGCAGACGGCAATACATATCATAGCCCACCGTTTCCATATGCCCATGTTGCTCTGCACCTAAGAGATTCCCGGCGCCTCTGATTTCCAGATCACGCATGGCAATCTTAAAGCCTGAACCAAATTCCGTGAATTCACGAATGGCAGATAGACGCTTAACGGCCTCTTCTTTCAGCATGCGGTCTCTTTTATAGGTTAAATAGCAATAGGCTCTGCGGTTGCTGCGCCCCACGCGCCCACGAAGCTGGTAAAGCTGCGACAGACCTAAGCGGTCTGCATCCTCAACAATCATGGTGTTGACATTCTGGATGTCAAGCCCCGTTTCGATAATGGTCGTGCAGACCAAAATATCAATCTCTCCGTTTTGCATGGCCAGCATCACATCTTCCAGCTCCTCGGGAGCCATTTGGCCGTGGGCAAAGCGGATGCGAGCCTCCGGCAGGCTTTCCTGCAAGCGTCTGCTGCATGCGGCTATGCTCTGGGTTTGATTGTGAAGATAGTAGACCTGTCCGCCACGGGACAATTCCTTTTTAATGGCATCGAGCACAATGCCGGGATTATATTCCACAACATAGGTGGAAACAGGGTAACGGTCCTGCGGCGGTTCTGATAACAAGCTCATGTCTTTGATGTTAACCATGGACATGTGGAGGGTTCTGGGAATGGGGGTTGCCGACAGCGTCAGAACATCCACGTTGTTTTTCATTTCCTTAATGCGTTCTTTATGGCGCACACCAAAGCGCTGCTCCTCATCAATGACCAAAAGGCCTAAATCATGGAACTCCACATCCTGCCCCAGCAAACGATGGGTGCCGATGACGATATCCGTTTCCCCTGTTTTCAGTCTTTTTAAGATGGCGTTCTGTTCTCTGGCTGACACCAGGCGACTTAAAAGCTCCACCCGGATGGGGAACGATTTCATGCGGTTCTGAAAGGTGTTAAAATGCTGCAAGGCCAACACCGTTGTGGGAGCAAGATAGGCCACCTGTTTTGAATCCTGCACAGCCTTAAAGGCTGCCCGCAGCGCCACCTCGGTTTTACCGTAGCCAACATCGCCGCAAAGGAGTCTGTCCATGGGGCGTGTTTTTTCCATATCGGCCTTAACCTCACTGATCGCCGTCAGCTGGTCTTCCGTCTCCTCATAGGGGAAATGGTCCTCAAAATCCTTCTGCCAGGGCGTATCAGGACTATAAGCATACCCCTCCGAGGCCTGCCGCGCTGCATACAGGCGGATGAGCCCCTCTGCCATCTCCATGGTTGACTTTTTAACCTTAGCCTTTTGTCTGGCAAAGTCAGCACCGCCCATTTTGGAAAGGCGAACCCGCGCTTCCTTGCCGATATATTTCTGCAACAGTTCCAGTTGGTCACAGGGAACATACAAAAAGTCGTCCCCGGCATATTTAATCTTCAAATAGTCCTTATAATGTCCTTCAACGCTTAACGTGTCAAGACCCACATATTGACCGATACCGTGGGTCGCATGCACCACGAAATCGCCGATATCCAAATCATCAAAGCTTCTGAGCTTGTTGCCCTGAGCCGCCTTTTTGCGACGGGCGCGCCGCTTTTCCCGACCAAAAATTTCGCTGTCTGTCAAAAGGGCAAGACCGCACATGGGATAGGAAAAGCCTCTTTTTAGGCTGCCCTCTGTAATCAGGATATAACCTGCTTTGGCTTCATCGGGCGTCTTTGCTAAAAAGCTCTTAAAGCCCTGGTCCGAAAATTCTCTTTGCAGCGCCTCGCATTGCAGAGCGCTCCCGGCGCTGACAACCAAAGCCATGCCCTGACTGAGCCAGGTTTTTATGTCCTCATATAAAAGTTCCCGCTGCCCTGCATAGCTGTTCATGCTTTGGCTGGTTACGGATACAAGTTCCTTTGGATGATAATCCCTCGTGGATTGCGGCAGGGTGAAAAGCCCCATAAACGGATGCTCAAGAAGGCTTTCTAAAACCGTTTCATAGTCATGAATGTAAGCCTCCTGCGCCTTGTCAATAACACCCTTTTCGAGGAGCGCCGCAACGGTTTCGCCAATATCCCACAAAAGCCCCTCTGCCCGTTCTCGGATGCGCTCGGGTTCGTTATAGAAAACAAGTGCATTTTGCGGCACATAGTCTAACACGCAAGGGTGATCGTCGCTACCGGATAAGCTTTCCCGTGCCGCTTCAATCCGTACTTTTGACACCCGTTCAATGGAGGTTTGCATGATGGGGTCAAACTCACGAATGGAGTCAATTTCGTCGCCAAAAAATTCAATACGATACGGATTTTCTGCGCTCGGCGGGAACACATCCACAATACCGCCGCGAGCTGAAAATTGTCCTTTCCCCTCAACCATGTCCTCACGGACATAGCCGAGCTTTGTCAGACCCTCCAAAAGGGTCTCAATGGCATATTGCCCGCCATCTTGCAGGCTGATGCGGGAATTTCTAAAAGCATGGCTGTCTGCGGCAAACTGCAAAAGCGCATCAATGCCCAAAACCAAAACTGCCGTATCGCCCTCTTCAATGAGACGCCCCAGCGCTGCCAGACGCTGCGCTTCTAAGTCGTTGCTTTTAGCGTCCACACGATAATACTCAATCTCCTTGGAGGGGTAAAAAATGGCCTCTTTGCCTAAGAAAAAAGGAAGGTCACGGGCAAAGTTTTTCGCCGTGTAATCGCTATCGCAAACAACCAGGGCGCCCACCTGCTTTTGGGCACAAAAATAAGAAGCAAGTTGTGCTTTTGCTTGCTCCGTAAGACCCGTAACTGAAAGAGGGGAAAGCCCCTTTTCTACGGCTTTTTGCAGCTTAATCCACTCTGTTTGTCGGCTCAAAATAGCGTCAAACAATCCGTCCGCTCCATTCTGTTTCGTTTATTTTCCGTTAAAACGGTTCATGGCACCGGCCACACCGTTTTGCATAATTTCTTCTACCATATCAGGAACCAAATCCACAACCTTGGATAAGGTTTTAATCTCCTCATCGGTAAACTTTGACAGCACCCAATCCGCCAGGTCATAAGCTTCCGGCTTCTTTCCTACCCCTATGCGTATGCGGGGGAAGCTGTCACTATGCAGATGATAAATCAAAGATTTCATGCCGTTGTGCCCACCATCAGACCCGCCGGAACGGATGCGGACACGACCCACATCAAAATTCACATCATCATAAATCACAATCAGGTTTTCGGGCGGCACCTTATAAAAACGCAGGATATCCCCCACGCTTTCGCCGGACAGGTTCACAAAGGTCTGGGGTTTTACCAAAATCACCCGCTCCCCTTTATGCACCCCTTCGCCAATCAGGGCCTTATGCTCGATTTTGGAAATGGGAATATTCCAGCTCGCAGACAAAAAATCAAGACTGATAAAACCTATATTATGTTTTGTGTTTTCATATTGCCGTCCGGGGTTTCCGATACCTACAATAACAAACATAGTCTTCCTCCCATTATTCTGCCAGTTTCGTCACCGCAACGCCGTCGCCCACAGGCAACACAACCGTTACAAAGCGGCTGTCATGGCACAGATAGTCTACATATTCCCGCATGGCACGAACGCCCGTTCTGTGCTTATGTGCAGGCTCGCCCGGCATTGCTGTGCGCCCGCCGTAAAGCACGTTATCCGTCACCAAAATGCCATCCGGACTCATCTTGGGCACAATCAGGTCAAAATGCCGTTTTGTTGCCACCTTGGCAGCATCGATAAAGGCCAGGTCAAAGGGACCTTCTATGGATGCTAAAAG
The DNA here is from genome assembly GCA_015068855.1 of Oscillospiraceae bacterium. Taxonomy (GTDB): domain Bacteria; phylum Bacillota; class Clostridia; order UBA1381; family UBA9506; genus UMGS755. The sequence goes on along the minus strand of SVJS01000005.1, from coordinate 30,080 downwards.
CTCTTCTGCATCCCCGCAAAGGGGCTTAATCATGTCGCTTGCGCCATACTCACGAAAATGTCTGCGCGCCAGCAAAAATCGCTCCTCATCCTTTTCTATGGTCACAATGCGGGCGGTTTTTCCGCTGCCTGCAAAGAGAGTCAGCGCAGAATAGCCTGCTGCCGTGCCCACCTCGATAATCCGCTTGGGCTTTTTGATGGCGGCAAGCACATATAAAAGCCGTGCTGTCATGGGCATGGCTGCGGGAATGTTCTCTGCGCGGCAAAAGGCTTCCAGCTCTTGCAAAAAAGCATCCTGCGGCATCTGCATGGCATTTAGAAATGCGTCGATATAAGGATATGTAATCTGATTATCCATAGAATCCTCTCTGTTTCTCCGTTAAAAAGGTTTTCAGGGCTGAATAACGCTTTTCTTCAAAGTTATTTTGCACCATGGTCTCCACGGCGCTTTTTTGTCCCACAAGCACAACTAAGCGGGTGGCACGAGTCACCGCCGTGTAAATCAAATTGCGGGTCATCAGGCGCGGCACACCGTGGAACACGGGCATGACCACCGCCGGAAACTCGCTGCCCTGACTTTTGTGCACCGTTACAGCATAGGCATGCTCTAATTCTTCCAGCATGGCAGGTTTATAGTCAACATAGCGTTCTCCGTCAAACAGAACTGTGACGGTGTCAGAGTCAATGGACTCAATCACACCGATATCGCCGTTATACACGCCGACGCCCTCCTGTTTTGCGTCAACTGAGGTCCAGGCAAGGTCATAGTTATTTTTAATCTGCATGACCTTATCGCCCTCACGCAGCGTTCGCAGGGGGCTTACCCGTTCCCTGCGGCCCTTGCGGGGCGGATTGAGCTGTTCCTGCAAAAGCTTGTTCAGATTTTGCACGCCAACGCCCGTTTTTTTCATGGGCGAAAGCACCTGAATATCCCTGAACGGGTCAAGGTCATATGTCCCCGGCAGACGCCGGCTGACAAGCTCTGTCAGCACAGAGGCAATGTCCTCTGCACCGCGTGCATTAACAAAAAAGAAATCGGCGTCCTTTTGGTTATAAATCGGCTGTTCTCCATGATTGATGCGATGGGCATTCTGCACAATCATGCTTTCTTCCGCCTGGCGGAACACCGTGTCAAGACGGACGACGGCCGCTTTCCCCGAGGCGATGGAATCCTTTAAGGCGTTGCCTGCGCCAACCGGCGGCAGCTGGTCAGAATCCCCTACCAAAATCAACTGTGCACCGGGGCGAATCGCCTCTGAAAGAGCCGAAAGAAGCATCACATCTGCCATGCTGGCTTCATCCACGATGATGACATCCTCCTGCAAGGGGTCATCTGCATTTTTACTGTATTCTCTTACAAGCTCATCCTCAGTTCCAAAGCCCACTTCCAGCAGCCTGTGAATTGTCTTGGCCTCAGCACCGGCAAGCTGGCTCATGCGCTTGGCCGCACGACCTGTCGGGGCACACAGCGCAACCTTCTTTTTCTGCCGTCCAAAGGCGGCGATTAAAAAGCGGATAGCCGTTGTTTTCCCTGTTCCGGGGCCGCCGGTGATAATGGAAAAACCGGCTGTCAGTCCGGTTAAAACCGCTTCACGCTGCATGGGTGCTAAGCTTATATTTTCTTCCTGTTCCAAAACTGAAATAACTTCCTCGGCCTGTTGTATACTCTTTATATCCGCTTCCCGATTTTGCTTTGCAAGCAGGGAAAGCCGTCTGCCTAAACGTTTTTCCGCCTGATACATAGCAGGCAGAAAAATCGCTTCTTCCTCTTCAATCCTTTCGCTAAGCAGTTCTTCCCTCGCAAGCAAGGTCACAACACCGTTTTCAATCAACAGAGAGTCAACCTCTAAAAGACGAGCGGCGGTGCCGACCAGAATGTTGCGCGGCAGATAGGTGTGGCCGCCGGAAAAAGCGCTGTAAAGCAAAGCATAGCTAATCCCTGCACAAATGCGGTTTTCATCGTCTGCATCCACGCCCAGGCTGCGGGCGACCATATCGGCTGTGCGGAAGCTGATGCCTTTAATAAATTCACAGAGGATATACGGATTTGCTTCAATTTTGTCAACCGCCCGATTGCCGAAAAGCTCATATAGGCGCATGGCATGAGCTGTTGCGATACCGTGCTTTTGCATGAAGATAATCAGTCTCTCCAAATCCTTTGTTTCTAAATAGGCCTGATGAATTTCAAACGCACGCTTGCCCGTGATGCCCTTAATTTCCGCTAAACGCTCAGGGTTATCAGCAATGACGCGCAGGCTATGGGCGCCAAAATGCGAAACAATTTTTTCTGCTGTGGCGTGACGGACGCCGGGAATGATGCCGGAGGCCAGAAAATTCAGAATTTCTGTTTCGTCGCTGGGTGTAGGACGGGAGAACCCTGTCATTCTCAATTGTTTCCCATAGCTGGGGTGCTCATACCAGCCGCCCATAACCGTCACAGTTTCGCCGGGATTCACAAACGGAAGGGTCCCCGTGCAGGTCACAAGCTCGTTATCCTCCGTCATCAAATCAAAAATGCTGTATCCGTTTTCCTTATTCCAGTAAATCACTTCCGCCACTCTGCCGGTTAGTGTCAGGCTTTCTTCCATGTAAATCCCTCCATAACCGACTCTACGGCATCCGCATCCAGCGGGTTAACCACATGGTAACGTGCATCCCGCCGAAACCAGGTTAACTGACGCTTGGCATAATGCCGTGTTGCTGTTTTGATGGACGTGATGCAATCCTCACGGCTCATCGTTCCGTCAAGATACGCAAAAACCTCTTTGTAACCAATCCCCTGCATAGACTGATGCTCACAGGTTAAACCTCTTTCTCTGAGCTCTTTTGCTTCCGTAAACAGCCCCTCTTCCACCATAGCATCCACACGCTTGTTGATGCGCTCATACAAAAGCTCTCGGGGCGGGCAAAGAAGCAACATAAAAGCATCATAAGGCGAGGGGTTTTGTCTCGATTTTTCGTTCTGCTCTGTCAGCGTCATCCCCGTGGTTTCATAAATTTCAAGGGCGCGCACCAAACGTTTTGTATTGTTCGGGTGAATGTTTTTTGCCGCTTCCGGGTCTACGCTTTTTAAGCGGTCATATAAAGCCTCTGTGCCCTGCGTTTTGACGGCTTCGAAAAGCCGTTCCCTGACGGTTACATCGGGAGCGGCATCAGCAAATTCAATATGGTCCACCAAAGAGGAAATGTAAAGACCCGTGCCGCCTGCAATAATGGGCAGACGACCGCGGGAGGTAATGTCATCAATGATTTCGCGGGCCATTTTCACATAATCGGCCACCGAAAAACTGTCAAAAGGCGAAACAAAATCAAGCATATGATGAGGAACACCCTGCATTTCCTCCACCGTAGGCTTGGCGCTGGCAATATTCAGTTCTTTGTAAATCTGAATGGAATCGGCAGAAATCACTTCCCCGTTATACTGCTTGGCAAGACGGACCGCAAGCCCTGTTTTGCCGCTGGCCGTGGGACCTGCCACCACCATAATTTGTTTCATAATTGCCTCCTGCGGACCCTTACACAATCCGCTTAAACTGTTTTTCAATAAAGCCCCGTGTCATTGCAACCGTGATGGGTCTGCCGTGGGGGCAGGTGTTGATGGAATCTAAGGCAAACACGGCATCTAAGAGGGTTTTCATTTCCTCTTCCTTTAAGTGATGCCCCGCACGAACGGCACTTTTACAAGCAATCGTATAAAGTGCCCTTTGGGCTTTCTCAGAACGGGCATCCTGCCGCTTTTCCCCTAAATGCCCTAATACCTCGATAAAAAGCGAGCGCAGGGATGCTTCATCCAAATCCTCAGGCGCGCCCCGTAAAATGACTGTCTTTTCGCCAAAAGGCTCTACTTCAAAGCCCATGGCGGTCAATGTTTCGCGGTATTCCTGAAACAAGGCGTCCTCCGTGGCTGTCAGGCGGACCGTGACAGGAATCAACAGCATCTGTGACTGAACGGCCTGTCCCTCAAACTGTTTCAAAAGAGCCTCATAGCGCAGGCGCTCGTGAGCGGCATGCTGGTCCACCAACAAAATCTGGTCATTTTGTTCCACGATGATATATGTATTAAAAATCGTACCGCAAATGCGATAATCAGGTACTTTCTTGTTTTCAAACGCAGGTTTTTCCTCTTGCAGCGGCTCCTCGTGATGAACCTCAGGCGTAGGCATAACGGGTGTTTGCTCGGTCGCCGGCTCCGCCAGTGTATGCACGCTTTTAGTCGTCTGCTTCTCTGCCTCTGCCATCGTTTGAGAGAAAACGGTCTGCTCATGCATTGCCGGTTCCTGCTTCTTTTCCATGGCACGGGACAGCCCCGCCCAGACAAAGCTTGTTTCTTTCTTTTCAGATGATGCTCTCGTTTCCTCCTGCATCATCACAGGTCGTCTTGCGGGCTTAGTTTCCGCAAACACCGGCTTTTTTTGCGTAAAGGAAACCACGGGCGTCTCTTCCTCTGCCTGCAATGTGAGTGCAGGGATTTCATTTTTCTGATACAGGGCATTTTTTGCTGCCCAGTACACGCTATGGTAAACTGCCTTTTCATCGGCAAATTTAGCTTCTAATTTTGTGGGGTGAACGTTGATGTCCACCATGGACGGAGACACTTCCAACAACAAAACACAGGCGGGGAATTTACCACCCATGACCTCATTTTTATAGGCCTCCTCCACCGCACGGGCCAGAAGCGGACTCTTGATGTAGCGCCCGTTAACAAAAAAGCTCTGCATGCTGCGGTTGGGCCTTGAACCTGCACCCGTGGCACAAAAGCCATGAACAGAAACACCATTTTCCGCATAGTCGGCCGGACGCATGGTGTTTTTCAGGTCTTTACCGTATATGGCATAAATACAACCCAAAAGGTCAGAGCCTCCGGCTGTAAAAAGCACCTCTTTCCCATCACTTAACAGACGGAACGACACATCCGCCCGCGCGAGCGCCAGACGGTTTACAATATCGCTGATGTAGCCTGCCTCCGTAAAGTTTTTCTTCAAAAATTTCATGCGGGCAGGGGTGTTCATAAACAAATCACGCACCACAACCGTCGTTCCCTTGGGGCATCCCGCCTCAGCACACTCAACAACAGAACCGTTTTCTGAAACAAGGTGTGTGCCTGTTTCCTCAGAAGGCGTGCGAGTGAAAATTTCCATTGTGCTGACGGCCGCAATGCTCGAAAGCGCCTCGCCGCGAAAGCCTAAGGTGCGAATGGCATCTAAATCCTCGGCTTCGCTGATTTTACTGGTGGCATGACGCAAAATGGCAACGGGAACTTCATCACGGGCGATGCCGCAGCCGTTATCGGCCACGCGAATGTAGCTGATGCCGCCGTTTTTAATCTCAATCACAATCTGGCTTGCACCGGCATCCAAGGCATTTTCCAGCAATTCCTTGACAACGGAAGCCGGACGTTCCACAACCTCACCGGCCGCTATTTTATTGGAAACGGATATATCGAGTACTTTAATTTTTCCCATGTTCTTCCCTCGCCTCCCCTTGCATTAATCTAAAATAGGAGCTTTATCACATCCATATAGGCTACCACCAGCGACACCAAAAGCAGGAGCACCAGACCCACCATGTGTACAATACCCTCTTTTTCGGGCGGCAGCGGCTTTCTGCGAATCATTTCAACCAAAACGAAAAAGATGCGTCCACCATCTAAGGCCGGTATGGGTAACAGATTGAACACGCCTAAATTAATGGTTAACAAAACCGTTAACTGCACAAGGCTTAGAAAACCGGCAAGCCCTGTTTCGGCGGTTTCCTTGACTGCCGTACCGATTTCAGAAACAATGCCGATGGGACCCGACAGGTTCTGAAAGGCTACGCGGCCGCGAAGTAAATCCACAAAGGTTTCCAAAACCACCTTGGCATAAAAAAACGTGTTATAAAATCCTGTTTTAACTGTCAGGAAAAAGGTGTTCTCCCGCGCTTTCATGCGAATACCCAGGCTGAGACCTGCCTCTGTTTGCTGCGGTGTTATCAAAAGCGTCCGTTTCTCGCTGCCACGATGGACAACAAGTTCCGTTTCCGCCCCCGTCAGTTTGCTTTTTGCCCAGGCTAAATCGCCCGCAATGTGAACCGTTCTCCCATCGAGGGATACAACCACATCATCCGGCAAAACGCCTGCTGCTTCTGCCGCGCTGCCAGAGTCCACAGCAGCAATTTCAGGCACGACAATCTGGTCTGCCGTGCCGTAAATACATAATAGGAGCAAAAAGCCCAGCAACAAATTCATAACTGAGCCTGCCACCATCACAATAAACTTCGCCCAGGCAGGCTTTTTAGATAGCGCCCGTTCGTCGTCTGAGCTCGCGTCCTCCCCTTCGAGCGCGCAAAAACCGCCTATGGGCAAGGCACGAACCGAATACAACGTTTCGCCTTTTTGCTTGCCGAAAAGCTTGGGCCCCATACCAATGGCAAATTCATGCACACGGATTCCCAGGGCTTTGGCCGCCAGAAAATGGCCAAACTCATGCACAAAAACCAAAACACAAAAAATGATAATGGCCGCAACAGCAGTCCACAATCCTGTCATCATAACGGACTCGCCTTTCTGCCCGCTAAAAGCTCCTGGGGCGTTCTGTCAACAATGCGGGCATACAAAACACCTGAGCAAAACCTGTTGCTCTTTTAACGGCCTGACAGGGAAAGCACCTTGGCTCTGGCCCAGCTGTCAGCCTCGATGATATCTTCTAATTCGGGATTTTTGACGATGCTGTGAGCATTCATGACTTTCTCAATCAGTTCGGCAATTTCCAAAAATCCGATTTTCTTATGTAAAAACAGCGACACTGCCGCTTCATTGGCTCCGTTTAACACGCAAGGCATAGTATGCCCGATTTTTGCCGCTTCATACGCAAGCGCCAGGCAACGGAAGGTGTCCATGTCAGGCTCTTCAAAGGTTAAACTGCCAACACGCGCTAAATCCAGGGGCGGCTCCTGCATGGGCTTGCGCTCAGGGTAAGTCAGCGCCAGCTGAATGGGCAGTTTCATGTCCGGCACGCCCAGCTGCGCCAAAACAGCACCGTCACAAAGCTCAATCATGGAATGGATAATGCTCTGACGATGAACCAAAACACCAATGCGCTCTGCGGGCACACCGAAAAGCTGTGCCGCCTCTAACACCTCTAAACCTTTGTTCATCAAGGTTGCCGAGTCAATGGTGATTTTGGCACCCATATCCCAATTGGGATGGCGAAGGGCCGCCTCAGGGGTGATATCGGCAAGCTCTGCTTTGGTTTTTCCTGCAAAAGGTCCGCCGGAGGCTGTCAGGATAACCCGTTTTACCTCTTTGGCGCGGCGCTCCATGGGGATGGCCTCTAAGCATTGAAACACTGCGCTGTGTTCGCTATCCACAGGGATTAGCTCCCCACCGGAGCGAGCTAGTTCCCGTCTCACGATATCGCCCGCGGCAACCAGGGTTTCCTTGTTGGCAAGAGCCAGGCGTTTACCGGCACGAACGGCCGCCAGCGCCGGCTGTAAGCCCGCAAGACCGACAATAGCCGCTACAACAACCTGGCATTCCGGCAAAGAGGCCAGTTCCTCCATGCCTTTTGTTCCGGCAAGAACGCAGGTATCTGTATCGGCTACTTTCTCTTTCAGTTCCTGAGCCAAGGCTTCATCTGCGACGCAGGCAAAGCGTGGCTTAAATTCACGGATTTGTTCTTCTAACAGGGCAATATTCCGCCCTGCTCCCAGAGCATAGGCCCTCATGTCGCCCTGCTCTTTAATCACTTCCAAGGTTTGGGTTCCAATAGAGCCTGTTGACCCTAAAATCGTTATATTCATCATTTGCAAACAACCTCAAATACTAATAAAAAGTAATAGACAAGCGGTGCCACAAACAACAGGCTATCCACCCTGTCCACAACGCCGCCATGGCCGGGAATTAAATTGCCGAAGTCCTTGACACCGTAACTGCGCTTGATCACAGAGGCCGCCAGGTCGCCAAACTGGGCCACGATGCCGCACAAAACGGCAAGCACCAAAAGCGCTACATAAGACACCTGATAGCCAAGGCCGAAATCCATAATGAGACCATACGCCAAAAAGGTCACAACAGCACCTAAAACAGCGCCACATGAGCCCTCTACGGTTTTATTGGGGCTCACACCGGGAATCAGCTTATGCCGCCCGAAAGCACAGCCTATAAAATAAGCAAAGGTATCCGGCATCCAAGCCCCTAAAAGAGCAAGAATTACCAGTTCCCTGCCCAGATTCATCATACGAATATAGCTGACATGCATCGGCAGCAGGACCGCATAAATCAGAATGAAAAAGGAACTGATTACATCCGCAAAAGAAATGGTTTCATGCCAGATGACAGCACACATTAAAAGCAGCATTAAATAGGCAACCAACAAAAATGAAAGCAAGAAGAGCTGCCACGTCATGGGTAGCACAGGAGAAACTAAAATGACCGTCGCAAACAAGCTGTTTAAGACAACAAGCTGCCACTTTTTCTCCTGCTGATATGTCGTACGCAGTTCATGCATCATCACAAAACACGCTGCCGCTATCAAAAGATGAAAAACGGCCGGTGTTGAAAAAATCATCGCCAACACAATTGCAGCTCCAACAACGCCGCTGATGACTCTAACTTTCAGCTTTGACACAACCTAACTCCCTTTCGTTATGTAATCTCCTAACGTCCGCCAAACCGCCTGTCGCGGTTCTGATAATCCAAAATCGCCTGCGTAAAATCACGGGTGGTAAAGTCCGGCCAGTTGATATCCGAGAACCAGAACTCACTGTAAGCCGACTGCCACAGCAGGAAATTCGATAAGCGCAGCTCGCCGCTGGGGCGGATAATCAGGTCTACATCCGGCACATGCTCGGTATAAACCCGTTCGGAAATGGCATCCTCCGTAAGCTCATCGGGGTTTAAGCTACCTGCTTGCGCTTTTCGGCACAAATCCTGAACCGCCTGCACAATCTCCTGACGTCCACCGTAATTAATCGCCATGTAAAGGGTTGTACCCGTGCGGTCTTTCGTGTACTCATGCACCGCATCAATTTCTGCATTAATTTCATCCGACAGGGCACTTCTGTCCCCGATAATGCGGATTTTAATGTCACGACCCGCTATCTGCTCTTTATCCCGCAGATATTCCAAGAGAAGCTGCATGAGTGCATCAACCTCTTCTTTGGGGCGCTTCCAGTTTTCCGTGCTGAAAGCATAGGCCGTGATGTACGGAATGCCCATATTGCCCGCAAACTCCGTAATGGTTTTAATAACCTGAGCGCCGGCTCTGTGACCGGCACTGCGCGGCAGACCACGTTTTTTTGCCCAACGGCCGTTGCCGTCCATAATAATGCCCACATGTTTCGGCAGACGGTTTGGGTCAACCTCTGTCAAGAGTTTGCCTGCCCGACGAAACCGGTTCAAAAATCTACTCATAGTCTTCCCCTTATCCACGTTCTGAAAACAAACGTCAGATTTCCATAATTTCTTTTTCTTTCTTGGAGGCAATCGTTTCAACATCTTTGCTGTACTGGTCTGTCAGCTTCTGGATGTCGGTTTCTGCCTTCTTTAAGTCATCCTCTGTGATTTCGCCCTGTTTTTTCATGGCCTTAAAGTCTTCAATGGCATCACGACGCACGCCACGGATAACAACCTTGGCTTCCTCTGCACGCTTGGATACGCTCTTAACCAGTTCCTTACGGCGTTCTTCTGTGGGCGCCGGGAAGTTTAAGCGAATCATTTTGCCGTCATTGTTGGGCGTAATGCCCAAATCGGACTTTAAGATAGCCTTTTCAATATCTCCTAAAATGGAAGCATCCCAAGGCTGAATGGTCAGCATTCTTGCTTCCGGCACAGCAACGGTACCAACCTGCGCAACCGGCGTAGGTGTACCGTAATAATCAACCATAACTTTATCCAGCAGGGCGGGATTGGCACGACCTGCACGAATGGCTGCATAATCACGTTCCAGCGATGCAATGGCTTTATCCATTTTTGCTTTTACTTCTTCATACATAATCAAATCCGTCCTTTCGTTTTTCTGTATATTTACTGATTCGATACGATTGTACCGATATTTTCGCCCTCTAACACACGAATGATGTTCTCAGGCTTGTCAATACCAAAGACCAAAATGGGAATGTTGTTATCCATGCAAAGAGAGGTTGCTGTTGAATCCATAACCCCTAAGCCACGGTTTAACACATCAATATAGCTCAAGCTGTCAAAGCGCTTGGCATCCGGATTCTTTGCCGGGTCGCTATCATAGACAGCATCCACCTTTTTTGCCAGGAAAATGGCATCAGCTTCAATTTCAGCTGCACGGAGTGCTGCTGCTGTGTCTGTTGAGAAGAAGGGGTTACCTGTTCCGCAACCGAAAACAACAACCCGGCCCTTTTCCATGTGACGAATGGCACGACTGCGAATGTAAGGCTCAGCAATCTGGCGCATTTCAATGGCTGTCTGCACGCGAGTGGGAACACCTGCTGCCTCTAAGGCACTCTGCATAGCCAGAGAGTTAATAACTGTTGCCAGCATACCCATGTGGTCGGCTCTGGTTCTATCCATATCGCCACCGGAACGGCCGCGCCAGAAGTTGCCGCCGCCCACAACAATGGCCATTTCAACGCCTGCTTCGTTACATTGTTTAACCACTGCTGCAATCTTTCCCAGGGTTTCAAAATCAAGGCCTGTTCCTTTGCCGCCTGCAAGAGCCTCGCCGCTGACTTTCAATAAAATTCTCTTATATCGCTTTGTCATGGTAACCTCCTGATAATCTTATGTAATATATTACTTTAATTATATATTGTTTTCACAGAATATTCAAGACTTAAACAAAAAAATTATATGCGGGAACTGGCTTATAAAGACCCGGCTTACTTTTCCGTTTGCACCCCTTGCACCTTAAAAACCCAAAACTTATTACCCAGAAAATTGACGGCAAGGGAAAAAGGCGCTGCCAAAACCTTGGCAAGCATAACGCCCATGTTGTCTGACAGGGTAAGCCCCGCACCAAGACAGGCCAAAAGTCTACTGCACAGGGTGTGAACGTGCAGCAAATCATAAAAAACATAGAGGCACAAAAGCGTTGTCAGGAGTGCCAGAATATTAACAAAGATAAACTTACCGATTTCAACGCTCTGCACGTGGCCGCTTTTGCCAAAAGTCCAATACCGGTTCAGAAGATAGGAGTTCGTCATGGCAAGGGCCGTGGCCACAATTTGCGCGGGATTTTTATCCCAGCTGCAAAGGGCAAAAAACAAGTAAAATAAGCCATAGTCAAGCGCCGTGTTCAAAACGCCCACCGCAGCAAATTTCATCATCTGCCAAACATTTTTTTGGTTCATCATCCATTCCTTCTTTATTCTGCAAGCGCGGCCTAAGCCATGCTCCGTTTTTCAATTACAAATCGACCCTGTTTCGCTTTTCCCCACGCTCAAAGGCACGGATGTTGGCCGCGATTTCGCTGATACAACGGTTGCGGGATTCATAAGAGCCCCATGCCATATGCGGCGTTAAGCAAACATTGGGGAGGTTCTTGATTTTGTGAAACGGGTGGCCCTCCAAAAAAGGTTCAACCGAATAAACATCGCTGCCAAAGGCACCCAGCTTCCCGCAGAGCACCGCTTCACTGACCGCTTCTTCATCCACAACGGCGCCGCGGGCTGTGTTAACCAAAATCGCATCCGGCTTCATCATGGCGAGTCTTTCACGGCTGATAAGGCCACGAGTCCCCTCGTTTAAGGGCGTGTGCACCGTGATGATGTCAGCCCTTTGGCACAGTTCATCCATGCTGACGCATTCACAGTCTGCCACAGGTGTTTTTTTGTGAACAAGAATCCGGCAGCCCAGCGCCTCTGCCACCGCAGCCACCTCTTTGGCAATGTTACCATAGCCCACAAGGCCCCAGGTTTTACCATGCAGTTCATGATATACAGGTGTTAATTTATTGGCAATGCCGCTGGCCGAATATGCACCGCTTTCCACATAGGCGCAATACGCCTGTAAGTGAACAGAAAGAGAAAGCACTGTCGCTACTGTCAGCTGTGCCACGCTGTGAGAGGAATAACCCACTACGTTACAAACTGCAATGCCGCGCTCTTTGCAATAGGCAACATCAATATTATCAAAACCCGTTGCTGCTGCACAAATCAGTTTCAGCGCTTTGGCGCCCACCAAAACGTCACGGGTCAATTTGATTTTATTGGATATAATCACATGAACATCCTGAATTCTCTCGGCCACCTCAGCGGGCGCGGTGTTCTGATACACCCGGCAGGAACCCAGTTCGTCAATGGGTGCTAAGGATAAATCATCCCCTAAGGTTGCCCCGTCCAGAATCGCAATTTTCATGACCTTCCTCCTTATGCAACAACGCTTGACTGTTTCTTTTCAAATTGTATCATATTATCATTAAATAGTCAATTTTCCCGCCATAAAAAATGCCCTGCCCTTGTTTTGCACAAAGGCAGAGCAATGCGTTTATTGTATAATTGTGATAACGGGTGGTGTAGCAGAGCCAATAGCCTGCGGTGCCACCTTGTCACGGTATTCACTAACGCCCTGGGAGATATACACCATCTCTTCTAAGACCATCGCCGCCTCAGAGGTGGTTGTATACACAATCTCAAGCTTGTTTTCTCCCTGTTTGCAAAGGGAGGTTATGTCCGCTTCATAGGGATGCCAGCACATTACACCGGCTGAAACACCATTCACAATAACCTCAGCCACTTCGCTGGTTTCCAGCTTAACAATAACCTTTTTGGCATCAGCATCCAATGTGAAGCTGTTTTCATAACAAAGCTCGCCCTGATAATAGCGCAGGCCCTGCTGTGTAAAGTAACGGTTTACATCGATTGCGTCATAATCAGCAACAATTCTCTCGGCGTCATCAAGACGAAAATCGCCACGAACAATGGAAATGGGCATTTGATGAGGTCCAGCCCAGGCAGGCATGCGATGAATCATCACAAGCACATTGGTGCCGGGCTTTACAAGGCCCGTAATGTCCGTCACTTTGTCGCGAGGACCACGTTCCATAACCGTTTTGTAGCCTGAAAGCAAAGTGCCGTTCAGCCAGAGCTCGGCATCGTCCACAATCTCGGTAAACAATTCTAACGTCTTGGGCATATCCAGAATTTCAAAACGGGCAAAAGCCGCATAGCCACTGCCAAAATCAAGGCCCATACCTGCCGGAAATTCCTGAATGGCATAGGGCACCTCGGCTGTTTCTGCCAGCTTGGCAATAGCAGGGTCAAGCTTGCCGCAAGGCTCTGCTTTTGTCAGGTAACGAATGGGAAGCGGCAGTTCATTGGGACGGGAGCGTTTAACCGTCCAGCCCTTTTTCATAACCAGTTCTGTTGTTTCGCCGCAGGGAGCCTCGTCTTGCTGCCCCTTGCTAATACCTTCCACAGAAACGCCCGTCTCCGTCAAAAGGAGAATGGACATATCATGCGGCGCTAAGGTAATCGTCACAATGCCGTCTTCGGCACAAACATCATACAGCTGTGTGCCTTTCAAAAGGGTCAGCGTATCATCGCTGTGCACCCTGAGTCTGGCAACGGCTTCCTGCGCCGTATCGTTGGATACTAAGCAGCAATACAGTCCCTTGGCTGTGCGGCGCGCCATATTAACGCCATTTGGCATGGAAAGAACCGTAACCTTTTCGCCCGGGTCGCCATTTCTTGCAAAACGGCTCAAATCTTTCCAGAACACGTCGCGACACTTAAATTCTTCTATTTCCATGTTAATCAAATCGGTACTCGTGGCAACACCGCTTTTATAATGGCCCATGTTAATAAGCATAACATGACTGTTTTCATAAGTCGCATAATCCTTACGGTCGCCTGTAAAGACAGACAGCGCGTCCTTGTCTAAGCCGCAGGCTTTGGCTAAATCATATTCCTTACCCGTGTCAACAGCCAGAGTGGGAATGCTGTCAATAAACACAATGCGTCCGCCTTGCTTTGCAAAGCTTTCCAAAAGGTCCATTGTGAACTGATTGGAGCAGCGGATAGAGGGTAAAATGATGGTGTCATAACGATACCCGTTAATTACAATCTGACCATTTTCCACCGTAACGCCCTCAGTCATAAACTCAAAGAACATATCATAGTCCACGTTGTTATAAGACAAGCCGCAGGGAGTGATTGCCCAGGCTTCATGCCGTTTACACATCCAGCGCCAATCTTCCATGTGCGTCCAGGCGTCTATCTGGGGTGTCAGAATCAGGGTGTGGCTGTGGGGTTTGGTTTGCGAAAGCAGGAACGAGCGAATGGCCGTATAGTCCGTTAGGGGTTCATAGTGCTTAAATAAGGGGTTATTGTAGCCATGGCTGGGCGGATATCCAATCGGGAGGTTTTTTCTGCCCTCATTCTGCGAATAAGAAGCAGTCATATACATGATGTAGGTAACCCCCGAGAGCATCAGGCGGTTGATAACACGCTTCATGTCCTCTAAGTTGCAATCCCAGCCGCTGCCCGAAAAGGTTTCGCAAATGACTCTGTCTTTGTTTTGGAATTTAGCCAAAGAGGCCGTCATTTTCTGGGGCGTAATGCCGAAGCCGATGTCGTTAACATACTTTTTAGACAAAATACTGTCAACGCCCGGCACATCAAAATTAGAAAGCGACCTGTAAAAATCGCCCATCTGCAAGCCCTGAAAATGCATGTGTCCTGCCCCTGATAAATGCCCTGTCAGCTGCAGGTTGTGCTCATGACACCAAGCAGCATAAGGCCGCAACCAGTTTTCGTTAAACAGACGGGTGCAGGTGTTGTAATAGTCATAGAGCACCTTCATGTCCGCCGCACATTCACAGGTGTTGGTTAAGGCAATATAGTCATCAGACAATCTGTATCCGTGTTCTTTATAAAATTCTTCTTCCAGCGCAACGGAATACGGACGGGTTGCATCATCAACAAACAAAGGACCCATGGGTGTTTCATCCGTAAAGGCACGACGAATGGTGGTGCCAAAGCGTTCCTCGCCCAAGGCTTTTAGATATTTGTCATGTGTCATGGACAGGAACTGTTTAATCGAATCGGGATGCATGGTGTCCACAAAGCCGGGCATGGGTTCGGGAAGGAAGGATGACCATTTGGCGGCAGCAGAATACCCGTCCATTTTGTCATAACTGAACACAAAAACCTGCGCCGTGCAGGTGTTTTTGTTCACCCAAACAACACGGCCGCCCTCTTCTTCGCCAAAAACATCCACCTTGGCTTCTTTTGTGACGTCCGCACGGTTCCCCACCTTATCCAGATACTGCACCTGAACGGCAAGCAGTTTGCCACGGAACCACAAATTCGTTGCTTCGCCTGCCTGCACATCGGCACGAGCCCACTTAATTGCCGTCATGCGAAGCTCGGGATGTTCCGCAATCACCTGGCCGCCGCAAATGCCCGACGCCCAGTCATACTCATCATATAACGAAAACCGCATGCCAAGGCTCTCTGCCGTTTCTACGATTAGCTTGATTTTATCTAAAAAGAACTCGCTCATGTGGTTATCATATTCGCTCATCCAGGAAGGGTGAACATAAAAATCATCTATGCCCACTTCCTTAAATTTCTCAATCTGATGAACGATGTAATCATCACGCAGGCGGTCGGCCCAGGCCCACATGATACAGGGACGTTCACAGTCCCCATGCTTTTGCAGAAAATACTTGACTCTAGACACGTTATTTCCTCCCTCATACGTACGTAAAAAACTACCATTCCATCTACGTTACATCTTACATAAAACCCCACAATTTGTCAAGACGGTTTTGCCATAAAAATTAAGAAAAAAAGACTTGACAAATGAGGGGCGCTGACATATAATGACAGTATAACTACATAGAAACCGTTGAAGCAGAAAAAAAGCAGAATCGGTCTTTTAGAGCGAGCGGATTACGGTGTGAGTTCCGCAAAGATTCTCTGCATAATATGGACTGCTGAGGGTCGTGTTAAATGCACGAACGCAAGGCGCGCGTCAGTCGTCAGGAGTATGTCAGTACTCTTTTAAGAGCACAGCGTGCTGTGAAGCAAGGTGGCACCGCGGATAATCAGTTTATTCGTCCTTGACAGAATCAGATTTTTCTGTCGAGGACTTTTTTATTGTCCCAGGCTTATAACAGGAGGTAAACAAAATGAAACTGACAAGACGATGGCGACCCTGAATCATAGACCGTAAACACGACAAAAACTAACTATAAATCGGAGGAAAAACCATGAAGATGAATAACGTTGATTTTAACACCTACTTTAATAATTACCCTGACAAAAACGGCTACTTCGGCAAATACGGCGGCGTTTACATTGAAGATAAATTAAAAACCGCCATGGCTGAAATCACCGAAGCCTACTACTCCATTTGCCAGTCCCGAAAGTTCATTGCAGAGCTTCGGAGAATCCGCAAGGAATTTCAGGGCAGACCCACCCCCGTTTCTCATTTAGAACGGCTGTCTGACTCTCTGGGCGGCAAGGTGCAGCTCTATGCTAAGCGTGAGGACTTAAACCATTCCGGCGCTCACAAGCTGAATCATTGCATGGGCGAGGCACTACTGGCAAAATACATGGGCAAGAAAAAAGTCATTGCTGAAACCGGTGCCGGTCAGCACGGCGTTGCTTTGGCAACAGCCGCTGCTTACTTTGGACTGGAATGCGATATCTATATGGGTGCTGTTGATATTAAAAAGCAGGCACCTAACGTGGCCCGCATGAAGATTTTAGGCGCTAACGTTGTGGAGGTTACGCACGGTCTGCAAACCTTAAAGGAAGCTGTTGACGCTGCATTTGACGCTTACAGCAAGGAATATCAGGATGCCATTTACTGCATCGGCTCCGTTTTAGGCCCCCATCCCTTCCCCATGATGGTCCGCGATTTCCAGAGTGTTGTGGGCATTGAGGCAAGAGAACAGTTTATGGATATGACAGGGCATCTGCCCAACGCCATTGTTGCCTGCGTTGGTGGTGGTTCCAATGCCGCGGGTATGTTCGCAGGCTTTTTGAATGACCCCGTTGATATTTACGGCATTGAGCCCTTGGGTCGCGGCGAAAAACTGGGCGACCACGCTGCCAGCTTAAAGTTCGGAACAGAGGGCATCATGCACGGCTTTAACAGCATTATGTTAAAAGATGAAAACGGCGAACCTGCGCCGGTTTATTCCGTTGCCAGCGGTCTTGACTATCCGTCAAGCGGTCCTGAGCATGCTTTCTTGCAGGAAATCGGTCGTGTGAAATATGATGTCATTAACGACGAAGAAACCATTGACGCTTTCTTCAAGCTCTCCCGCTTAGAGGGCATCATCCCCGCTATTGAAAGTGCTCATGCGGTTGCCTTTGGTATGAAGCTTGCCAAGACAATGGATAACGGCTCTGTGCTGATTAACCTGTCAGGCCGCGGGGATAAGGACATGGACTATATCATTGAAAACTACGGCATTCGCTAATCACGACAAACTAAAACATTCCTAAAAGAATATGGTTTATAAAAAAAACTGGTTCCGTTTTTGCGGAATCAGTTTTTTTGTGAAATAATTTTTTCTTCCCGTCAGGATGTGACAAGTTTTTCCGTTTGCTTGTGGTACAATAGCCGTAAAGGATACCTGCGGAGGACAAAAGCGTGGAAATCAATATATACATAGATGTCTTATTCCTGACAAATTATCTGTTTGACTCTCTGCTTCTATGGGTAACGGGGCGTTTGCTTCGCACCGGGCTGAATCCAATTTATTTGCTCTCAGCCGCAGCCATAGGCGCCCTGTATGCCGTCCTTTCTTTTTTTATGAAAATTCCGCTTTGGCTGAGCCTGTCCCTCCGGCTGATGGTGGCATGCCTGATGGTGATGGTTGCCTACCGACCCCGCTCCCTGCGGATTTTTTGCAGGTTTTCCGCTGTGTTTTTGGTAAGCTCTTTGACAACGGGCGGCTCTTTTCTTTGCCTTATCTATGCAGGGGGCATTGGCGCCCGCCTGGGCAGTGTGCTGTATAACGGAAATTTGTACATAAACCTGCCCGCGTATGGTATTCTGGCCCTGTTTTTGTCCTGCTTTTTTCTGCTCCGCGGTCTGCTTTCCGTATCCGGCCGCATTCGTGCAACTGGTCACAACATTGTGCCCCTGCGCATTTGCTTGGGAAAACGCTCTGTGCGGCTGCGCGGTTTTTGCGACAGCGGCAATCTGCTGAAAGGTCAGGACGGACGTGGCGTTATGATTACCGAGGAACGTCTTGTTAAACCGCTTTTAATGCAAGAGGGCCTTTGGCTCACCACCGTAAACTATCAAACCTTGCAAGGCAAGGGACGGCTGAGAGCGTTTTTGCCTGACGCTATGTATCTGGAAAAGGGGCGCGCACTCATCCCCGTAACCCCGCTTTATGTGGGACTTTCAAGCGAACCACTTGATTTGTATCAGCATTGGGATGCTGTTTTACCCCATAATTTTGAGGAAGTGAAAAACTATGAAATTCAGAATCAGGACCCTGCTGCAAAAGCTATGTAAGATTACGCCCGATTTTATTTATAAATGGATTACAAGCTGCGAGGACCCCGTTTTGTATATCGGCGGCAGCGAAGCACTGCCCCTGCCGCTGACCGCAGAAGAAGAGCTTGATTTACTCCACCGCATCACCTGTGATACAGACGAGGTCAAGAAGACCTTAATTGAAAGAAACCTGCGTCTTGTGGTGTATGTGGCCCGTAAATTTGAAAACACAGGCGTTAACATTGAAGATTTAATCTCCATTGGTTCCATTGGCTTAATCAAGGCGGTCAACACCTTTGACACCGAAAAAAACATAAAACTTGCCACCTATGCCTCCCGCTGTATTGAAAACGAAATTCTAATGTATTTGCGGAAAAATCATAACGTTAAAACCGAGATTTCCATCGATGAGCCCTTAAATATGGATTGGGACGGCAATGAACTTCTTTTATCCGACATTTTGGGAACGGACAGCGATGAAATTTCCCGTCGTGTGGAGGAAGAAGCCGACAGAGAGCAGCTCTATCACGCCATCAGCCGCTTATCCAACCGCGAGCGACGGATTATGGAACTGCGCTTTGGTCTTCACGCTGGTCGTGAAAAAACACAAAAAGAAGTCGCAGACATGCTGGGCATTTCCCAATCCTACATCTCACGGTTGGAAAAGCGCATCATTCTGCGACTCAAAAAGGAATTCAACTCTATTCAGTAAGTTATGAAAGCTTGTCTATGATATAATCTACGTAATCATCAATAATGGAAAGGCCCGCCACATGATATAACATTCTGGCGCCCACAACATCTTCAATTTCGCCCAGAACGGGCTGCCCGTTGTGATATAAAAGGTCCACCCCTGCAAAATCCATGGGCAGAGCCTTGATAACTGTCTCCACCAAGGCTTGTTCCGCCTCTGTCAAGGTGTGGATTGTGGCTGTGCCGCCCAGACAATAATTGCTGCGAAAATCATCCTCGCGACTGCGGAGCATCGCTGCCACAATGCAGCCGCCCAGCACATATACCCTGAGGTCGCGCCCCAAGTCCGAAACGGGCTGTTGCAGCAAAAAGCTGTCATGGTCAAAAAGCAGCAAAACAGAGCGAAGCTCTGTTTCACTCGCTATCCACAAAACATCCTGCCCCCCATGACCGTCACGCGGCTTCATAACAAGGGGATACCCAAGTTTTGCTGCCTCCGCCGCTGCATTTTCCTTGGTGGCAAGGCACGTAACAGGTGTGGGAACGCCTAAGGTTCTTGCAAGCTTGACGGTTTCCCATTTATCATTGGCAACAAAAGACAGGCGGGCATTGTTAAAAACAGGGATGCCACGCTGCTCTAAGGCCGCAGAAAAAGCAGGCACATCTGCCCGCATAATCACAAAATCAGGAAATTTTTCCACCTTTTTCTCCCCGTAAGAGGCGGCATCGGCAGAAAATTGTTCAAACAGCATAAGCGTCAGGGAAACGCCTCGTTTTGCCGCAGCATCTAAGTAAAACGAAACGGCATGTTGGTTCCGCTCGGCTTCCTGTTTTTTATAAATCAGCCATCCCTGCACTTTTTTCTCTCCTTTTCTGCTGTTTTTCTCACTCTGCAAAAACTGTTCTTGCCACATGGTCCATAATCGCCTCTGCAGCATTAACACCCGTGCAATCATATAAATTCTTAAAATGGGCGTTGGAATTAACCTCGCAAAGAATGGGCGTCTCGTCTGCACCGAACAAAAAGTCCACCCCGGCAAAATCAAGACCCAAAACATCACAAGCAAGCGTTGCCAGCTCTGCTTGTTTTTTTGTGGGCGTAAAGGGTCGCATTTTGCCTCCTGCTGAGATGTTGGCACGGAAATCGCCGTCCGTGTTAAAGCGCTCCATGGCGGCAATGACGCGGCCACCCACCACCTCTATGCGCACATCACGTCCAAAAGAACTTGTGATGCACTCCTGAAACAAAAAGGGTCGACCGGAAAGACCGTCCACAATGGTTTGCGCCTCCGTAAGATTGTTTGCCAGATACACCTGACCCCCAAAGGACCCAAAGCATTCTTTGATGACCATGGGATAGCCCAAAGCCTCTCCCGCTGTCTTGACAAAGGAAAGGTCCCCGTAGCCTATGGCAGGGTACGTCATGGGTGCCATGATGGTTCGGGGCATGGGAATTTTGCCCGCAAGAGCAAGACAGGTCAAGCTTTTATCGTCACAAAGTGCAACCGCGCGGGCACTGTTAAACAGGCGTAAACCCCTGTTTTCCAGCGACAGCGCCAGACGAACATCCTTATCCCAAAACAAGCCAAAGTCGGGGCACTTGTCTCCGGATAAAAGCCCCTCTGCTATCTCGCACATCAAGTCTGCACCCGTTTTAACCGTCAGGCAAATCTCCTTTTGTTCCGCTGCTTTTTGCAGCCATTCATAGTGCTCAGTAAATTTTTCTGTCTGTAAAAAGTGATTGACTATCAGCCATCCGCTTTTCATGATACTCCCTCCAAAGGCCCTGCTCATCATTATTTTTTCAAGGTCTTTTCTGCTTCTTTCACAATATCACCAACGCCGTCTAAAACAATCGTGGGGCGATAGCCATAGGTTTGTAAGGTGGCCCGCGATGAAACGCCTGACAAAACCAGAACGGTTGCGATGCCACTCTCTAAACCGGAAACAACATCCGTGTCCATTCTGTCGCCCACAATCACGGCTTCCTCAGAATGACAGCCCAGCATTTTAAGACCCGTACGCATCATCAACGGATTCGGCTTACCGCAGAAATACGCCTCGCGGCCCGTTGCCATTTCAATAGGGGCAGCGAGCGCCCGGCAAGCGGGAACAATTCCGCCCTCAACGGGGCCGGACACATCCGAATTGGCGCCAATCAGTTTTGCGCCGCCAAGCACCAAATTGGTTGCCTTGGTTATGGTTTCCAAGGAATAGGACTTACTTTCGCCAATGACAACATAATCAGGGTCCACATCGTTCATGGTGATGCCTGCATCATAGAGTGCATTGAAAAGACCCGCTTCCCCGATGACATAGGCTGAGCATCCGGGGGACTGCTCCTTTAAGAAAGCAGCTGTCGCGAGGGCACTTGTGTAAAAGCGGCGTTCGGGCACATCAAGCCCCATTCTGGCCAGCTTTTGTTGCAATTCTCTGGGTGTCAAACCGCTGTTATTTGTCAAAAATAAATATTCCTTTTTGGATGCGACGAGCCACTCCATGAATTCCCTTACACCGGGTAAAATCATATTCCCGTGATAGATAACACCGTCCATATCACAGATGAAACCTTTTTTTGCATTAAAATCAATCTGTCTCATGTTTGCCTCCCAAAATTGTTGCGGCACAGGCCGCTGAGCATTTGTATCGACATTACCGTTACTATTGTATCATACATCATGGCCCAAAACAAGAAAAAACTGCCCGACCTGCGAGCAGTTTTTTTGACAGACTTAAAGCTCTTTTCTCCTTACAAAAACTGTACAATCTAGATGCCGGGCAGTATTCCCTATATACGGGTTTCATTCCTGATTGATCAAAAACTTTTTAATGTAATAATTCGAACTGTATAGCAGGGCACGATCAAACTCCTCATAGCCCATTTTCTCTGCCAGAGTCTGTTCCTGGGAAAACAGATTGGTTCCAAGCCCCAGGCGATCGCCCTTAATGTCACAACCCATAGCAGCCAATGTTGTGGGAAAAATATCAAGACTTGTAAATATCCTGTTTTTGTAGTTCTCTCCTGTCACAGCAGAGTTTATAAAGCAATTATAGACCCGTCTTTCGTAATTATCCGGGACATTTCTTGTTATATATTGGTTATCCATGCTTAAATGGTCACCGCAAATCACAATGGTTGTATTCTCAAAAAAGTCTTGCCTTTTAATCCAATTCACAAATTTTTCAACCTGATGGCTTGCACAGGAGATTACATTATTGTATTGTTCGTTGAATCTATTTTTACACAAATCGCAAACATATCCATCCGGAAAATGAGTATCTACTGTTAGTAACGTGAAAGAAAAGGGCTCCGGTTCCTTTGCCATTTGACGAATCTTGTCCTTTGCGTATTCAAAAAGCAACTCGTCCTCCATACCCCACCAGACATAGTAGTCATCATCTATAATGCTGTCTTCCTTTGCCGTTATGTAATCATATATATAATCTGTATTATGTTGAGCAAAATACACTCGTCTGTTCGCGTAGGAGGCGTCCGAGCCGACCATGAGCGCCTGCTTATATCCGTTTTGGCTTAAAATATCCGAAAGTGAAACCACGCCCGGCATAAACTCTTCTGTTCCATATTCATTGTTCCCAAGCGCACCGACAGACCCCTTTAACGGAACGCCCGAAGTTTGTGATACCATTCCCGCCACTGTCCAGCCGGTTCCGCTGGGCGTTAAAAATCCACCTATCCCATCGTTTTGGGAAAAGTTAATGTTTTCTTTGGCCAGTCTTGTCAACTCCGGCATAACATTTTCAGGAAGTGCTCCACCCTCTGTCTCTGACATATACGAAGTCTCCATCGATTCCAGAAAAATATATATCAAATTTCTTTTATCATCAGGGAAACTAATGTTGTCATTACACGGCTCAATAAAATGCTCTTCATAAATGGTTGTTTGTATCATCATCTTTTGAATGTAACCAAAAATATCCACCTTGGTTCCTGCATGTAACAAAAGAAGCATCGAAAAAAACAAGGAAATTGCTGCTTTATGCCAAAATCTAATCTTTGAATACCATGTTTTTTTGAATTTGCGAATAAACAACACGTAAATCAAGGCTCCGCCGCATAAAACCATAGGCAAGGCGCTCTCTAAGCAAAAACTGATCAAAAGTTCATTGCTGGTACCTTTTATATTTGATAAAAGAGTAAAGATCACCGAATCAAAACCCGTTTCTCCGTAATGTCTGATATACCATGAAGCAGAAAGATGCAACAAAAGTGTAAATATCAAAAATGCAGAACACAATATGCCCCAAACATTATACCATACCTTTTTTTTGTTTTTAGGCAGATTGATTCCTATTACGCTTTCTGTTTTCGTCATCACGTCTGTTTTCATCCTCCTGTCGTTAATCATCGCAGGCAACACAAACTAAAATTACCTTGTCAATATAATACGGGAATGGATTGGCCGGTTCTCGCCCGACTGACTGTTTTGGAAAATGCTGCGGATGCATACCGCACTGCGTCTTTTATGCCCTCATGCAGCTTCACGCAAAAGGCACCGATGCAAGGTCGTCTGAGATGTTGTATATCTTACTTCAACACAGAAATGGCGTCCCCGATGGTTTTCTCTGAAGCCTCTCTGCCATACTTATCAACCTCGGCTTTGTTTTTCTCGCCATGGGTCAGGCAACCGGCACCGCCAATACAGCCGCCCACGCAGGCCATGCCCTCGATAAAATTAGCTGTTAAAACATTTTTCTTCTTTTTCAGAAGTGCCACCTTGCAGGCTTCAATGCCGTCACAGGGAAGGGCTTTCAAGTCGAAATCTATATTCTGCTCCGCCAAACCCTGCGCGACGGCATCGGTAAGCCCTCCCGAGCGGGCAAAAATTCTTCCAAAATACGATGCATTATCCAGAATTTCTTCATCAAGGGTTGTAATGTCAATGTCCTTACTGTCATAAAGTGCCTGCAGCTCCTCAAATGTTATGACGGCATCTACATAGGGCTTAACGGAGTCAAGCTGTGCTTCGGCTTTTTTTGCCGTGCAGGGACCAATGAACACAACCTTTGCATCAGGGTCTGTTTCCTTGATATGTTTTGCAAGGGTCGCCATGGGCGAAAGAGTATGAGAAATATACTGCACCAAATCCGGAAATGCGGATTTAACATAGGCCACAAAAGCCGGACAGCAGGAACTGGTCAAAAAGCCTTTTTCACTCAGCTCCTTAGATTCCGCCTGAGCTACCATATCGGCACCCAGCGCTGCCTCAACAACGGCGAAAAAGCCAAGCTCTTTCAAGCCTTTAATAACCTGTCCCAGTTTTGCATAGGTAAACTGACTCGAAATCGAGGGGGCTACCATCGCATAGACCTTATACTTTTGGTTGTTATCGCTATTTTTGATACAGTCAACCACATCCAGAATGTAGGACTTATCCATAATAGCGCCGAAGGGACATTGATATACACAGGCGCCGCAGGCAATACAGGTTTCATTATCAATACTTGCCGCATTCTCCTCGTTAATGGAAATCGCCTTGATTTTGCATGCATTCTGGCAGGGGCGCTTGCGGTTGACAATGGCAGAATAAGGGCAAACCTTGGCACATTGACCACATTCCACGCACTTTTCTTTGTCAATATGCGCGACATGATTTGCATCAAAGGAAATGGCGCCGCGTTTACATACATCTTCACACCTGTGTGCCAGGCAACCTCTGCAAGAATCCGTTACCTCATACCCTGCCGCCGGACATTCATCACAGGCGATGTCAATAACCTCAATGACATTGGGATTTTCCCGGTTCCCACCCATGGCGATTCTGACACGTTCGGAAAGGATGGCTCTTTCTTTATACACACAACACCGCATGGTTGAGGTTTTGCCGGGAACAATGGTTTTCGGTATTTCCGTAATGTTTTCAAGAAGTGTACCATGCCAGGCTTGTTTTGCAACTTCCCGCAGCACTTTATATTTAAGATGCTGAACTTTTGTATCAAATTTTCTCATAGCGTGCACTCCTTAAAATAACTAACCTTAATTCATTTCCCAACCGTTTTGAGGCGCATCGTCACCAGCCTTGACTCTCGCCAAACCACATTAGGCGTTTCCAAATTTTATGACAGCTTTTTGAGAAATGAAAGACCATATCGTGTCAGCTTAAAACGGCAGCTCCTTGCCCTGTTTTTTCCATTCCATAAACTCGGCTGTTGCACAGAAAATAACGTCTCCGGAGGAATTGATTGCTGTTTCCAGAGAATCCTGCACCACACCAATGATGAAGCCAACAGCCACAACCTGCATAGCAATATCCTGACCCACGCCCAGCAAGGAACACGCCATTGGAATCAAAAGAAGTGAGCCACCCGCCACGCCGGAGGCACCGCATGCACCCAAGGTCGCAACAAAGCTCAGGATAATGGCAATCAAAATGTTGACGTTAAGTCCCTGAGAAAACGCAGCAGCAAGCGACATCACCGTGATTGTGATGGCCGCCCCGTCCATATTGATGGTTGCACCCAAGGGGATGGAAACACTGTAATGCTCCCTGTCAAGACCAAGTTTTTCGCAAAGACTCATATTAATGGGAATGTTGGCAGCAGAGCTTCTTGTGAAAAAGGCTGTAACTCCTGATTCCTTGAAGCATCTGAGCACCAGTGGATACGGATTGCGTTTAAGTGCAACGGCAACAATGAGCGGATCCACGACAAAAGCCATCACCAACATACTGCCAACCAAAACCGCAAGGAGTTTTCCGTAATCCGTAAAAATTTCAATACCATATTCACTAACCGAACCGTAAACCAAACCCATGATGCCCAGCGGTGCCAATTGGATGACCCAGGCAACCGCCTTGGAAATGGCATTTGAAAAATCGGTTAAAACGTCTTTTGTCTTGTCTCCGGCAATCACGCGCAAAGCAAGGCCAAACACAACAGCCCAGGTAAGAATGCCTACATAATTAGCATTCATCAGCGCACTCACGGGATTCATGACCATATTGGATAAAAGCGTGGTAAGCACCTCACCAAGACTTGAGGGCGCCGACTGCTCTATTGCCTGAGCAAGAGGGATGGTCGGCTTAACAAGATAGCTGGCACCAACAGCAACAACAGCGGCAAGGAATGTGCTGAGCATGTAAAAGAAGATGACCCGGCTGAACCTTTTGCCGATACCCTTGCCCGCACTTGCAAGAGAAGCAACCACAAGCACAAAAACCAAAATCGGTGCAATGGCTTTTAAGGCACCGACAAAGATGTCGCCAAGCACCATAATAAAGCTTGCTTGCGGAACCCATAAGCCAAGGCATACGCCGACGACAAGCCCGACTGCAATCTTAGCTATTAAAGGCGTCTTTTTACACCAACCAAAAAACTGTTTCATCATGTTTTCTCCTTTTCGTATATACATTCAATATTATATAATGTTTTACACGACGTACGCCGTGTTCAAAAACCGGTGATGCATGCTGTCAGATTTTCCCGCCTCACCGGCAAAAAAATAACCGATGCAGGCAGAAAATCTGCATCGGTTTTTCCGTAACAAATCATTATGCCCTATCTTGCGAGGCAAGCACAGCACTTTCCCCCTTATTTTATTGTACCACTCACAGACATCTTTTGTCAATCACACGCCATAAATATTGCTTATTTTTTCACTTGACACAAGTGCATTTTGTAGTATAATAATGATAACGGATAAAAGTTCATGAAACAACTTTTCGTTCATAAATTTTATATAGGAGAAAAAACAGATTACCATGAGTATGTACGTACAACTTCAAGAAAACATTAAGCTTCTAAACGTACCTGACGAAGCGCAAAGGCTTAAAAACCTTGAAATGCTGCTAAAAAATGAGACGGAGCACCCCATTGTGAAGCCTCAGTTTGCAAATAACCACATTCACACCTGTTTTTCTTTTTCGCCGTATTCACCCACGGCCGCTATTTACATGGCACGGGCAGAAGGCTTGCAAACCGCAGGTATTATGGACCATGACAGCATCGGCGGTGCAAAAGAGTTCCGAAAAGCGGGAAAAATTGCAGGCATCGGAACAACCTGCGGTATGGAATGCCGTGTTGACCTTTCCGAAACCTCTCTTGCCGGCAAACGGCTGAATAACCCCGACCAGCCCGGTATTGCTTACATGGCAATACATAGCGTTCCCGCTACTGGCTTTGATGTTTTGCAGCGTGCGTTTGAGCCTTTGAGAGAGAAAAGAAATGTCCGCAATCGGAAAATGCTTGAAAACATCAATGCCGTCATGAAGCCTTACGGCATCGAATTGGATTTTTCAAAAGATGTTCTTCCCCTTTCCTGCTACGAAGCAGGCGGCTCCATCACGGAAAGACACCTTTTGTATGCCCTCAGCCTTAAAATTTTAGGTATTTGCGGACCGGAAAATTGTGCCGATTTTGTGCAAAACAAGCTTCAGATTTCACTGTCGCCTAAACAGAGCGGGATGCTGTCTGACGCCGACAACCCGCACCTTGCTTATGACTTACTTGGAATCCTGAAAGCACAGCTTGTTGAAAAAATCTATATTCCGGCGACAGATGAATGCATGCCGCTTAAAGAAGCCGTAAAACTGGCTGATGAGGTCGGAGCCATTTTGTGTTATGCCTACCTCGGCGACGTGACGGATTCCGTAACAGGCGATAAAAAAGCAGCCAAGTTCGAAGATGACTTCTTGGAAGATTTATTTGAAATGCTGAAGCAGGAAAATGTAAAGGCCGTTACATACATGCCTGCGCGTAATACAGACACACAAATCAAACGGTTGCAAAATTTGTGCAAGACATATTCAATGATTGAAATCTCAGGCGAAGACGTTAACTCCTCACGACAAAGCATGATTTGTAAGCAGCTTGAATTGCCACAGTTTGCTCATCTTGTCGATATGGCTTGGGACTTAGTCAAGCGTGAGGAAAACTATCCCTTATAAAAAATCTTTTAGCTCTAAATCAAAACAGTCACAAAGCGGCATCCGCTTTGTGACTGTTTTTTTAGGTTTTCTCTGGCAAATGACTTAGCCCTTCTTTGCCATTTCTTTTCTGTACTTTTCGCTTTCCCAGTTATTAATAAATCCTGTTGCAGCGGCATCCATGGCGCTAATGGTTAATCCTGAACTGTAAATGCCATCTACAACATATGCAAAAGCAGCAAAAGTTTCAAGCATAGCCGTTGCTTCTTTTTTAGCTGCATTGAGGATAACCTTGCCGCCATCAAAGGCAATTTTTCCATCATGCATACCGGCGTTCAAATAGACCAACTGGTCCGGATAGAGTGCATTTTCTTCCATGGTTTTTACGCTATATTTGTCAAAATACGCTTTGACAAAAGGAGCAGAACATACAAATTTATCTCCATCCTGTGTCATCGTAAGGTCTGTGTAGAAGTCGTTAAGGCCCAGATAGTTTTTAATGGCCTCATTGATTTGAATGTGAAGATCAGCGCATGCTTCTGCATCATCATCCGTCGTAACCAAACCATGATTTTCCATGAAAATAACTCTCGGGAACACGCCCTTTGCCTGTTCATAAGCTGTGATAGCCTCTCTTATGGCAATGGTCAAGGAAAAGCCGGGGTTGATATAGGGCACCCACACAAAGTCAATATCTTTGAAAATTTTCTCTGCAAGCTCTTTGCCGCCTGCGGCACAGGTGATGACATTTGTGTATACAGGATGCGTATGCATAACATATTTTTTCATAATGGAATGAAAGCCTGTTTCAACAGACGGGCGCAGAGCCGGACCATCTGAGGGGAATACGCAGGAAAGGGTAAACGGCGTTGATTCCTTTTCCTTTGCTTCCATTTCTTCGGGCAAAACATCGGCATGATACTCTTTTATTTTAATATAATCGACATCGACATACCCTGTTGTTTCTGTAATGTCGCCAATGGTAAAACCGGAGGCCTTGATCGCCATTTTGTTGTCGCCATGCTTGCAGGAAGCGTTACCGCCGCCACCCTGAACATAGTCTGTCATGCTGCCGATTTTTTTACACATCGATACAAAATCTTTCATACAATCTCCTCCTGATACAACTTGAATAGTCAAGGTTTTTCATAATTTTCATGTCTAATGATTGTATCACACACAGAGGAAATTGTCAACTTGTAATTTAATGATTTCCGTCATGTTTACCGGATATATTCGTTCTAAATACAGCACACCGAAACATCCGCGCATTCTTCCAAAAAGAAAGAAAAAAGGAGCCGTAAATCGGCTCCTTTTCCAGTATATAAGGCTTATTGCTCATAGCGGCTTACATCGATATCAAAAGCATCTGCCAGCCACAAAATTGTGGTGGAATGGAGTGATGCAATGGCGTCTCTAAAACCTTGCTCAACGTCACCATTTTCATCCATAATATCATAATAGTAGCCCTTTGCTTCCGCGATCGGGTCGTCATATTCTTTTCTGACATACTCTGCAGTAATCACTCTTGAATCCGCATCCAGAATGGTTGCATCAATACAAGCCTTAACGATCTCAATCAATCTTCTGGGATAATAGGGCAAAATGTTGCCATCATCATCATAACATACATCGGCAAACTGATTGATGTTGTCACTAATATCGGAAGAAGCAAAACTCAGATTTGCCACCATCTCCGAATTAATGCTTTCATAATCCGGCTCGGGTTCGGGCCCGGGCGTTACCGGTCCATCGTTACCGCCGGTGTTATCGCCACCGGTATTGTCGCCGCCGGTATTGTCGCCGCCGGTATTGTCGCCGCCGGTGTTATCGCCGCCGGTGTTATCGCCGCCGGTGTTATCGCCACCGGTATTGTCGCCGCCGGTGTTGCCGCCGCCGGTGTTGTCGCTGCCGGTATTGTCGCCGCCGGTATTGTCGCCGCCGGTATTGTCGCCGCCGGTATTGTTGCCGCCGGTGTTGTCGCCGCCGGTGTTGTCGCCGCCGGTGTTGCTGCCGCCGGTGTTGCTGCCGCCGGTGTTGCTGCCGCCGGTGTTGTCGCCGCCGGTGTTGCTGCCGCCGGTAGTATTG
>SVJS01000017.1 GCA_015068855.1 Oscillospiraceae bacterium | reverse complement strand
ACCGGTGCAATGGGTGGCTCCGGTTCTCAGGAATTTATGGTTAAGTCAGAATCCGGTGAAGCTGTGATTGCCTATTGCCCTGTTTGTGGCTATGCCGCTAACGACGAAAAGGCAGCTTGCGTACCCGAAAAAATGGAGCCGGAAGAAGCAAAAACAATTCATAAGATTCACACACCGAAAGCCGGTACCATTGAAGAACTTGTCGAATTTTTAGGCACAGACAGCAAGCATTTCGCCAAGACCTTGATTTACATGGCAGGCGAAGAACCCATTGCTGTTATGGTTCGCGGCGATCGTGAAGTGAATGAAACGAAGCTTGCTAATCTTTTAGGCATCAATGAGCAGGACCTTGCTCTGGCAGAGGCTGATGTTGTGACAGCGGTTACAGGCGCCCGCGTAGGTTTTGCCGGCCCTGTCGGTCTTTCCATTCCTGTTTACTGTGATTTGGAAATTGCCCATATGTATAACTATATCGTAGGTGCCAATGAATCAGACTATCATTATGAAAATGTGAATGCATCTGATTTTGAGCCTAAGGCCATTGCTGACCTCCGCACTATTGTGGCAGGTGATGTGTGCCCGAAATGCGGACAGCCCGTTGAAACCACACGTGGTGTTGAGGTTGGTCACATCTTTAAGCTTGGCAGAAAGTACACAGAAGCACTCGATTGCACATACTTAGATGAAAACGGCAAAGCCGAAACCCCGATTATGGGTTGCTACGGCATTGGCGTCAACAGAACGCTTGCCGCTGTTATTGAGCAATATAATGATGAAAATGGTATTATCTGGCCCGTTTCGGCAGCGCCGTATCAGGTGATTGTCGTGCCGGTTAACAGTCAGGACGCTCTCCAGATGGAAATGGCAGAGGAGATTTATAACCAGTTACGTGCTGCCGGTATCGAAGCGATGCTGGATGATCGTAACGAGCGCCCGGGTGTTAAGTTTAAGGATGCTGATTTAATCGGTATTCCTGTCAGAATTACAGTTGGTAAAAAAGCAACAGACGGCCTGGTTGAATATAAACTGAGACAGGAAGCTGATAGTCGTGATGTTGCCAAAGACGAGGCTATTTCCGCAGCTATCGACTGGATTCAAAGTGAACTTAATAAGTAAAAGGAGTTACAAATGATGAAACGTTTTATTCTACTTACTCTTTGTATGGTTCTTATGGCTTCCTTGGTAGCTTGCGCCAAGCCTGCCACGACTGATGTGAATCCTCAGGAGGAATCACAAACAGAAACAGAACAGGTTGCAACCGAGGCAGAGAAAGCGGATGAAACCGCTACTGCTGACACAAAAACAAATGCTGCAACAAAAAAACCGCAGGAACCTGTAAAGACAAAGGAGCCTGCCAAGGCACCGGAGACTGATGCAAAAGCAGAAGTAGCAACCAAGGAAACGGCACCTGATGTTTCCTGGACGTTGGATACCTTTTATCATTTGACGGATTGTAAAGAGCTTGAGGGGAAACCAACCACGAGAATTGACTGGGAAATGGTGCAGGCCATTGGCCTTCGCAGTTGTCCTGTTTGCAATCCACCAAAATATGAAAATTATATTGAAGATAGCGAATAATTTTTGCGCATGAAGGGCGGGTGTAACATGAAGAATTTGAAAAAAACATCTTTTTTTCTGGTTGTTCTTCTGTTGTCCGCTCTTTTATTTGGTTTATATGGCTGCCAGCCGAAAGAGACAAAGGAAAAAACGAATGACCAGCATATGTTTGTTTATGAAAACCAACATGAGTCTCCCAAGGATGGCGGTAGGCTACGCCTTGCGATGACGGGCGCCACCACACTAAATCCGATTTTGGCAGAAAACAAAAATAATCTTTCTGTTTTGAAACTCATTTTTGATGGTCTTTTTACCGTTGCACCTGACCGAAGCGTGGAACCTGTTCTGTGCGATCACTATTCGGTCTCGGCAGACGGTAAAACGTATACCTTCTATATCAAAGAGGGCGTCAGCTTTCACAACGGTGAGCCATTAACGGCGCAGGATGTGGAAGCGAGCCTGTCTCTTTTGATGAACTCTTCCGGTGTTTATAGCGGACGGCTCGCCTGCATCTCGGCCTGGAGCTGCGACAAAATGTCCTTAACAGTCACACTTTCGCATCCGGTGATTAACTTTACATCGTTGATGGATTTTCCCGTTATGTCCAAGGCAGATATCAACATCAGCGGCGATTTTTATGTTCCCAACGGAACGGGACGCTATAAGGTCCAAAGCAACAAACAAAACCGCGAGCTCTATCTTTCGGTTAACGAAAACTATCACAGACCGTTTGCACCGCATATCCCTGAGGTTGTTATCTATCGCGTCAAAGATGCAGAAACCGCGATTTCCATGCTTGAAAATCTGCAGATTGACATGCTGCCTTCGTACGTTGTCAATGTGTATCAATATACGCCGAAGCGGGATCTTTCAACAGCGTCCATCACAAGTGGTCGTTTCACGTTTTTAGGCATTAACAATCAGTTTACACCGCTCTTGTCCGAAAAAACAAGGACGGCGATGACATATGCTATCAATCGAAAAGCTTTGATTTTGGATTCGACAGTTGCCTATGTTGTGCCGACGGACGTTCCCATGCCTCCTAACTCCGCTTTTAACACAGCCCAGGAGGAGGGCGTTGGCTTTGACCCTGAATTTTCACGCCGGTTATTGATGCAGGACGGTTGGCGTGATATTGATGCAGATGGTATTTTAGAAAAGAATATTTACGGTGAAGAGTACAAGCTGAGCTTCAACATCTTAGTGAATGATGATAATGCTATCAGACTCAAAATTGCCAGAAATCTGGTTGATTTTTTCCGTGAAATCGGCATTCCTGCTGCTGTTGATGCTGTTTCATTTGCAGAATATGAATCGCGAATTGCAAATAGTGCCTATGAGGTATTTGTTGGCGGAACAACGATTGCTGACAATGGGGATATATCTTT
Organism: Oscillospiraceae bacterium; assembly: GCA_015068855.1. Lineage (GTDB taxonomy): Bacteria > Bacillota > Clostridia > UBA1381 > UBA9506 > UMGS755. The sequence continues at coordinate 17,356 of SVJS01000017.1, read as the reverse complement.
CCTGCTGCAATCGGACCTTAATCCCTGCGGTATTTTTAATGAACGGATTGATGAACTTTTGTATTCCTTGTCAATCCAATCCGGTGAGACGCAAAAACCGGTGCTGTTTCAGGAAATCTGGGATGAATTCAGAACAAAGACACCCTTTGCAGGGCTTTATTTTGAAGAGGATTTGCTGATTTTTGACCCGATCATGAAAGGTGAGATTATGCCGTCGTCCTCGGATATTTTCTACGGTGTAGAAAAGTGGTTTTTTGACAATTGACAGGCAATGTGTAACATAAAAGTAAAATATTCGTAATTGACCTTTACCATATTGGCATGGTATAATAGTATTGTGTTATGCTAGCCTATGATAAAGGTCTTTATTTTTGACACAATATTATATTAAACGGAGGGACAAACAATGAAAAGAACTAAAATCATGTCACTGCTTCTTGCGTTTGTGATGCTTTTCTCTTTGGCAATGCCTACATACGCAGCTAATTTCAGTGACGTTCCCGAAAGCTATCATTATTATGAAGCCATTCAGGATTTGGTTGCGCGTGGCGTTATCAATGGTTATGAAGACGGCACATTTAAGCCGGATGCGACTATTACCCGTGCTGAATTCTGCAAAATGGTTATTCATTCTATTGGCCTTGGTAGCCTTGCAGATACCAAAGTTGGCTCCACCGGATTTCCGGATGTTTCCCCGGAGCATTGGGCAGCCGGCGCTATTAAAACCGCATTTGATATGAAGATCATTAACGGTTTTGAAGATGGCACATTCAGAGCAGACCAGAACGTTACATATGACCAGGCCATTAAAATGGTTGTTTGTGCAAAATATGACAAGTTTGGCGAAGTTGCCATGAAGAACGGCGGCTTCCCGGTTGGTTACAGAAAAGTTGCCACATCCTATGGCTTCTTAAAGAACATTGTTGATGGTGTCTATGACCAGGCAGCGAAGCGTGGCACAGTTGCCAAGCTGATGTTCAACATGGTAGGCATTAAACTTTCTGACGTTGCTGACGAGGATACCCCACTTGTTGAAGCAGAGCAGAAGATTAAAATTGAAGGTCAGGTTATTGCAGTTCCCGGTGTAACCATGGAAGGCGGCATGTCAACCCTGACTTCTAATCAGATTAAGATTGATGTTGAAGATGAAGGCGAAGTGATTTTCAGCATTAAATCTTTAAGCAACAAAGACGAAGTTGGCTCTCTGCTGGGTAAACTGGTTGTTGGTTACTATACAGAGGAGAGCGGTGTTAAAACACAGGCTTTAACAAGCTTAACAGAGCAGAGAGGCTGCAACGATGAGCTTGTCATTGATTTGAATGCGATTACCTCTTTTAATGACAACACAGTATCCTATGAAAACGAGGACGGCGACACAAAGAAAATCAAAATGTCCTCTTCTGCTGTTGTTATGTATAATGGCAGCATGACAGAAGACAGCTTGGAAGATGTTGTTGCTGAAAACGAAGACAATATGGGATCCATTCGCTTCTTGATGACAGAAGGCGAAGGGGAGCTTGCTGATGTCATTTTTGTTTCCGTTTATAAGAATTATCAGGTTTCCTCTGTTAGCAGCAGCACCAAAACTGTAACCTTAAATGACGGAACCGAAACGTCAAGACTTGTTTTGGATGAAGAAGATTCCCATAAGTCCATTTCCATTACCAAAAAGGGTAGTGCGGCAACGTTTTCTTCCATTGCCAAGAATCAGATTCTCTCTATCGCCATTGACGAAACCGGTAACATTATTCAGGTTATGATTAGCGCAGATACAGTTACAGGTACTGTTAACTCCATTACAACAGGCGAAGAAACCATTAGTGTTAACAGTAAGAGTTATGCATTTGCAGATGCAGAAACTCGTCAGGAAGATTTAGTTGTTGGTGCTTATGTTAAACTGTACTTAGATGCATTTGGTAAGATTGCAAAATATGAACTGCAAGCAGCTCAGGCAAATTACACCTATGCATATTTAACACAGATTCAGAAAATCAGTTCAGGTTTAACCTCCAATGCATACGCTCAGTTAATCGACTTAAATACAACCTCGCTCCGTGAGTTCAAGGAATATGCCCTTGCAGATAAGGTTAAGGTTAATGGCGTATCCTATACAATCAGTTCTGACTATGATGAACTCAGAACACTGTTAGAAAATCAGGCAGCTGAATATGTTTTAGGTGACTATGGCGCACCTGATGGTGCTGTGCATCAGCCCATTAAATACAGTCGTTCTGCCGACGGTAAAATCAATAACATTATAATTGGTAAGGAAAATCCCACGAATGCTGACCTTCGAGTCAATATGCAAGAAAATATTAAATGTACAACTCAGAATACCGGTCTTGCAAATATTTATAAATTAAATTCTACCACAAAGGTGCTCTTTGTACCTCAGGATGATGATGATTTAGAAGATACAAGCAAGTATGCGATTAAGAGCGGAACGGCTTCCGGTCTTTCTCTGGGTACAACATATGACCTGCTTTTGGTTGATGTAAGCTCTGCCGGCGTTCCTGCCATTGTTATTATGTATAAAGACATGAGCAGCCAAGGTGGTATTGCAGCATCTGAATGGGTTAACTTCCTGCCTGAAGTAGTTGTTTCTAAGGGTACGGATGAAAGCGGCAACAGATATATTGCTGTTTGGTCTGATAATTCTTCCGCTTCCAACATAAAGAAATACTACGATGAAGATAATCAATACTATTCATCTGTTGACAAGGGTGACATTGTCCGTGTTGCAGCTGATGACCAGAAGAACATCAATGCTCTGGAAATTGTTGTTGAGGGCGACGAATTCTATACAGATACAACAGAAACCGTCTTTGTTCGTGTTGGCGCCCATAACGCAACAAACACCGAGGTAAGCTATGTTGGTAAATCCGGTGGCTATGCTAAGGTAGTCAGAGAGGGTGGCAGTCATGATATTGAGGCTGCAGCGATGTCCTTAATGACAGGTAGAATTTATTCCGCAGCCGAAGTCAGCAACTTGTGGATTGCTCTTGATTATGACTTTGAAATTGATGGCGATCCCTGGACAGTCACAGCTTTGGGTGAAGCAGGTTTAACCAATCGCATGTCCGCTTCTGGCGTTAAGGTTCTTTGTGTAACCGTTGATAGCTCCGGTACCTTTAAGGATATTGACGAAATCACCTATAGTGATTTATATGCTTACACAGACGACCCGATGAACGCAACAAGCGGTAGCGATGATGCCGATAAGGTGTTTGTATATCGTAACTATAACCAGGCTAAACTGATTGTTGTTTATCGTGAACTGAATAATCAGTAAGCTATATTAAAAAGCCCGAAACCGTTATGGTTTCGGGCTTTTTTAAGCGTTTTCCGAGGCAAATCGATGCATGAGTTTTTTGAGTGCTTTTTTCTCAATTCGCGAAACATAGGAACGGGAGATTCCCATTTTTTGTGCAATCAGGCGTTGTGTAAACGGTTTACCGCTCAGGCCATAGCGCATCAGAATAATTTTTCTTTCTCTGTCTGTTAATGTTTCTTCAATGTAACGGCGGAGCTTACGAATATTCATGTTGGTATCTGCTTTTGCAGCAACATCCTCGTCTTCGGCAGTTAAGATATCAATAAATGTAATCTCATTTCCATCACTGTCGTGACCAAGACATTCATGAAGTGAAATCTCTTGCTGTATTTTTTTGGAGGCACGCATATACATTAAAATTTCATTTTCAATGCATCTGGCAGCATAGGTTGCAAGGCGTGCATTTTTTTGAGTATCAAATGAATTGATTGCCTTGATGAGCCCGACTGTTCCAATGGAAATCAAATCGTCAGAATCAGCGCCGGGAGCTTGCGTATATTTCTTGGTTATGTGGGCAACAAGGCGTAAATTATGTTCAACAAGCTTGTTTTTTGCATCTGTATCGCCTTGCTGAGCCAGTAACAGATACATTTCCTCATCTTTCACAGAAAGCGGTTTGGGAAAGGATGAATTGTTATTGGAAACAAAGGCAATAAAAAATGGACCATAGCGAATAACGGAAAGAATTAATAACCAGAGTGATGAAAACATGAAAGCACCTCCTACATATTAGTTCCATTATATGAAAAATAGAGGAGGCGCTTGCCAGTACAAATAAAATATGGACAAAAAAGTCCCGTCGCAAAAGCGACGGGACTTTTTCTATTAACGATATCTTCTTTTTACATAGGTTATAATGCCAAGGAGCAATGTTATCAAAGGAATAACAACCACCAAGACCACAAACCATGTCCAGAACTGTGTTTTGGAGAAAACCATTTGGCCGCCCGGCAACTCTTTTGCACGGATTGTAATTGAATTTTGGTTGCCCTCCATCCACTTAATGGTGTTCAGCATGAGGTCTTCATTGGCAAAACGTGTGTCTGTTGTCAGACTATCAAACACTAAAACAGAGCCGCTGACTAAAAGAGAACCGATTTTCAGGCTATTGTCTTCTGCGTTGACCTGACGGTTTGCTAAAAGCAAAACATCAAAGGGACCGGTTTGGTCACCTGCGGCTTTCTTAATGCTCTCTTTAGAGGTAAAAAGACTGACATCATCTTTTGCATAAGAACTGCTTGAAGTTGATAAAAGGGGCGATACTGTAACAGAGGCAGGCCTTTCAACAAGAATCTCCAAACTGTTTGCGGGGCCATAACCAACGCCCTTGTTAATATTCATAATTGGGTTTGTGATTTCATGTTCGTTCAGATTACCAAACATATAAGAGCTGTTTTCAATCATGCGCCCAGTGTCAATGACAACGTTACTGTTGCGTGCAATGCCCCAGTCATCTGATAAATAGGCCTGTAGATTTTCAAGGTTGCCGGAGCCGTAAAAGGGGTCAAAGTAAATCTGGACGTTACCACCTCTGTCTAAAAAGGCATCCATCTTGTTGATTTCATCAAGAGAAAAGTCAACATCGGGCGCGCTGATGATGACAATGGCATCTTCTTCCTCGGGGAAGTCTACGGTCATGGTATCGAGCAATTCAATCGTATAGCCAACCATTTCTAAAACTTTCGTGTAGTTTTTGGAAAGCTGCTCTCCGTGACCGGTTGTGAAGTAAATGGTGGATTCCTCTGCGTCATCTAAAAATGAGGCCAGCTTTGTTGTGACGGAACGTTCAATGTAGCTATACCCATCCTGGCTAAAATAATCGTTGGCATCCACAAAAGCATGTTGATCGCCTTGCTTCATCAGCAAGGAACCAACGCCGAGCTGGACAATGTCCTCCATATATGCCTGAATCTCGGTGGGGTTTTTGACAACATCAACCTCACGAACATTAATTTGCTTGCTGCGTTGGGTATATTTATCCAAAACATTCTTAACCATGGAAATGGTTTCAGATTCTTCGCCTGCTGTTAAAATAATAATATCAACAGGCTCATTGATTTTATCAACGATTTCCTTTGATTCAGTGGTCAAGGCAAAAATTTTGTCTTTTGTAAAATCAAGTTCTAAGGAAATTTTATCGTTCAGAGAAATCAGAATGGCGTTCAGCAACAGCACAATCAAAACCGCACCGACGATAAAGACCTTTGAATTTAATGAATACTTTGTTTTTCGATTGTTCATTTTCTTCATCCTTTCTCCAATTGCGGTTTTATTTCCAACGTCTGCGCTCAATCACGCTAACAGTTAAGAACACAAACAGAGCCGTTAAACTGATAAAGTAAAACAGCGGAACAATGTTCAGCGTTCCCAATGTGAAATCATACAGGCGATTATTGATGGAGATGAAATTCATAAACCAATCTAAAAATGCACCCAACCAACTGAAAATGCCTGTTAAAATGGTTGAAAACTGTAAGTTCATATTTCCGACAAACCAAAGGAAGAAAATGACCACCAAGGTCGAAATGGCGGCGATGACCTGGCTTTCGGTAATAGAAGAAAGGAACATGCCCAGAGAAACAAACAAAAGTCCCAGCAGAAAAATGCCAAGATATCCAATTAAAGATTCGGCAATGTCGGGAGAACCGTAAAAGTTCATAATGGGAAGGAACAGGGTCGTAATAACTGTGCCAATCAAAAGAACTGTTCCCGCTGCCAAAAATTTACCCAAGACAATGTCTGTTACCTTAATGGGTGCTGTTAACAGAAGCTGGTCCGTCTTATTTTTTCTTTCTTCTGAGAACAAACGCATGGTCAAAATGGGAATGACAAAAACAAACATCAAACTAACGTTTGAAAAATAATTTGTCATAGAGGTGTGCATGGAGTTCATGTTAATTAAAACAAAGAACAGAGAAGAAAAGAAAATAAAAGCAGATAAAAAGATGCATCCAATGGGCGTTTTGAAATAAGCGTTTAATTCTCTTTTATAAATTGCCTTCATTGTCTGAACCTCCTTCTTCTGTTTGAACTGCCTTGCCGCTGACTGGCTCAATAAATTCAATTTCCTCGTTTGCAATATCCGGCATCGTGCTCGCGCTCGTTGCACCGTTTGTTACTTCAAGGAAAATATCTTCTAAGGACATATCCATAGTTTGTAAAGAAAGCATGGGGAGCTTAGCGGCAGCCAGAGCATTGAAAATAAGGGGTCTGACGTCGACATTAGGTTCGGCTTCTACCACGAAATCAATTGAGCCGGCCTCTTTTCTACCTAAGGATTTAATGTATTTAATGCCGCTAATCGGCTCTAAGGCATCTAAAATGCTGCGCTCATCACCGGCAACACGAAGCTGAAATTTATTTTCGTTTGAAATGGACTTGCCCAGATTTTCAGGCGTATCTCCGGCTACAAGATGCCCCTTATCAATGATAATGACACGCTCACAAATGGCATTTACCTCTTGCAGAATGTGAGAGGAGAGAATAACGGTGTGTTCACGTCCAAGTTGTTTTATAACGGAACGAATTTCGATGATTTGCTTGGGATCAAGACCAACGGTGGGTTCATCCAGAATTAAAACCTCGGGATTGCCGATTAAAGCCTGCGCTAAACCGACGCGCTGCTTGTAACCCTTTGAAAGGTTAGCAATCAAACGGTCAAGAACATCTGTAATTTTAACAGTGTCACAGATTTTTTTGATATGTTTTTCGCGATCTTCTGTAACACCCTTTAAGTCATACACAAAATCAAGATATTCACGAACGGTCATATCTGTATATAAAGGCGGCAACTCTGGCAGGTAACCGATTTTTCGCTTGGCTTCAACCGGATTATCCAAAATATCAAAACCATCGATGGTAACCGTGCCGTCAGTGGCAGATAAATATCCGGTCAAAATATTCATTGTTGTTGATTTACCGGCACCATTAGGGCCTAAAAAACCAACAATCTCGCCTTTTTTAATGGAAAAAGAGATAGAATCGATAGCTATATGCTTTCCATATTTTTTCGTCAGATTTTTTATTTCAATCATGCATAAGCCTCCTTTGCAAGGGTCATACCATGGGAAAATCAATAGACTTTGAATAAAAGTAAATTTTCAGCAGGAAAAAATTCCTGCTGAAAATTTGAAAAAATCATAATTTAGATAAGGTCATCTAATTTAAGATGCAATTCTTTAAGCTGCTTCGGTGCAACAGTGCCCGGTGTTTCTGTCATTAATTCAGAAGCATCCTTAACCTTCGGGAAGGCGATGACGTCGCGAATGGAGTCACGGCCGGCCAGGAGCATAACCAGACGGTCAAGACCGTAAGCCATACCACCATGAGGCGGTGTGCCGTAACGGAATGCAGTCATCAAGAAGCCAAACTGTTCCCAAGCCTCTTCTTTTGTAAAGCCCAGAGCTTCAAACATTTGTTGTTGCAGGTCTGCGTTGAAAATACGCAAGCTACCGCCACCAACTTCTGTGCCGTTAAATACCATATCATATGCCTTGGCGCGTACCTTCTGGGGATTTTCAGAAAGCAGGGGAATGTCCTCATCTAAGGGCATGGTAAACGGATGATGCTTTGCAACGTAGCGTTTTTCTTCTTCGCTGTACTCAAAGAGCGGGAAGTCAGTTACCCACAGGAGGTCATATTCGTCCTTTTTCAGCAGGTCAAAGCGACGTGCAAGCTCTAAACGAAGGTTACCTAAAACATCATATACAATCTCGTTGCGGTCAGCAGCGAACATAATGATATCGCCGGGTTCTGCCTGCATTCTATTAAGGATTGCATCGATTTCTTCCTGGGTTAAGAACTTGGTGATGGGGGATTTAAGCTCATTTTCGCCAACATTAATCCATGCCATACCCTTTGCTTTGTAAATCTTGGCAAAGTCTGTCAAGGAGTCTAAATCACGGCGGGATAATTTAGCGTCGCCGCCCTTGCAGTTGATAGCACGAACGCTGCCGCCTTTGGCAACGGCATCAGAAAAGACCTTAAAGCCACAAGATCCGGCAATGTCAGACAGGTCAACCAGCTCAAAACCAAAACGGGTATCGGGCTTGTCGGAACCGAAGCGGTCCATAGCTTCCTGATAGGTCATGCGACGGAACGGTGTTTTCAGGTCGATGCCTAAAATTTCCTTAAAGATAAGCTTCATGAAGCCTTCATTAACTTCTAAAACATCATCGATGTTGACAAAGGACATTTCAAGGTCGATTTGTGTAAATTCCGGCTGACGGTCAGCACGCAGGTCTTCGTCGCGGAAGCATTTAACAATCTGGATGTAGCGGTCCATGCCGGAAAGCATCAACAGCTGCTTGTAAAGCTGCGGAGACTGGGGCAGAGCATAGAAGTGACCGGGATGTACACGGCTGGGTACTAAATAGTCACGGGCACCTTCCGGTGTTGACTTTGTCAGCATCGGGGTTTCAATTTCCAAAAAGCCCTGGCTGTCATAATAGTCACGGGCCAGCTTTGTAACTCTGTGACGCAGTTCCATCAATCTCTGCATGTCAGGACGACGCAGGTCTAAGTAACGGTATTTTAAGCGAACCTCTTCGCGAACGTTACTGTTTTCTTCAATATAGAACGGTGGTGTTTCGGCTTTGGATAAGATACGCAATTCCTTGGCAAGAATTTCAATCTTACCGGTAGGCACTTTATCATTAATGGTGTCAGCATTACGCAGAACAACCTCGCCCACAACGGCTAAAACATATTCGCTGCGGATAGTGTCTGCTTTTTCAAACATTTCCTTATCCTTATCGGCATTGAACACAACCTGTACCAAACCGGAACGGTCACGTAAATCAACAAAGATTACGCCACCTAAGTTACGGTATACCTGTGCCCAACCCATTACTGTTACTTCTTGCCCCACATGCTCCTCACGCAAAGTGCCGCATTTGTGGGTTCTTTTCAGTCCTACAATCGTTTCCATTTACTGCAATCCTCCAAGCTGATTAAAAAATTTTACTAAATCGTTAAAATTAACCTCTGTTATTTCGCCGGTTGTCATGTTTTTAAGCTTTGAACGACCTTCGGCAATTTCTGTGTCACCCAACACAGTGGTGAATTTAGCGCCGATCTTATCAGCGTATTTCATTTGGGCTTTAACGCTTCGGCTCATGTAGTCCCGTTCAACGGAAATGTTTTCTTTGCGCAGGTCATACACTAAGCGCTGAACGAACAAATCAGCATCCTTACCAATGTGACCAACAAATAAATCAACAGCCTCATGGCCGCCCAAATCAATATTTAAGTTATCAAGCAAAAGCAGCAATCGCTCCAGACCCAAACCGAAACCAACCGCCGGCATCTCAGGGCCGCCAAGCTCTGCCACCAAACCGTTATAGCGACCGCCGCCGCAAACGGTTCCTTGCGCACCAATGTTTTTGGAAACAATTTCAAAAACGGTTCTTGTGTAATAATCAAGGCCTCTGACAATGGTGCCATCGATGGTATATTGAATGCCCATGGCATCCAAAGCCTGCCGCAGCTCCGTAAAGTGAGCATCACAATCAGGACAAATGTTGTCAAGCAGGATGGGAGCATTGTTGTAGATATCCTTGCAGTTCTGCAATTTGCAGTCTAAAATACGGAGAGGATTCTTTTCATAGCGCTGACGACAGGTTTCACAAAGGTCAGCTAAATGCGGTTTGAAAAATTCACGTAATTTTTCATTATAAGCCTTGCGGCAAACAGGGCAGCCGATGCTGTTAATGCGAAGCTCAACACCGCTCACGCCCATGCGGCGGAAAAGGTCGAGAGCCAAAGAAATAACTTCTGCATCTAAAGCTGCACTTTCAGCACCAAAAACTTCAACGCCAAATTGGTGAAAAGCACGCAAGCGACCCGCCTGAGGTTTTTCATAGCGGAAGCAAGGCGTGATGTAATACAGTTTTGCAGGTAGTGCCTGTGCATACAAGGAATTTTCAACTAAGCTGCGAACAACAGAAGCTGTGCCCTCCGGCCGCAATGTGATACTGCGGTCGCCTTTATCCAAAAAGGTGTACATTTCTTTCTGTACAACATCTGTTGTTTCACCAACACCGCGCTCGAAAAGCTCAGTGTGTTCAAAAACAGGTGTTCTGATTTCCCGGTACCCATAGTCGTTACATAAAGCGGCAATGGTGCGCTCTATGGTGTGCCATTTATATGATTCACTTGGCAAGACATCATGTGTACCCCGTGGGGCTTTAATATTCATGAATTAGGACTCCTATCTGACTGCTCGAGCCGCAAAGGGACGAACAGTGTAATTGTTTTATATACTAAAAATGAACGAGATGATTGCATTGTGTATACGTAAAAACATATATTCTTATTAATTATAGCACAAGTTTTTCAAAAAAGCAAACTTTTATTTGAAAAAAATAGCATTATATCCTTGTTTTTTTGCTATCTTATTTCATACGAATTTTCCTAATGTTTTGTTGCTTTTTTTCAACTCAGGTGGTATAATGTTTTCTGATTTGTTGTTATAATCTCAGTAACTGATTAACAGTATCGGCTGCATATAGCGGGGGGAGCATTTTGTTAAAAAAGAGAGCGTTTATCTTTATCATTTTGGCAGGTGCCCTGTGGGGGAGCATAGGTCTTTTTATACATGTTATGATTCCCTATGGGTTAAGTCCTGCACAAATGACCTGTGTTGTGAGCTTTGTGGCGGCATCGGTCATGTTTCTTTACTTTTTATGCTGCCGCAGGGAGCTGTTCAAAATTACGATTCGTGAGCTTCTGCTGTTTTTAGGCAGCGGCGCGGCATTGTTCTTTACTGCCACTTGCAATAATTATTCCTTGCAGCTAACCTCTGTATCGACAGCTGTTGTGCTGATGTATACGGCGCCTGTTATGGTTATGGCATATTCGGTTGCATTTTTAGGGGAGAAACTGACTGGAACAAAATTGTTGGCTCTTGTCTCGATGATAGCAGGTTGTTGCCTTGTTACGGGTGTTTTGCGAGGGTTTTCATTTAATTTATACGGCATTTTAATGGGCCTTGCTTCCGGCATTGCATTCAGCGCCTATAATATCTTTACCAAAATTCAAATGAAAAACAAGTGTAATCCTGTATCAGCAACATTTTATTGCTTTGTTTTTATGTTTGTGATTTCTTTATGTCTGTCAAATCCGGGCGAGGTTGTACAGATAGCCATTCATAAGCCGGGACTTTTGTTGATTGCAATCGTCTGCGGCGTTTGTACAAGAATATTGCCATACGTTTTATATGCAATAGCCTTAAAGGTGTTGCCGGTAGGGACGGCCTCAGCGCTTGCTGTCGTTGAACCGATGACAGCAACGATTTTAAGCGTTATCTTTTTGCATGAGACACTTCATCTGGATTCTATATTGGGAATTATCCTTGTCATTGGCTCTGTTTTGCTTCTTAGCCGTGCAGAAAGATGATGAAAATGGGATATAATGCTTGACACTATATACGATATATGGTATAATTTTGTAGAAATTTTTATAATATTTTTTAACTAAAAGAAAGAGGGTATTACGAATGACATTATTTGGCGGCGTTGTTCCGGTAACAGGCATCTCCTTCTTTATGATGTGTGTGTTTGCCATTCTGTTTATCGGCTATGCGTTGGGAAGCATCAAGGTTAAGGGTGTAGCTCTTGGCGATGCAGGCGTGTTCATTATTGCGTTACTTTTTGGTGCGTTGTTTTTCACGAACTTAGAAGGCCAGCTGGTGCTCAAAAACGTTGAAGGTGGCGTTTTTGCGGAAAAAGCGCTTGAAATTATTGAAAGTTTAGGATTGATTTTATTCGTAACCTCTGTTGGTTTTATTGCCGGACCTAAGTTCTTTGGCAATATGAAAAAGAACTTTAAGTCTTATGTTTTGCTTGGCGTCATCATCATTTTAGCCGGCGGTCTTTCAGCTGTTGCATGTATTTACATAGGCGAAGCCATTGGCTATGGTGCCTCCATTGAGACGCGTGAAGGCTTTGTTGCCATGATTGTTGGTTTACTCTCCGGCTCTTTAACGTCAACGCCGGCGTTTTCCGCTGCAAAAGCGACAGTTGCTGAGCAATATACAAACCTTGTGTCCGTAGGTCACGGCATTTCCTATATCTTTGGTGTTATCGGCGTTGTTCTCTTTGTGCAGTTGATTCCAAAACTGACAAAGGCTGATATGGAAGCAGAAAGAGCCAAAATTGCCCAGACAGGTCAAGAGGTTGAAAAGAAAGGCTATGCAGGAAAGCTCTTTAATTTCGATGGCCACGGCTTAGCCGTTTTTTCCTTGGCTTCTGTTTTAGGTACTATTGTTGGTAAAATTTTGATTCCGCTGAGCGGACAAGGCATCAGCGGTATGTGTTTCTCCTTAACAACGACGGGTGGTTGCCTCCTGGTCTCCTTAGTTCTTGGTCATTTCGGAAGAATCGGCAAGATTAATTTAATGCCAGACCAGGGCACATTAAAGCTGTTTCGTGAATTAGGTCTTGTGCTGTTTTTAGTTGGCGCTGGTATTCCCGGCGGTGCAGAGTTTGTTGCAAACTTTGATGCTATGTATTTTGTTTACGGTATCATTATGACAGTTTTCCCGATGATTATTGGCTACTTATTTGCAAAGTATGTATTAAAGCTCAGTTTGCTCAACAACTTAGGTTCTTTGACCGGCGGCATGACAAGCACACCGGCTTTGGGTACCTTGATTGGTACAGCCGGAACAGAGGATGTTGCCGCAGCGTATGCAGCAACGTATCCCATCGCTTTAATTGCTGTTGTCTTAGTGTCTCAGGCGATTATCATTTTCTTCTAATGTCCAACGATAATTTGGTTGACAAAAGATTTTTATTATGATAAAATAATACTGATACAGAGATTTGGAGACGTATCAAAATAAACAGAGGTTTATTTTGGTGCGTCTCTTTTTATTTTTTGGAGGGGAAGAGTATATGATGTATGATGTAGTCATTATTGGCGCAGGTGTCGTAGGCGGCATGATTGCAAGAACACTTTCTGCATACGATTTGAAAATCTGCATACTGGAAAAAGAAAATGACGTTGCCATGGGCGCAACCAAGGCAAATTCCGCAATTGTTCACGCAGGCTTTGATGCAAAATGCGGAAGCCTTAAAGCAAAGCTCAACGTACAGGGCTCCGAAATGATGCAACAAGTGACGACTGAGCTTGGTGTGAAATATAAAAATAATGGGTCGCTTGTAATCGGCTTTAATGACGATGACAGAAAAACTATTGAAGACCTTTTAGAGCGCGGCAAACAAAATGGAGTCAAAGGACTCCGGATTGTTGAAAAGGATGAATTAAAGGAGCTTGAACCGAACATTGCTGATGCTGTTGTTTGTGCCCTTTACGCACCTACGGGCGCGATTGTATGTCCTTATGAGCTGACGGTTGCAGCTATCGGCAATGCTATGGATAACGGTGCTGATCTGAAATGTAATTTTGCAGTTGTGGACATAGAAAAAATAGAGGGTGGATATAAGGTTGTATCAGAAAATGCCTCGGTAGAAACACGTTTTGTAATCAATGCTGCCGGACTGTATGCAGATGCAATTGCTGCCATGGTTGGTGACAAGTCTTTTACCATTACACCAAGACGTGGCGAATATATCCTGCTTGACAAAGAATGCGGTGGCATGGTTTCGAATACCATTTTCCGCACACCCTCAAAAATGGGTAAAGGTATTTTGGTATCGCCAACGGTAGACGGCAATTTGCTCACCGGTCCGACCTCTGTCAATATTGAAGATAAAGATAATAAGGATACAACAGCAGAGGGCTTTGCACATATTATCAGAGAAGCAAACGAAAACATAAAGGGGATTCCCTTTAATAAAACAATCACTTCATTTTGCGGTCTTCGTGCCGTGGGTAGTGAGGGAGACTTTATCATCAATTCGCCGAAACAAGGCTATATTAATGTTGCCGGTATTGAATCACCGGGGCTTACGTCTTCGCCGGCTATTGCGCTTATGGTTAAGGAACTGCTGGAAGCGCAGGGCGTTATCCTAACGTTAAAAGATACTTATAATCCTCGCAGAAAGCCTATGCATTATTTCAGAGAAGCAAGTCTTGCCGAAAAAAATGAGATTATTAAGAAAGATAAGTCATTTGGCAGGGTAATTTGCAGATGCGAAACAGTTACAGAGGGCGAAATCTTAGAGGCTATACGTACAAACCCGAAGCCCTCAGACCTTGACGGTGTGAAACGTCGCACCAGAGCGCAGATGGGCAGATGTCAGGGTGGTTTTTGCTCGCCGTATATCATGAAACTTCTTGCCGACGAAATGAACATTACTGTTGATGAGGTTACAAAGTACGGCAGAGAATCAAAGCTGATAACGGGCAAAACAAAGGAGGCGTTTTGAGTGAAGAAAGAGTTAGTTATCATTGGCGGCGGTCCCGCTGGTATGAGCGCTGCCATAGCGGCTTATGAAAGCGGCGTGCGCGATATACTTATTTTAGAGAGGGATGACTCTCTGGGCGGCATCTTAAAACAGTGCATACATAATGGATTTGGACTGCATAGGTTCGGCGAGGAACTCACAGGGCCGGAATATGCATGGGCGTACGAAAAACAGGTACATGAAAAAGGAATTCCGTACAAACTTAACACAATGGTGCTTGATATAAGTAGTGATAAGGTCATTACGGCCACGAATGCAGAAGAAGGCATTTTTACCATACAGGCAGAGGCTATCATCCTTGCCATGGGATGCCGCGAGAGAGCCAAGGGTGCTTTGAATATTGCCGGCAGTCGCCCTGCCGGAATTTTCAGTGCAGGAACAGCGCAAAGACTGGTTAATCTCGAAGGCTATATGCCGGGCAAAAATGTTGTTATTCTCGGCTCGGGTGACATTGGTCTCATCATGGCAAGACGAATGACTATGGAGGGCGCCAAGGTAAAGGCCGTTTGTGAGTTGATGCCATACTCAGGCGGGCTTGCACGAAACATTGAACAGTGTCTTAATGATTTTGATATCCCCTTAAAGCTAAGCACAACGGTGACAAAAATTCACGGCAAAGAGCGTGTTGAGGGCGTTAGCATAGCCCGTGTTGATGAAAACCGCAGACCCATTCAAGAAACAGAGGAGTATATTCCCTGTGACACCTTGTTGTTATCCGTTGGTCTCATCCCGGAAAATGAGCTGTCAAAAAGCGCTGAAATTGAGCTTGACCGTGTCACAAACGGTGCAATCGTTGACCAGGACAGACAGACATCCGTAGAAGGTATTTTTGCCTGCGGAAATGTGCTGCATGTTCATGATTTGGTGGATTATGTGTCCGAAGAAGCGGCGATTGCCGGAAAAAGTGCGGCAGACTACATTCAAAATCAGGCTGCAGAAAAAATTTGTGTGAAGCTTACTGTGGACGGAAAAATCCGTTACACAGTTCCGCAGCGCATTACAAAAAAACAGGATGCGACGGTGTATTTCAGAGTGGCGGATGTGTTCCGTAATGTGAAAATAAATGTATACTGCGGAGAAAAGCTTGTTCTGTCAAAGAAAAAAGCTAAGGTTGCACCCGGAGAAATGGAAAGCATTCTCTTAAAAAAGGATATGCTTGATGCATGCAGCGAGCTTTCTTTCAGATTGGAGGAGGAATAGACTATGATTAGAGAATTGACCTGTATTGTATGTCCTATCGGATGTAGCCTTAAGGCAGAAATCATAGACGGAGCGGTTACGAAAGTCGAAGGTAACACTTGTCCCCGTGGAAAAGTATATGCAGAGAATGAGTGCACCCATCCAATGCGAACCCTGACAACAACCGTTAAATGTGTTGACGGGTCAATTGTTCCGGTGAAGACAAACAGCCCGATTCCGAAAGAAAAAGTTTTTGAAGCAATGAAAATGATAAATAAAACAAATCCGACCTTGCCAATTTCGGTCGGGGATGTTATAATTGAAGATGTATTCGGAAGCTGCGTTGTTGCCACTCAAAACAAAAAGTGAAATGCATTGTAAGGATACGGTAGAAATAAACAGGAAAAATGCAAAAAAATGGTTGCCCACAGAGGTTTTAACGGATACAATCAAAAACACCCATTCTGCCTTTGTTGCAGCAGAGAACAGAAGTTATTTGCGTGTTGATTATATAACCACAAAAATTTAGTATCATGTATGGGGGACGATCATGGATTCACACATTATAGCTGCGGTGCGCGGAGAACAAGAGTTTGAAAATGCACTTTTGCAGAATGTAAGCATTATTTTTGATTTAAGTCCGGACTTGCTCAGCGTTGCAAACAGAATTAAAAAGGCTCATGGTGCGGGTAAGAAGTTGTTTGTACATATCGATCTTGCAACGGGAATAGGAAAGGACGAAAGTGGTCTTTCTTTCCTGAAAGGTGTAGGTGTTGACGGCATCATAAGTACCCGTACCAACATCATTAAGCTTGCAAAAAAGCTTGACATGTTCACGGTTCAAAGATTTTTTATTGTGGATTCTCATTCAATTGACACGAGCATTGAGGCTGTTAAGACCTCGAAGCCGGACATGATAGAGATTATGCCGGGTACCATTGCGAAGGTGATCAGGCGGTTGAAAATTGAGCTTGATATGCCGATTGTTGCAGGCGGTTTGATTGAAACAGAAAAAGAGATTGAAGAAGTCTTAGAGTGCGGAGCAAGCGCTGTTTCGACGGGGAAGAAAGAACTGTGGAAAATGCGTGGTTAATACTTTGAAACATTGTGGTTTAGATGTCTTAAATACATGGGAGGAAACAGTATGAGAAAATATTTATTGCCCGAAAGCGGAAACTTCTATAAAGCAAATTTACATTCACATTCTAATCTTTCCGACGGAAGATTAAGCCCTGCGGAAATGAAGGAACTTTATAAAAAGAATGGATATTCTGTTCTTGCTTACACGGATCACGACATTCTTATCCCTCATAATGACCTGACGGATGATGAATTTGTGGCTTTAGTTGGCTTTGAAGCGTCAATTAACCAGGAGGATGCTCCGGCTGGGGTATGGGAAAAGCGATGCCACTTATGTTTTATTGCAAAAACCCCTGATATGGATATTCAGCCTTGCTGGAACCCTAAATAT
>SVJS01000016.1 GCA_015068855.1 Oscillospiraceae bacterium | reverse complement strand
TCCGTAAAAATCAATAACCTGCGTTATATTAGCAGAATAATTTACTTTTCCAAGATAAGATATTGTATAAACAAGCCAACTTAAAAAAATCAAAAAGGTAGCTTCGCTTACATTTTTTTCTTTATACGGTTTCACTTTTCACATTCTCCAATCTTTCGCCAAAATTCGACAATCTTTATATAAAGACTGTATAATTTAGGTGCCAAGCTTTTTCAGCAATATCGCCTATCAAATAACTGTAAAAAATATCTTTACAATCATACCAATTCCAAGAACTAAAAGTATGTATGCCGAGCATTTTGTTGTGATATAGTACCAGTCTGAGGGCTGTGCCTCTGAAATATTGGAAATGGCACTCATATATGTCAGCTCAAAAAGTGCGTCGGGATGGAAAATAGAGACATAAAACACAACGGGAACAAGAACAAGGAACAAAAAGAAAAGGATAAGCCCTGCGCCTAAGTGTCCCATGGCTTTTGCCGAAAGGATGAAAAGAGGTATAACCACTATGAGATACAGTACCAGTAAAGAATAGTTAACAAATTTCGAAATTTTTTTCTTTCAAGCCCCTTAAAAAACGTCTCACTTGTTTCTTCGCTTATTTCGTCATCTAAAATGCTGTAACATTTTTCACAAACGTTAGCGCTGTTTGGATTTTCATATCTGCATTTTTTACATTGTTTCATGTTGCCCTCCTATACGCGCGACTGTCTGATTGAGCTAAAACAACAGCTTTACTTTTCGGGTGTTTTCTTCGCAGTATTCAATTTCGGAAGAATACATTCTGACAGCTTCAAGCATGTCTTCAAAGCTTTCGCATTGCGAACAAATCTGGCCCAAAACCCAACAGCTTACCAAGGTAAATCCAATACCGCTTTCAAAATGGCGGAAAATAAAATAGCAGGCAAGCTGTTCAAAGAAAATCTGTAAATCCTCTCTTTTGAAGATGTCCGTTCCCGATGCTGCGGTGAGCTTTGTAAGTGCAGCTTCCCAGCTTTTATCAAGCCGTTCTAAGGACATATAAAAATCATACAGCTTTTCATTGGAAAACAGGAACGCAACGCCATATTTCTCTGCCAGTTTTTCAAGTCTGGCAAGAGCAGACAGGCTTCTGTCCTGCATGATTTCAAAAACTTTGGCGCGCTCTGCGAAAAACGCTTCGTTTTGCGCCGATGCAGGCAAAGCAATTGAAAAACGTTCCGTTTCTGTCAGAATGAGTCTTGCTGCCGCTTCGCAGGCAAGCCCCAGGCCTGTTTCGGTAAAGTCTTCATAAAAATTGCTGAATCTCGGGTGCAGGTAGCATATATCACATAGCGCGCCGTCACCCAGCTCACATATGATATCGCAAAGCCCCCTTTGGTTCAGGAACGGGCAACGCTCAGCATCGTCTAAAATGAAATGAGGTGTCTCGCCCGTTATGTTCTTCCTGATTTTGTCGGCCAGCGGACCCTCCAAGGCATCATACAGCGCCATGGTGTCCTCATCAATATCAATTTCCCAGCCGATGCAGCAATTGTGCTTGCATTGGTCCGCTATGCAGGTAAATTTCTCATAATAATTCGGAAAAACTTCTTTCATAGTAACCCTCTTTACAAAAGGACAGATAGCCTACGCCTGCACCATAACCGACACCCCATCCGGAATGGCCGTGATGGTTATATCCTTTTTCCCAAGCAGCATCCTTGCTTTTTCAAGGGCTTCGTCAATGGAATGGGCCGGAATTAAGTGCATTTTTTCGATGACATCGTCCGGCATTTCGGAGATATAAATCACACTTGCATGCATTAAAATCCGCAAGAGAATTTGGGTCTGCCATTGGTCAGGCACGGTTTCGCCCCGTTTGCGGTTCAAAAACAGGTCCATGGTTTTTGTGATGTCTGCTTCGTCTGCCAGTTGAGGATAAAAATGGTCGCCGCCAACGCCGTCGCCGGATGCCGCAAGCATGATAATAACACCGTTTTTCTTTACCGTCGCCTCGGCCGCCGTCATGCCCTTGACTGCCTGATATACGTTTTGGTCCAGAGGGTAGCCTCCGTTTGTGGAAATGACAACATCAGCCAAAGCAGCTTTCGCGCCACACAATCCGGAGAGGAAATCGGTCCCTTTTTTATGGGCCTTTTGCGCATCGCCTGCCACTGCATAAATCACTTCTTTTTCTGCATTGAGCACCACGTTTACGATAAACGCAAGCTTAGCTTTTTCGGCTGCCCAGAGCATATCCTCATGGATGGGGTTTTGCTCTAAAATGCCTGTTCTTGCATGGTCGTCAGCGATAAACTCCGAACAGTGATTGGCAAGCACGGTGCTCCGTCCTGCAATCCCCGGTAACACGCTTTTTCTGCCACCGGAAAATCCCGCAAAGAAATGGGGTTCAATAAAGCCCTCTGCTACAAGCAAATCGGCTTCCATGGCAAGCTTGTTAATTTCGCATTCCCCGCCTGAGGGCAGCGTTCCAATATGAATTAATGTATCTCTTTCATCGCAATCATGGACATGGATTGTCTCATCTCTCACGATGGTTTCTCCAAATTTTGCTCTCAGTTCTTCTTTCGTTGTGCCTCTGTGACAGCCCGTCGCAATTAAAATGGTAATCTTAGCCTCCGGATTTCCTTTTCTGATTTCTGCCAGCATGGCAGGCATGATGATTTGACTGGGCACGGGACGCGTATGATCGCTTGCGATAATGACGATGTTCTTCTTGCCCTTTGCCAGTTCGCAGAGTCTTGGGCTTCCAACGGGGTTTTCCAGGGCCTGCTTGACTAAAAAATGCCCGTCTGCCTCCGGCACATAGTCCTCAATCTGCGATGTTAAAACGCCCACAAGCTCCTCATCGCAAAACTTGTGTGCTATTTTTTCTTTGCCATACGGAAATACAACTTCTCTCATTTTGGTGCTTCCTTTCCCAGAAAAATCTATGGTAAAAATGCCTTGTTTTCAAAAATTTACAGATACATTTATTTATCTCATTATATCGCATTCCGCCCTCGAAAGTCAATCTTGCAGCGCGGAAAAAACAAAATTCTGTCAGCAAGCGGCGATGCTTTGTTTTCCTTGACTTTTCTGCAAAGAAAAGCTATAATAAAAATACAGGAAAAACCATTTGACCCAGGAGGTGTTTTTATGAAATATGTTGTGTTTTTAGGCGACGGCATGGCGGACTTTCCCTATGAAGGTTTAGCCGGCAAAACGCCGCTTGAACTGGCCAAAAAGCCATATATGGACCGTTTGGCAAAGGGCGGCACCATGGGCCTTGCCAAAACTGTTGACGACCGTTTAAGTCCCGGCAGCGACGTTGCCAATTTAAGCGTTTTGGGGTATGACCCGCTAATTTATTACAGCGGTCGTTCTCCCCTCGAAGCCCTGTCCATCGGTGTTGACCTTATGGATACGGATGTAACCTTCCGCGCAAACCTTGTCACGCTCTCGGATGAAGCTGACTTTTCCGATAAAACCATGGTGGATTACAGCGCAGGCGAGATTACAACGAAAGAATCCTCTGCTTTAATTGCTTATTTGCAGGAAAAGCTGGTCATCCCCGGCTTTGCTTTATATGCCGGCATCAGCTACCGCCATCTTTTAGTGTGGGACAAGGGTTCAACGGATGTTACCTTAACCCCGCCTCATGATATCTCCCGCCGCAAGGTGACAGAGTATCTCCCCGCCGGTGCTCATGGCGCACTTCTGCTTGACATCATGAAAAAAAGCCATGCACTTTTATCTAATCATCCTATCAACCAGGAGCGCATCCGCCAAGGCAAAAATCCGGCCAACTCCCTGTGGGTTTGGGGCGAGGGCACAAAACCGGCGCTGGATTCCTTTACGGATAAATTTGGTCTTCGCGGCACAATGATTTCCGCCGTTGACCTGTTAAAGGGCATCGCCCGTGGCACAGGCATGGATGCTCCGAATGTTCCCGATGTGACGGGCAATATTGACACGAATTTTGACGGGAAAGCCGAGGCTGCGATAAGCGCCCTCAAAAACGGACAGGATTTTGTTTACATTCACGTGGAAGCGCCCGATGAATGCGGTCATCACGGTCAGGCAGACTTGAAGGTTAAAGCCATTGAGCTGATTGACGAAAAAATTGTCGGTCCCGTTTTAGACTATTTGGAAAAAAGCGGCGAACCCTACCGCATTTTGCTGGCACCCGACCATCCTACGCCGCTGGAGCTGATGACGCACGTTAAGAATCCCGTTCCCTTTGTCATATATGAAAAAGGGCAAACGGACGGCTCCGGTCTTTCCTACACGGAAAAGAACGCCGAAAGCACCGGGTTGTTCGTTGAAAAGGGCTACACCCTCATGGAGCGTCTGCTCAAATAAAAGGCAAGCCGTTTGGCAAATAAAGAGTAACTAAAATGCCTCCCATGACAGCCGTCATGGGAGGTTTTTTATGCCAAAAAGCAGGCAAAAGATGCCCTTTTACACGGCAAGAGCCGTCCTCCTTTTTATTTTAGGATAAGCCGCCTGTTCATTTTCCGTTTCATGGTGCATATACATGATACCATGAGGTCAAATTTTCCGGACCCGGCTCAGCCTTTTAGGTAAAGGAGTGTGTGACATGGCTATATCAAACAGAGAGCTGCTGGCAAGGCTTGTTCAATGTGAAGCCGGCGGCGAGGGAGATAACGGCATGCGTGCTGTGGCAAGTGTTGTCATGAACCGCGTTCATGCCCCCGGCGGCGAATATGCCCGCATAGGGCGGGGAAACATTCGAAATATCATCTTTCAGCCCGGTCAATTTACTTGCGTGAAAGAATATGTCGGCGGGCAATATAACCCACAAAACATTTACAACATGCGTCCCGAAGCCATTCACTATGCCATTGCCGACTGGGCACTCAGCGGCAATCGTCTCTCCCCTTTGGGCACCGCCCTTTGGTTTTTTAACCCCTACATACCAACCTGCCGCCAGAATTTCCCCAGTCAGGTAGGCATCTTTGTTACACGTGTTGTAAATCATTGCTTTTACAACCCGACAAATGCCTATTTTCAAACATAATATTTCATAGAAAGGACTGCATCTCTATGCCAAATGACCCCACACAAACACCGGAAACCAGAGAACAGATGTTAAACGCTCCTGACAGAATGTGGACCGCCTCTCCGGGGGACTATGACGCCCGCAGCATAAGCGGCTCAGACCGTTTATACATGAATCAGGATGGAAACAACATGACAGGCAATAACAACCAGTCCCCCAATTCAAATTTCGGCCCGTCAGAATCGCCTGAGACGGTTGGTAATCCCCAGAACAACCAGGAGGTTTATTATGGCTCTTTCCAGGCGGTTCTGCAAAACAATCTGGGGTATTATGTTGTCATTGACTTTTTAATCGGCACCAGTGAAATCACCAGTCGTTCAGGCATTTTGTATGCTGTGGGGAACAATTTTGTGACCCTCTACGAACCGGATTCCAACCAGTATATTGTCTGTGATTTATTCTCGGTAAAATTCGTGACGTTCTACCCTGGCGATTATGTTCCGGCAGGGCGCAACCGCAACCGGGTAAACGGCACCATGCAAAATGGCATGGGAACAACAAACGGTTATCGTCGCACATACTAAGACTGTAACAAGAGCCGTTTTTTGTCCGGACAAAAAAAGAGCTGTAACAACACAAAATGGATGTTGTTACAGCTCTTTAATATGTATTGTAACTTAGAAAGAACCGCCGGAACGACGATAGCTGCCGGAGCCGCGCTTAGACTCCATGCCTCTTTTTAAGTCCTGCATTTTTTCATCACTCGCCTGCTTGAAACGACTCATCATTTCTTCAAAGCTGGCAGGGGGTTCTTCATTTTTCTTGGACCAATCGACCCGCTCTGTTCTCGGCACTCTGGCAGGCTGCGCCGGTGCCTGATTTTTACGTTCCTCCAAAAGGGCTTGCTTGATAGAAAGACTAACTTTTCCCTTAGGGTCAATGGAAATAATTTTAACCTTGACCTCGTCATTCTCTTTGAGAAAATCGCTGACATTTTTAACATATGAAAGCGCGACCTCTGAGATATGAACTAAGCCTGTTTTTCCCTCGCCTAAGGAGACAAAGGCGCCAAAAGGCGAAATGCCCGTAACCTTCCCTGTTACGATTTGTCCCGGTTCTAACACCATAAATTTGTCCGTTGCCTTTCTGCCCACAAGTTGTTATTTCTTCCTGTCTTATCTATGGGCGGATAAGAACAAGGGCAAAAACAGCTCTTTGCGCCGTTTTACTTTTTGGAGTCAATAAAAACCTTTTCGTTTGGTTTCATGAAGCCGAGCTTGTCCCTGGCAACCCGTTCAACCACTTCGGGAGAACTGCTGGCCTCTTTTTCGGCTTCTAAAACATCGTGAACCTTTTGAGCCTCTTCAATCTGCTTATCATAGCCCTTTTCTTCCTTAGCCAGACGGGCAAAGCTGAACTGTTGAGAAACAAACAGAATAAAAATATACAGAATTAAAACGCACAAAAGGCCACGGGTTAACAATTTTTTGGGATTAACCTTGATTTTTCTCGTCTGCATAGCTTATTCCTCTATTTTTTCTGACTGAAACGAATTAACCGGCGAACGCCCGCTAATCCACCCTCTTTCAGTCGTCTCAAAACCCTCTTCACAGGCATATAAGCAAAACAAATATACCCAAATATAATATTATACATAAAACGAAGCGGTGTCAAGATAATTTTCAAAAAAAAGCTAAAAATTTTCATGATACTTTCCAGTATTTTGCAAATCCCCAAGTAAATTGGTCTTGACAGGGTTAAGGCATATATAACCGCCCCTAAAATCATTCCTGCCAGTTCATAAAACCGCACTCTCCCATTGTTGACAAAAAGGACAAAATAAAACAAAATAAACAGCGCTAAAACCCAGAACAAGCCATCCTGAACATGAAGCATAGCACCCTTGGTTTTTGCTTTCGTGCGGACAACGCGGAACAGGTCATAGCATAAAACCAGAACGCCGCCGCAGAGCACGGACAGCAAAAAAATGCGGGCTTCCAGCGAAACAGACATTCTCATTTGCATTTCCTTTCTGCCTTATTTCAGCATTTTCTTAAAAAACCCTTTGCTGCCCCGCTTGCTGAGCGCATCCGTATACAAAAGGCTCGCAATGTCGCCGTCAATGATGAGGGCGCCATCCTGAACGTCCAGTTTTCTGATATGCAAGTCCTCTCCCTCGATGATAATGGTGTCTGTCTCCGTAAAAAGCACAATTTTATTTTCATCAAAGGTGTCAACATCCTGCACCTGCGTGATGCTGAGCTTGCTTCGGTTTTCCATCATAACAGTATGCGGCATTTTCTTCTCTTCCATTTCTTCATTCCCTTTCTATGTGTTTCCCGCAGCCATACAGCCATGGGATTTGTTACATTTTTATGAATTCACAGCAGCATTTATGACTTTTTAATTGACTATAAAACGGTAAAATGGTACAATAGTAATATGGTATGTTATGACTATTATTGCCCTCTTTGGAACGCGTTGCAAAGAGGCTTTGGAAGGATTCGTGTAGTATGTGGCTCAGTCATTCATGGAAAGAATATCAAATTTTAGACCTGTCCGGCGGTAACAAATTGGAGGATTGGAACGGCGTTCGTGTTGTCCGTCCCGACCCGCAGGTGATTTGGGATAAACGCTCTGCCCCCAAACTTTGGACCTCGGCAGACGGCATTTATCACCGCAGTCATTCCGGCGGCGGCAGTTGGGAATTCCGCCGCAGTTTGCCCGAGCGTTGGCCCCTCAGCTTTGAGCCGCTTGGCCTTCGTTTTCACATTAAACCCACCGGGTTTAAGCACATGGGCCTCTTCCCCGAGCAAGCGGCTAACTGGGAATGGATGCATGACTTAATCCAAAAAGAAAACAGACCGATTAAGGTCTTGAATTTATTTGCCTATACAGGCGGCGCCACCTTGGCCGCAGCAGCAGCCGGGGCGCAGGTGGTGCATGTGGATTCATCAAAAGGCGTTGTGACCTGGGCCAAGGAAAATCTGGCGCTTTCCGGCATGGCAGACCGCCCTGTGCGCTTCATTGCAGATGATGCCATTAAATTTGTGGAGCGCGAAATGCGTCGCGGCAACCGCTATGAAGGCATTATCATGGACCCGCCGTCCTACGGACGTGGCCCCGGCGGAGAGGTGTTTAAGCTGGAAAAGGAACTGTTCCGTTTGATTGAAAAATGTGCGGCTCTCCTCTCGGACAAGCCCCTGTTTTTCCTGATCAACTCCTACACAACCGGCCTCGCGCCCTCGGTGTTATCCAATCTTTTGCAACTAACCGTGGGGCAAAAACGAGGCGGACTTGCCACAGCCGATGAACTCGGGCTTCCTGTTGCCAAAAGCAAATTGGTTCTCCCCTGCGGTGCATCAGGGCGCTGGCAAAGCCAAACATAATTTCACCACAACAAAAACAGCATTTTGGAGGTAGCTTTTATGAATACACAACACATTTTAGTCGTTGACGATGACAGAAACATTTGTGAACTCATTCGCCTCTATCTTGAAAAAGAAGGGTTTACCGTAACGCTCGCGCATGACGGCCAGGCTGCCTTAAAGCTTTTTAAGGAGAGCACGCCTTCTGTGGTTTTACTGGATATCATGCTGCCGAAAATGGACGGATTCCAGGTTTGTCGTGAAATCCGCCGCGTCAGCAACATTCCCATCATTATGTTAACGGCCAAAGGCGAAACCTTTGATAAGGTTCTGGGCCTCGAGCTGGGGGCGGATGACTATATGGTCAAGCCCTTTGAGAACAAAGAGCTTGTTGCCAGAATTAAGGCTGTTTTGCGGCGTTACGAACCGAAAAACGATGCAGAAAAGGAAATTATTTACCCGAATCTTGTGGTTAATTTATCGAACTACGAGCTGAAAATAAACGGCAATCAGCTTGACATTCCACCAAAAGAGCTGGAGCTTTTGTTCTTCCTTGCCACAAATCCCAACAAGGTTTTCACCCGTGAACAGCTTCTGGAAATGGTTTGGGGTTTTGATTATTTCGGGGATTCCCGCACGGTGGATGTGCATGTTAAGCGTCTCCGTGAAAAGCTTGAACTGGCAGGCGAAAACCAGAACTGGCAGCTCAAAACTGTTTGGGGTGTGGGTTATAAATTTGAAGTAAAGTAAGGGATTCCCATGATTAAAAAAAGTATTTTTTCACAGCTTTTTATCATGACTCTTTCATCCATCTTGCTCAGCTTTCTTGTCCTGGGTTGTTTGCTTTACAACCTGATGGGAAGCTACCTGACTGAGCAAAAAGCGGATGATTTAAGCTATGTGGCAGAAAACATGGCAAGCTATACTGTGACCTTAGCCAGACGCAATCCGGGTTTCACAAAAGAAGATTATCAAATCAGCGTGGATGCCCTAAGTCGCTCTACCGACACCATGATTATGGTCCTGAGCCCTGATGGAACTGTCATCGCCGCAAGCACGGGGCATCAGAGCATTGTGCTCCCCCGGGAATTTTATGCAGATGTCATGAACGGAAGCAGGTTTCGCCATTTCGGCACCTTGGGCGGCGTGTTTAACATCCCTACATTGACTGTCGGCGTGCCCATCCGTTTTGGAGACAACGCCATTGTGGGCGGTGTGTTTGCCAGTCTGCCGATACCTGAAATTCATCAGCTGCGTTCTGACATTTTCCGTGTTATGATTATGCCGTTTACGGTGATTATGCTTGTGCTGCTGGTGATTATTTATGGCGTATCCCGTCGCTTGACAAAACCGCTCAAAACGCTGAAAGATGCCGCCAAAGCCATCGCTGACGGGCATTTGGAGCAACGTGTCTCCTTAGATGTCACAAACGAAATTGGTGAGCTGGGCGATTCTTTTAACAAAATGGCAGATGCGCTGCAACAGCAGGATGTGCAGCGCTCCGATTTTATTGCCAACATTTCTCACGACCTCAGAACGCCCATGACCACCATCACGGGCTTTGTGGAAGGCATTTTAGACGGCACCATCCCGCCGGAAAGTCAAAAAAATTACCTGTCCATCGTGTTAGATGAAACAAAGCGCCTGTCCCGTTTGGTAACGGACCTTTTAGATATTTCCAAGCTGGAACAGGGGCGCTTCCAGATTGAAAAACGAAATTTTGATATCAACGAAATGATTCGTTTAACCATTATCAAACTGGAAAAACGAATTATGAGTAAAAATATTCACTTAACCGTTACTTTTGAAACGGAAAATCAACGTGTCTGGGCCGACAAAGATGCCATTCAGCGCGTTCTGACTAATTTGATGGATAATGCCATTAAATTTACCGACGAAAACGGCTTCATTGACATCGCCTCCGGCACAAGCGACCGAAACAAGGTTTTTGTGTCCATACAAAATTCCGGTATCGGCATCGAACCGGAAAACCTGGCGCATGTTTTTGAACGTTTTTATAAAAGCGACAAGTCAAGGGGCCTGGATAAAAACGGCACTGGTCTTGGGTTGTTTATTGTCAAAAACATCCTCACGGCCCATGACGAAACTATTTGGGCGGAAAGTCAGCCGGATGCATTCACAAGGTTTACTTTCACATTGACGCCCGCACAGGATGAACACTAACAAACGCCTTGGCAAAGGGGAAATAGTATGAAAAAATTAATTTGCTTACTGCTGTGTCTCTGCCTGCTCACAGCCTGCACACCCATGCAGAAAGAGTCTTCCGAGAACAGCAAATTGAAAATTGTGGCCACTCTGTTTCCGCAATTTGATTTCGCACGCGAGATTGCAGGAGATAAGGCGAACATAAGCCTTTTGCTGCCACCCGGCGCAGAAAGTCATTCCTACGAGCCCAGTCCCGCTGACATTATGACCATAGCCGAAGCTGATTTGTTTATTTACACAGGAGACGCCATGGAAGCCTGGGTTTCCCCCGTCCTAGACGCCTTAGAGGATGGCCCCTATATTTTAGATATCACGCAGGATATTGACCTTTCTGCCGGCGGCCACGAAACAGTTCACGAAACGGCACAGGATGAAGCTCGTCATAGCCATGACGTTGACCCGCATGTGTTTACCAATCCCCGCTTTGCGCGCAAAATGGCAACGACTCTGTGCGCTGCCCTGACACAACTGGATCCCGAAAACGCCGCGATTTATGAAGCTAACGCCGCAAAGCTTGATGCGTCCTTAGCGGCTCTGGACCAAAGCTTTAAGGCTGTTACCGAAAATGCTGCGCGTAACAAAGTGATTTTCGGCGGTCGTTTTCCGTTTGCCTATTTTGTAGAGGCTTACGGACTTTCCTATGACGCCGCCTATGATTCCTGCTCTTCAGAGTCAGAACCGGCAGCCGGCGATGTGGCACGGCTGATTGACACCGTTCGGGCAGAAAACATTCCCGTTGTGTTCTATGAGGAGCTGGCAAATCCCAAAACCGCACTTTTGATTTGTGAAGAAACAGGGGCAAAACCCCTTTTATTGCATTCCTGCCACAACATTTCCAAAGAAGATTTTGAAAACGGGGTAAGCTACCTTTCCCTGATGCAAACAAATGTGGAACACCTAAAGGAGGCGCTTGGCTGATATGAGTATTGTTCGCTGTGAAGACCTCTGCATGCATTATGACAACATAAACGCCGTCTGTCGCGTTAATTTCAGCGTTGAAGACGGCGATTACCTTTGCATTGTCGGCGAAAACGGTTCCGGCAAAAGCACGCTTATGAAAGGCATCCTAGGCCTGTTGCCGCCCAGCCACGGTCAGGTTCAGTTTACCGGCATCAAGCAGAACGAAATCGGCTATTTACCTCAACAGACGCAGGTGCAAAAGGACTTCCCTGCTTCTGTCTATGAGGTAACCATATCCGGCTGCCGCAGCAGGCGGGGTCTGCGACCCTTTTATTCCAAAAAGGAGCACCAGCGGGCCGATGAAATGCTGGCGCTTTTAGGCATCAGCGACTTAAAGCATCGGTCATACCGTGCGCTTTCCGGCGGTCAGCAGCAACGTGTTCTGTTGGCCCGTGCCCTGTGCGCCACCAAAAAGTTGTTGCTCTTGGATGAACCGGCGGCAGGCCTTGACCCCAGCGCAACGAAAGAGCTGTATCAGATTATTCATGACCTGAACCAAAAACATGGCGTAACCATCATTATGGTATCTCACGATATCAACGGTGCCATGGCATACAGCACCAAAATTCTGCACATGGCAACCCATGTTTTGTTCTTCGGCACGAAGGAAGACTATGCCAAAACCGAAGACTACGCCCGTTTGGCAGGAGGTGTTTGTCATGGTTGATACCTTGCTTTCCGTTTTTTCCTACACCTTTATGAGCCGGGCTCTCGTGGTTGGGCTGATGGTGTCCCTTTGCGCAGCCCTGCTGGGCGTTTGCCTGGTGTTAAAGCGCTATTCCATGATTGGCGATGGTCTGTCCCATGTTGGCTTTGGTGCCCTGTCCGTTGCAATGGCATGTAACGTTGCGCCCCTCGTCGTCTCCATCCCCGTGGTGGTTCTGGCGGCCTTTTTCCTGCTCCGTTTATCCGAAACAGGGAAAATCAAAGGCGACGCAGCCATTGCCATGGTTTCCAGCAGTGCACTTGCCTTTGGCGTGATTGTCACAGCACTTTCAGGCGGCATGAATGCGGATGTTCAGGGCTACATGTTTGGCAGTATTTTAGCCATGAGCCGCAGCGATGTTGTGCTGAGCCTGGCCCTTTCATTTGTTGTTTTGCTGCTCTTTATCTTGTTTTACCACGACATTTTTGCCGTCACCTTTGACGAAGCCTTTGCCCGCGCAACCGGCATGCAGGTGCGGTTTTGCAATATGCTGATTGCCTTTTTAACAGCCATAACCGTTGTGGTTGGCATGCGGATGATGGGCGCGCTTTTAATGTCCAGTCTCATTATCTTCCCTGCCCTGACCGCCATGCGGCTATTCACGAGCTTTAAGGCCGTTGTTCTGTGCGCCGCGGTTTCCAGCATGCTCTGCTTCTTCATCGGCATGCTGCTTTCGTTCTTTTTATCCATCCCCGCAGGCGCCAGCGTTGTCGCTGTGAGTCTGATTGTGTTCCTGCTCTTTTCGCTCCTTGCGAAAATCAAGGCATGAGATAAAACAGTAAAATGCATACAAAAAAAGCTGAGACAATTGTCTCAGCTTTTTTTGATTGATTGTGCAGCTTGCTTATTCAGCGCTAAACGGCAAGAGCGCAATATGTCTTGCACGCTTGATAGCCTCAGTAAGCTGTCTCTGATGTTTGGCGCAGGTGCCTGTGATTCTTCTGGGAAGAATCTTAGCACGTTCGGACACAAAACGTCTCAGCTTTGCTACATCTTTATAATCAATGTAATCAATTTTATCCTGACAAAAGGCACAAACTTTTTTCTTTGCCTTTCTTCTCATCGGTCTTTCAGCCATGTGAAAACGCCTCCTTCCGCCCTACTTAAAAGGGCAAATCCTCTTCCTCCACAGGCATGAACCCGTCAATATCAGCAGACGGTGCCTGAGGAGCAGCAAATGTTTGCGGCGCGGAGAAACCGGAATCCTGAGCCATACCGCCGGACTCATTTTTGCTCTGTGCAAATTCAACATCCTCAACAACAACCTCGGTGATATATCTCTTGTTACCATTCTGGTCGTCATAGGTTCTGGTTTGAATTCGTCCGTCTAATGCAATACGCATGCCCTTTGTAAAATAGCGGCTGACAAATTCCGCAGTTTTATTCCAGGCAACACAGCTGATGAAATCGGCTGTACGCTCTTCACCCTGACGGGCAAAACGACGGTCACAAGCAACTGTAAAACTAACAACGGACGTACCGGACTGGGTTGTCCGAAGCTCGGGGTCGCGGGCTAATCTGCCTACTAAGACAACTTTATTCACGCTTCCTCATCCTTTCCGCAAAAGCTTCTTATTTGCTGATTTTTCTCTTATCTTCTTTCTTGATAACGATATCACGCAGGATACCATCGGTAATGCGATAGATTCTTTCCAGTTCCTGGGGGAAATCACCCTTGGCGCTGAAATTAATCAACACATAGTAGCCCTCAGTTAAATCATTGATCGGGTACGCCAATCTGCGCTTACCCCACTCGTCTACGGATTCAATTTCACCCGCACCGGAAATCAATGACTTGAACTTTTCAACAAGAGCTGCGATTTTTTCTTCTTCTAAAGAAGCGTCAATCACGAAGATCGTTTCGTACTTGTTGATTACCTCAATCATCTTTTTCACCTCCTTTTGGACTTTGGCCCTTTGCATCACACAAAGAGCAAGGATTTATATCAGGTTTCGATATAACAGTATAATTATAACCAAACTTTTCCCGTTTGTCAAGTTTTATTTTCAGCTCCTATAACTTTATTTTCTGTGGAATAATTTTTTTGTTGAAATAACAGCAAAAAACGCAATTCAAAATGGCACCCCCTATCCAACATAGGAAGTGCCACCGCTTATTATTTATTTCTTCTTGTTAGTATGCAAATAGACCACAGCATGTATATAACAACATTGATTAGAACTATATATCCTTTAAGTAATTCCAAAACAACAAATAAGTTCATAAAGAAACATACGCCCATTTCAACCATTGTTAAAGTAAACCATCCCCATGACGCTGGCATACTGCCTTTATGATTTGGAAGTTTCCAATGTGTTTTCAATTTTTTGTCAATAAAGAAAAATAGAACAGGAAATATGATTAAGGGACAAATTACAAAAAACACACCAGATAATATTGAAAATGTTTCGTCATTCAAAAGCAAAAAAAGTATAATTGAAAAGATTACAAATGTACCAATTGCAACTCCACCATATTTGGCTACTCTTTCATCAACATGCAAGTTGTAACTTTTCCGTCTTGGACTACCAAATAAATATTTTCTTGAACGACCTCGCCTTACAACACGCTTACCCATTCCTGATGGTCTATATTTATTTGTTAATCCGTGTTTATCCGCAATTCTTGCCATAGTTATCACCCATTCTTTTTATTTTATAAAATTGACACAGCAAGTGATATTGCGGCAATAACAACCGATATAATAGCAACACTTAGTGAGATTTTTGACATTTTGCTTGAGGAATTAAGTTGTTCTATTATTTCTTCATAATATAAATAACCATCTGGTTTATCTGCCATATCTCTAATGGTTTTAGCTTGTTCTTTTGTGAGTTTCATTTTCTTCTCCCTTTTTTATTTTACATAATATATTATATAGCAAAAACACACCTAAAAGTCAATAATTTTGCCGATTTTCAGCATAGTGCCCTGTTGTGGCAAGTTCCTTCTGGTGGATATCCCCGAAGAAGGAAAAAATCAACACTTTTGACCATATACCACTTTATGTCTATTATTTTTTCTAAAAAACTATACTTTTTAGGGGGGTAAAATCAACAAAAATAATAAGGTCGGAAAATCTTCTGCAATTTTCCGACACCTATAAATGACACTTATATAATAAGCGGTAAAAATTGCAAAAACTGTTTATATTGTTTTCAAATCGGCATTTCTAACAGTTTTTATAAAAGAATGAACATCTTTTATAAAGCATCGGCAACTGTTTATAAAAAGGTAGGGCAGTAATTATAAATCTCTGGAACTGAAACTATAAAAGATTACCGAAGAAATTATAAAATCTTTATACAGAAATTGTAAAATAATCAAGCATCTTTTATAAAATGTCGGAATTAGTTTTGTGAAAAACAAAAGAGATTTTATAAAACCTCTAATATTATTTATAATGTGTGGAACTTTGCAACGCAACCAATTATGCATATAAAAGCGCCTTTACAATTCAATTTATCTTTGAGATTCCAACGGAAAGTCCGTTCCACAGAAAATTGAGTTATAGGTTTCAGCTGCTTCCAAAAACGGCACAGCCTCTTATTTCATAGACAAAAACTTTGCGTTTTTCACAACATAATCCACGCCGGAAATAATCGTCAGCGCTGCTGCTATCCATATACAAATGTCAATGACGATGTGTCCGCCAAATAAAAGCGCTGCGGTTAACGCAACAGACTGCCACAGAGTTTTCAATTTGCCCCAGATGCTGGCGGCAATCACGTTGCCCTCGGCTGCCGCTGCGATACGGATGCCGGACACGATAAATTCCCGTGTCAGGATAATCACCGTAACCCATGCAGAAACGGTTCCCTCGGCCGTTAAGCAGACAAGAGCCGCTGTTGTGAGCATTTTATCGGCTAAGGGATCCATAATTTTTCCAAAATTGGTCACCTGGTTGTTTTTGCGGGCTAAGTAGCCATCCATCCAATCCGTCAGGAACGCTAAAACGAAGATAACCGTTGCAATCAGGCGGGCATAGGGTCCGGCAAGATGCATACAGCAAAACATGAAGAGCGGAACTAAAATAATCCGCAGCAAGGTTAACTTGTTTGGGGTATTCATCCTTAGTCCTCCTCCAAAATGGCACGGCCTACCAGTTCATAAGGCTCAGCCTGCAAAATTTCTACTTTGACAAAGTCGCCCGGCAGCACTTCATCCTCTGCGGCAAAATACACTCTGTTATCCACCTCAGGGGCATCGGCTGCGCTGCGACCGAAATACAGAAGGCTCTCCTCATCATAGCCCTCTGCCAGCACTTCCACAACAGCACCAATCTTCGCCTCCGAAAGCGCCAGGGAGATCTCTGCCTGCGCGGCTAAAATGGTTTCAGCGCGTTCTGCTTTGACCTCGTCTGGAAGTTGCCCGTCAAGCTTAGCCGCCGGTGTGTCCTCCTCGCGGGAATAGGCAAAGGCGCCTAAACGGTCAAACTGCATGGCCTTCACAAACTCCAAAAGCTCGCAGAATTGGTCTTCCGTTTCCCCGGGAAAACCTGTGATGACGGTTGTCCGCAACGTGATACCGGGCACGCACTTTCTGAGCTTATCCACAAGAGCGCATAAGCGTTCATGGGTGACATGACGGCCCATGCGGCGCAGCACGGCATCATTGGCATGCTGAATGGGGATATCCATATATTTCACAATTTTGGGTTCTTTTGCAAAGACATCGATGAGTTCATCCGTAATGGCCTCGGGGTACAGATACAAAACCCTGACCCAATGCAGCTCACGGATGGCACAAAGCTTTTCCAAAAGCGCAGGCAAGCGGCTTTCGCCATATAAATCCACGCCGTAACGTGAGGTGTCCTGCGCAATCACAATTAATTCCCGAACGCCGCTTTCTGCCAGCTTTTGCGCCTCGGCAAGCAGGTCCTCCATGGGGCGACTGCGATAGTGCCCGCGTAGTTTCGGGATGATGCAATATGTGCAGCAGTTATCACAACCGTCTGCAATCTTTAAGTAGGCCATGTAAGACGGGGTGGAAAGCATGCGTTCCTCTTCCGGCAGCACATCGTTCATGTGACCGTAAAGCATCACTTTCTCGCCCGCTGCGGCGGATTTGATAACTTCTGCAATTTTTGTATAATCGCCTGTTCCGACAACAGCATCCACCTCGGGAAGCTCCGTCAGGATTTCTTCACGATACCGCTCGGCCATACAGCCGCAAACGATTAACAAACGGCAGTTTTCTTCCTTATAAGCTGCCATTTCCAGAATGGTCTGGATTGATTCTTCTTTGGCCGAATCAATGAACGCACAGGTGTTGACAATAATCACCTCTGCCTCTGCCGGGTCGGCAACAATCCGGTACCCTTCCCTACCCAAAATGCCCAGCATAACTTCCGTATCTACCAGGTTTTTGGCACAGCCTAAGGAGACAATTCCAATGTTCAACTTGATCACCCTAACATAGACTTGGTTTATTCAGCATCTGCCTCTGCATTTTCCAATGCATGCTCAGCAGCTTCCAGCGCCTGTGCCTTTGCCATATCCTCAGCTTCGCGCTCCATTTCCTGTTCGCGTGTTTCGTTGATAATCAAAACACGGTCCGCTGCGATTTCTTCAGCTGCACGGGTAATGCTTCTGGCGCCGTCCATGTTCTTGCCTTCCTCTGTGCCTGCATCCAGAATTTCACGGGCATACTTGGAAGAGGCGATAACCAGGGAATAGCGGTTGCCGGCTTTTTCCATTAACTTCATAATTGAGGGATACAACATCATATTAATCAATCCTTTCTTTTACTGTCGCAATCAGAGCACCGTTTCGTTCGGTGCGCTGTTTTTCTGCTTCTATTATGTGAATAAACCGGTCAACGGCTTTATCAACATCATCATTCAATACTATGTAGTTATATTTTTCAATATTCGAAAACTCCCACAGGGCTGTTTTTAAGCGCTCCTCCACAACCTCGGGCTGTTCTGTGCCCCGGCCTGACAAACGGTTTCTCAGTTCATCAAGAGACGGCGGCATAACGAAAACAAACACAGCCTCGGGGAATTTACTTCTCACCTGCATGGCGCCCTGCACTTCGATTTCCAGAATCACATCATGCCCTGCGGCCAGCTGTTCTTCCACCTTTTCACGGGGCGTGCCATAATAGTTCTGGCAAAAACAAGCCCATTCAATGAAACCGCCGGACTCAATCATGCTACGAAAGGTTTCCTCGGATATAAAATA
Source organism: Oscillospiraceae bacterium (assembly GCA_015068855.1). Classification (GTDB taxonomy): domain Bacteria; phylum Bacillota; class Clostridia; order UBA1381; family UBA9506; genus UMGS755. The sequence continues at coordinate 4,525 of SVJS01000016.1, read as the reverse complement.
GTAACTCTCGCCGTCAACTTCACCGGGACGGGGAGAACGGGTTGTGGCGGAGACTGACAAATGTATGTCCGACTTTTTTTGCATCAAAGCCTTACAGATTGTCCCCTTTCCTGCGCCGGACGGGCCGGATACCACAAGCAAAAGACCTCTATTCATCCTCTTCCTCCTCTAAAGCCGGTTCATCATTACCATTCAGACGATTGCCCACCGTGGTCGGCTGAACAGCCGACAAAATGATGTGGTCACTATCCATAATGATAACCGCACGGGTTCTGCGGCCATACGTTGCATCAATCAGCATGCTTCTGTCACGTGCCTCCTGAATCATACGCTTAATGGGCGCTGATTCCGGCGAAACAACTGCCACAAGGCGTTCTGAGGACACGATGTTACCAAAGCCGATATTAATCAGTTTCATACCTGTCTCCTTTTCCCTACGGGATTTGAATTGAATGTGTTACTCTATGTTCTGAATTTGTTCACGGAACTTTTCAATTTCCGATTTCATGTTCACCACATGCTTGGCAATGACAAGGTCGTTGGACTTGGAGCCGATGGTGTTGACCTCGCGGTTCATTTCCTGCACCAGAAAATCAAGCTTTCTGCCCACGCCGCCGGTTTCCTTCAAAATGTTTTCCATCTCCACAAAGTGACTGCGCAGACGAACCGTTTCCTCGCTGACGCAAAGCTTATCTGCCATCAGGGCGACCTCTGTTAAAAAGCGGGATTCGTCAACAGGCGTATCGCCCAGCAAATCCTTCATGCGCTCTCTGAGACGTTCGGCATAGCGCTCGGCTGCCTGTTCCGCCAACACCTCAACCTCGGACAGTTCAGAAAGAACATTGGCTGCATGCAAGCGCAAATCCGCTGCCATGCGTTCGCCCTCACGCTGACGCATTGCTTCAAAATCATCCACCGCTTTTTCCAGGCACTCCAAAATCATGGACCAGATGGCTTCCTGGTCCTGCTCTGCCTGCCGCACGATGAAGATATCGCCAAAACGAGTGAGGTCGGATAACCCAATGTCGTGTTTAATATTGCAGGTTGTGCGGATTTCACTCAGCAGCTCATAATAATTTTTTAAGAGGCCATGGTCTAACGAAACCGCCTTGTTCTGCTCTTCATAGTTTTCATAGTACACGGAAACATCAATTTTTCCACGGTGCACCCGTTTGCCGATATAATCCTTGATTTTTTCCTCTAAGTAGGCATATTGACGGGACACCTTGACGTTGACGTCGCAATAGCGGTTATTAACGCTTTTTAAGTCAATAACGATTTTCTTTTGTGCATCAACGCTTTCATAACGACCATAGCCGGTCATGCTTTTAATTGTGCTCATGTTCAACCCTCTTTACTTTTTTGCTGTTCCAGATAAATCAGTAACACCGATATATCCGCCGGACTGACGCCTGAGATACGTCCTGCCTGCCCTAACGACCGGGGACGGATTTTCGTCAGCTTTTGTCTGGCTTCAATACGAAGCCCCGCTATTTCATTATAATCAATGTGGGCCGGAAGCAACTTGTCCTCCATTTTGCGGTAGGCCGCAACCTGACGGAGCTGTCGGTTGATATAACCCTCATATTTAACCTGAATTTCGACCTGCTCAGCCTCAGCCGGCGTTAGAGTCGGCCGCCCGGGGTCTAAAACCGCCAGCATCTCATATGTAAATTCCGGTCGGCGCAACAGTTCTGAGAGACGGATGCCCGTCGTTAACAAGGCTGACTTATGCTCTGCCAAAAAGCCTTGCACGGTTTCAGACGGCGGGATGACAACAGATGATAAGCGCTCAATTTCCGCTTCAATATTGGCTTTTTTCTGCAAAAAGCGCTCGTAGCGTTCCTGACTGATTAAGCCAATACGGTAACCCGTTTCTGTCAAACGCAGGTCCGCATTGTCCTGACGGAGCAACAAACGGTATTCCGAACGGGAGGTCATCATGCGGTACGGCTCCGGCGTTCCCTTGGTGACCAAATCATCTATCAGTGTGCCGATATAGCTCTCTGAACGGTCGAGCACCAAAGGCTTTCGTCCCTGTATGGAAAGGGCGGCGTTAATGCCCGCCACAAGGCCTTGCGCTGCTGCTTCCTCATAACCGGAGCTGCCGTTAAACTGACCGGCTCCATAAAGGCCGCCAATCGCTTTGAATTCAAGGCTTGGCAAAAGCTCTGTGGGGTCAACGCAATCATATTCAATAGCATACGCCGTGCGCATCATTTTAGCATTTTCCAGCCCGCTGATGCTGTGAAGCATGTCAAGCTGCACATCCTCAGGCAAGCTGCTGGATAAACCCTGCACATACATTTCCTCGGTCTCTGCCCCCATGGGCTCAATGAAGAGCTGATGACGGGGCTTATCGGAAAAACGAACCACCTTGTCTTCAATCGAGGGGCAATACCGGGGACCGATGCCCTCAATTTTTCCCGCATATAAGGGGGAGCGGTGCAGATTATCACGAATAATCTGATGGGTTTTTTCGTTGGTATAGGTTAAATAACAGCTAACCTTATTTTCGCCCGGGTTCTCCGTTTCAAAGGAAAACGGTGTGATGTCTTCATCGCCCTTTTGTTCTTCCATTTTGGAAAAATCAATGCTGCTGCGCAGCACGCGGGAGGGTGTGCCTGTCTTAAAGCGCCGCAGGGTTACGCCATGCTCGCGCAGGCTGTCAGATAACCTGTCTGCCGGAAACAGCCCGTCAGGGCCGCCGCTGTATGACACATCACCAATAATAATTTTCCCACGCAGAAACGTTCCTGTGGCCAAAATGGCACACTCTGTTTCATAATAGGCACCCGTGTGGGTGATAACGCCGCGGACACGACCCTCCTCACAATGAAGAGAGATGATTTCGGCTTGCTTAATGTCTAAATTGTCTGTCTGTTCCAGCGTGTGCTTCATCAGGGTTTGATAGGCACGGCGGTCAGACTGCACGCGAAGGGAATACACCGCAGGCCCCTTGCCCCGATTCAGAATGCGGGATTGCAAAAAGGTTTTGTCGGCCGCCTTTCCCATTTCCCCGCCCAAAGCATCAATTTCACGAACCAGATGCCCCTTGGCTGTGCCGCCGATGGAGGGATTGCAGGGCATGTTGGCCACGGAATCCAGATTGATGGTAAATATAATCGTGGGAATACCAAGACGTGCGCCTGCCAAGGCCGCTTCCACGCCGGCATGTCCCCCGCCGATAACTGCAATACCGTAACGTCCGGCATAGTAAGCCGCTTCTTTCGGTATCTTTTTCTGTTCGTCGTTCATAATTCTGCCCTTCTGTTTTCTAACGCTTTGCCCCTTTTGGGCATAAACATACATATATATTATAACATCAAATCAACCCTTGTGCAACCTATAAAATTAAAAAAACATACTTTTTATGAAAAAAAGTGGAATGCCATTACATTTTTATTAAATTTTTAGTTTTTAGTTGACGAACGGGCAATAAAAATGTATAATAATTTTATGTGATTTTACAACGAGGAGGAAAACAAAATGAGCAAAAGCATCACAAAGCTCGTGATTGCTGTTCTTGTGATTGCCCTGGGTGCTTATATGGCCCTGTTCGGACTTAACATCCAGTTGTTCGGCTGGCACATAAGCTATCCGTCCGCATTGGATGAAGAAAACGGTATCAGACAAGGCTTAGACCTGGTCGGCGGTTCCGTTATCACCTATGAAGCGCAAGCAGAAACAGCAGAAGATTCCGAGATGGAGTCCGTTAAAAATGTATTGAGAAAACGTCTTGATGCGTTAGGTTACAACGAGGCAACCGTGTCTCGTCAGGGTGAAAAGAAGGTTCGTGTTGAAATCCCGGCCATTCAGAACCCCGAAGAGGCTGTGCAAACCTTGGGTCAGACCGCCAAGCTGACTTTCCGTGACGCTGATAATAATGTTGTTTTAGATGGCACCATGGTTAAAAGCGCAACAGCTGCTTTCGGCCCCATCGACGACAGCGGCACAAACGGCCACTATGTTCAGTTGCAGTTAAACGAAGAAGGTGTGCAGAGCTTCTATGAAGCCACCAGCGCCGCTGCTGCTGAAACAGCCGGCAGAAACTATATCGCTATTTTGCTGGACGAAAACATCATCAGCCAGCCCAGCGTTAAAACCGCAATTAACCAGTCCACCTGTATTATTTCCGGTGGCTTTGCCGATGCTTCCGAAACACAGGAACTGGCAACCCTGATTAATTCCGGTAACCTGCCCTTCTCCATTAAAGATGTTGAGCTGAGAAGCGTGGGCCCGACCTTGGGTGAAAGAGCTTTGGAAACCAGCTTGTTTGCTGCCGGTATCGGCATTTTACTGGTTCTGATTTTCATGCTGGTGTTCTATCGTCTCCCCGGTTTGATGGCTGACATTGCTTTGATTGCTTACATCGGCATTGTTGCCTTTATCATGTCCTGGTTCCGCATCAACCTGAGCCTGCCCGGTATTGCCGGCATTATCCTGTCGGTTGGTATGGCCGTTGATGCAAACGTTATCATTTTTTCCCGTATGAAAGAAGAGATTAACCTTGGCAAAACCATTC
>SVJS01000015.1 GCA_015068855.1 Oscillospiraceae bacterium | reverse complement strand
CCGAAAGCTATAACAGTTATGTGGAAAAAGGGCTGATTGAGGTGGCACCCTTGGCTTACATGCGTGGCCGCACACTCGATAATGCCTATATTATCTTAGACGAGGCCCAGAACACGACACCCGAGCAAATGAAGATGTTTTTAACCCGTATCGGTTTTGGCTCAAAGGCCATCATCACAGGCGATATCACGCAGATTGACCTGCCCGACGGCAAACGCAGCGGCCTAAAAGAAGCCATTAAAATTCTGGCCGATGTGGAAGATTTGGCTTTCTGCTATTTTTCACATAAGGACGTTGTGCGTCATCCCTTAGTGCAAAAAATTATTCAGGCCTATGAAAAATATGATGCCAAACGGCAAAAGCCCGAAAGGAGCAACGCGCATGATAAATCTTCTGTTAAATGAGGAAGCCTCTACTCTTTCCGATGATCTGCAATCGCTTCTTAAATCGTGCATTGAAGCAAGCCTGCAGGCTGAGGATTTTCCTTTCGATGCAGCCGTTTCTCTTTCCATAACCGATAACGAGGGCATCCGCGCCTTAAATCGAGATAATCGGCAAATTGACCGCGAAACCGACGTGCTTTCCTTTCCCATGCTCAACGCAGAAGACGGCGTTTTGATTGTGGAAGATACCGATATCACGGATGGCTTTGTTTTTTTGGGTGATATTGTTATATCGCTGCCCAAAGCAAAAGAGCAGGCCCTCTCTTACGGGCACTCATTAGAGCGCGAGCTGGGCTTTTTAACCGTTCATTCCATGCTGCACCTTTTAGGCTACGACCACGAGGAAGGCCCCCGCGAGGAATCCGAAATGTTTTGCAAGCAGGACAAAATTTTAGACTCTATACAATTATACCGGTAGCTGTTTCTGATATTGAAAAGGAGGAAATTCGGATGAGTTTTCACAAAAAAACCACGCTTTTTATGTTTGTTGATTACGGCATTTGCTTTCTGTTGCAGTTTTTTGGTTTATATATTATGGTACTGGTCCAGAACATCCCCTGGGGACCGCCGCTATACAGCATTTTGTTCTGCGCCATCCTCTTCATTTTTCATTATGTCAGAACCAACAAGGCCGCAAGGCACGACCTTACGTATGAAACCGGAGCGCATTCTCCCTGGACGGGGCTGTTTCTTGCCCTGCCGCTGGTTGTGCTCCACCTGATCATCATCGGCTTCTATGCCTTAATCCAAACCGATTTCCTGCCTTTGGGGGACATTGTAATTCGCACGGTTTATGAATTTCCCGATAACGCACCCCGTCAGGCTGTGGACTTTATTCTGCTGGATTATGCAACGCCCGTTGTCCGTCTCTGGTTTTTCTCTTTGTTAGGATTTACTTCTGAAAAAACCTCTGCCCTGCTTTTGCTAATCGTTCCCGTTTTAACCTTGATTGCAGGCTGGACAGGCTACCTGGCAGGGCTGAAAAACTTCTCTGCCCTAGAAGCATATGATGCGCTTCAGAAGAAACTCATTAAAAAGTTTAACGATTAAAAAAAGGCGCCGGTCCAAAGCCGGCGCTCTGTTTGTTTCCTACACATTACTTGCAGAAGCAGGAGTTTTTTATGAATCTCTTTAATCTTTCTGATGTCACAAAAGAATTTGGCGAGCGCACGTTGTTCCAAAACGTTTCTTTCACCATAGGCGACACGGACAAAATCGGCTTAATCGGCGCCAACGGAACAGGTAAGACGACCCTTTTCAAAATGCTTTTGGAACAGGAGTCTGTCTCCGGCGGCGAGATTTTTCGTAACAAGCAAACCCGTTTGGGGTATTTAGAGCAGCACACGAACCTGTCCTCTGATAAAACCGTGTTGCAGGAAGCTCTGTCTGTTTTTGAAGATGTTATGGAAATGGAAGCGGAACTTGCAGAGATTGCTCTGCAAATTGAAGAAAACGGCAGCGATTTAGACAGCCTTACCAGGCGCCAGCATGCACTCTCCGAAGCCTTTGCCGCACGGGAAGGATATACCTACCAAAACCGCACCCGTTCTGCCCTTTTGGGTCTCGGGTTTACCGAGGCGGAGCTCTCTGCCCCCTTTGCCACCTTGTCCGGCGGGCAAAAAACAAGGGTCGCTCTGTGCCGGCTCCTCTTGTCCGGTGCTAACCTCTTGCTTTTGGACGAGCCTACGAACCACCTGGACTTAAAAGCTATCGATTGGCTGGAAGCCTTTCTTCGTGATTATAAAGGTGCCTTTTGCCTGATATCCCACGACCGCTATTTCTTAGATAAAGTCACGAACCGGACCTTCGCCTTGGAATACGGAAAAATCACGGTGTACGAGGGAAACTACACCAGATACTTAGCCTTAAAAGCAGAAAATGAAAAAGTGATCACCCGAAACTTTGAAAATACACAAAAGGAAATTGCAAGATTGCAAGGCATTGTTAAGCAACAACGCCAATGGAATCGGGAAAAGAACATCAAAACAGCGGAAAGCAAGTTAAAGGTGATTGCAAAGCTGGAAGATTCCTTGCAGGCCCCCGAAAGCGAGGCACCCACCCTGCAATTTTCCTTAAAAGCCAAGCCCGGCGGCGGGCAGGATGTCTTAATACTCTCTGATGTTTCCATGAGCTTTGGAGATAATCCTCTTTTCTCCCATGCGAACTTGACCGTGCGCAAGGGAAGCCGCATCTTCCTGCTTGGCCCTAATGGTTGCGGCAAGACAACACTCTTTAAGTTAATTTTAGGCGCGCTCTCGCCAAAAAGCGGGGACATCCGCCTTGGGTCTAATATTTTTCCGGGCGCCTATGACCAGACCCAGTCTGACCTCTCCCCTGACAAAACGGTGTTTGAGGAAATTGCAGACGCCCACCCTCATCTGACGCAAACGGAAATTCGCAACACGCTGGCGGCCTTTTTGTTCCGCGGCGACAGTGTTTTTTCACCCATCAGCGCCCTAAGCGGCGGGGAACGTGCCCGTGTTTCGCTGGCAAAGCTGATGCTTTCCGATGTGAACTTTTTGTTGCTGGACGAACCGACAAACCACTTGGACATTGATTCCCGTGTGGCTTTGGAACAGGCTTTGGAGCAATATGACGGCACCCTGCTCATTGTCTCTCACGACCGCTATTTTATCAATCGTCTGGCGCACTCTGTTTGTTACATGACAAAAGACGGGCTCACCCTGTACCACGGTAATTACGATTATTTTTTAGAAAAACAGGCAGAGACATCTACCCAAAGCACACAACCCGCTGCTGCCCCCGTTTCTGAGGGCAAGCTTTCCTATCAGGAGCAAAAGCAAAAAGTGGCCGAGGCCCGCAAAAGGGAAAACGACCTGAAAAAAACGGAAGCGGAAATTGAAAAAACGGAAAACAGATTGGCTGAAATTGATGCTCTGTTATCAGACAATGCTATTGCCGCAGACTATGAAAAAGCGCAGGTTCTAACTGAGGAAGCCGATGCATTAAACGAAGCCCTGCTTTCACTATACGAAAAATGGGAATCTCTTTCTGAATAATAAACATAAAAAAGGCAGTCGCAAAAGCGACTGCCTTTTTTGTGTATGCTTAGATATTCTTTTGCTTGGTGTAATTCGGTAACAGTTTGGGGGAAACGGTGTCGGTTTTGATGCCGGCTGCTTCAATTTCCTTTTCAAACTTTTCAATGTGGTCTAAGGTCAGCTTACCAACCTTAACATCCTTAGCTGTCTTAGCCGCATTGATACCTGCGTTACGACCGAATACGATGATGTCTAAGAGAGAGTTACCCATCAGACGGTTTCTGCCGTGAATACCGCCAACCGCTTCGCCTGCAACGAACAGGTTCTTAACGTTGGTGGTTTCGCCGTTAACATTGATATCCAGACCGCCATTCTGATAATGCAGAGTCGGATAGACTAAGATGGGCTCCTTGCGGATGTCAATGCCGTATTTACCAAACATTCTCATCATGGCAGGAATGCGCTTTTCAATGGTGCCGGGGCCGCCGATTGCTTCAATCATCGGGGTATCCAGCCACAGGCCTAAGCCGTTACCTGTGTCAAGACCGTTGCCTCTTGCATTACATTCGCGAATGATAGAAGCCGCGGACACGTCACGGGTTTCAAGGGGATGCATAAACACTTCGCCCTTTGCGTTAACCAGCTTTGCACCGAGAGAACGAACTTTTTCAGTAACCAGGGCGCCGTAAATCTGTTCCGGATAAGCCGCACCTGTGGGATGATACTGCAAGGTTTCAGCATATAAAAGCTTGGCACCGACTCTGTAACCCAGCACAAGACCGTCAGCGGTTGCGCCGTAATGGTTCGAGGTGGGGAAACCCTGATAGTGCATTCTGCCGGCACCGCCTGTTGCGATGACAACAGTCTTAGCCTTAGCCACCAGCAGTTCTTTGGTTTCCATGTTCATCAAAACAGCACCGGCAGCGTTGCCGTTTTCATCTAAAATCAGTTCAATGGCTGCGGTAAAATCAACCACGGGAATCTGACGGTTAAGCACTTCATCACGAAGCGTTCTCATGATTTCAGCGCCGGAATAGTCCTTTGCTGCATGCATACGTTTGCGGGATGTACCGCCGCCGTGGGTGGTAACCATGGTGCCGTCTGCTTCTTTATCAAATTCAACACCTAATTTGTTCAGCCACAGAATCGCGTCAGGTGCATCGCAAACCAGCTTGGAAAGCAATTCTCTTTTAGCTGCATAGTGACCGCCGCCAAAAGCATCAACAAAGTGAGTGGCAGGAGAATCGTTAGGCTTATCAGCCGCCTGAATACCGCCTTCTGCCATCATGGTGTTAGCGTCACCAATACGGAGCTTGGTCACAATCATGGCGCTGGCTCCGGCTTCATCAGCCTCAATGGCAGCCGATGCGCCGGCACCGCCGCCACCGATGATTAAAACATCAGTTTCATAGTCCGGCTTGGTTAAATCCACATCGCTTGCCTTGATGCGGCTGTGCGCTTGCAGAATTTCAGCCAATTCGGTGGGAACCTTATCGCCCTTGTTGGGGCCGATAGAAAGTTCACGGAATTCGCCCTGCTTATAGTCCGGATGGAACTCTGCCAGCAAATCTTCTTTCTGCTGCGCAGTCATACGAACAGGCTCTAAGGCGATATTTTTTTCTCTTGCTGCCTCAACTGCAGCTAATGAACTTTGAAATTTCTCTGCATACATGTTCGTATTTCCTCCTTACTTCTCAATGTCACGGTTGTTGTAAAGCTCTTTGATTTCATCAATGGGCTTATTCATCAACGCTTCAATTAAATCCTGGAATGTGCCGTCTTTAATCTCGCGAACACGGTCCTCTAAGTGACCGCAATCGGGAGCCAGATATTTACCATTAATTCGTCTTGCCAGCATAGCAACCTGAGGATGGGAAATACCGGCCGGGCAACGTGACGAGCAAACGCCACACATTACGCAGTCAAAAGACTCCTCTGCACACTTTTCAAACTCGCCGCGCTGCGCGTATGCAATGTACTGCATAACGTTCAGTTCCTGTGTGCAGGCCTTGGTGCAGGCATTACAACCCACGCAGGCATAAATTTCAGGATACAGCTGCATCATAATGGTTTCATTGGTCTTAACCGTTTCAATATCATATACCTGTTTAACCAACGGGAAGAACGGCAAGGTAGCAATATACATATTGTCCTCAACCTTGGTCTGACATGCTAAACATGCCTTTAACTCATGCTGACCCTTGATGCGATAAATGGTAGCACAAGCGCCGCAGAAGCCGTTACGGCAACCGCAGCCTCTGACCAACTGATAGCCGGCATATTCCATAGCGCTCATAATCGTTAAGTTTTCCGGCACTTCATATTTCTTTCCGAACAGAAAAATAGTAACCATGTTTTCCATACGATTTCCCCTCCTTAATATTCGCTCGGCAGTTCGTCAAGCTCATCACAGCGGAATACCGGTCCGTCCTTGCAGACATATTTTGAACCAACATTACATCTTCCGCATTTGCCGACGCCGCACTTCATTTTCAGTTCCAACGTGGTGTAAATCTGTGTTTTGTCAAAACCTAAGGAACATAAGCCCTCTAAGGTAAACTTAATCATAATGGGCGGACCGCAAAGAACCGCTGTCTTGTTGGTATCAAAGCCCAGCTCCTTAACATAGTTGGGAACAAAACCAACATGGCCATCCCAGCCCTCCTGCGGGTTATCAATGGTCAAATGAACATGAACGTCAGCGTCGTTTGTCCATTCTTCAATGATTTCCTTATAATCCAAAAGGTCATCCTTACTTCTGGAACCATAGACGATATCAATCTTGCCATAACGCTCACGATTGTCACGGCAATAGTTGATGACCGAGCGCAGAGGCGCCAGACCAACACCACCGGCGATGAACAAAAGGTCTTTGCCGGCAAAAACATCATCCACGGGGAACGGATTACCGTAGGGTCCGCGAATGGTGATTTGCTGACCAACCTCAGCCTGATGCAGCCATTCGGTGACACAACCACACTTTTTAATGGAAAATTCCATATATTCCGTATTGGTGGGAGATGATGTGATTGAAAACATAGCTTCGCCAACCGCCGGAATTGAGAGCATTGCACACTGACCGGGGCGATGGTCGAAAGCCTTTTTACCGTCCGGTGTTACCACGCGGAAGGTTTTGATGTCGGGCGTGTCAATACGCACATCAGTAATGACGCCGATTTTCGGGATCAGTGTTTCTTCGCGATTATTCATGGTCAGACCCTCCAATCTTCTTCATTACTTTCACAATATTCATGGAAATGGGGCATTTTGCTAAGCATCTGCCGCAACCAACGCAGCTGAACAAACCGTCGTTGTTTTCCGGATAGTACACAAGCTTGTGCATAAAGCGCTGACGGAAGCGTTCTAACTGTGACAGACGGTTGTTACCGTGTGCCATCTTGGTAAAGTCAGAATACATGCAAGAATCCCAACATCTAAAACGAATGACACCGTTACCCGTATCAAAATCCCGGATGTCATAGCACTGACAGGTGGGGCAAACAAAAGTACAGGTACCGCAGCCAAGGCAGGATTCGGAAAGCTCGCTCCACTCCGGCGCATTAAAGTATGTATCGGTTTTTCCGCCGCCAAACTTTTCGGTGGAAACACCGGCCAGAGGCAACTTTTTCATAATGTCACGGGTCTTTTCCTGCTGGGCATTCACAGCCGCTTCGTCGCAGGCCTCCGTTACACCGTCAAGCTTTGCAAGAAGCGCTTCCCCTTTTTCGGTGTTGGCACGGAAGAAAAGCTCCGTTTCTGTTTTCCACATGGTCACGTCGCCCTGCGGGTCGGCAGCATCAATATCAAAGGTGCCGCAGAAGCAGGTTTCAGCAGGACGGGTGCAGGCCAAGGACATAATCACGCCGTGTTCTCTGCGCTCTGCATAGTAGCTGTCCACAGGGTCTGTCAGGAACACTCTGTCGAGCACATCAAAGCTCTTAACATCGCAGGCACGAACGCCGAACACAACAAAATCGGCCTTTTCGTCACGCACATCAATGATTTCGATGTTCTTGCCCTCGCGCTTAAACTCCATCAGGTTTTCTGTCTGAGGAAAGAAGAAATCTTTGGGGCTTCTGACTGTGTTCAGTTTTTCACTCCACTTTGTGCCCTCTTCCCATTTTTTGAAGGAGGCAGCACCGTCATCGCCATCAACAGGCAGGTAAACATCGCCTGCCTTTGCAAGCTGAGCCAGCACGGCATCAATGGAAGTAAGCAGACATTTACGCATCTTGACCCCCCCTATCAAAAACCTCACCGGGCTCTAAGTCCTCGGTTGTGTAGTCAACCAGCGGTGCACGGGAACCAACCTCAGCACCTGCCTGATAATCGCCGTAAAATGCATTAATATCCTTAATGAACTTACGGTTTAACAGGTGCAGCGGAATGTTCTGCGGGCAAACTCTGGAACATTCGCCACAGTCCGTACAACGTCCGGCTACGTGGAACGCACGGATGATGTGGAACATTTTTTCTTCAAAGCTATCGGAAACGGCTTTGTTTTCAACGCCGGATTCCGGATTGCCAAAGACACATTTTTCACAGGTGCAGGCCGGGCAAACGTCACGGCAGGCATTACAACGAATGCATCGTGAAAGCTCGTTCTGCCAGAAAGCAAAGCGTTCATCTGCGCTCATCGCTTCTAATCGCGCAACCTCATCAAAACGGTTGTTGTCCAAAACCTCGCCATCCTCGCCTAAAAGCTCATCATAAGCTACATGCTTCTTACTCTTGCAGACAACACAACGCTCTGCTAAAACGCTTGCCTTATCCACTGTCTTTGCACCATCATATAAGGTTTCAACCTGAATGGTATCAGCGCTTGTATCGATGGAAGAAATGGCATCACCGCATGCTGCTTTAACAAGGGCAATATCAATCATACCGTCACAGGGAATGCCAACGGCATAGACCTTGTCCCGATCAAAGCGATGTTCGGTTAAAAGCTGATTGAAGCTATATGTATCGCAAGGCTTTAAGAATACTAAAATTTTACCCTCTATTTTCTTGGTACGTTCAATCAGGTATTTTGAAAAATTGGCGCCGCAAAAATCATTCCATACGAAATTCTTTTTGAGGGCATCCTCCGTTTCAAAAACGGCAGGGGTGATATCATAATCAAATTCACCCTTTTGCCAGCCTAAAACGGCCTGAACTGTACCATCTGATAACAGAGAAACTGCTTTGTCCAGTAATTGTTCACGCGTTATCGTTTGCATCGCAGATCCTCCAATCTCTTATTTTCTCCCAAAGCCGCAACGGTTGCCACAAAATCGTTCATGGTTGCAGCAAATTTTGCACCCTCAGCAGCAGACACCCATTCCACACGGGTACGCTCTCTCTCGATGCCTAAAAAGTCAAGCATGGAGAACAGAAGCGCCATGCGGCGACGGGTGAAATAGTTACCGGAGGTGTAATGACAGTCACCGGGGTGGCAACCGCACAAAATAACACCGTCGGCACCTCTCTGGAAGGCGCGCAGAATAAACATGGGATTCACGCGGCAGGAACACGGAACACGGATGATTTTAACATCAGCCGGATAAGCAAGGCGGTTGTTACCCGCCAAGTCCGCACCTGCATACGAACACCAGTTGCAGCAAAACGCTACAATCAAAGGCTTATATTCACTCATTTGCATATCGCATCTACCTCCGCCATGATTTGTTTGTTTGCAAACCCGCGCAGGTCCATAGCGCCGGACGGGCAAGCAACCGTACAAGCACCGCAGCCCTGACAAACGGCAGGGTTAACAGAAGCCACACGACGGATGGCCGTTGTTCTGTTCGGCATGCGGAACTCTTTATTTTCATAGGTAATGGCACCATAGGGGCAAACACGCTCGCAAGAGGAGCAACCGTTACACATCATCTCATTGGCGCTGGCAACGCAGGGATTACCTTGCAGCTTATCCTTAGCCAAAAGACCAATCACCTTAGCGGCAGCAGCACCTGCCTGCGAAACGGTTTCCGGAATGTCTTTCGGGCCCTGGCAGGCACCGGATAAGAACACACCGGCTGTGGGGCTTTCAACAGGACGCAGCTTCGGATGCGCTTCTGTGAAGAAGTCGTTCGTATCCATGCTGGCTGTCAGCATGGTTGCCAGCGGTCTTGCTGATGCATCCGGCTCAATGGCAGCCGCCAGAACAACCAGATCAGCGTCAATGTGCAGCTGTTTATTGGCAAGCAGGTCAGATGCCTGCACTTTCAGCTTGTCGCCCTGCGGTGTTACCTTACCGACCATACCCTTAATGTAATGAACACCGTATTCCTCAACGGCTCTGCGGTAAAACTCATCAAAGTTCTTACCGGGTGTTCTCACGTCAATATAGAATACATACACATCCGTATCGGGGTATTTATCACGTGTCAGCATCGCGTGCTTGGCTGTGTACATACAGCAAATCTTGGAGCAATATTCCTTGCCCTTTTCAGCGCAGGCATCGCAACGGGAACCAACGCACTGAACAAATACAATTGTCTGGGGATGCTTACCGTCTGACGGGCGCAGAAGCTTACCGGCAGAAGGACCTGCCGCATTGGTCAGGCGCTCAAACTCCAAGGATGTGATAACGTCTTTGGACTGATTGTAAGCAAACTCATCAAATTGATCCATGCTGATGGGGTTAAAGCCGGTGGCAACCACAATAGCACCGTACTTTTCTTCAATGATTTCATCCTGCTGGGTGTAATCAATAGCACCGGCAGCACAAACACGGGCGCAAAGACCGCATTTACCGTTCTTGATCATGTTGCAGGCATTGGGGTCAATGGTTGCAACCTTGGGAACAGCCTGTGCAAAAGGAATGTAAATCGCGCTGCGGTTATCCATGCCCAGATTAAATTCGTTGGGAACCTTTTTCATGGGACATTTGCTTACGCAATCGCCGCAACCCGTACAAATATCTTCGTTAACATAGCGGGCGTGCTTTCTGATTTTGACATCAAAATTACCAACAAAGCCGCCAACCTCTTCAACCTCGCTATAAGAGAAAATACGGATTTTCTCATGCTGTGCCACATCAACCATTTTCGGAGTTAAGATACAGGCTGCACAGTCAAGGGTCGGGAATGTTTTATCCAGCTGCGCCATTTTACCACCAATGGTGGGTTTTTTCTCCACGATATCAACACAGAAGCCGGCATCAGCAATGTCTAAGGCTGTCTGAATACCTGCAATACCGCCGCCGATAACGAGGGCACGCTTGGTAACCGGGCTTTCGCCGGGTGTCAGCGGTGCATTTAAGTTAACCTTGGCAATGGCAGCACGGCCTAAAATGATAGCCTTTTCTGTACCGATTTCCATTTCTTTATGTACCCAGGAGCACTGCTCGCGGATGTTCGCAATTTCAACCATGTAGGGGTTGATTCCTGCCGCCTGCGCGGTCTTTCTGAATGTGGCCTCATGCATACGGGGTGAACAGGAGCAAACAACAATACCGGTCAGCTTGTGCTCGATAATTGCCTGCTTAATCATGTCCTGTCCTGCCTGAGAACACATGTACTGATAGTTGGCGGAAAAGACGACACCGGGTTCGTTTTTCAGGGCCTCAGATACGGCCTGCACATCAACTGTGCCGGCGATATTACTGCCGCACCAACATACAAAAACACCAACTCTTTGCATTTTGTCCTTTCCTCCTTACTTACTGTATTTTCTGAATGCACTGACAAGCAGCTGCTGCGGCGTTTCATCGTCAGAAAAAGCCGCTACTGTTTCAGCGCTCAAATGATTAGCACCCTGCTGACGGATAACCGCCAGACGAACAGCCTCAACAAGCTTTGCCGGTTCAACACCGCGGGGACATCTGTCCACACAGGCAAAGCAGGTTAAGCATCTGTATAAACCTTTGGATGCCATCAAAGGCTCAATGTCACCGGTCTCAACCATGCTGACGAACTGATGTGGATGATATTCCATCTCATCATAGGCAGGGCATGTGCCGGAACATTTGCCGCATTTCATGCATTTTTTAGGGTTAACACCGCTGCTTCTTATAATGTCGTCACGAAGATACTCTTTACTCATGTGTATCCTCCTTTACACCCAGCGCCTCGGCCAGCAGTTCTGTAAAATAAACCACCGGAATATCAGCTCCGTTTTTCATCAGGTTATAACGGCATAAAGGACAAGCCGTAATCACCATCTCGGCACCGGCTGCCTTTGCATCCTCAATCACGGCATTTGACCTTGCCTTGGAAAGCGCGGGGCTTTCCATGGTCACATAGCCACCGCAACACTCGTTACGGTTTGCATAGATAACAGGCTCTGCGCCGATGGCACGGATAAAATCTTCGATAATACGGGGATTTTCCGGGTCATCCATCTGCATCGTTGCATTCGGACGCAGAAGCAGGCAACCGTAATACGCTGCAATCTTTTTACCGCTAAGGGGATTCACCACTTTGCTTTTTAAGGTGTCAAACCCAACCACGTCGCGAAGCATTTCCAGGTAATGATACACCTGCGTTTCGCCCAAATAATCTGTCTCCTCTGCCATGTAGCGGTTTACCTTGGCGGCAAATTCGCTGTCTGTCTGCATGGCATGGTTGGTTTGCTTGATAACATTGTGGCATGCTGAGCAAACAGTGATCAGTGGCTGATTCTTGGTAAGCGCATCTTTAAGCGCACGAACACTTGACAGTTTCGTTGCCACCTCATCCTTTGCCGTTGTGAAAACACCACCGCAGCATTGCCAGTTTTCAATTTCTTCTAAGCTGACGCCCAAAGCTTCGGCAGATCGACGCGCATAAGCATCTAAATCCAACGCCTTATTTTTCAGGGTACAGCCCGGAAAATAACTCATTTTCATTGTACGACCTCCCATGTTTATACCATTTGTTCCGGATGAAAGACCTCATCAAATTTTTCTTCTGTCAAAAAGCCCAAAGCAACGCAAGCTTCTTTTAAGGAGATGTTTTCCTTGAAGGCTTTTTTAGCAGTCTTGGCTGCGTTCTCATAACCTATGTAAGGATTGAGCGCCGTAACCAGCATTAAGGAATTATGCAGATTGTGATGCATCTTTTCCTTGTTGGCTGTGATACCCACAGCGCAGTTTTTATTGAAAGACAGGATAGCCTCAGCCATTAATCTTGCAGACTGTAAGAAATTATAAGCTGCAACCGGCATGAACACATTCAGCTCAAAGTTACCCTGAGACGCTGCCATGGAAACAGCTACATCGTTACCCATAACCTGAACGGCAACCATGGTCACGGCCTCACACTGGGTGGGATTAACCTTGCCGGGCATGATGGAAGAACCGGGTTCGTTTTCAGGAATGAAGATTTCGCCTAAACCGTCACGGGGACCGGATGCCAGCCAGCGAACGTCGTTGGCAATTTTCATCATGTCACAGGCCAGCGCTTTGATGGCGCCGTGTGCAAACACCAGCTCATCTTTGGAGGTTAAAGCATGGAATTTGTTAACAGCGGTAACAAACGGCTTTCCTGTAATTTTTTCCACTTCCTTGGCAACCGTTTCGCCAAAGCCCTTGGGCGCATTTAAGCCGGTACCAACAGCCGTGCCGCCCAGAGCCAGTTCATAGAGAGGCTCAAGGGAGCGCTTGATTAATTCAACATCCTTTTCAAGGCTGGAACGCCAGCCGCTGATTTCCTGGCTGAATGTAATCGGTGTTGCGTCCTGCAAATGGGTTCTGCCGCTTTTAACAATCCCCTCGTTCTCTGCCTCTAAACGCTTAAAGGTTTTAATCAGCGTTTCAACAGCAGGGATTAACTTGTCTTCCAAAATCAGAACAGCAGCGATGTGCATTGCTGTGGGGAATGTATCGTTAGAGGACTGGCTCATGTTAACGTCGTCATTAGGATGCAAACGTTTTTCGCCCAAAATCTGATTGCCGCGATTGGCAATCACTTCATTTGAATTCATATTGGATTGTGTGCCGGAGCCTGTCTGCCACACAACCAGCGGAAAATGGTCGTTTAAGCTGCCTGCCATGACCTCATCACAAACCTGTGAAATAGCGGCGGCTTTCTCATCCGTCATTTTCTCCTTGCGGAGCTGGTTATTTGCCAGCGCGGCTGCTTTTTTCAGCACACCGAAAGCATGAATGATTTCTTTTGGCATGGTTTCAATCCCAACGCCAATTTCAAAGTTCTCATGGCTTCTTTGTGTTTGCGCTGCCCAAAGACGGTCAGCAGGAACTTTTACTTCGCCCATCGAATCATGTTCAATACGAAAATCCATTACTTCCTCTTCCTTTCATTATGTATCTTGTCCCGCCGGGCGGTGACAAATTATCGTTCATTAAACATCTGTAACAATCGACTCTGAGGAGCATAGCCGTGATTCAAAAAACAGCTGTAAAAAAATGCTATTTTCTTAGGAAGAAAAGGCTTTATTTCTTGAAAAAGCCCATGAAACCCCAATTATCGATTATACCATTTTATTGTAGCATAACTGGCCTTAATAGTCAACTCTAATTCATGAAAAACAGAAAATTCAGTATAGTTTGACAAATTTATAACAATTTCGCCTTGTCCCTCTGTGCAGGGTTAAAAAAGAGGCTGTAACAAAATGAAAAACATTTTGTTACAGCCTTATTTTTGACGTACCGGTGTACGCCTTCTTTCTACAATTCTTATTACGCCACCTCATCAGGCGTTTTCAATACCTGTTACCGTATAACCCTGCGCCTCAACAGCAGCTTGCAGGGCTCCATCAGTAAGGCTTGCATCATGCTCCACCAAAGCCGTTCCTGTCTCATGACTGACTGTGCAGCTTACAACGCCGGGCAGCTCTTCTAAGGTCTTTTGCACGCGAGCCTGACAGTGACCACACATCATACCCTCAATACTCATTTTTTTCTTCATAACAATCCTCTCCACTTTCTTTTGAAATTGTATCCGGTTCAGCCGCAGGGCATTGGAAACCACAAGGAAACTGGAAACGCTCATAGCCGCAGCCCCGAACATGGGTTGCAGGGTCATACCAAAGGGAATGAAAAGACCTGCCGCCAGAGGAATTCCAATCAAATTATACCCGAAAGCCCAAAACAGATTTTCTTTAATATTCCGAAGAACCTTGTTGCTGAGGCGGATGGCCGACACAACATCCGACAGGCGGTTATGCATAATCACAACCTCTGCCGCATCCATCGCAACGTCCGTGCCGGCTCCCAATGCGATGCCGATATCTGCTCTCGTCAGCGCCGGCGCATCGTTGATGCCGTCGCCAACCATAATAACGGGGCCCTCTTTCTGCAACGCACGGATGCAGGCCTCTTTATCATCAGGCCGGATGCCGGCATACACCGTATCAATGCCGACAGAGTCTGCTATGGCCCGTGCCGTTTTTTCGTTATCTCCTGTCAGCATCACAACCCGAAGCCCTAGCTTATGCATGCTTTCAATCGCCTCGCGGCTGTCTTCCTTGACGGTGTCCGCCACGGCAATAACACCTAAAAAAGCATCGCCACAGCCAAAATAAAGTGGCGTTTTCCCCTGTTCCGCCAAGGCGTCAGCCCCGGCCACAGGAAGCTCTGCAAGCCCTGTTTTTTCACAAACAAAAGCACGGTTTCCGCCGCAAATCAGCTCTCCGCCCAACATCGCGCAAAGGCCGTTGCCGGGGAAAATCGTAAAATCTGTCACTTTTTCCGTTTGTATGTTGTTGTCCTGCCCGTATTGCACAATCGCCCTGGCCAACGGGTGCTCGCTGTTTGCTTCCAAGCTGAGCGCCACCGATACCAGTTTTTCAGGGTTGACATTGTCCGCGGGCAATATATCCGTGAGGCGAGGCTTGCCCTCTGTAATTGTGCCGGTTTTATCCAGCGCAACCGTGCGTGCCTTGCCCGTAATTTCCAAAGAAGTCGCTGTTTTGAACAAAATGCCGTGCTTTGCACCCACACCGCTGCCGACCATAATGGCAACCGGCGTAGCAAGGCCCAGCGCGCAGGGACAGCTGATGACCAGAACGGAAATGGCTCTGGCAAGCGAAAACCCGAACGTGCGCCCTAACAAAAGCCAGATAAGAAGTGTTATAGCCGCAATTCCAATGACAACCGGCACAAAAACGCCGGATACCTTGTCGGCAATTTTAGCAATAGGCGCCTTGGTGGCAGAAGCCTCGTTCACAATACGAATAATCTGTGCCAGGGTTGTCTCCCCGCCCACACGTTTTGCCTCACAGACGAGAACACCTGACAGATTCATGGTGGCTGCTGATACCGTCTGCCCAACCGTTTTATCAACGGGAATGCTTTCTCCCGTCAGCGCTGATTCATCCACGGCGCTCACGCCCTCAACCACAACGCCGTCGACGGGAATGCTGCTGCCGGGACGAACAATGAAAATATCCCCCACCATAACCGCCTCGATGGGCAGCGTCACTTCTCCCTCCTGCCGCAAAACCGTTGCCGTTTTGGGCGCCAGAGCTGCAAGACCGGCCAGGGCATCCGTGGTTTTTCCTTTGGCACGGGCTTCCAGCATTTTTCCTAAGGTAATTAATGTGACGACCATGGCCGCCGATTCAAAATAAAGGCCATGCAAATGGCTTTCATTGTGCAAAATCATCTCAAAGAGCATAACGGTGCTGTAACCAAAGGCCGCAAAAGAGCCGATGGCTACCAGACTGTCCATATTCGGGGCACGATGCCACAGGGCACGAAACCCATTAACAAAAAAGGACTGATTTGCAACCATGACCGCAGCGGCAAGTAAAAGCTCCAAAAGGCCTATGGCAACAGGGCTTTGCACCAACAAAGACGGGCAGGGAAAGCCAAACATCACCACACCCATGGAAAGGTACATTAAACATGCCAGCAAGCACAGCGAAACAAGAAACCGACCTGTAAGCGTTCCTTTTTTTCCACTCTCCGCCGACGAGCCGCTATCGTCCATTGTGCCGCTACCGGCATCACGCGCCAAAGCAGCACCATAGCCTGCCTCCTGCACGGCGGCAATCACGCTTTCCGGCAATGCTTTGCCCTCAACAGCCATGGAGTTTGTCAGCAGGTTAACATGGCATGCCGTCACGCCATCAAGACCTGAAACTGCCTTTTCCACTCTCGCGCTGCAAGCCGCACAACTCATACCTGTTACCCGGTACTGTTCCATACTGTCGCCTCCTTTTGTGCTTATTTTTCCAGAATATATTCCGCTTTTTCTCGTGTCTCAGAACGAGCCATGAGATAAGCCATAACGCCCATCATGGCGAGCACTGCAACCAAGCCGGGGATAAAGCCCTGGCCGAGCGATCCCTCTGTGAGAACTGTCCCCACCTGATAGACCAAAAATGCCAGAATATAGCCCGTTGCCAGTTGCAAACCGATGCCGCCGAGCATCCATTTTTTATCCTTAATTTCGGCATTCATGGCACCAATCGCCGCAAAGCAGGGCGGTGTAAACAGATTGAACATCAGGCAGGCAAGAGCTGCCGCTTTCGTGAGACCAAAGATGGCTGCAACCTCATTTCCACCACCGATTAAAGCCAGCTCTTCCGTATCAATAAAATTGGTTACACCATAGCAAACCGCTAGCGTTCCCACCACGTTTTCCTTGGCAATAAAGCCCGAGATAGCAGCGGCTGCCATCTGCCAAACGCCAAAGCCCAACGGAATTAAAAGAAATGCAAAGGGCGTTGCAACAGAGGCCAAAATGGAACTGCTTTCCATTCCCTCCTCAACCAGTTGAAATTCCCAGGTAAAGGACTGCATAATCTGAACTAAGGTGTTGCAAACAAGAATAACCGTTCCCGCCTTGACTATGTAAGCCCAGCCACGGCCACACATGGAGAAAAAGGCTCTTTTAACAGAGGGTATTTTATATTCGGGGAGCTCAATAATAAAGTAGGACTTCCCTTTTTTATACCCCGCAATTTTGTTGACAATCAACGCACCAAAAAAGATAACGGCAATGCCCACAAAATACATTAAGGTGCCCACCCAGGAAGCATCAGCAAAGAACACGCCTGCAAAAAGTGCAATAACGGGGAGCTTGGCGCCGCAAGGCATAAAGGGCGCCAGCATGGCCGTTGCTCTTCGCTCACGCTCGTTACGGATGGTGCGGCAGGCCATAACACCAGGAATGGCGCAACCCGTGCCGATAACAAACGGAATGACCGATTTCCCCGAAAGACCAACCTTCTTAAAAATCGGGTCCAAAACAACGGAAACACGAGCCATATACCCGCAATCTTCCAAAATAGCGATAAGGAAGTACATCACCATAACCAACGGCAAAAAGCCCACAACGGCGCCGACGCCGCCGATGACACCATCCACCAAAAGTGCTTGCAAAAGCGGATGCGTATTTGCCACAAGTCCCGAAACCCACCCCTGGAACGTTTCGATCAGGCCCGTCAGCGCTTCGGCAACCCAGGGGCCAAAAGAGGACTGTGAAATATCAAAAACCAAAAACATGATGCAGGCAAAAATCGGAATGCCCAGCCACCGATTGGTAAGAACCGCATCAATCGCATCGCCAACGGTCTTATCCTTGGTCAGAATATTTCGTGTTTCCACCATTTTGACAACGCTGTCAACATAGGCAAAACGTTTTCTGTCAGCCTCCTGCGCTGCTGCCTTATCGGTTACGTCAAATGCCGCCTGCACGTAGGGTGCCTTTTGGCCTTTACCCACCTGCGCCACAGCCGCAGCCATGACCGCTTGCAGACCCTCAGCCGAAGTGGAAACGGTTTCAATCACAGGACAACCAAGCTCAATGGCCAGTTTTTCCGTATCGATATAGGTTTTCTTTTTCTCGTTGATATCACTTTTATTCAGCGCCACAACGACGGGGATGCCAAGCTCTAACAGCTGTGTTGTGAAAAACAGACTGCGGCTTAAATTGGTCGCATCCACAATATTAACGATAACATCCGGGTTATCTTCCTTTATGTAGGCACTGGTTATACTCTCTTCCGAGGTAAAGGGCGACATGGAATAGGCCCCGGGGAGGTCAACGGCAACCAGCTCCTGCTGACCCACGGCAAATGCCTTTTTAACAGCATGTTCCTTTTTCTCAACCGTAACCCCGGCCCAGTTTCCCACCTTTTCGTTCTGCCCGGTCAACCCGTTATACATAGTTGTTTTTCCGGAGTTGGGATTCCCTGCCATGGCTATACGAATTGTTTTCATGTTGTGCCTCCTACTTTATCTGTAACAAAATGCCGTACTCTATACCGTAAAACATAAATTGTGTTTTACAACCGTCTTTTAGTTAGCCTCTGCTAACTAACGATTATTATAGCACGCCCCACCCGCTTTGTCAATAGTTTTTCTGCTTTATTTTGGGAAATTTTCACACTTTGGCAGCCGGTCCAGAAAATTATAACATGTTCTTGCAATTATCCTGAACTTATGGTATACTTATAGTAACTTTATAATTACTGAGGAGGACTCTTTCATGAAGAAGATTGTATCGATACTTATGACTTCTCTGCTTCTCATTTCTACCATTGGATTTTCTGCTTCCGCTTTGTCTTTTAGCGATTTAGCTGACTCCCATTGGGCTTATAGCGACATTCAGACATTAGTCGCTGAGGGAACCGTCCGCGGTTACGAGGATGGTACATTCCGCCCCAACGGAACCGTAACCCGCGCTGAGTTTGTTAAAATGCTGGGCACCGGCACCAATGTCCGCGACAAAGATTACGATGACGTTGCCAGCTCACATTGGGCCTATGATTACATAATGAAGGCTGATTTCCCCGAAGACGGCAGCAATAATTTTGCTCCCGACAAGGCGATCACACGCGGCCTGGTTGCTGAACTTTTATGGAATCGTGGCGGCAAAATCAGAACCGCTTTTGCTCCGTCCATGATCACAAGACAGTATCCTAAAAACGACTCTGCTGCCGCTTGGGTATATGAAACCGGTTTAATTAAGGGGGATGACGGCATAAACCTTCGTTTGAATGACACGTTAAGCCGTGCCGAGGCCGCCGTTTTAATCATCCGTGCCCGCAAGGTTGCCGATAACAAAGTTACTTTTGCTGACACTGTCAGCCCCAAAATTTTAGAAAACGTTTATAACGGCCTGAATTTATTTGACGGCAAAGCCTTTAACCCCGACGACACCATGACCAACGGTGCTATGGCCCGTGCGGTGCTGCGTATCGGTAACGAGGAAACAAACCTGTCTTACAGCTACTTAAACACCTCCGCCAAGTTTGAACATGCTTACGCCCGCGATTTGGCCGCTGTTTGCAACCTTTGCCTTGGTAAGGACAAGTTAACCGCTGCTTTTGCAGACAAAAAGGCTACCTTCGGCGATACGGTTGCCGCTTTGGTTTACCAGTTCATCTATAAATCCAACTCCCCCATTATGTATGGCACAAAAACAGAGAAACTGCCTGCTGACATCAACGACATGATGAACATCTGCCTGACCTTTGCCAAGGATCGCGGCGTCATCACATTGAAAGAGGATTTATCCGCACCGATTACGGTTCGTGAATTCATTGCTATCTGCATTCTGATGGATGATGTGATTGGTTCTCAGACCGATATCACAACCGATATTCATCCTGCGACCTCAAAGCCCGTCGGCGTTGACCATGCACTGTTGTTAACCGAAACCCCCTACGGCAATTACCGCCTGAAGCTGAAAGGCATGCCGGCCGCTGTTTACAGCACACCAGCTGTTTCCCAGGCTGCCGCACCTGTTAAGGATTATAACTTTGCTCGTGAATATGCCGGTATCTTCACTGACATGTTAGCCTTTATGGATGATTCCGTATACAAGCGTTCCGGCGCCGATGTTCGCCTGACATATTATCCGTCTCTGGTTTGGAAGAACAAAGAGGGCGGTTACAGCATGCGTATCCGTTGCGATGTTGTAGAAATGGCAGGCACAAAAGCATTTGCTGACCTGTTTGTTATGGGCGAAGGCGCAACCGGCGGCGATGCAAAGCTCACACAGGGCAGCACCGTTTGGTTTGACGTTGCAACCGGCCAGTCTGCAACCTCCATTTTCATCACAGATGAAAAGGCCTATGTTGAACAGGTTGTAAGCCTGTCTTAACAGGCATTAAATAGTTAGGGATGCCTCGGGTTAAGAGGCACACTTTGAAGAGTAACAAAAAGGCTCTCGCAATTTTGCGAGAGCCTTTATTTATTGTAAAAACAATCTGATTCCCATTTTATTGGGTTGGTGTCTATGTATTCCCATATTTTCCGATACTCTTTTTCACCACGTATTATGTGGTC
Source organism: Oscillospiraceae bacterium (assembly GCA_015068855.1). GTDB lineage: Bacteria > Bacillota > Clostridia > UBA1381 > UBA9506 > UMGS755. The sequence goes on along the minus strand of SVJS01000015.1, from coordinate 3,705 downwards.
GTGATATGACCTTTGCCATATAGAATTACCCATTTCTTTTGTAACCATCGTCTTAAATGAACGAATAATAGTTTCTATGTTCTTTGTAGGGGACGATGCCTTCATCGTCCCGTGAAGAAATATAAGTAAATGAATATGATTTGGCATTATGACGTATTTATCAACGGTTACATCTTCGTATTTATTGGTTATGTTGTTAATATATTTATCGCATATCAAACCGATTTTAGACAAATTATTTTGCGGGACGATGTAGGCATCGTCCCCTACAATTATTTTAGATAGCAATTCTTTTCTGTCTTGTGTACATATCGTAATAAAATATGCTCCAGGTGCCCCGTAATCATATCCTTTTAATCGTGTAGGTTTTCGTTTGGGTAAATTCTCGGTATTCATTTTCATCTTACTTCTTGTTCTAAATTATCAAATAACGGCGATAAAAAAAATTCTCTTATTGAAATATTTAATCCATCACATACCTTTTTTATTGTAGAAATTGTTGTGCTGTTGTTTCTCCCACCAACAATGTTGCTTAGTGTGGATTGTGTTATTCCGCTTAACGTTGCGAGCTTATTAACTGTTATGCTATTTTGATCGCAAAGTTCAAGTATTCTCAATTTGGTCGCTTCTCCTATATTCAATTTCATCACCTCAAAAATTATTTTAACTTTTTTGAGTTAAAATAATTACCTCTTTTGAGTTGACATTTTGATATTATTATGATATAATCAAATAAAATTTGTCGAAAAAGGGAGTATTTATGGCTAGATATTGTACCTATTGTGGAAACAAAGTTAATGAAAATGCTATTGTCTGTGTAAAGTGTGGATGTGCTATTCCCGGGACTTCCGCGCATAGCAACCAAATGGGTTATACCATTTTTGCTCCTGATTCTATTGTTAATACGATTACCCAGAGAATTAAGACAAATGGTATTATCTGGGTTATCATTGGCGGAATACAAATATTGATGGGCATTTCATTTAATTGGGTTTTACTTATTGTTGGACTGCTAAACTTGATTTCATCAATACAAGACCTAAATTACAGCAAGGAATTCCCTAACAATCCAGTTGGCATTATATCAAAGATGAAGCCATTAGCAGGGGCTATTATTACCTTAATTTACAATCTTGTTATAGGAGGGATTATAGGTGTTATCGGCTCCATATATTATTTAATTGCTGTAAGAGGTTATGTTTTAGAAAACGAACAGGCTTTTTTAGAGATTGAAAACCGGTATCTTTCTCTTTAAGTTTGTGGCGAGGTGTTAATGATGTATTGTCCAGCATGTGGCAAAGAGGTCATGCAGGAAGCTGTTATTTGCCCAGGTTGTGGTTGTATGATAAAAAACAATACGACAGAGCATAATGTTAATTTTAATATTAACAGGCAACAGAATCCTTATAAAACAAATACATATGCTGTTTGGAGTTTAGTTTTAGCTTGTGCTTCATTTATTTTTGGGTGGATTATTACGGCAATCGTCGCTGTCATCCTTGGTCAATCCGCCAAAACCCAAATAGAAGAACGAAATGAACAAGGCAAAAATCTTGCGGACGCAGGGATCGTTTTAGGATGGATTAATATTGGATTGTCAATATTTTCTATTATGTTAATAATTATAGGCGTGGGTTTTCTCGCTGAACTATAATATTTATAAATTATAAGAAAAGAGGTAAAAAAATGTTTTGTCCAAAATGTGGTAATCAGATGAATGACAATGACGTGTTTTGTGGTAGTTGTGGCTCACGTGTTTCAACAGGAGCAAATAATAACAACTTAACAACGGTATCTAAAACAATAGAGGGAGACTTTCCTGAGATAATGTCAAAAGTTCCCCTACATCTCGGAGCTGACGAGAAATTGATTGAGCAATATAGTTCTGCTTTTGTTATGAGCAGCATAGCGCAAGGAATGTTTTCCTTAACAAACAAACGAATTATCTTTACAAAAGATAGTGCAGGAAAGGCCTTCCTAAAAAGAGGCGGTTTGCTTGGTTTGGCATTAAATTCAGGAGCCAATATTCCCAGTGAAATATCCTTAAATGAAATCGTAAAAATTGAGCCTACATCCTGTATACAGGGTAAAGCTGCAATGTTAATAACCATAAGATCAGGTTATCAGTATAAAATTGCGCTACAAAGCATGTCGTTAGGAAAAACCAATGAACTATGCAAAGCAAGAGACCGTATTGTCCGTCTCATTAGCAAAGTATTATAGAAAGGAGTGCATCAGTATGAAATTTTGTCAAAACTGCGGCGCTGAAATCAACGATAATGCTGTTGTTTGCGTAAAATGTGGATGTTCCACCAAACCGGCAAACCAAGTAGCAGCTGTTGATGATAGCGTAAGTGTAGGCCTGGTTATACTCGCTGTTTTAATTCCTCTTTTCGGAGTTATTTATTGGCCTGTAAAAGCTAAGTCTCGCCCCAAATGCGCAAAGGCTTGCGGAATTGCTGCAATCATATCTTGGGTAGTATATATCCTGTTTATGATGATGGCAGGAGGTTTTTAATCGTCCGGCACTGTAACAAGCAGGGAAAAGGCAGAAACGAAACAAATCGTTTCTGCCTTTTTTTATTGCATATGCTCCGTCGGCGAAATAAACTCCGTTCCGTTTTGCATGGCAAAGTGGAGATGGGCTTCTTCCAGCATTTCGGCTGCTGCGCTGTCTCCCACCGCTGCAATACAATCTCCCTGCGCCACTTTTTGTCCAACTGTGACCATATCCACCGAGGCCAAATTCTGATACAGGGTCTTATAGTCTCCACCATGGGCTACGATAATCGTGAAACCCATTTGCGGGTCACGATATGCTTGCTCGATGACCCCGTCTGCCGCAGCATACACCGCGTCGCCAATGGATGCGCGGATGTCTACCCCGCTATGCACCCGCCAGTCTCCCATGGTTTTGGATTTGACAAGGGTCTCCCCGGAAAAAGGATGCATAATTTCTCCTGCCGCAGGCATGATAAGTTTGGGCGGTGTAACCGGCGCAGAGGCAGCATAGCCCGGCTCTGCTTCCTCTGTTTGCAAAACATCGTTTGCCATGGTCGGAAGCATCTCGACCGTCTCTGAAACATCTGGTGTCTTGTCCTCTATTGAGCTAAGACCGGACCAGGCAGAGTCCATGGAGACTTCCGGCAACGAAAGGCTTTCCTGCTCCTTTGTTTGCAGAGTTAAGGGGCTCAAACGCACCAGACTGACGAGGGCCGCACTTCCTACAAAAACTGCCGCCATGGCAGCTATGTAGGTAGCTTTGGAATATTGTTTTTTCCTTTGTTTTGTTGTTTTCTTCATGTCATCCTCCTTATTGCTTACACTGCCTTTATTATGTCCCTCTGCCAAATTTTTATACCTTAAAGTTTTGAATGCTCCCCCAAGCGCACATTGACAAACAAAGGACCGCATGTTATAATAACTATCAAAATGGAACAAAGAAAAAAGGACGATGAAACATGAAAGTCTATAAAAGCATCACCGAGTTAATCGGGCACACACCTCTTTATGAATACCCGACCGATACCGGTGCAACCATCTTATTAAAGCTTGAATATTTTAATCCCGCCGGTTCTGTTAAAGACCGTGCTGCCCTTTACATGATAGAAGATGCCGAAGAAAAAGGCCTGCTCCGCCCCGGTTCTGTTATCATTGAACCCACCAGCGGAAACACCGGCATTGGTCTTGCCGCTATTTGCGCCG
>SVJS01000021.1 GCA_015068855.1 Oscillospiraceae bacterium | reverse complement strand
GATATAGGCGCAGCACATTGTCAGTCCCCAGCTCAAATCGCAACGAGTTTTGATAATCATAATAGCCACTAGAACACCAACAAACCGTAAGGATGCCCTCATTGTTTATTTGTCTTTCTGCATATTGGGGCGCATTGCCTTTGTCATGACCGAATAAACCATAGGTCTCACCGGTTTCAAGCTCCACAACGCCACATACGTTATTCTTTCGTTCATGACTGCTGGTTCCCGTAACAAAGATGCAACGATGTCCCTCATAAGTCAGCGGAATTTCTTGAAATAATTCCTCTTCTGCCTCTCTCGCACCAGCCCCGTTAGTTATTTCAAGCGTATATACTTCCATTTTGTTAAGACCTAAAAAACTGTTTTTCATAACAGCTAAATCCGGACGCCCATCAATCATCCCATCTTTAGAAATGCTACCAAGCACAACAAAATCCTCACCAAAAGGCTCCTCTGTTGTGCAGCGCGGTACAACAAAATCTGTTATCACATCACGATACAGCCAAACATAATTGACAGCACCAGAAACATAATCCAGCAGCACGCCATCCTGGTCCACTTCAACCCGCTTTCCGTCTGCCATAAAGGCTGAACCCTCTGCAATCCTCACCTGACCATCCTGTAGCGAAAGGCTCATGCCTCGTGATACACCCTTGCCAACCAGCGTATGAGAAATCTGATTCAAATCCTTCACACCATACAAAGTGTCATCCATAAAAGAAAGGGCACCACTTCCTAACTCCTCAGTAATCGCATTCATATCAAGTGCCGTCACGGTTTGATTATCTAAAAAATTTACTCTATATCCCATATCACGCCACCTCTCCTTCTAAAACGGGTTGTTCACCCACACTGTTTTCTTCATACCAAAGATGTACCCCCACAAAACGCTGCACTTCTTTAGTAAAGAATTCTCCTTTTTGCATGCGTAGTTGCACCGTATCGTTCAAACCATAGTCCCTGCCATAAGCCAAATTGCAAATTCGAGCATCCGTCTGCCTTTTCACGCAATACTGTTTTAAATTGTCTTTCGCCTCCTGCTCAGTCCTGGCGGCTAAATCTGTTTCCCAGGCATAAATACCTTCCAGAGCAGAAGGAATTTTTGTCAAAACAGAGGTACCATCCTCCTGTTCCTGCCCAAAAAAACCACCTGTAAAGTAATCCTGTATATCTTCAAAATACTCAACATCATAACAATTACGATACTCTTCCGAAAGAACAAATGTCAACAACTTGCCTTTAAACAATCGAAACACCCATCGTTTGTTTTTAACATCGAAAAAAACCTCATAGCCGCATTGCACCTGCTTCACACAGGCTTCTACAAGACTAAGAACAGAAGATGCTTCCGTATTTTCTAAAAACACATCCCCCAAGCCGCCACCACATGCTTCAAAGACAAAGTTTTCTATGCGACCCATGCCTTCCTCAAACACATATTGGCAAATTCTTTGTGCATCCTTGCTCTCCAGCCAGCCTTTATCATATAATTCATCCGTATTAAAAGGTTCCGTTATGTAAAAGCGCGAGAGTATCCAGTTACACGTCTTGCCATAAAAAACCGCATCTTTCCCCAGTCGTTTTCCTGTTATAATTGCCTGTTTGTCTCCCTGAACAACCACAATATACCGATTCTGCATCACAACTTGAACAATCATACGATTAACCGGCACATGCATTTCAAATGTCCCCACCTGATTTTCATAAAGCATCCAGTTACAGGATATAATATCGTGCTCAACATGTAAAAGATTGCACTCAAAATCATAAAACCGCACGTCTTCCATCAAATCACCGCCTCGAGATATTGGTTGTCAAAAGAAAGTACAACATCAATGATTTCCCCTGGGTTATAGTTAATCGCCTCTAAATCATTAACCCCCGGCTCCAGCCAAAAGTCCGATAAAAACGAGTTCTGCGAAAGAATGGTTGCAAGATTTCCCTTAACATTGCTTGCAACACTTCGATTCTTAATATCAATTGTAATAGTCTCACCCAAATCCGTGGTGCATTCAAGTAAAATGCGCTGGCCTGTTGTGTGATTAATCAACTCAACGCCGCCTTTTTCAAGCGCTTCCGTTTCCGACTTTGACCGATTGCAAACCTTAAACACCGGCTCTGCCCTAAGGTCACCATGATTATGAATCAACCGCCGACTCACACGTTTTGAGAACATACATGGCAGCATAAACGTATCACAAATAATATCCTCCCGCAAAAAGAGGGTTGCCGCAAATGGTGATTTATCTGTAAAATAAGGATTATCACAGGTAAATTGCAACACAACGCTTCGTATAAAAGAACCTCGTTTTATCGGTTCATCAATTGTCGTGCACCGGCAGAAAATCGACCTGGCCTGTCCATCAGATACAATGGTCATCTTGCCCGGATGATGCATTATTTTAAGCAGCCTTTTGAGACCTTCCTTCCCGCTAAGCACATCACACGAAACGGTAATCACCCTCGCTGTATCCCGTTTTGAAATAAAAAGCTGCCCCGGCTGATTCACATAAGAAATAACCGAACTTTCCTGCTTAGGCACGCCTAAACCGCTTATTTCTTTAACATGCAAGCCAAACTCTTTTGCAATGGTCAAACGACCCCATTCATTTTCGTATAGCAAAATCACCATAACCACCCCTAAGCTTTTCTATTATTGCATGATTTCTAACGCTTTGAAGTTGCTCTGCAACCGTCTCTCCACTGCCCTGCAACACATAGGTCATAGATTGCTGTACATTGTTCACAACTCCGGTCGATTTCTTTGCAAAGGCTTCCGCATTTTCCAATGGTTGTATCACAACCGATTGAACGGCCTCCTCCAGCATCTGCCTCATGGACTGCAGCTTTTTTACAAAAGCATTGCCAAAAGCCTCTGCTGATAGCTCTCCTTCATGAAAAAAACCTGAGGGAATGCTGCCATACCAAGCTGATAATTCCTGTTCAATCTGCTCTAGTGCCATTTTGGTATCTTCAGCATAGCTTTCTTGTGATGTCTCTTGAGCCAGATTCTCAATCGCCACCCAATCATTTATATATGATTCTAATTCATGTGGCTTTAACTGCAAAAAAGCCTCTCCATATTTAATGGCATCTGCAACAGAGAGTTTGCGAATAGCATCAATCATCTCCGGTGGCACTTCGTCACGGCTCTGAATTTCTCTTAAAAGTCCGGCGTATTCTTCAAGCTCTTGTCGCTGTTTCTTTAGGTCCAAAAGCGCATCATCAAAAATTTCCGGCCTCCCTCCCGGGCCC
>SVJS01000014.1 GCA_015068855.1 Oscillospiraceae bacterium | reverse complement strand
TTTGGGGTTCCATCTTCTGGTCTGATGTCCGAAATGGACGCCTGCTTCCAGCAGTTGTTTCATTGAAATTACTGACATTTCTGTCACCTCCGGTTTTATTTGCATAACCTCTGCGCTACTCACTTTTTGCAGGAACCGAGAACTCGGCACCACCCACAAAATCATAACGCATGCGTAATTGCCATAATAGTTTACCATAAAAAAAGAGAAAATGCAAGTATTTTTTTGCATTTTCTCTCGATATACATCTATTTAATTGTATCAAACCTTCAAGTGCTTACGAACGGCAATCAAACTGCCGATTGCACCCAGACCAATCCCCATGAAAATGAAGACCGTTGTCATTAAAAGAACAATGTCGCCCATGGGAATGAAGGACATAAAACCAATTTGCAGTGATAAGAACAAAGATGTTAAGCCCTTATACACCAGACTCATAACCGCCGACGAAATCAAAGCACCAATAAACCCAATCAGCATACCCTCAATAATGAACGGCCAGCGAATAAACCAGTCTGTGGCACCCACAAATTTCATAATGTTAATTTCTTTATGGCGGGCAAAGACAGTCAATTTAATGGTATTTGAAATAATGAATATTGAAATAATCGCCAGAGCAAACATCAAAACGATACTGCCGCGGCTGACATAACTTGAAAAAGAAGTCAGCTTTTTTATAATCTCACTGTTGCTGATAACTTTAACAACGCCATGCAAAGGCTTGACTGCCTCGACGGTTTCGCTGAATAAGTTCAAATCCACACAGCGAATTTTATACCAGTTACGCAGCGGATTTTTGTCTCCCTGATAACTGTCAAGCAAGGATGCATTATCGCCAAATTGAACGCGAAGTGCCTCCATTCGCTCTGCCTTGGATTCAAAAACGACCTCTGAAACATTGGGAATATCCTCTAAAATCTGGCCTAACCGCTTTGTTTCTGCCTCGGTCAGATTTTCATCAATCGTCATTGTGATTTCATAATCACTCTCCATTTTTGCAACCATATGATTCAGGTTCAAAACCAGAACCATGACAATACCAAACACCAAAAGGCTGGCAACTACTGTAAAGACAGAGGCAAGGCTCATCCATCCGTTGGAGAAAACATTTTTTGATGCTTCCCTCGCAAAATATTTAACACTGTTAATTTTCATATCCGTAAACTCCTCTGGCTTCGTCTCGGGCAACGACACCGTCTTCAATGGCGATAACGCGCTTCTTCATCTGGTCAACGATATCCTTGGCATGAGTCGCCATGATAACCGTTGTCCCGCGTTTATTGATTTCGTTAAGTAACTCCATAATTTCCATAGCCGTCTTCGGGTTTAAGTTCCCCGTAGGCTCATCAGCAATCAAAAAAGAGGGGTTGTTAACCAAAGCTCTCGCCAGAGCAACACGTTGCTGTTCTCCGCCGGATAACTGATTCGGATAGCATTTGGCTTTATGAGATAATCCGACCATACTGAGAACAACGGGCACCTGACGGCGGATTTCCCTACGGCTTGCCCCGATAATTTCCATAGCAAAGGACACGTTTTCATAAACAGTTTTTTTAGGCAGAAGCCTGAAATCCTGAAACACTACGCCCATATTGCGACGCAGATACGGTATTTGATTCTGACTCAATGCATTGACATTGACGCTGTTAATGATAACCTCACCGGATGTTGCTGTTTCTTCATGCATCAAAAGTTTAATCAACGTAGATTTACCGGCACCGGAAGGACCTACAATGAACACGAACTCGCCACGTTCAATAAAAAAGCTGATATTATCTAAGGCCTTTGTTCCGTTATCGTAAATCTTCGATACATTACTGAAAATAATCATAAAAAACTCCCAAAGACATTAAAATTTTGCCGTATCGGCATGTAAGTACTTATTGACCAAAATGGCAACTTTGAAAATAACTGCATCATCAAATTTACGCAAATCAAGCCCCGTCAGTCTTTCAATTTTATCCAGTCGATACACAAGTGTGTTACGGTGAACAAATAATTGACGCGATGTTTCACTGACATTCAGGTTATTTTCAAAGAACTTGTAAATGGTCTGAATGATTTCTTCGTCAAGCACATTAATGCTTTCCTTTTTGAAGATTTCATCTAAAAACAGTTCGCAAAGCTTTCTGGGCAATTGATAAATCAAACGACCAATACCCAGAGCATCATAACTTAAAACGCACCGATCCCCTTCAAACACACGGCCGATTTCCAGGGCAAGCTTGGCTTCGGAATAAGAGCGCGCAATTTCCTGCAGAGAATCTGTGGGCGTACCAACACCAACATATACCGGAATCATAAGTTCGGAGCTGACTGTTTCAACAATGCTCTTTGCAATTTTATTCAGCATATCACGATTATAGTTTGCAGGCAAACACTTAACCAAAACAACATTTAGATTATCAATGCTGATAACAAAATCCTGTTCCGGGAACATGTTCTGCAAAATATGTTGAACAGAAGCTTCAGAAGGCTCCTGTGTCTGCACAATATAGACAACGCAAGGAATGTCTGTATCAATCTGGAGTTCAGCGGAATGCATAGATACATCGCCCGGCAGAACATTCCCTAAGAGAATGTTTTTCAGGCAGTTAATCTTATCATATTTATCGCCGCAATGCAGTTGCAGACTGGACAAGCTGACGGACAAAAGCTGACAAATCTTTTGGGCGTCTGCGTCATCTCCGTGAATATAGGCAACATAATCCAGTGTATTACGCAAACCAAAGGCAACAAAGCTATACCCATCCATTGTAAAAGGTTTCCCATTGGCTGTAACATTCAACAAAGCATCATTAGCTACATCCTCGCTAAGAGTTTTGCCGATTGACGCAATGATCATGCCGGCATTATTGAACACACCCATGCTTTTTCCGGACACCATTCTCATTTGTTCCAACACAGGCTGAAAAACTTGTCCCAACATTCTGCATTCCTCCGTTCTTTTTATGAGGGATTGTCTAAAATATCCCTTATAACTCCATATATTATCATATACTTTTTTTCGAAATTTTGCAAGTCTAATTTACAAAAAACATATAATTTTTAACAAAAAACAAGAAAAAATACGTCAATTTTGGTAAAAAAAAGCTATTGAACAGCAGAAAATGTTTCGCTGTACAATAGCTTTTAAGGCAAGTTTTTATTGCACGGTATCATCCGTGATTTCATCGCCTGTTACATCTGTTTCAACTGAAACTTCCTCTTCCGGTGCATCACTTTGTGTTGTTTTTCCAACAAACAACGCTTCAAATTCTTCACCGGAAAGCTTTTCTTTTTCAATCAAGGCCTGTGCTACCCGTTCTAAGGCGTCACGATTTTCAGAAAGCTTTGTTTCACAGGTTTTATAGGCATGGTCAACAATCTTTCTGACTTCTGCATCAATTTCCGCCGCAACATGTTCACTGTAATCACGAGTCTGAGCATAGCTCATACCCAAAAAGACCTCATCGTTATCAGAACCAAAGGTCATGGGGCCTAAGGCATCACTCATACCATACTTGGTGACCATTTCACGAGCGATTTTGGTAGAACGCATGATATCATTGGATGCTCCTGTGCTGATGTCATCCAGCACAATTTTTTCAGCCGTACGACCGCCCAGCAAGGTTACAATCTGATTTAACATATCTTGCTTGGACACATAACTCTTATCTTCAAGCGGAAGAGATAAGGTATAGCCGCCGGCACGTCCGCGCTGGATAATGGAAATCTCATGAACGGGGTCACTACCGGGCGTTAAGCGCTGAACAAGTGCATGCCCTGCTTCATGATACGCAACCAGGCGCTTCTCTTTTTCTGTAATGGTTTTAGAGCGCTTTTCAGGTCCGGCAATCACTTTAATAATGGAATTTTCTATGTCGGACATTTCAATCCGTTTCTTCCCTTGTTTAGCAGCCAAAAGCGCCGCCTCATTCATTAAGTTTTCAAGATCAGCGCCGGTAAAGCCAACAGTTGTTTTAGCAACAACAGAAAGATCAACATCCTCTGCCAAAGGCTTGGCACGACAATGCACCTTCAAAATAGCCTCTCGTCCTGTAACATCAGGATAATTAACAACAACCTGTCTGTCAAAACGACCGGGACGCAACAGCGCCGGGTCTAAAATGTCAGGTCTGTTTGTTGCCGCTATAATAATGATGCCCTCATTAGCACCAAACCCATCCATTTCAACCAAAAGCTGGTTTAAGGTTTGTTCGCGTTCATCATGTCCGCCACCAAGGCCGGCACCACGATGACGACCCACAGCATCAATCTCATCAATAAAAATAATGCTGGGCGCATGCTTCTTGGCTTGCTCAAACAAATCACGAACACGGGAAGCACCAACACCCACAAACATCTCAACAAAGTCAGAACCGCTGATGCTGAAAAACGGCGCCTTAGCTTCCCCTGCAACTGCTTTTGCAAGTAAGGTTTTACCTGTACCCGGAGGTCCGACAAGCAGAACACCTTTCGGAATCCGCGCGCCTAATTCAATAAACTTGCTGGGGTCACGTAAAAACTCCACAATTTCAGCCAGTTCTTCTTTTTCTTCATCAGCACCGGCAACATCCTGAAATGTTGTTCTGGCTTCTCCGTGTTGCGTCATTCTGGCTGTGCTCTTCCCAAAAGACATGGCTTTTCCGCCGCCCTGGGCCTGACGCATAAATACAAACCAGAACAGAACAAAAATGCCGACTGTCAAAAGTGTCGGGAGCAGCGACAGCCACCAGGGCATTTCCTGCGGCGACGGTGTATCAACCACAAGCGTTCCCTGCTCTATTTGTTCGCGAATGGCATCTCCCGCATCTTCATACAAAATAAAGATAGAAGATATATCAGCAACACGCTTATCATCATTGGGACGAACGACCTCCACATCACGTAAGGTGATGAGAGCTGTCCGTTCCGTCAATACAAGCTCAGAAACCGAACCGTTTTTAATGTACGTTAATAGATCTGAATATTTAATACTGCTTATGCCCGGCTCGTAATTGAAAACACCGAACATAATCAGAACAATGAGAAACAGCAGCACATAAAAACCAATGCCGCCCATATTCTTTCTCTTCAAGAATATATCACCCTTTCTACTCCATGGACAAAACGTAGTGTAACACAGTATACCTTAAAATACAAGATTTATGAAAAAAATTTACTTTATATTCATTTTTAGGTAAAATTTTTATTTTTCGTACACACTACGCTTCAAAACGCCAACATAAGGTAGTTGACGATATTGTTCATCATAATCAAGGCCATAACCAACAACAAATTCATCCGGAATTTGAAAGCCTGTAAAATCTGCTTCAATGGGTTTTGTCCTTCTATCCGGCTTATCCAGGAAACAGCAAAGCTTTAAGGAAGCCGGATTTCTGGCCTCAAGCTGAGCAAACAGTGCTGTTAAGGTATTACCGGTATCTAAAATATCTTCAACAACCAAAACATGTTTACCGGCAATATCAACAGAAACGTCTTTTAAGATTCTGACGCTTCCGCCTGAAACTGTGCTGTTCCCGTAGCTGGAAACACACATAAAATCATACATAACAGGAAAAGAAACAACACGGGTCAAATCGCTGAAAAACGTTACACTACCCTTCAAAATGCATATAAGCAAAACTTCCTTATCCTGATAAAACGCATCCATCTCGGCAGCAAGTTCTTTCACTTTTGCAGCAATTTGCTCTTGCGTAATTAAGACCTTTTCAATATTTTGTTCCAGTTCCCTCATTGTTATCCCCCTTATCATATGTAACACACAAAACATTTTCCTGATTTTCCTGTGCTAAATAGCGCCTGTCTGCCCGCATGCCTATAACCCAGACAATGTCATCGTCCGCTGAGAGAATCGGCACAAATTGACGCATAAAATGCGGTATTTTTTTATCTACAAAGTAATCCTGCAAGCTTTTCTTACCTTCCATGCCCGTGGGATAGAAATAATCCCCCGTCCTGCGGGAACGGACCTGTAATTTCTTACCAGCAAGCTTTTTAGCATCGACATAAATCTTCTGCCCCGGCTCATCCGACACTATGCGCGGTTCCCGAATGCAAATTCTGTCCCCTGTTTCGGAAATAATAAGCTCTTCTTTTCCATTGATGTCATAACAAAACGGCTGCTCTTTTCTGTCCTGCCTGATATAAAGCACGCCATAACAAACTTCGGCAACAAGTGTTCTTGTGATTTGGACGGACCCTGTTTGGTTATCCGTAATGGCTTTGACCGCCTGCACGGCCTGCATGTTAATTTCTTTCTGTCCGGAGAGTTCAGACAACAAAGCATGCAAAAGCTGCATGACCAAAAAAGGCTCTTCCTTTGCCAGTGGCTCACATTCTAAGCAACATCCCCCAGGCATTTGTCTGACATGACGCACAAAAAGCTTCTCGGTTTCTCTTTGAATAAAAGAAGCACAATCAGCATACAGACCAATCTGTTCCTGAAAATTCTTCTTAAAGTTTGGATTAAAAGATTCTTCAATCATCGGGAGCAGCATATGCCGCACACGGTTACGGGTAAATTCCGTATCCTGATTGGTGCTGTCAAGGCAGTAGGAAATATCTGCCTCACGGCAATAATCCTCAATCTCCTCGCGTGAAACATCCAATAAGGGCCTGACAACATGACCGTTTCTGTGCGGAATGCCCGCCAGACCGTTAATGCCTGTCCCGCGCATAAGGCGCATAATCACAGTTTCAACGTTGTCGCAACTGTTATGGGCAGTGGCAACAACATCGATAGCGTGCTCCTCCAATAATTCAGCGAAAAAGGCATATCGTGCCTTGCGCCCTGCTTCTTCCAGACCGCAGCCCTCCTGCTCTGCCAAAAACTTAACAGCAAGACGACGCGTGAACAAGGGAATTCCCCATGTTTTACACAGATTTGCCACAAAAGCTTCATCATGGTCTGCTTCTTCTCCTCGCAAGCCATGATTCAGATGGGCAGCATAAAGCGTAAAAGACATTTCGTCGCAAAGCACACGCAAAACATGCAATAAGCACACGGAATCTGCACCGCCTGATAAGGCAACCAAAACCTTGCTGCCCTTAGCAATCAGAGAGTGCTGAAAAATGGTTTCTTTGACCTTATTTAACACATTATTCATGATTTTTATCCAAATTAATAAACCTTGTATATTGCCCTGCCCAGAACATTTCAACTGTACCAACCGACCCGTTTCTGTGCTTGGCAATGATACATTCTGCTACATTTTTCTTTTCCGTATCAGGATTATAAACATCATCGCGGTACAGGAACATAACAACGTCAGCATCCTGCTCAATGGCACCTGATTCACGCAGGTCACTGAGCATCGGGCGATGCTCAGAACGTTGCTCGGGCGCACGCGACAACTGTGACAGAGCCACAATCGGCACATCCAGCTCCTTAGCTAAAATCTTGAGCGAACGGGAAATGTCAGAAATCTCCTGTTGACGATTTTCTGCTCTTGTTCCCTGCATCAGCTGTAAATAGTCAATCACAATCAGCCCTAAATTCTTTTCAAGCTTTAAGCGACGACATTTTGCTCTGATATCGCTGATTGTCACGTTGGTCGAATCGTTAATATAAATAGGAGCTTGTCCGAGAGCCGTTAAGGATGCCGCTATTTTTTCCCAATCGTCATCATCCAGTTCACCCGTTCTCAGATGATTACTGTCAATCAACATTTCCGAACTGATAATACGGGAAACAAGCTGCGTGCTGGACATTTCCAAGCTGAAAATGACAACCGGAACATTAGCATGAACCGCCGCATAGCTTGCAATATTAAGTGCAAAACTTGTTTTACCCATAGAAGGACGAGCCGCTATCAAAACAAAGTCTGACTTTTGGAGCCCAAACAACATTTTATCAAGTTCCGTAATACCGGTAGGAACACCGGTTAGCTTCCCTTTGTTCTGGTAAATCTCAGCCAGTGAATCATGGGTCTGTAGTAGCACATCCTTAATGTGCACAACTCCTCGTTGCTGCTGATTTTCAAGAACATCAAAAATCAAGCGACCTGCTTCATCGGCAATGTTTTTAGAGGCTGCCCCGGGAGAATAGCCCATGTCCATAATATCGCCGGAGGCATGTATCAACCGACGCAAAAGGGCTTTGTCGTGCATAATGTCCACATACTGTCTGACGTTAGCCGTGGTAGGCAATGTGGATGCAAGATATGCCAGATACTCCACGCCACCGACCGCTGCCAGACAATCCTGCACTGTCAATTCCTCCGAAACCGTGACAAGGTCAATCGGAACATCACGATTAAAAGCGCTTGCATAGCAGAAAATACCAAGCGATTTGCTTCAATATAAAAATCATTTACAGATAAGCTCTCAAAAACAAGCGTGACACAGTCTGCATCAATCAGCATGGCGCCTAAGACAGATTGCTCCGCTTCTTTATTATGAGGCATTACCTTTGGCATTGCATTATCCATTCTCTATCACTTCCTGCCTAATTAATCGGATGATTAGCATACTCAAATACAACCAGAGCTTAGTCCTGCGCATTAACCTTAACAGAAATTTCAGCCGAGATTTCAGGGTAGACCTTAACAGTTACCTTGGTCGTTCCTAAGGTTTTAATGCCGTCAGGCAACTGAATTTTCTTTTTATCAACAACAAGATGACATTGCATTTTGAGTTCTTCTGCCACATCTTTGGCTGTGATTGAGCCAAACAGCTTTCCGTTTTCGCCTGCTTTTGCTGTGAAAACAACAACCGCTTCTTTCAATTGATCAGCCAGCTCCATTGCCTGCTTTCTTTCCTGTTCTTTATGGTAAGCCGTTGCGCTTTTCTTGCTTTCCATTTCGTTGACAGCCGATTTATCGGCAACAACAGCTAATCCCTTAGGCAATAAATAGTTCCTTGCATAGCCGTCAGAAGCATTAACCATGTCTCCTTTTTTACCATGACCTTTTACATCTGCTGTTAAAATAACCTTCATTTTGTTTCTCCTTCTTAGTTCACTGATTCCAGATAATAATCTTCAATAACAGCAAAAAGCTGTTCTTTGGCCTCCTCAATGGTCAAATCGTTAAGCTGGGCTCCGGCAATGGTCAAATGGCCGCCGCCACCCAGTTTTTCTAAAATAACCTGCACATTAATGCCACCTAAGGAACGGCCGCTGATGCTGACGCCTTCCTCGGTTTTGCAAAGAACAAAGGATGCCGTAATTCCCTTAATGTTCAACAGTTCATCGGCTGCCTGTGCAATGGTTATATGAATATTTTTATCCAGTTCGCGATATGCGCTCACAGCAATGGTATCCCGTATCACTTCTGCGTCACGGATAATGGTGGCACGTTTGATATAGGAGCTTAAATCCTGTTGGAACATTGTTTTAATGGCCACAGTATCAACGCCCTGTTTACGCAAAAGCGACGCTGCTTCAAAGGTTCTGACGCCTGTTTTGAAGGTAAAATGCTTTGTGTCAACAACAATACCGGCATATAAACATTCTGCCTCAAGCTTTGTTAATGATAATTTATTAGACGAATATTGCAAAATTTCCGTCATCATTTCACAGGTTGAAGACGCATAGGGTTCGTGATAAATCAAAACTGTATTTTCAATAAATTCCGTGCCACGTCTGTGATGGTCAATCACAACAATCTGTTCCGTCTTTTTAAGCAACGCCGGCGCTTCAACCAGGCTGGGTTTATGTGTGTCAACGACAATCAAAAGTGTGTTTTCGTCTGTGCGCGCCAGCGCCTGCTGCACATTTAAGAAAAGACCTGCATATTCTTCAATGGGTTCAAAGCGTTCCAGGAAATTCCTAACCGTCTGGTCATAGCTTTCCAGAACAATATGAACAGACCTATCCTGCATCCGGCACATGCGATATAAACCAAAGGCCGCACCTAAGGAATCTGCATCCGCATCCTTATGGCTCATAATCATAACATTTGTTGCATTATTGATCAAACCACTGAGGGCATTGCTGACAACTCTTGCTTTAACACGAGTGCTTTTTTCATATTCCTTGCTGTTACCGCCATAAAAACTAAACTGATCCTGATCTTTGATAACAGCCTGATCGCCGCCACGGCCCAACGCCATGTTAACTGCATTTTTGGCGAATTCGTCATTATCTATAATGGTCTCTCCGCCCGTTCCGATACCAATACTGATGCTGGCAGGGATTGTATTGCCTTCTGCAATTTCACGGATATCTGCTAAAACATCAAATTTAGCCTTAATAAAGTCCTCTATGCGACGTTGCTCGAACAAAACAGAATACTTATCTTTTTCATATTTAACCAAAACGCCGCCGTGCTTGCTGACCCAGTCATTAATAATTTTATATAACTGTGCTTGCAGTTGCGGCACATCACTCACTGCCGTTGTTTCCATAAGTTCATCATAGTTATCCACAAAAATCAGGCAGGCACAGGTTTTCTCATCTTCATATTTTTGCTGATATTGAACATACTCTGTTAATTCAACAAAATACAGCACAACTATATTTTGTTTACTTTCAGACTGTGTGTGACTTCCAAAAACACGGAATGTCCTGTCTTTGTGCTCAACCGTTGCAGCAATGGGAACCAAAGGCTCGGCAAAAAAGGACTCCGTGTTTAGCGACGGCAAAACAGATGATACATCCCTGCCCAACAGTCCATTTTCCTCAACAACATCACAAAACAGGTCATTATTCCATTTGATTTTGCCAGCACGGTCAATGATTAACGTGGGCAACGGAAAATTCATCAACGCATTTTGCATAGCAGATCCAATATCCACCGTCATGCTGGCAAACATGTCCGCAATCTTACGCTGTGTATGCTTTTTGTAAAGAAAATGAACGATTGTCAGCAAAAGCCCCAACACCCATTCCGTTATTGCCAGATAGCGATTGAACAAAAAGGTGATAGCGCCCAAAATAAAGATAATGCAAATATAAAATCCACCCATGACATAATAAAATCCGGTTTTTCGGTTTGTATCCATAAAACCTCTCCTTATGCCGCACCAGAAGCGGCTTATTGTTCTCTCTTTTGTTGTACAGCCTTGCGGTAATCAAAAAAGCTGTCCGTCAGACCATAAAATAAGCATACAAGAATCGGCAAAAGCACCATGCCGATGACACACAAGACTAAAAGTATAATCCACTTTCCATTTCCGTTTCCGCCGGGATTGAGTTGGCTTTTGAAAAGTATAACAGAAACACCCAAAACAACAAAAATGAAGCTCATAACCAGCAGCACATTGGCAGTTAAATCAAAGAAATACCCCTGGGGCGCTGAAAATAAAAGAATTCCGAAAAGAAGATATTGTGCTCCCAATATCCAATGGGCATGCAGTGCTGTAAACGGAACCCAGAAATCCATGGTAACGCCACGTTTAACCTGCATGGCTTTGAATAAAGCAACAACACCATAGGCGAGGGCCATACTGATAATCATAAAAACAGCCGGCGCAAACCGAATGGATGCATCCACACTTGTGCGAATCACCTGCTCTACCACGTTTTTAACAGCCGGGTCAGCAGACTGTAACTGCGGGAGAGCACGAATCTCTTCTCCCAGTTGCAGCATAAGGCTGCTTATTGTCATTTCTCCGTCGGTTACATAGCTGATCAGTTTTAGATTAATAACAATATCAGATACATACAAAACAAAGCAAATCAAAACAACCCGAAAAAGCGGCAAGCGTAATCTTGCGCCCAAGTTCAAAGACAACGCAACAAGCAGAATCGGAACGCTTGTCATAAGTGCAGATACAACACCTTGCTGCAAGAAAAAAATGATAACAACAAGCAGACTGTTTGCAATGGCTTTGCCATAATGCTCATTATAAAACGCAAGTGCCAAACAACTGCTTATACATAAGCCGACCAGCGTGGTGCCAAGCCCGTCCATAAGGGAATACAGCGCACAAAGCGCGATGGTTAAAAGAGTAATTCGTATATAATGCGAAGCAGGACTCGCTTTCACTTTCATTCTCCTTTGTTTTCTCTACGATGTATATGAGTACATAAAATATACCATTTTATCCTATTGTAACACAAGGTAAAAGATTTTACAAGAAATTTTGTCAAATTTATCTTATTTGTTTTCGTCCAGAGGACGAAGTTCTGAGACAAAAACAAGCTCTATATTATTTTCATGAAATGCAGGCAGCATTTCGTGAATAGCCTGGACTGTTATCCTGCCACCCTCATGCCCCACATGGCCTATGGCGATGCATTGTCCTCTTTTTTGGGCAATCTCCATTGCCTTTGTCAGGCATTTTTTTACATACTGTTTATTTTTCTGCTCATGCTCTAAAAAAACATGGTTCTCATAGAACGAAATCCCAATCTCTCCGGCCACTTCCCTGCAAACGCTTTTACCGCTCGTTTTAGAATCAACAAAATAATGGTTATATCCATTTAACGCTTCCAGCAAGGGCTGCATGATGTATTCTTTTGAACTGCACAAGGTTCCCATATGGATGTTGGCGCCCTTCGCCTCCGGTAATTCCAAAACCGCATCATCAACCCATTTTTTTATTGTCTCCTCTGTATCGGTAACGCGAATCGGCCGGGGCCCTAAATACCCACTTGGGTCATGATAGCTTGCCTGCATCGGCACATGGATAATCACTTCTTTTCCATTTTCGAGCGCATCTTCTGCGTCATCCTCTGTATGCTCCAAAAATGGCATAATGGCAACTGTCAGCTTACATTCTAAGCCAAGCATTTGAGCAACCCCTTCTCTTTGCAGCCCGAAATCGTCAATTACAATGGCAAGCTTTCCGCCTTTACAGCTTTCTTCATCCGAATATGTCATAAAAGCAAAACAGGTTGACAGCAAAAAAACCGTAAAAAAAAGGAACAAGCATAAAACACGTTTCAAGTGAAACGTAAAAAATATCATTTTCTTCCGGCACATAAAAACACCCCTTTTCATGTATACGAAAAGGGGATGTTTATTATGCTTCTATACTTTATTCCAAATAGTCCTTAAGTTTTTTGCTGCGGCTGGGATGACGCAATTTCCGCAACGCCTTTGCCTCAATCTGACGAATGCGTTCACGGGTTACCTTAAATTCCCTGCCGACCTCCTCCAATGTTCTGGCGCGACCGTCTTCTAAGCCAAAGCGCAGGCGTAAAACCATGGCCTCACGGGGCGTAAGCGTATTCAAAACGTCGCTGAGCTGCTCTTTTAACAGCATAAAGGATGCTGCCTCAGACGGCGCCGGCGCATCATCATCGGGAATGAAATCACCCAGATGACTATCCTCTTCTTCACCGATAGGCGTTTCCAGGGAAACGGGTTCCTGGGCAATCTTCATGATTTCACGAACCTTATCAATCGACATGTTAAGTTCTTTTGCAATTTCATGGGGATGCGGGTCACGTCCCAATTCCTGCACAAGCTGACGGGAGACACGAATCAACTTGTTAATGGTTTCGACCATGTGAACAGGAATACGAATGGTTCTTGCCTGGTCAGCAATCGCACGTGTGATTGCCTGACGAATCCACCATGTTGCATAGGTACTGAATTTATAGCCTTTTGTATAATCAAACTTTTCAACGGCTTTAATAAGGCCCAGATTGCCTTCCTGAATCAAATCCAAAAACAGCATGCCTCGACCCACATATCGTTTTGCAATGGAAACAACCAAACGCAAATTGGCTTCTGACAAGCGTTGTCTGGCTGCCGCATTCCCTTCTGCCATCAGTTTAGCCAATTGCATTTCCTCATCCGGCGCAAGCAACGGAACCTTACCGATTTCTTTCAGGTACATTTTGACATGGTCGTCAACTGCAACACCTTCAACACTCGAAATTTCAAGTACTTCGGCGCTTAAATCAACCTCTTCAAGTGGAGGCATATCACTGATTTCCTCTTCAATTTTTTCCAATTCCTTGTCCATGTCGGCTACGACTTCTACCCCTTCTTTTTCCAGGGTTTCGTAAACGACCTCAATTTGTTCGGGTTCCATTTCAAATTCAGAAAGGGCATCCATGATTTCTTTATAAGTCAGAATACCATTTGCCTTCCCCTTAGCGATAACATCCGCAATTGCTTGCTTTCTTTTTTCTTCTAATTCTATCGCCATTGTTACCCTCTCCTTTCTCTGATTGATTGATAAATTTCGTTTGCTTCTTTGAGTTTACCTTCGGCCGCAAGTTTTGCCGCCTGTTTTTTCAAATATTCCGTTTCCAGCTTGCCGGCAGCTTCCCGTGCTGCTTGCAGGCTGTCACCTTCAAACTGTATGTACAGTATGGATACGGCTGCTTTCTTCAGGTTTTCATCAGTCAGTCCGGCAATAAATTCGGGAGCATGTACCTCCTCATTATCGAAGCGATAGGATACAATCTTCTGAAACAGTTCTTTATGCTGTGAGCCGGAAAACCAATCTGCTTTAATAGCCTCTCTCAATTGCTCCCAGACACGCCGATGAAAAAATAACAAATTCAAAAGCATCCGCTCTGTTTTATATGTAGCCGTGTTCTGACCACTGTTTAGCGTTCCCTGGTCCGCCGAGAGTGTATCGGGCTTTGAGACCTGATACATTTCTTTTTTTACTTGCTTTTGTTGGCTGTAATACTTGCGCTTCAAAACCTCTGCTTTGATAGCTTCTGGGGTAATATCTGTTTCCGCCGAAAGCCGTTTGATGTAAGCTTCTTGCGCCACTTCACTTTCAATTTCTGCCAACACAGATGCTGCATCGGTTAAAAAGCTTATTTTTTGCGATACATCATAGATATCATACTGTTGCCTGAGTTTCAAAAGCCGATATTCAATCGATTCATGTGCGTCAAGGAGCAGCTTGCGAAAGCTTTCAACGCCTTTTTTCTTAATATATTCATCCGGGTCTTTGGCACCGGTATAACTAACAACCTTGATGGCATTTCCGGCCTCTGTCAGGAGCCCGATGGCTTTTTGAGCTGCCTTTTGACCGGCTTCATCGCTGTCATAGCAAACATAAACTCGGTTTGAATAGCGTTTAATGAGTCTTGCCTGGTCCTCCGTTAGGGCCGTTCCCAAACCGGCAACAACATTTGTTATGCCTTGTTGATATAACGAAATAACATCCATATAGCCCTCAACCAAAATCAAGCCATCTTTCATGCCTGTTTGTTTGGCAAGATTCAGGGCAAACAAATTACGGCCTTTATGGAACACGGGGGTTTCCGGGGAATTCATATATTTTGCCTGGTCATCCCCCAGGGTTCGACCGCCAAAGGCAACAACATTGCCGCGCACATCAATAATCGGAAACATCAAACGATGTCTGAACTTATCATAGATGCGCCCGTTTTCATTTTTAACGGCAAGACCGGCTGTGACAAGTTCCTCTTTCGTGTATCCTTTTGCCTCCATAAAATCCAGAAGATCAGACCAGGCATCCGGCGCATAACCAATACCGAATTTAACGACCGTTTGTTTGTCTAATCCGCGTTGCTTCATATAGGCCTGTGCCACTTCTGCTGTGGGCGCTGACAGATTTTCATAAAAATGTCGTGCTGCAAGGCGATTAATCTCCAAAATGCGCTTCCTGAGATTATTTTCTGCTTCGCTGATGCTGTGGCTTCCCTCTTCCTCTTCCAGGGTGACGCCCGCTCTTTGCGCTAAAAATTTAAGTGCATCAACAAAATCAAGATTTTCCGCACGCTGTACAAAATCAAAGATATTACCACCGGCGCCGCAACCAAAGCAATAGAACAACTGCTTATCCTCATCAACATGAAACGACGGCGTCTTTTCCTTGTGAAACGGGCAAAGTCCAACATGGCTTGTCCCGTTGCGCTTTAAGTGCACATAGGCGGAGACAAGATCAGCCAGATTATTGCGTCGACTGACTTCATTAATGGAACTTTGTTTATAGCGAGCCAATGCATATCTCTCCCGATTCAAATTTTTAGATGTGTTGATACAAGCAACAATTACTTATTCGACAAAAATGCAAAAAATCCTTTAAGATGGTGCATTTTTTCTTTTATATAAAAATATATCAGCGTCTGACCTGCCACCCTTTGGGGATAAAAAGACTGTTAAACACATAAATGGCGTAATTATCCGTCATGCCGGCGATATAGTCACAAATTTCTCTTTCAGAGGAAAGGCATACGTCACCAAGGCCCGCCTCACGAAGCTGATTGGGATTATGTAAAAAGGTTTCAAACATGGTTTTTATGATGCCCTTTGCCTTGTGCTCCTCTGCTTTGGCAACGGAACTGGTGTAAACGTTATCAAACATATAGCGTCTCAGTTCCATCATGGCATCATAAATTTCCTGACTCATGAAAATCTGCGGTTTCTCACGGCTGTTATCGATGACATCGGAAATTAAGGTTTGCAATCTGTCGCTATGCGTTTCACCTAAGGTTTTGCGACAGGAAAGTGGGATATCTGTCGGGGCGATAACGCCGCCACGGATTGCATCATCAATATCATGATTAATGTAGGCAATGCGGTCAGCATATTTGATAATCTGTCCTTCTAAGGTGGATGCTTCATGTTTTCCTGCATGATTCACAATGCCATCCCGTACTTCCCAGGTCAGATTAAGACCCTTGCCGCCTTCCAGTTCCTCCACAACACGGAGACTTTGCTCGTAATGCTTAAAGCCTCCTGTGCAGATTTCATCTAAAACGGCTTCGCCTGTGTGACCAAACGGTGTGTGCCCCAGATCGTGACCCAAAGCAATTGCTTCTGTTAAGTCCTCATTAAGGCGCAGGGCACGGGCAATGGTACGGGCGATTTGCGAAACCTCAAGTGTGTGCGTCAGGCGGGTTCTGTAATGGTCGCCCTCAGGTGCCAGAAAGACCTGTGTTTTGTGCATCAAACGCCGGAATGATTTAGCATGAATGATGCGGTCACGGTCCCGCTGAAACGCTGTTCTGATATCACAGGGTTCAAGCGCTTCTTCTCTGCCGCGGGTATTTTTCGACAAAACAGCAAAAGGAGAAAGGTTGCGCGCCTCCGCCTCTTCTGTCAATTCTCTGATGTTCACACAAAGCACCTCGCTTTCATTACACGTTCTATATATACCCTTTTTTTTAAGGATTAAACATTTTTTTGAAGAAAACACAAAAATTTTGACAAAAAAAGTACCGACTCGACAAAACGAGTCGGTAAAAAATTATTTTTTGTTACGAAATGCCTGTTTATCTCTCTCAGATTTTGTCAAAAGTTTTTTACGCAGGCGAATGCTCTGCGGGGTTACCTCAACCAGTTCATCATCGGAAATAAATTCAAGGCATTGTTCTAAGCTCAAGGTATCAGGCGGTGTCAGACGAAGCGCTTCGTCGCTGCCGGAAGCACGCATGTTGGTAACATGCTTTTTCTTGCAGACATTAACCGTAATATCCTCATTCTTAGCATTTTCGCCAACAATCATACCCTCATATACTTTCAATCCGGGGCCAATGAAAAGTCTGCCGCGTTCCTGAGCGTTATACAAACCGTATGCCACGCTGTCGCCCGTTTCCCAGGCAATCATAGAGCCACGGGTGCGACTTTCGATATCGCCGCAGTAGGCCACATACCCGTCTAAAACCGTATTCATAACGCCGTTGCCACGGGTATCACTTAAAAACTCGCTGCGATAGCCAATGAGGCCACGGGACGGAATACGGAATTCAAGACGCATATATCCATTATCGGAGGGATGCATATTCAGCATTTCTCCCTTGCGTTTCCCGATTTTTTCAATGACAACGCCGGCACATTCCTCCGGCAAGTCGATAAAAAGAAGTTCGACCGGTTCCATGGTTTTCCCGTTTTTCTCTTTAAGAATAACCTCGGGACGGGATACCTGAAATTCATAGCCTTGGCGGCGCATGGTTTCAATCAGAATGGAAAGATGAAGCTCGCCGCGGCCCGAAACCTTGAAGCAATCTGCGCTGTCTGTTTCCTCCACACGCAGGCTGACATTGGTATCCAGCTCCTTAAACAGACGGTCGCGCAGGTGACGGCTGGTTACATAGTCGCCCTCCTGTCCTGCAAAAGGACTGTTATTAACAAGAAAATTCATAGAAATGGTCGGCTCATCAACCGTTATAACCGGCAGCGGTTCAAGATGGTCCGGTGCGCAGAGAGTTTCGCCGATGCCGATATTCCCTAAACCGGCAATCAAAACAACGTCGCCGGCTCTGGCAACATCTACCTCAACACGTTTTAATCCGTCGTGCATGTAAAGTCGTCCGCACTTTGCGTTGCCTGTGCTCCCGTCCGCCCGACAAATCACAACATTCTGCCCCATGTTAATGGTGCCGCGGTCAATTTTACCAACGGCAATACGACCGACATACTCATCATAATCAATATTGGAAACAAGCATGCGGAAGGGTTCGTCTTTGTCTCCGGTCGGTGCAGGCACATTCTGCACAATAGCTTCAAACAGAGGCTCCAGGCCCGGGGTCATAGCATCCGGTTCAAGACCGCTGATGCCTTCTCTTGCGGAGGCATACACAATCGGAAAGTCCGCTTGTTCGTCGGTGGCTCCCAAGTCTAAAAACAGAGAAAAAACTTCATCAACGACCTCAGTGGGTCTGGCTTGCGGACGATCAACCTTATTTACAACAACAATCGGCTTTAAGTCCAGCGACAGTGCCTTTTTCAGCACAAAGCGGGTTTGCGGCATGGGGCCTTCAAAGGCATCCACAAGCAAAAGCACGCCATCAACCATGCCAAGCACGCGTTCAACCTCTCCGCCAAAGTCTGCATGGCCGGGGGTGTCAATAATATTTATCTTATAATTACGGTAGGTTACAGAGGTGTTTTTCGATAAAATGGTAATACCACGTTCCCGCTCTAAATCATTAGAGTCCATAACGCGTTCCGTTACCTGCTCATTCTCTCTGTAAATTCCGCTATCTTTCAGCATCACATCAACCAGCGTTGTTTTGCCGTGGTCAACGTGCGCAATGATTGCTATGTTCCTAAGTTCCTGACTCATCAATTAGCCTCCGTTGTCTTATTTCAGGGTAATAATGGTAACGCCTGTATCGCCCTCTCCCAGGCTTCCGGCCCGATACTCTTTTACCATGGGATGTTGTTTCAAATAGTCTGTGATTCCTTTTCGCAAAACACCGGTTCCTTTGCCGTGAATGACGGTAATCGTCTGCAGATTTGCTAATAAGGCTCTATCAATAAAACGGTCCACCTCAAGCAAGGCTTCATCCAGGGTTTGCCCGCGCAAATCAACCTCGGCTTTTGCCTGACTCTTCGCCGCCCCACGGGACACAAACGATGTTTGTTTCGGTTTTTCCGCAGCCCGTTCAAAAAATAAATCTGTAAGCTTTGCTTTAATTTTCATGGGACCTGCCTGCAACTGCACATTGCCTGCTTTATCAGGAAGTTCCAGCACCGTTGCCGTTTGGTCTAAGGAAATCAGTCTGACGATATCGCCGACCCGCAAGGATTTTGGCGGTTTCCCCGTCCGTTTCGGTGCAGACGGCTTCTTACCGGAAAGCTGTTCCTGCTTTTCGCGCAATGCCGCCTTGGCTTCCTCCGCTTTTTGCATAGCCTCGCGCAGAGCAGCATTATCCTGAATTTCTCTGAGCTTACGAAGCATCTTTTGCGATTCTTCCTTAGCCGATTCCAAAATACGCAGTGCCTCTGTTCTGGCTTCTTCCACAATTTTGTTGCGCTGAACATCTAACTCTTCACGTTCTTTTGTCAGGCTTTTTTTCAGTGCACGGATATCGCGATTCATGGTTTCTGCCTGTTGCCGGGCCTTAGCGGCCTTCTGACGGTTCTTTTCAAGGCGTGCAAGCACATCTTCCATTTGCACATTATCCTCTTTTAGAAGTTCATCAGCTCGATTAAGGACAATCTCCGGTAAGCCCAAACGACGGGAAATGGCAAAGGCATTACTCTTGCCCGGCACACCGATTAACAGGCGATATGTGGGCGAGAGTGTTTTTAAGTCAAATTCACAGGATGCATTTTCAACACGAGGGGTTGAAAGTGCATAAAGCTTTAATTCGCTGTAATGTGTGGTTGCGGCGGCTTTGGCGCCCCGCTCTCTGACATAATCCAAGATTGAAATGGCAAGGGCTGCGCCCTCTGTGGGGTCTGTCCCCGCCCCTAATTCGTCAGCAAGCACAAGGCTCTTATCGTCAAGCCTCTTTAATATGCCCACCAAATTAACCACATGAGAAGAAAAAGTACTCAAACTTTGTTCGATACTCTGCTCATCACCGATATCGGCAAAGACACTCTTGAAAACAGCAATGCGGCTTTGCTCGGCTGCTGTAATATGAAGTCCCGCTGCCGCCATCAGGGAAAACAAGCCCAACGTTTTTAAGGAAACGGTTTTGCCGCCTGTGTTCGGGCCGGTAATCACCAAGGTATCAAATTCCTCGCCCAAATAGATATCAACGGGCACAACCTTTTTAGGGTCCAATAGTGGGTGCCGTCCCTTTTTGATGTCAACAATGCCTTCTTCGTTCAACACGGGTTCAATGGCATTTTGCGCAATGGAAAGCTTTGCCTTTGCATACAGAAAATCAAGTTCTGATAAGGCAGAAAGGTTCGTCAGTATCTCGCTTTTATACTCGCTGACAAAGACAGACAGCTCCGCTAAAATTTTTTCAATTTCTTCTTTTTCTTCGGCATCTTTTGCCGCAAGTTCGTTCGTTAAGGTGACAACCGCCATCGGCTCAATGAAATACGTAGCACCGGACGCGGATGCATCATGAACGATACCTTTTATTTCATTTTTTGCTTCTGCACGGACGGGCAGAACATAACGGTCGCCGCGCATGGTGATAATCGGGTCCTGCAATGCTTTTTGATAACGCGGCGAGCTGATCATTGCCTGCAAGGTCTCACGAATTTTAAGTGCCATCGTCTTTTTCTTTTGACGAATTTGGTAAAGTGTGGGGCTGGCACCGTCTGCAATCTCTTCTTCGTTTAGGACAACATCATCAATTCTGTCAGAAACAGCACGCAAGGGTTGCATAACAGCAGAAAGGCCGAAGAGAGTCCCCTCTGTCATCATTTTATCGTCCTCTAAATACCGTTTTTGCTGTTTAGCTGTTTTGCAAAGAGAGGAAACCGCTAAAAACTCTTTCAGGTTCATAGAACCACCGCGTTCTGCACGAAGCAGCGATGCTGTCATATCCCAAATTTTAATACCGGGCGGATTGCCGCGACGCAAAATAAGATTGACAGCCTCCGTTGTTTCCTGCTGGCGTTTTCTTGCCTCGGCAAGTGTTTCCGCCGGCGTAAGCGACAAAATACGACTGCGCACTTCTTCATTCTGCGAAAAATCTGCCAGTCGTTTTAAGATTTTATCAAATTCTAATGTTGTAAATGATTTGATATCCATCGAATTCCCCACTTACTTTTGCAGCACAACGAAAAACTATATGCCGCTTAAATCAAAAATTGGTGTGTATGCTTTGTCTGCCGCCTGTCTTTTTTGAATAAAACCGTCTAAGTGCAATTCTTCCGCCCGACGACAAACCGTCTCATATTCAAAACTCGTAATGCATCGATTGATTTCCGGAAACTCCGCCGCACGATGCATCGGCGTATATTGGCTCAACAGGCTCAGCAAAAAACAATCCCTTGGATATGTTTTTGCAATATACTCCACAATTTTAATTGAATCACGATACTGCATGGGCAGCACCATATGCCTGATAATGACGCCTTTGGTAAGCAGATTGCCATTAAATTGCAACGGTCCTGTCTGCTGAATCATTTCACCAATGGAGCTTGACGCTCTTTCAAAATAATCAGGTGCTGCAGAATATCGTTTTGCAATTTCGTTATTAAAATACTTAAAATCAGGTAAATAAATATCTACATACCCGTCCAGACTTTTGATGGTTTCTATCTTTTCGTAGCCGCCACAGTTATACACAACAGGAATCGTTAAGCGGTCTTTAACCATCGAAAGAGCCTGCATAATCTGTTTAACAAAATGAGTCGGATTCACAAGGTTAATGTTGTGTGCACCGCTATCTTGCAGATTGAGCATAATCCGGGCCAAATGATTTGCGCTGATATCCTGTCCAAAATTCTGAGCGCTGATTGCATAATTCTGGCAGAAAACACAGCGCAAGGAGCAGCCGGAAAAAAAGATAGCACCGCTGCCCTCTGTCCCGCTGATACAAGGCTCCTCCCACTGATGAAGCATTGCCTTGGCAACTCTGATCTCGTTCCCGCTCCGGCAAAATCCCGTTTTTTCGCTGCGGTCAACGCCGCATTCTCTCGGGCAAAGCCTGCAAAACTCTTTGTCTCTCACGGATTTTCCCTCTTCTTTCAAAAAAAGTCCAAAGGATTGACTTTTAGGAAAGGCTGTCTAAAAGGCTTTGAATCTCTTCATGGCTGACACCGCTCATAAAGCTGATGCGTATGGTCAAAGCGTGTTCCAAATAACCCTTGGCCTCTTCTGTTTTTCCAAGGTTTTTGGCTACTACGGCTGCATCATAATAGGCTTCGGCAAACGTAGGCTTTTTAGCCATCAGTTCCTCTGCATACTGCCATGCCTTTTCGTAATCGGAAAGCTTTGTGTAAAGCTGAACCATATTGTCTAAAATAACCGTATCATCTTTGTTAAAGTCGTAGGCTTCCTGGTTAAAGGCTTCTGCCTTGTCGAGCTTGCCCGTCAGAATATAAACATAGCCCAAATTGCCGTAAATCGTTGTGTTTTTGAAATTGGGAAAAATCTCTTCCAGTTCTTCCTGCGCTTCCATGATACGCCCTGTTTTAAGAAGCATGAGCGCATGGGTGGATTTTGCCTGATATTTAAGCGCCGGCTTCATGGGAAACGCCAAAATTCCGTTCAGAACTGCCTCAGAGCGTTCCACGCGTCCCTCACGGAGAAGATAATAAGCATACGTAATTTTTTGCGGAATGCTCATCCCCCGCTTTTCTGCTCTTTCAAACCAGTGAAAGCTCTTGACAATCTGGCCGTTGCCGTAAGAACGCATGGCCAGCATAATGCAAAAGGTTGCATACCGCTTAAAATAATAGTATAACAAAATCGCAATCAGCAAAACAAACCCTAAAAGGATATTGTTCATAAAACCCCAGATTGTCAGGGTGATCATACCAATCAATAAGAGAAATTCAAGCACTTTGCTCTCTCCTTCCGGTCAAACTTAAACTAAAACCCTGTAAAGCTCGGAGGCTTCATCCTTGCCAACATGTTCTGCAACACGCAGCACCTCTGCTTTCATGGTTCGCTCACCAAAACGCAATTCCAAAACATCGCCAACCTTAACATCATAAGAGGCTTTGACGATACGGCCGTTAACCGTAACGCGACCCTGATCGCAAGCTTCATTGGCAATGGTGCGACGTTTAATAATGCGTGACACCTTCAAATATTTATCAAGTCTCATACATGTTTCCTTTCCTTAGCGTGCAATAAAACCAACTTTTTTGTAAACCTTGCGCATGGTTCTGGCTGCAATGGAAGAGGCAATTTCTGCACCCTTTTCATAGATGGATTCAACATAAGCCTTATCCTTGGAAAGCTCTTCAAAACGCTGTCTGACAGGGGCAAGTTCTGCGGCCACCGCTTCGCCTACTGCCTGCTTGAAGGTCCCGTAGCCCTGACCTGCAAATTCTTTTGCCGCCTCATCAACGGTTTTACCCGTAACTGCGGCGTAAATGGTCAAAAGGTTTGTGATACCCGGTTTATCCGCACCGGGACGGATTTCTGCATCAGAATCTGTCACAGCACGCTTGAACTTTTTAATGATAACTTCCTCAGGATCCAAAAGACCGATGTAACCATTGGGGTTAGGGTCTGATTTAGACATTTTATTTTCCGGCGTTTGCAGGCTCATAACACGGGCGCCTGCCTTACCGATATACGGTTCGGGAATGGTAAAGGTTTCGCCATAATGGAAATTAAAGCGTTCTGCCACATCGCGGGTTAACTCAATATGCTGCAACTGGTCATTACCAACCGGCACCAAATCCGTTTGATAGAGCAAAATATCCGCTGCCATTAAAACAGGATATGTAAAAAGACCGGCGTTAATATTGTCGGCATGCTTTTTTGATTTATCCTTGAATTGCGTCATGCGGGACAGCTCGCCCATTTGTGTATTGCAGGATAAAATCCAGGAAAGCTCTGCATGAGCCGCTACATGAGACTGGAAAAACAAAATGGATTGTTCCGGGTCGATGCCGCAGGCGATATATTGCATTAAAACTTCCATGCTGCGCTTGCGAAGTTCTGCCGGGTCCTGCCGAACGGTGATGGCGTGCATGTTCATAACGGAATACATGCATTCATAATCATTTTGCAATGCGACCCAGTTTTTCAACGCACCCAGATAGTTGCCAAGCGTTAGGGCACCGGATGGCTGCATGCCTGAAAATATTCTTTTCTTTCTTTCAACTGTTTGTTCCATTTATTTCTCCTCCCAATCGCGGACATAGCGAAAAACTAACATAATTATTTTAGATTTGGTACTTCTTCAAATACTGTGCATATTGAACTGCAAAGTTATTTTCACCATCATTTTTAACGTGATGTAAATAGTCGTGGGGCGCATACCCTATCATATCCTTTTGCAGAATGGTGGCACCAATATTGGAGCAATGGTCAGCAATTCTTTCAAAGTTTGTGATAATGTCAGAATATACAAACCCGAGCTCAATGGTACAAAGATTGTTCTGCAAACGGATGATATGATTTGTCTTCATCTGATATTTCAGTTTATCAATAACCTGCTCTAACGGCTCAATCTTAATGGCGTGGTCACGGCTCGATGTATCA
Source organism: Oscillospiraceae bacterium (assembly GCA_015068855.1). Lineage (GTDB taxonomy): Bacteria > Bacillota > Clostridia > UBA1381 > UBA9506 > UMGS755. The sequence continues at coordinate 4,674 of SVJS01000014.1, read as the reverse complement.
ACAGCACGAATGGCAATTTCGACGATTTCCTTAACGGCATTTGAAGCAATCTCAATTTCTTTAAGTGCCTCAGCTGAAAAAGCAATCTTTTTAACCTTAATTTCCTTGGATGCATCAACCAGATTGCAAGCATGGTCCGAAATTCTTTCTGCATCACCAATAATATGCAGAAGGGATGTTACTTCATTCGCTTCGTGCTCCGTAAGCTTATGGCCCGCCAGTTTAACAAGATAAGAACCCAGCTTGTCCTCATAGGTATCGACTAAGGTTTCTAAGGCATCAATTTTCTCTGCAATCTTGTCATCATAACTAAACAGGTGGTCAAGGGAAAGGGTAACAGATTCCCCTGTTTTAATCATCATTTCTTTAATGATATCCTTTGACTGTTCCAAAGCAAAGCCGGGAACCTCCAAAAAACGGTCATCCAGAACACGGAAATTATCTTCAACCTGAGGCGCATCAGCGGACTTAAATGTCCACATAGCAAGTTTTTCAATTAAAGTACAGAACGGAATTAAAATAACCGTCGATACAATATTAAACACAGTATGAACCAAGGCGATGGAAAAAACGGACGCCTGACCGTTCATAAAAGCAAAATCAAAGAAAGAATCAAGCAGATAAAAGACACCGCCCACTATAATAACACCAATAAATTTAATATAAACGCAGGAAATAGCCACACGTTTAGAATCCGTATTGCCACTGATAGCTGAAAGCACCGGCGTAATGGTCGTGCCGATGTTCTGACCTAAAATAACAGGAAGCGCGGTAGCCATAGGGATAGCGCCTGTTAAAGACAGAGCCTGCAAAATACCAACAGAGGCAGAAGAAGACTGAATAATAGCTGTCAAAACCGTACCGCATAAAATACCGAGAACCGGATTTTCAAACATAACTAAAATGCTGGCAAACGCTTCATTATCTTTAAGACCTGACATGGCGTCTGACATGGTTTCCATACCAAACATCAAAACGGCAAAGCCAACTAAAATGGAGCCTATATTTCTTCTTTTCTCTGATTTAGACACCATAGTCATCAAAACACCAAGTAAGGCAAGAACAGGGGTAAAGGATTCCGGTTTCAGAAGTTTCAGCCAGGCTGTGCTTGCTGAAATACCCGTTGTACTCAAAAGCCACGCCGTAACGGTTGTGCCAACGTTAGCGCCCATGATAACGGCAATTGTCTGATAAAGCTTCATAATGCCGGAATTAACAAAACCAACCAGCATAACAGTTGTGGCGGATGAGCTCTGGATAACCGCTGTTACCAAAAAACCAAGCAAAAAGCCACGGAAACGATTGGATGCCAGCTTCTGCAAGATGGATTCAAGCTGACCACCGGACAATTTTTTCAGGCTGGCGCCCATGTAATCCATACCAAACAGGAACAACGCCAAACCACCAATTAATGATAAAATAGTGAATATACTCATGCTAACCTCCTGTTGATTAAAACATGTCTTCCTTGTAAAAAACAAGATTTCTCTTCACATATTATTCCAATTTTATATTATATCATAACTTTTCCTATTAGTCAACAAAAGAAGCACAACCTTAGGACAGGTTGTGCCTCTTTTTTTCATGCATATAAACTTATAATCGTTCCCGTAAGAGAGAGCCTAAAATGTCAATACCCTTTTCTATTTTTTCGTCACTCATAGTTGAATAATTCAAGCGGAAACAATTGCTTGGCTTTTCAATATCCGTCATAAAGGCACTACCGGGGACAAAAGCCACCTTACGCTCGACGGCTTCAAGCATCAGCTTGCCTGAATCGATGCCCTCAGGCATGGTCGCCCAGATAAAGATACCGCCTTCCGGTCTTGTAAAGCTGACGCATTTCGGGAAACAGGCATCCATACAGGAAAGCATCAGGCTGCAGCGATGCTTGTACAGAACACGGCTTGCCTCAATGGAACTGTCAATATCGTAATCCCTTAAATACCGTGCTGCTATCATCTGCGCAAAGACATTGGTATGTACATCGGTTGCCTGCTTGCCTACAACCAGTTTTTCCATCATGCCCTTATTCACAATCAAATAAGCAAGACGCAGACCGGGAGAAAACACCTTGGAAAAAGATCCTAAATAAAGAACAACGCCGGCTGTATCCATGGATTTTAATGTGGGAATCGCCTCGCCGGAAAACCGAAGCTCACCATACGGATTATCCTCCAAAATCATAACACCATACTGCTCTGCCAAACGCAGCATCCCTTTTCTGACTTCTAAGGATGATGTGATACCCGACGGATTCTGGAAGGTCGGTATTGTGTAAATCAGCTTTATATTTTTGTTTTCCTGTAATGTTTTCTCTAAAACAGCAAGGTCCATGCCGTCTTCATTCATCGGCACACCGTAAAGCTTTGCGTTATAGGTGCGGAACGTGTTTAAGCAACCGATAAAGCTGGGTTCTTCACAAATCACGCCATCGCCTTCGTTTAATAACACCTTGGCAACCAGATCGGCACCCTGCTGAGAGCCGCTGACAACGATAATATCGTCATTTGTTGTGTCAATCTTCTCTTTCTCCTGCATGCGTGCTAAAATCAGCTCTTTAAGCGGTGCATACCCCTCAGAAATGCCGTATTGCAAAGCCGTGATAGGCTCGTTGTCAAGAATATCATTACAAATGGCCTTGATTGCATCAACGGGAAAGCTCTCCGGTGCAGGCAGACCGCCTGCAAAACTGATAACATCCGGCTGACCGGCCACCTTAAAGATTTCACGAATTGCCGAGGCCTTAACCCCCAGCATTTTATCTGAAATAAGTCTTGAATAATCCATGTTATAGCTCCCTTTCTTGTTCCTGATTATATATTAAATTCCAAAAAAACGCTTCCCGTTTTCCATGGTTATTTGCGCCATTTCTGCCTCAGAAAGGCCACGGATTTGAGCCAGCTCCTGACAGACAAAACGGACCATAGAACTGTCGTTTCTTTCTCCTCTGTGGGGTTCCGGCGTTAAATAGGGGCTGTCCGTTTCAATCAAAATACGGTCAAGCGGCACTAAGGCGGCTACTTCTTTTGCCTTTTTCCCGTTTTTGAATGTCACGGGACCTGCAAAGGAGATATAAAAGCCCATCGAAACCAGCTCCTGCATCATTTGAACGCTGCCCGAAAAGCAATGCAGGACACCGCGAAAATATCCGCTTTTTTTAATGATTTCCATTGTGTCCGCATGGGCATCGCGGTCATGAACAATATAGGGCAGGCCAAGTTCCTTAGCCAATTCAATTTGCCTTAAAAACCACTGTTTTTGCTTTTCACGAGGTGCATTATCGTAATAATAGTCAAGTCCGATTTCACCAATAGCGACCACCTTTTTACTGTCTGCCAGTTGTTTGAGCGTCTCCATATCCTCTTCTGTCAGGTTTTCAACCTCGTGCGGGTGCACACCTACGGCAGCATACAAAAAATCATGTTGTAATGCCAAATCGGCGCTGACATGGGAACTTTCCATGTCCGCACCGATATTAACCGCAAGCGTAACGCCTGACTGATAAACTTTTTCTATAACCGCTTCTCTGTCTTCGTCAAAGCGGGCGTCATCCAAATGAGTGTGTGTATCAAAATACATTGTGCTTCCTTCCTATCAAACCGATGGTATGTAACCCGTATCTTCTGCAAGGTTATCACCGTTATACGCCGCTACTGCCATCTCATCACAACGTTCATTTTCGGGGTGACCGTCATGACCTTTAACCCAATGAAATGTCACATCATGGCGCTGCATTTCATCAAGCAGGGCTTGCCAAAGGTCAGGATTCTGAGCTTTTTCCTTGTTGCTCTTAATCCAATTCTTTTTCTTCCAACCATACACCCAGCCCTGATTCACTGCATCAACAACATATTTACTGTCGCTGTAAACGTCAACAATGCAAGACTCCTTTAAGCGCTTCAATCCACTTAAAACCGCATAAATTTCCATTCTGTTGTTGGTTGTCAAACGATAACCGCCCGAAAGTTCCAGACGGTGTGCACCATAACACAAAATGGTGCCCCACCCGCCGGGACCGGGATTGCCGGAACAGGCGCCGTCTGTATACATCGTGACATGTTTCTTTTCAGTCCCTTGCATGTGCATCAAACGCCTCCAACTGTTTTGCGATACTGTCTACCAGTTTTTTTGTTATTGCCTCAGCCGTTTCGTCTGTGACAAAACCGGCAGCACAGGCATGGCCGCCACCACCGAACGAAGCAGCAAGTTCAGCCATGTCAATATTCTCCTTGCAGCGCAAGCTGATTTTTAGGCCACCGTTTTCTCTGCTTTTAATTAAAATGCTAACATCAACGCCCTCAATATTTAATAGCGTATTGGGCAGCTCCTCAACATCCTCCGGCAGCAAGCCAAACTCTGCCAAAAAACTGTCATAACATTCTAAAACAGAAATTCGGCCGTTAAAAAACAACTGTATTTTCTCTGCAACGGCACCGTTAAATTTGAGTTTCGAAAGCTTTGTTGTGTCATACAAGCGTCTTGTGATGGCACGCAAATCAACACCTGCCTCCACAAGCGCTGCCGCAACTGTAAAGGTATTGGCCGTTACATTGGAAAACTTAAAGTTTCCCGTGTCGGTGGAAAGCCCTGTATATAAGGGAATCAGCGCCTTGTCGGGCACTTTTTTACAAAGCATGACAATCAGCTCATAGACGAGCTCACAGCAGGCAG
>SVJS01000013.1 GCA_015068855.1 Oscillospiraceae bacterium | reverse complement strand
CTTTACTTTGTCCATAATTGGCTTCATTAATGTTTGCACCAATACTCGTGCCACTTCTTACTATTTGTTTAGATATAATAGTCTCTTTTTTATCCTTAACTAAATATCTTTGTAATTTTATAATTCTTGCAGCAAAATCTATTGATTTATCGATTAAAATATTTTCTTTCATTATCATCACCAAAGATATTATATCATCAAATTCAAAGAATTTCAATTATCAATTATTCATCAGCGAAGTGGTTTCATCATTCATTATTCATTAAAAAATCCTGTCAAGTTTAACGAATAATGAATATCGAATGATGAAAAATGAATAATACAAAACAAAAATCCTATCTTTCGACAGGATTTTTGTTTTGGTACACCATCAGGGACTCAGCCGCCTGCGGCGTCTTACCTGCTCATCGACCCAAGCCGTTGGCTTCGGTACCCGATTCGCACCTTTTTGCTAAAAACAGTTCGCTGAACTGTTTTCTTCACGCAAAAACCCTCTCAGGGTTCGAGTCCCCTCTAATAAATGCAACAAAAAAAGACGCCGCAAAGCGTCTTTTTTTGTTGGTACACCATCAGGGACTCGAACCCTGGACACCCTGATTAAGAGTCAGGTGCTCTACCAGCTGAGCTAATGGTGCATATATTTTATTTTCCTAACAAAAAAGTATTATAGCATAGCCTTGGCCGTTTGTCAACACTTTTTTTGCAACTCAAGAAATACAAGCAAACGGTTGTGACTATATGTGCGCCACAACCGTTTGTTCTTTTTATAATTGTTTGCCTTTGAGCAGCGGCGAGAGTCGCTTATAAAGGAGCATTGTGACAACCGAAACCAAAGTTGCTTTAATCAGATTAAAGGGTGCAACGCACAAAAGAACAAAAAGAAAAACGTTGTCAATCACAGGCCAGATTTCCGCCGCCTGTCCTAAAATGGCCTCAATGGGCATGAGCCGGCTATACAGCGGCAGCATAACAAACGCATTGACAAAGCAACCTAAAACCACCATGCCAAGACCGCCCGTCACAAGACCGATAACCGCATTTTTCTTGGTTTTGTTGTGGGCGTAAATCATGGCGGCAGGCAAAACGAACACCACGCCCAAAACGAAATTTGAAAGCTCGCCGATGCCACCCGTTATGGTTCCGTTCATCAAGAAATTCAACAGAATTTTAACCGCCTCAATGGCAACACCTGCAACAGGCCCCAGCGCAAACGCGCCGATTAAAACCGGAACCTCGGAAAAATCCAGCTCATAAAAGCCGGGGGCAACAAACGGCAAGGGAAATTCAAAAAGCATCAAAATTCCTGCCATAGCTGATAAAATGGCAACCTTAGCAACCCATAAAACCTTTTTATTTCTCATAGCAACTCTCCTATTCTTGCCTTACCAATAGCGGTTCCACTCTGGATTTATGTAACGCATGAGCGCTTCCATGTAAAAATAATCCCCGTAAATTCCATATTCCTCAATTCCCTGATCGTGAGGCACCGAATGCGTCACTTTGCGAAGCAGTCCGTCTGCACCCTCGGGGCTTTCATAAATTTCAACCATAGAGTTAAGCTGCATGGCCGCAGCGTTCTGATAGAACGCCTTTTCCGGTGCATCGTCCGGCAGGAATTTGCACATTTCCAGCATACCGCAGGTTGTGATTGCTGCCGCCGAGGTGTCCTTCGGCTCGGACCGGCCGAACGTAAAGGCGAGATCCCAATAAGGAACGTTGTTGGGCGTTAAGCGGTTCAGATAGTAATTGGTAACTGATTTGGCAACCGGCAGAATGCTCTCGTCCTGCGTGTAGGAATAGGCAATGGGATAGCCGTAAATCAGCCATGCCTGACCGCGGCTCCAACAGGAAACATCAGAATGCCCCTGGTGCGTTAAGCCGTAAACGGGGTCCCCTGTTTTGGGGTCGAACTGATAATGATGGAAGGACGAACCATCCTTTCGAATCAGATACTGCTTGGTTGCATTATAATGCCCCACAGCCGCATCATAATAGGTTTTATCGCCGGTTTCTTCATAAGCAAAGAAGAACAGCGGGATGTTCATCATGGAATCCACGAGCATTCTGTATCCGTCATAATTTTTTGTGTCCCGCATGCCCGAACGGATAATAAAATGGTTTTCCCAGTCATAATGCGTGAGCAAAATGTTGGCGGCATGGAGCGCTGCATCCCGCAGGCTTGTGTCCCCTGTGATTTTATAGCCCGCTATGCAGGAGGGAATGTAAATAAAGCCCGTGTCATGGTCGTTTAGCTTTTCCTTTGACTTTGCATAGGATTTATATATCTCCGTATGGCGCAGGGCCGCTTCCTTAAAGACCTCGTCGCCGGTATACTCGTAAGCCAGCCAATAGCAGCCCGTCAGCATGCCGCTGGTCCAGTTAATGTCGCTATCTGTCACATAGGTATCATCCACGCTGTACGGCTGCGGAAACGAGGCCGAAAATTTGTCAATGTTTTTGCGAAGCTTCTCAACTGCTCTGTCCATGGCCGCTGTGGCAAACGCCTTGTCGACCGTCGTTTCCGTGGCAAAGCGCGCCTCGTCCTCGATTGGCACAGCCTCAATCACTTTTATGGGCGCCTCTTCTTGGGGTGCCTCTGTTTTAGTGCAGCCTGTCAAAAGGCAAAATACACATAATAAACATACAATTTTCTTCATAGTGTCCTCCTTGTTTGAATAAAAAAACTGCCTTGTTTTATGGGCAAACGCCAAAAACAGGGCAGCAGCAAACATACGCTCTTTGTCTTTTATCATCCAGACTCGCAAAAAATGCTCACTGTCGGCTTTGGAATTAAACCAAAATCAGCCTTACGGCTCGCGGGCTCCATGCCAAGGCATGATTACCGCCGGTCGGGAATTGCACCCTGCCCCAAAGACATATTAACTTATTCGTTTATAGACGGTCTCACACCTTTTCAATCTTCTCAACATTCAGAATGAACAAGGTTGCACCGCCAACCGTAACCTCCTCGGCCTTGGAAACGTCGGCATAGCGGGCCAGACCACGGCTTGAAACCTTTTTCCGCTTGGGACAGAATTTCGCAAAGATATCCATCACAGCATCAATTTTTTCTTCTTCTGCAACAATCATCATGGTGGAGTTTCCAACCTTCAAAAAACCGCCTGTTGTGGAAAGAATAGTTGCGGAAACGCCCTCCTTAATCAATTCGGGCACTAAGGCCATGCTGTCATCTTTGCCTACGATAGCTAAAATCAGTTTCATTCGGGTTCCTCCTTGTTTGCTTACAAATTTTCGTATACCAAAACCAAGAGTGTTTGAACAAATATATTAGCTGATATTTTGCTGCTCGGGCCCCGTCAATTCCCAGGCGCCCTTTTGCCTTACTTGTTTTCACTCCCCTATTTTACCATATGTTCTCTGCTATGTCAAGAATGACAGCGCCGCAACTCTTCGTCTTTTACACAAAAAAACAAGAAGAAATTCGCCGCTTGGCGAATTTCCTCCTTACCTCTTATGCTGCGCCTGTGGTATGCGCATTTTTCTACGGCCCACCCTAACGGGAGTTTGTTCGTATCCTGTGCCTGTATAAATGCGTTTTAAGTGCCTGCCAGTTAAAGGGAATCAGCGGATATAAATACCCTTTGCCCGTAACGGTTTTGTTGCTTGCTACCAAAACCAGAGACAGCAACAGTCCTGCTATAAAGCCCCAGAGGTTAAACAGGTGGGTTAAAATTAAAAGCAGGATACGCATAAACTTGATAGCATACCCAAACTCTATGCTGGGCTGTGTGAAGCTGGCGATGGCCACAAAGGACATATATAAAATCGTGTCGGGGACCAGCCACCCCGACTTAACGGCAAATTCGCCCAACAGCAAGGCGCCGATGATGGAAAGGGAGTTCCCCAGCATGCTGGGCGTGTTCACTGAGGCGAGCCGCAGCACATCCACGGCACCCTCTAAGATTAAAAGCTGCAAAATAATCGGCACATTGGCCGTCTCTGAAAGCCCCAGAAAACCAAGCGCGGGGGGCAGCTTATCCAGATTTTCCAAAAGCAAAAGCCAAAGGGGCGTTAAGACAAGAGTAAACAAAAAAACCAAATTCCGCACCCAGCGGATATAGGTGCCCACGGCGGGCGGAAAATAAAAGTCGTTAGGCTCCTGCAAAAAATCTAAAATGGAGGTGGGAAGCAGCATGGCTGCGGGCGCGTTATCCACCAAAAGAACAATGCCGCCCTCCATAATGGCCGCCGCTGCCGAGTCGGGGCGCTCTGTGTAGCGCACCTTGGGGAAGGGGTTATACCAGCGACTTTTCACCAGACATTCCGCTATGCTTTCTATGTTCATGGCTAAGGCCTCTGTCCTGATGCCTGTGAGCTTGCTTTTAATCAGCGCCAGGTCATCTTGGTTGACCTTGTCCTCCATATACACAAGACCAATATCCGTCTGGGAACGCTCGCCCACGCGGGACAGCTCCACCACGAGCTTCGGGTCACGGATGCGGCGTCTAATCAGCGCCGTGTTCCAGATAACAGTCTCCACAAACCCGTCACGGGAGCCGCGCATAACCCGTTCTTTTTCAGGCTCCTCTGTATTACGCGCCGGATAATCTCGCAGGTCGAGCACAATGGCGCCCGCCAGGCTATCCACCAAAAAAACACTCTTGCCCGAGAGCAGCTGGGTGGTTACCTCCATGGCGTCCTGATACACATCCACCTCCGTGTAGGTTATAAACCGATCCACAAACGACTGCAAGTCCTTTGTTTTTTTCATGGCCTCAGGCGGGATGGCAACCAGCTTGGAAACCATACTCTCCATGACGATATCGTTCAAAAAGCCATCTAAATAGTAAAGCATGGCCTCTTGTCCGCCGAACCAGAATGTGCGGACCAAAAGGTCGCTGCTTTTGCCGACGGGAAGAATGTCCCCCATTATTTTTTTGTTTTCAGCAAGGCTTTTCTGTAAAATCACGGCGTCACCTCAATCCTCTGTGATGTCTTCGCTGTCTGTTATCAATGCGGTTTGATATTTTTCTAAAATTCCCTTTTCCAGACTGTCTCGCATGTCCATGTTGATGGGATGCGCAATATCCTTAAACTCCCCGTCAGGAGTCTTGCGGCTGGGCATGGCCACAAAAAGCTTGTCCGTGCCCTCAATCACTTTAATGTCATGGATGACCAGCGCGTTGTCAAAGGTGACGGAAACAACCGCCTTCATTTTGGAGTCTAAATTAATTTTGCGAATGCGTATATCAGTAATTTGCATGTGTCTTTCTCCTTCTGCTTCTTCTGCTGTTTTTTGTCTTTATTTTTTCGCCGCCGAGCGGGAAATATACATAAATTGCAAAAAAGTGCTTTTAATTTTTCAGAAGATGTAATATAATAGAAAAAAAGACTTTGTTTTGCGAAACGAGGCGTTGGAAAAAATGAATTGTGAGTTTAATTTAGATACACTGGACAAAACAAAACCCATTTATATGATTGGCATCGGCGGCATCAGCATGAGCGCTTTGGCTGTGATTTTGCAGGCCGATGGTTTTTCTGTTTGCGGTTCCGATTGCAGGGAAAGCGATATGACACAAAAGCTTTCCGACAGCGGCATTTTCGTTCACATCGGCCATCGCGCTGAAAACATCGGCGATGTGTCTGCCGTGATTTACACCGCCGCCATTAAAGATGACAACCCCGAGCTTCGCTATGCCAAAAGCCTCTCTGTTCCCGTTGTGGAGCGTGCTGTTTTGCTGGGCGCCATCATGAAGCGATATCCTCTGCCCATTGCTGTCAGCGGCACACACGGCAAAACCACAACCACCTCCATGCTCTCGCAGGTTTTGCTGTCAGCCGGCTGTGACCCCACGGTGCTGGTCGGCGGCATTTTGCCCTCCATCGGCAGCAACATGCATTTAGGGCGCGGAGATTGTCTTGTGACAGAGGCTTGTGAATATTGCGGCAGTTTCCTGAAATTTTTTCCAAAAATCAGCCTCATTCTGAACGTGGAAGAGGACCATCTGGATTATTTTAAGGATATTCATGACATCATCGATTGCTTCCGTGCTTTTGCGAATAAAACCCCCGAGGACGGTCTTTTGGTCGTGAACGGGGATGACCCGGAGGCGCTTGTTGCCACAAAAGAGGCCAAGGCGCAAAAGCGCATGTTCTCCCTGCAAAACAAGGCAGCGGATTTTTGTGCCGATTCCATTCGTTTTCGCACAGACGGCTGCGCTGATTTTACCGTTCTCAAAAACGGTACGCCCCTCTTGCATGCTTCTTTATCTGTGCCGGGCGAGCATAACATTCTAAATGCCCTTGCCACCGTTGCCACGGCAGACTATCTGGGGCTTGCCCCCGAGGAAATTCAAAAAGGTCTTTCTGCCTTTACGGGCAGCCGCCGCCGTTTTGAAATCAAAGGTTCTTTTTGCGGCGCCACGGTGGTTGACGATTACGCCCACCATCCCACAGAGATTAAAACCACCCTTTCCACCGCCCGCAAGGCAGCAGGAGACGGGCGCGTTTTTTGCGTGTTCCAGCCCCACACCTACACCCGTGCCTTAAAGCTGCGGGACGCTTTTTCTGAAAGCTTTTCCCTTTGCGACGAGGTCATTGTGGTGGATATTTACGCCGCCAGAGAAAAGGACACGGGGCTGATTTGCGCCCGCGACATTGCGGCCGACATCAACCGCGTTTCTCATAACGCCCGCTATGCGGAAAGCTTTGATGCTGCCATGGCTGTCTTGCAGGAAAAGGCCGCCCCGGGCGACTATCTGATTACCATGGGCGCCGGCGATGTGTATCGCATTGGCGAACAGCTGCTCGAGCAGGCATAAAATTGAAAACACCTTAATAGAATAATACCGTATATAAATTTTCTAAACGCAGGAGCAGAAGGGAGATATACGGTATGTTACACTGTATTGAAGATAACGAGGCGTTTGTCATCGGAGAGGCGGTCAGCCCGCTCAGTTACAGCCACGCCGTACAGGGAGAGAGCTTTTTCCGCTTTATGCTGCGCTCAGCGCGGCTCAGCGAAAATGCCGATTTGATTTGTGTGACTGTCTCGGAAAAAATGCTGCCGGATGTGCCGGTTAACCTGGGCAGCCGCTTACATATCAAGGGGCAATTCCGGTCTTATAACAACTATTCCGGACAGGGCAACAAGCTGGTTCTCACCCTCTTTGCCAAGGAGCTGTCCCTCGCGGACGAGGACGAGGCTCCGGCCAATGAAATTTATCTGAACGGCTTTATCTGTAAGCCCGTTGTCTATCGGGTAACGCCCTTTGGCCGCGAGATTGCTGATATCCTGCTGGCCGTTAACCGCGCCTATAACAAGTCTGACTACATTCCCTGCATCGCCTGGGGACGCAACGCCCGTTTTGTCAAGCATCTGGACGTGGGGCAAAACATCCGTATCTGGGGGCGCATGCAATCGAGAGATTACCAAAAGCGCCTGTCCGATACGGAGGTTATCACCAAAACCGCCTATGAGGTTTCTGTGAATCGTCTGGAACTCGGTTCTGATAAACAAGAGAAAAAAGAGATGATGGAAGATGAAGAACAAACAACATATTTTCTTTGATTTGGACGGCACGCTGACAGACCCCGCCGAGGGGATTACAAAGGGCGTTCGCTATGCGCTCACCCATTTGGGCATTAGTGCGCCGCCCTTAGAGGCGCTGCGCCGTTTCATCGGTCCGCCCCTTAAAGACGCCATGCAGGAGGCCTATGGTCTGTCCGACGCGGAGGGGAGCGAAGCCCTGCGGCTATATCGCGAGTATTTTAGTGAAACAGGAATCTTTGAAAACGAGCTGTATCCTGATATCCCGCGGCTTTTAGAGGTGCTGAAAGCGGGCGGGAAAAAGCTCTATCTTGCCACGTCAAAGCCCCTGGTTTATGCCGAGCGGATTATGGACCATTTTGACCTGACAAAATACTTTGATTTTTTAGGCGGCAGCGAGCTCTCCGGCGCCCGCGTGCATAAGCCGGATGTCATCAGCTATGTGCTGGCCGAAAACGGCTTGCGCAGCGCCGACTGTGTGATGATTGGCGACCGAAAGTTTGATGTTTCGGGCGGCAAGGCTTTCGGGCTTGCCACCATTGGTGTTCTCTATGGTCACGGCAGCCGCGAAGAGCTGACGGCGGCAGAGCCTGATGCGCTGGCAGAAACAGTTATGGACCTGCAAGGACTCCTTTTGTGAAACGAAAAAAAATGCAAAAAAAAGACGATGCAACAAGCATCGTCTTTTTGTTTTTGTTTTTATCGGTCTTCAATGGATGTATACGGTGTTTTTTTGCTGACGCTTTTATAGGCAGGACGAATAATTTTTCCGCCGTAAAGCACTTCCTCCATGCGATGCGCACACCAGCCCGCCATACGGGAAATGGCAAACATGGGCGTGTACAGCTCTTCGGGGATGTTCAGCATTTTATACACAAACCCTGAATACAAGTCCACGTTTGCGCACATAACTTTATTGCCCCGCACTCTTGCAAAAATCTCCGGTGTGAGCTCCTCAATCAGCGTGTAAAGCTTAAATTCCCGTTCCTGACCGTTTGCTTTGGCAAGCTCTGCCGCTTTCTTTTTCAGCATCACGGCACGGGGGTCGGACAGGGTGTAAATCGCGTGACCCATACCATACACAAGACCGGTGCCGTCATAGGTCTGCCGCTTTAATGTTTTTTCGATATATTCCCCTACCTGATCGGGGTCGTTGATATCCTCAATGTGCGCCTTAAAGTCCTCCACCATGCCCATAACCTTTTGGTTGGCACCGCCGTGACGGAAGCCCTTTAAGGAGCCGATCGCCGCCGCAATGGCAGAATAGGTATCGCTGCCGGAGGAAGACACAACACGAGTGGTAAACGCAGAGTTATTACCGCCGCCATGCTCTGCATGCAAAATCAGCGCCAAATCCAGAACCTCGGCCTCCAGACGGGTATACCGGTTATCGGGACGAATCATGTAAAGAAAATTCTCCGCTGTGGAAAGCTCCGGCTGCGGATTATGGATATACAGGCTCTTGCCGTCATAATAATGGAGCTTGGCCTGATAGGCATATGCCACCATGGTCGGCACGCGGGCCACCAGCAGCATGGACTGACGAATCATGTTAAGAAGCGTGATGCCGTCAGGGTCGTCATCGTAAGAATACGAGGTTAAAACCGCACGCGCCAGCTTGTTCATAATGTTCGGGCTGGGACAGCGCATGATAACATCCTCACGGAAGTCATAAGGCACAGGGCGCAGCTCTGCCAAAAGCTCGTTAAAAGCCTGCATTTCCTGCTTATTCGGCAGCTTGCCGAGCAGCAAAAGATAGCACACCTCTTCATAGCCAAAACGGCCCTCTCTCTGGCAAGACTCCACGATTTCGGCAACATCTATGCCTCGATAGCGCAGACGGCCCTCGTCCGCCACTTTTTCATCCTCGGACACAATGTAGCCATGGACGTTACCAATGGTTGTAAGACCTGCCAAAACACCGGTTCCATCGCTGTTTCTCAGGCCTCTTTTGACTTTATAGTTATTATAGTGCTCCGGTTCAATGCGGGCGTTTTCCAAAACCGAATCCCGAAAGAATTCCAGCGCCTCATTAAATTTCGTGTTCTGTTGCACGCAATCACCTGCTTGTCAAAAACTTTGTACAACAATTGTAAACGAAAACGCCCCGCTTGTCAAGTCTAAGTGAAAAAGATCGTGTTTTGTCCCCGCAAGCGGGGGTATTCCGTCATTTTTTATTCCCCTTTTTTCGTTTCTTTTTCCCAAAAAAAATTGTATCTTTTTTATATATACCGTTGCATAAATGCAATTTTTGTGATACAATGTTAAATAGTTATAAGTATTTTCCCGTACATAAGAAAAACGGAGCAAACGTGATATGAAACACAAAGTGAACATACTCATCCCGATTTTTATATTTTTGGTTCTTGTGTACACGGTGCGCGGTCTGCTTGGTCCCTCTATCCAGACAGAATCTCTGCGCCGCGGCAGCATGGAGGACATGGTCAGCACCAAGGGGCTGATGATTAAATACGAAACCGTTATGGACCCCGGCGCCGTGGGTTCTTTGGAGCCTTTGGTGCAGGAGGGAGCCCGTGTGGCCACCGGTCAACAGATTGCCGCCATTTACAGCGGCCGTGTGGATACCGATGTCAAGAACCGTTTGGAGCAGCTTAACAAAAAAATTGTTCAAATTGAAAAAAATCAGGCCAATCTTTTGTCTTTCAGCAGCGACGTGTCCCGTCTGGAACAGAAAATCACGGAACAAACGGCGCTTTTGGTTGAAAACAGCCTGCGGGGCGACTTGCTGGTGGCCGGCGAAATTCAGCTGGTTTTGCAGTCCCTTTGTGAGCGAAAGGCACAACTCTCCGGCAGCGGCACAAGCCGCAGTCTGTTAGAGGAGCTCCGCGCCCAGAAAGAGGCGCTGGAAGCGCAGGCAGGCACCGCCAGCCAGTACCTTGCCGCCGCCAGTGCCGGTGTTTTTTCAACAACCATTGACGGTATGGAAGAAACCATCACCCCCTATAACATGACAGACCTTACCCCGCAAAGTCTGGATGCTCTTTTGGAGCAGGCGCCCAAAACCCCGGCAGAGGGTGCCGGCGTTTGTAAGGTCGTGCAAAACTTCCGCTATTTCATCGCGGTTAACCTGCCGACAGATAAGACCGAATCCCTGCACGTCGGCAATTCCGTTAACCTGCGGTTTTACGATTTGACAGAGGCCTTAGTGCCCGTGACGGTGCTGCATATCTCCCCCGAAGAAGACGGGCGGCAAACCGTGATTGTGGAGGGCAACCAGCATGTTGAATCCCTCTTAAAGCGCCGCAGCTTAAACCTTGAATTTATCCGCAAACGCAACAGCGGGTATGTGGTCAGCGTTAAAAGCCTGCGTACCAAGAACGATGTTACGGGGGTTTACGTGCGTCGGGAGGATATGCTGAAATTTATTCCCGTGACCATTTTGTATAACACAAAGGATGCGGCCATTGTTGATTCTGCTGACAAAAACACGCCGCTTCGTCTGTATGACGAGGTGGTTGTTCGGGCCGCCAGCTACGAGGAGGGCAAATTACTGCGATGAATATACCTGCATCTGTTAACTCTGTGATGGAAAGAATCGCCGCTGCTGCCGCCTCTGCAAACCGTGCGCCGGGCAGCGTTCGTCTGGTTGCCGTAACCAAAACCGTTGATGCCGCCTGCGCAAAACAGGTGCTTGATGCAGGGGTTTCGGATTTGGGCGAAAACCGCGTGCAATGCTTTTTGGATAAATACGAGGCGCTGGGGGATGCGCCCCGCTGGCATTTAATTGGTCATTTGCAAACCAATAAGGTTAAATATGTTGTGGGAAAGGTGTCCCTGATTCATTCCGTTGACACGCTGCATCTTGCCGAAGCCATCAGCGCAAAAGCTGTCTCCGCCGGAATTTGTCAGGACATTCTGCTCCAATTTAACATTTCCGGCGAAGCCTCAAAATCGGGCGCCGCAAAGGAAGAGGCCCTGCACTTTGCACAAAGTGTCTCTGCCCTGCCCGGCGTTACCGTCCGCGGTCTGATGACCATGGCACCGCTTTTGGCGGACGAGGCCGAAACAAGAGCTGTTTTCTCCGGCCTGCGCACCCTTTCGGAGAAAATCGCCGCCGAAAAGTTCCCCGGCGTTTTCATGGAAGAGCTTTCCATGGGCATGAGCGGGGATTTTGAAGCCGCCATTAAAGAAGGCGCAACCTTAGTCCGAGTCGGCTCTGCCCTCTTTCGTGACTAAGCCCAACTTTTGTTAGTAAAAAAATTAATTATATACAAAGTACAGGAGGAATAAAACTATGAACCCGATGGACAAAATGCTCAAATGGATTGGTCTTGGCGAAGACATTGACGAGGAAGAAGAATTTTTGACAAGCACACAACCCGAGGTTGAAGAACCGATTATTCCTGCCGGCAAGCGCGGCAAGGTGGTTAACATCCATGCTTCAACACAGCTTAAAGTGGTTGTTATTCAGCTGACCAGCTTTGAGGATGCACGCGATATCGCTGACCACCTGAAAGCAAAGAAGCCGGTTGTTATTAACTTAGAGAAGCTGGACAAAGAAGTGTCCCGCCGCGTTGTTGACTTTTTATCCGGCGCTGTTTACGGCGTTGACGGCAACATTCAGAAAGTGGCTAACGGCATTTTCCTGATTGCCCCCTATAACGTTGGTATTATGGGCGATTTCAAGGATGAGCTGACAAAAGGCTTTCCCTTTACCTACTAAGTGATGGCCCCTGTTGAAGAAAAATTGCTTCTGGCCCGTTTTGCGGACTTAGAAAAGCAAGCTGAGCGAGGTCACAAACCTTGTTTCAGCCGTTTCTTAGACCCCGGTGAACTGCGCCTGTTCTCGGCGCAGATGCGCCCCCGTCTGCCCTTTTTACTCTGGGGCGGCTATCCGGATGCCGAACGGAAAATGCTTGGCTTTTTCCCTGACTATATGGACCCTGAGCCGGCTGCGTTCCCTTTGCAATCCCTGCGCCTGCGCTGTGGGGAGGAGCTGGGGCACCGCACCATTTTGGGCTCCTTAATGGGTCTGGGAATTGAGCGCAACCTCCTGGGCGATATTGCCATGGAGCCGGAGGGTCCGGTCCTGTTTTGCGCAGGCAGCATCGCGGATTTTATTACCATGGAGCTGACCCGTTGCGGCAGAGCGCACGTTAAGGTTAGCGCTGCGCCTTTAGATGAGCTTTCCATCCTGCCCCGCGCCTGGGTTCCCGTTAGCGGAACCGTTGCATCCCTGCGCATTGATTGTGTGCTGGGGCTTTTAACGGGCGCCTCCCGCAGCGATACGGACAATTTGATTAGGCGGGATGCTGTCAGCCTGAATCACCAGGTTGTGAACAAACCCTCCACTTTGGTGGCAGAGGGAGATGTCCTCAGCGTTCGGGGGTTTGGTCGTGCCGAGCTTTTGGAAATCGGTGGAGAAACGAAAAAAGGTCGAATGAGAATTGTGTTAAAAAAATATATATAACAAAGGGGAGAGAGCATGCTGACGCCTGTTGATATTGAAAACAAAGAATTTACCCGTGCTTTCCGCGGTTATGAGGTTGAAGAGGTTGAAGACTTCCGGAGAACCTTGGTTAACGATTACGAGAAGTTATACCGCGAAAATGGCGAGCTTAAAGAAAAAAATGCTATTTTGAATGAATCCATCGGAAATTATAAAGGCATGGAAGAAACCATGCAGAACGCCATTTTGGTGGCACAGCGCACCGCTGAGGATATTAAGCAAAACGCTTACGAGCGCTCTGAAACCATCATTAAGGATGCTGAGCGCCGTGCGGCGGAGGCTATTGATAAAGCCAACCGTTCCATCAGCAATTTAGAAAAATCCTATCACGCCATGCAGCGGGAAATGAACGGCTTTAAGGCAAAAATGTCGGCTCTTCTTTCTACCTACATGCAGTTGTTACAGGACCTGCCTGAACAGGCCGTTTCTTCTGCCTTTGCAGAAGTTGTGGCGGCTTCCGCTCCGGCTGAACCGGCGCCTGCTCCGGCACCTTTTGCTGAACCCGCTCCGCAAACAGAAGAAGTCAGCACCGTCTGTGAGGACACGAACATTTACTCTAAGCCCTTAGTTGCCGAAAAGCCTGCAACAGAAGATACCATGCCCGTTCCTGCGGCACCGGCTGTTCAGAATGAGGCCGCCTCTTTTCAGACCGAACGGAAAATCAATCCCGTTGTGGAAGAGCTTTTGAGAAAAAAGCATGAAGAAGAAGCACAGAAGAGCGCCTTTGACCCGGCTGTTTCCGTAACAAAGGAAACGGTTCCGTCAGACAGCGGCGCCGTGTCTGAAATAGACTTAAACAACTTAAAAGCATACGACGTGTTTGCTGACGATACCCTGTAAGCAAACCCCGTAACATCATAAAGCGAGGCGGGCGCCGGACCCGTTCGGTACGCCACGCACCCTGACTGGAAAGGAAGAAAAACAAAATGGATTACAGCCAAACGCTCAATCTGCCTGCAACCGAGTTCCCCATGCGAGGCAATCTGCCTCAGCGGGAGCCTGAAATTTTAGCACGGCAGGAAGAAAACAACATGTATGAAAAAATCATGGAGAGAAACGAGGGTAAGCCCCTCTTTATTCTGCATGATGGTCCGCCGTACGCTAACGGCGATATGCACATGGGCCACGCCCTGAACAAAACCTTAAAGGACATCATCACCCGCTTTAAGAATATGGACGGCTTCAAAGCGCCTTACATTCATGGTTGGGACACGCACGGTCTGCCCATCGAACGTCAGGCCATCGCAAGCCTTGGCATTAACCGCCACGAGGTTGACACCGTTTCGTTCCGTAACCTCTGCCATGATTTTGCCATGAAATATGTGAACCTGCAAATGGGTTCCTTAAAGCGTTTGGGCGCTCTGGGTAAGTGGGAAGACCCCTATCTGACCTTAGACCCCAAATTTGAGGCAAAGCAGATTGAAATCTTTGGTAAAATGGCCGAAAAAGGCTATATCTATAAGGGCTTAAAGCCCATCTACTGGTGCCCCGATTGCGAAACAGCGCTGGCTGAGGCGGAAATCGAATACCAGGAAGACAAGACAAACTCCATTTACGTTAAATTTGCCGTCAAGGAAGATAACGGCGTGTTTGATGCCTGCGGCATTCCCAAGGAAAAAATCAACTTCCTGATTTGGACCACCACAACCTGGACGCTGCCCGGTAACGTGGCTATTTGCTTAAACGGCGCTTTCACCTACGATTTGGTTGAATCAGGTGGCGAATATTTCATCATTGCCGACGAGCTGGTTAATGCCGTTATGGAAGCCGGCGGCCGCAAAGACTATCGCACGCTTTGCTCCTTCCGCGGCAGCGAGCTTGAGCTGATTCGCTGCGCACATCCCTTCATTGACCGCGAATCCGTTGTCATCTTAGGCGACCATGTAACCTTGGATGCCGGTACCGGCTGCGTTCACACAGCGCCCGGTCACGGTCTGGAAGACTATATCGCCTGCCTTAACTATAAGGACATTCCCATTGTTGTGCCCGTTGATGAAAAGGGCTACTTAAATGAGCTGGCCGGCGAATTTGCAGGGCTTTACTACGAAAAAGCCAATGCGAAAATCATTGAAAAATTAACAGAATTGTCCGCTTTATATGCTTGTCAGGAAATCATCCACCAATATCCGCACTGCTGGCGCTGCCACGATGCCATTGTGTATCGCGCAGCTGAGCAATGGTTTGCTTCCGTTGACGCCATCAAAGACGATGCCGTGAACGCTATCAAGGGCGTAACCTGGATTCCCAAGTGGGGCGAAGACAGAATCACCGGCATGGTGCAGGACAGAAGCGACTGGTGCATTTCCCGTCAGCGCACATGGGGCGTTCCCATCCCCATTTTCTATTGCGAAAAATGCGGTAAAGAGCTGATTAATGCAGACACGATTAAAACCGTTTCCGCTCTGTTCGCTGAAAAAGGCTCTAACGCCTGGTATGAACTGGATGCCTCCGAAATTCTGCCGGCAGGCACCAAGTGTCCGGTCTGCGGCGATACGCACTTTACCAAGGAAAAAGACATCATGGATGTTTGGTTCGACTCCGGCTCCAGCCACACGGCTGTGCTGGAGGTAAAAGAAGGTCTGCGCTTCCCGGCTGATATGTATTTAGAGGGTAACGACCAGTATCGCGGCTGGTTCCAGTCCTCTTTGTTAACCGCCATTGCCGCCCGCGGCGAAGCACCCTATAAAACCGTCATCACGCACGGTATGATTGTTGACGCTTCCGGCGAGAAGATGTCAAAATCCAAGGGTAACGGCATCAGCCCGCAGGATATCATCAAAGAATACGGCGCCGACGTGCTCCGTCTTTGGGTTTCCTCTGCCGATTACAGAACTGACATGCACATTTCCAAGGACATTTTGAAGCAGCTTTCCGAAGCCTATCGCAAAATCCGCAACACCGCCCGCTACATTCTGGGTAACATTCATGACTTTGACCCCGATACAAACAGCGTGGCCACCGGCGATATGTGCGAAATTGACCGCTTCATCATGAGCCGTCTGGACCGTTTGGTTGAAAAAACACTGGAAAGCTACCGCAGCTATGAATTCCACAGCGCATTCCATGCGATTCACAATTTCTGCGTTGTTGATATGAGTAACTTCTATCTGGATGTTATCAAAGACCGTCTGTACACCCAAAAGGCAGACAGCACGGCCCGTCGCAGCGCGCAAACCGCTATGTATCGCATTTTGGACAGCTTGGTTCGTCTCCTGACGCCGATTCTGGCTTTCACCTGCGAAGAAATCTGGTCCTACATGCCGCACAGCGCAAAGGATAACGCTGAGTTCGTTCTCTTAAACGACGTGCCTGTGCCCGATGTTGCTAACCGTGACGATGCCTTAGAGGCTAAGTGGGAGACCCTTTTAGCGGTTCGCGGTGACGTTTCCAAGGCTCTGGAAAATGCCCGTAACGAAAAGGTTATCGGTCACTCCTTAACCGCAGCGGTTACCCTCTTTGCCGACGGCGAGCTCTACGAGCTTTTGAAAAAGGAAGAGGAAAACCTTGTGACCTACCTGATTGTGTCCGCTGTTTCCGTTAAGCCGCTTGCCGAGGCCCCGCAAGATGCCGCCGCAGGCGATGCCGGCATCAGCGTTTCGGTTTCTGCCGCGACAGGCGAAAAATGCGAACGCTGCTGGATGTTCTCCGAGTCTGTTGGTTCAAACAGCGAACATCCCACGCTTTGCAGCCGCTGTGCTGAAAATTTAGCATAAAGTATTCCTGTGCAGGGTGGCAACGCCGCCCTGCACTTATCAAGTGATTGAAGGAGAAAACACATTGCGCGCCTTATATTGTTTCGGAGTTCCGCTTTTGGTGGTTCTTGACCAACTGACAAAACAGCTTGCTCTTCGCTTTTTGAAGACGATTGATACGTTCCCCCTGTGGCACGGGGTGTTTCATTTGACCTACTGTGAAAACCGCGGTGCCGCATTTGGAATTTTACAGAACCAGTTCAGTTTGTTCTATGTTGTCACAGCGGTCGTTGTTATTTTGGCAACGGTTTACATGTTCAAAACCCGTCCGCGTTCTTTTCTTTTGTCCCTTTCGATTACCCTGCTCGTCGGGGGCGCCCTGGGGAATCTGGTAGACCGTGTGATGCGTGGTTTTGTCGTCGATTTTCTGGATTTTTGCCTGATTAATTTCCCGATTTTCAACGTGGCAGATTGCTTCGTTATGATTGGTGCTGTTTTGCTTGCGCTGTATGTTATTTTCTGGGACGGTCCCCCGGAAAAACAAGGCCCCTTTTCCGAATGACGAAACCGGAAACGAATGGAGGCAAGTCTATGAACTTTATTTGTGATGAAGCGTCCGCCGGCATTCGGTTGGACGTTTTTCTGTCCGAACAGGCCGACCTGACCCGTTCCGCCGCACAAAAGCTGATTGAAAGCGAGGCGGTGACGGTTTGCGGAAAGGCCGCTTCAAAAAACTATAAACTGCGTCTTGGCGACGAAATTTCGTTGGTTCTGCCGGAGGCTAGCCCCTTGGAAGCCGAAGCGGAGGATATTCCTCTTGATATTTTATATGAAGATGCTGACTGCATTGTTGTGAACAAGCCGCAGGGGCTGGTTGTCCACCCTGCACCGGGGCACGACGGCGGCACGTTGGTTAACGCCCTTTTGCACCATGCAAAGGGTCAGCTTTCTGCCATCAACGGCGTCATTCGTCCGGGCATTGTCCACCGCATTGATAAAGACACCAGCGGGGTTTTGGTTGTGGCGAAAACCAACGAGGCGCACCTTTCCCTCGCTGAGCAAATTAAAGAGCATTCCGTCACCAGAGAGTATCTTTGCCTGGCTTACGGGCGCTTTCGCGAGGATTGCTTTACCGTGGATAAACCCCTCTCCCGCCACCCGAAGGACAGAAAGAAAATCGCCGTTTCTCCGGACGGGCGAAACGCCGTGACTCATGTTACGGTTCTGCGGCAGTTTTCCGATTGTGCGCTGCTTGCCTGCCGTCTGGAAACCGGACGCACGCACCAGATTCGCGTGCACCTTTCCTCGTTGGGCCACCCCGTTGTGGGCGACCCTGTTTACGGTGTTAAAAACGACCGTCTGGCGAAGAAGTTTCATTTGCATGGCCAGCTGCTCCACGCCGCCGTGTTGGGGTTTTTGCATCCTAAAACGGGGGAGCCTGTGACCTGCTCCGCCCCTCTGCCGCCGCATTTTCAGGCTGTTTTGGATGTCTTGGAGCAACAAGCATAAAGAATCCGTGAATAAATCATTAACTTTTTCCGTAAGCATTTTACAACGGGTTTTGTAATATGTTATACTGTTTATACCGTATACTATCTGTATAGGAACGAATCAAAAGGAGTTGTTTTGTATGAAGATTTGTGTTTACGGCGCTGCCAGTAACCTGATTGACGAATTGTATATAAAAGAAGTGGAAAAGCTGGGCGCTTGCCTGGTTCGCCGCGGGCATGAGCTGGTGTTCGGCGCCGGTGCTCATGGTCTTATGGGCGCAGCCGTGCGCGGCGTTATGGCCGCCGGCGGCAAAAGCTATGGCGTCATTCCCCGCTTTTTCTTGGAAGAGCGCATCGAAGAGGTGTATCAGGATTGCACCGAGCTTTTTGTCACAGACTCCATGGCCAGCCGCAAATCAAAAATGGAGGACCTGGCAGATGCCTTTTTAATCGTTCCCGGCGGCATTGGCACCTTCGAGGAATTTTTCCAGGTGCTGACCTTAAAGCAGCTGGGTCGCCACACAAAGCCCATTGCTGTTTATAACATCAATGGCTATTACACCGAAATGATGGCCATGATGGAAAACGCCATGGAAGAGAAATTTTTGCAGGAAGAATGCCGCAAGCTCTATGCTTATGCCAGTGACCCCGACGATCTTTTGGCCTATCTTGAAAACGACTTGCAGCTGCAACGTGACGTTCACGAGCTGAAAAAAGGCTGATTGCCAACCGATAACCGCCTCTTGTTTGACAGGGGCGGTTTTTCTATGTCTTGGGGCCCAAAAAATGCCTTTCTTTTCTGATGCTTTTTTGTCATTTCCCTTGCTTTTGCCGCGTTTGTGTGATACAATGTATAATAGGTATACATATCTTTATCAACACACAATTAGGGGGCTATGTTGTGCGTAAACTTTCCGTTTTATTGATGATTCTTCTGGCCATTTCATGTACGCCCGTTTTTGCCAGGGATGCAGGACCTGACATTAAATCCGCTTCCGCCATTTTGGTTCATGAGGATTCGGGCTACATCCTGTTTGAAAAAAACGCTGACGAAAAGGCATACCCTGCCAGCACCACAAAGATTATGACGGCGTTTTTAGCCATTGAAAATTTAGATCCCAACCAAAGCATCACCGTTCAGGATTCGGCTATTCAGATTGACCGCGATGGCAGTAACATGGGGCTTCTGAATGGGGAAATTATCACCGTTCGCCAGCTTCTTTACGGGCTTTTGGTTAACTCCGCCAATGATGCCGCCAATGTTTTGGCCGAGGCCGTTGCCGGAGATGTTGACAGCTTCGTTGCCTTAATGAACGAACGGGCCGCCGCCTTAGGCATGAACGGCACCCATTACGTTAACACGCACGGCTACCATGACAGCAATCATTATACCACCGCCCGCGACCTGCTTACGCTTTCCATGCATGCCATGGAGCAGCCTCTGTTCCGGGAGATTGTCGGCACAGCCATTTACGAAATTCCCCCTACCAACAAATATAAAGAAACCCGCATTCTGTCCAATAACAACATTTTGGTTAATCGCTTCCGCGACCACCGCTTTGCTTACAGCGGTGCTGCCGGCATCAAAACCGGCTACACAAGTGATGCAGGCTCCTGCCTGTCTTCCTATGTCGAGCGGAACGGAAACGGCTTTTTCTGCGTCACCTTAAATGGTCCCGTTGAGGCCGAGGGCAGCTACTCTTTCATTGATTCTATTGCCCTTTTCGATTATGCTTTTCAGGATTTTTCGCCCCGAACCGTTGCAAACACAACGGATATTGTCACCATTAACGAGGTTAAATGGGCCCGGGGAGACAGTCAGCTGATTTTATCCGCCAAGGAGCCTTTGGAAGTTTTGCTGCCAAAGAGCTATGATAAATCCCTGCTCACAACGGAAATCACCACAAAAGAAGAAATTGTTGCACCCGTTAAAGAAGGCGCTGTTTTGGGTCGCCTGACCTATCTCTATGACGGCGCGCGGGTGGGCATGGTCGATTTGGTGGCAACCCGAAACGTGCCCCGTGGCTTTTTCAAAATGGTTTTTTCAACCCTTTGGAACATCATTTTCAGCCCCTGGGTCATCACGCCGCTGGCCGTTATTGTTGCCCTTTTAGTGCTTCGGTCGATGGCCGAGGCCCGCAAACGGCAGCGCGCCCGCGAAAGACGGCGTCAGCAGGCCCGCGAGGAGTTTTACCGTCATTAAATCTGTAAAAAATGCATACACGCATCTATATAAGACAACAAACAATACAATTGGGTAAGGAGTCCACTATGAACACTGTCAGACGAATTTTTGTAGAAAAGAAACCCGGCTTTGATGTTGAGGCGTCCCGCCTGTTTCGGGACCTGAAAGAGAACTTAAATCTCGCCGGCTTAACCGGCGTTCGCATTTTGCAACGCTATGACGTGCAGGGCGTTTCTGATGAAGCCTTTGCCGCAGCACGGAACACCATTTTCAGCGAGCCGCCTGTGGATATGGTCTATGACGAGGAATGTCCCGTCGGCAGCGACTACCGTGTGTTTATCACAGCGTATCTCCCCGGCCAGTATGACCAGCAGGCCGATTCTGCCGCAGAGTGCATTCAGCTGCTGACACAGAAAGCACGCCCCTCCGTTTTGGTGGCGCATGTGATTGCCCTGTCCGGCACGCTCTCAGACAGCGAGTTCGAGGCTGTTAAAAAATATTATATCAACCCCGTTGAGGCCCATGAGGTTTCTGCCGAAAAGCCGGAAAGTCTGGAGCTTGATGTGGTTCTGCCGCCCGACGTTCCCACCGTTACGGGCTTTATCGCCATGGATGATGCGTCCCTGTGCACTTTGGTGAAAACCTATGGCTTTGCTATGGATGAGGACGACCTGCGCTTCTGCCGTGACTATTTCAAAAACACCGAAAAGCGCGACCCCTCTTTAACAGAGCTGCGTATGATTGATACCTATTGGTCTGACCATTGCCGTCACACCACTTTCTCAACCGAAATTGAGGATATTGATACCTCTGCTGCGCCCGCCCGCGTCAAGGACGCTTTGGCTGACTATGAAGAAGCCCGCCGCGTTCTGTATGCCGGTCGCAACAAAACCCTTTGCCTGATGGATCTGGCAACCATTGCTGTTAAAAAATTACGGCAGGAAGGCTACCTGACCCGTCTGGACCAGTCAGAAGAAATCAACGCCTGCTCCATCGAGATCACCGTTACCATTGACGGCAAAGAGGAGCCCTGGCTTCTCATGTTCAAGAACGAAACCCATAACCACCCCACGGAAATTGAGCCTTTTGGCGGCGCAGCCACCTGCTTGGGCGGCGCTATCCGTGACCCCCTGTCGGGCCGTGCCTATGTCTATCAGGCGATGCGCGTGACCGGCTCCGGCGATCCGCGCAAAACCTTATCTGAAACCCTGCCCGGCAAATTAATGCAGAGAAAAATTACCACCGGTGCCGCTGCCGGTTACAGCTCCTATGGTAACCAAATCGGTCTTGCAACCGGTCAGGTTACAGAGCTCTATGACGAAGGCTATGTGGCAAAACGTATGGAAATCGGTGCTGTTATGGCGGCCGCTCCCAAGAAAAACGTGGTTCGTGAGCGTCCCGCTGCCGACGATTTGGTCATTCTCTTAGGCGGCAGAACCGGTCGCGACGGTTGCGGCGGTGCAACCGGCTCCTCCAAGGCCCATGACGACCATTCGCTCGAAACCTGCGGTGCTGAGGTGCAAAAGGGTAATGCCCCCGTGGAAAGAAAGCTCCAGCGTCTGTTCCGCAAGGAAGCAGCCGCTAAGCTCATCAAGCGCTGCAACGACTTTGGTGCCGGCGGCGTTTCCGTTGCCGTTGGCGAGCTGGCAGACGGTCTTTTTATCGACCTTGACAAAGTGCCCAAAAAATATGAGGGCTTAGACGGCACAGAGCTTGCCATCAGCGAATCTCAGGAGCGCATGGCGGTTGTCATTGACCCGGCTGACGAGGCTGCCTTTTTCGCTTTGGCCGCTGAGGAGAACTTGGAAGCTACCCGTGTTGCCGTTGTTACTGCTGAGCCCCGCCTGAAAATGCAATGGCGCGGCAAGTTGATTTGCGATATTTCCAGAGAGTTTTTGAATACAAACGGCGCAACCAAGCACACAACTGTTGCCATTTCTGCCCCCGAAACTCCTGCTTATTTTGCAGATAAACCGGCTGAGGATGTTGCAAAAGCCTGGGTGGATACGCTCTCTGACTTAAATGTTTGCTCCCAGAAGGGTCTTTCTGAACGCTTTGACTCCTCCATCGGTGCCGGCACCGTGCTCATGCCCTTTGGCGGCAAGCATCAGCTGACCCCCGAGGACTGCATGGCGGCTAAAATCCCCACAAGCGGCGCAACCGATAACGCAAGCCTGATGGCCTTTGGCTATCCCTTAGGGCTGGCAAAAGAAAGCCCCTTTGACGGTGCTGTGTATGCTGTTGTTGAATCCCTTGCCAAAATTGTTGCCGCAGGTGGCGACAAAAAGGATGTTTACTTAACCTTCCAGGAATATTTCCCCCGTCCGGGCACCGACCCTGCCCGTTGGGGTTTACCGTTTAGCGCACTCCTCGGTGCTTTCCGTGCACAGACCGCGTTGAAAATCGGAGCCATCGGCGGTAAGGACTCCATGTCCGGTTCCTTTAATGATTTGGATGTACCGCCCACGCTGGTTTCCTTTGCCGTGGCGCCCGTTTTGGCTAAAAACGTTGTGTCCGGTGCCTTGAAAGAAGCTGGCAGCGCGCTGCATCTGGTTGCACCGGAGCGTGGTGCAGACGGTCTCCCCGATTTTGACGATATGACCGAAAAATATGATGCGCTGCACAAGCTGATTGAGGCAGGCCTCGTTCGCGCTGCCTACACCGTTAAAGAGGGCGGTATTGCGGCTGCCGTTTCCAAAATGGCTTTTGGTAACAAGATTGGCGTCACGCTTTGCCCCTCTCTGAAAGACAGCCTGTTCACGCCCAACATCGGCGCTATCATCATTGAAACCGCAGCTGATGCGGCTGTTCCTTTTGCTAAGAAAATCGGTTCCACAACGGCGGATGCCACCATCTCCATCGGCGATGTGCATCTTTCCATTGACGAGCTGATTTACGCTTGGAAAAAGCCCTTAGAAAGCGTGTTCCCCACCGTTGCTAAGGCGGGCGAGGGCACTGTGCCTGCTTTTTCCGGTGCCGTCAAATGTCCTCTTGTTGCCAAATCTAAAATTGCCCGTCCCCGAGTGTTTATTCCCGTCTTCCCCGGTACAAACTGTGAATATGACACCGAAAAGGCGTTCAGAAGTGCCGGCGCCGATTGTGACGTTTTTGTTTTGAAAAACCTGACGCCCGAGGCGATTACAGAATCTGTCAGCCAGATGGCAGCACGCATTAAAAACAGCCAGATTATTATGATTCCCGGCGGCTTCTCTGCCGGCGACGAGCCTGAGGGCTCCGGCAAATTTATTGCCACCGTGTTCCGTAACCCCGCAATACGCGAGGCTGTCACAGAGCTCTTAGAGCAGCGCGACGGCTTGATGCTGGGTATTTGTAACGGCTTCCAGGCGCTGATTAAGCTGGGTCTTGTGCCCTACGGCAAAATCTGCGATTTAGAGCCGGATACTCCCACCCTGACCTACAACGCCATCGGTCGTCACATTTCCCAGATGACCTACACCCGCGTGGCCTCCTGCCTCTCTCCCTGGCTGGCCGGCACACAGGTCGGCGATGTATATGCCATCCCCGCCTCGCATGGCGAGGGCCGTTTTGTGGCAAACGAAGAATGGGTGCGCCGTCTGGCCGAAAACGGTCAGATTGCAACGCAATATGTTGACCTGTCCGGCAACCCCACCTACGAAACCGCCTTTAACCCCAACGGCTCTGTTTGCGCTATCGAGGGTATCACAAGCCCCGACGGCCGCGTGCTGGGTAAGATGGCGCACTCTGAGCGCCGCGGCGAGAACGTTGCCAAAAACATTTACGGCGAGCAGGACCAGAAAATTTTCTTGTCCGGCGTTAACTATTTCAAATAAAATCCGGAACAACCTGAACGGAGACGACTATGATCAAGCAAGACCACATCAGAAATTTTTCGATTATTGCCCATATTGACCACGGTAAGTCCACCCTGGCAGACCGTCTTTTAGAAAAGACCGGTCTTTTAACCGAGCGCGAAATGGAAGCGCAGGTTTTGGATAACATGGACTTAGAGCGCGAACGCGGCATCACCATCAAAGCCCGCGCCGTCCGGCTTTTATACCGTGCGCAGGACGGGGAGGACTATGTTCTGAACCTGATTGACACCCCGGGACACGTGGACTTTAACTACGAGGTTTCCAGAAGCCTGGCCGCCTGTGAGGGCGCCCTTTTGGTCGTGGATGCGGCACAGGGCATCGAGGCGCAAACGCTGGCTAACACCTACCTTGCCCTTGACCACAACCTGGAAATTATGCCGGTTGTGAATAAAATTGACCTGCCTGCTGCCCAGCCTGAGGTTGTGATTGGAGAAATTGAAAACATCATCGGCATTCCCGCCGAGGATGCGCCCCTGATTTCCGCGAAAAACGGCATTGGTATTGAAGCGGTCTTAGAGCAGATTGTAAAGCTCATTCCGCCGCCCAAGGGCGATGAGAACGCCCCACTTTCTGCCTTGATTTTTGACAGCTTTTATGACCCCTACAAAGGCGTTATTATTTACTTCCGCGTGATGGACGGAACCTTGAAAACCGGCGACACCATTCGCCTGATGGCAACGGGCAAAGAGTTTGAGGTTGTGGAGCTTGGCTATTTGCATCCCAACGGCTTTTTGCGCTGTGAGTCCTTATCTGCCGGCGAGGTTGGTTACCTGACGGCTTCCATCAAAAACGTTTCCGATACCCGTGTGGGCGACACCATCACTTTGAAAAACCGGCCGACAGATGCCCCGCTTGCAGGTTACAAGCAGGTTAACCCCATGGTTTTCTGCGGTATTTATCCGGCCGACGGCGCCCGCTATGACGACCTGCGGGATGCCCTGTCTAAGCTCCAACTAAACGATGCGTCCCTCTCCTTTGAGCCGGAAACCTCCGTGGCCTTGGGCTTTGGCTTCCGCTGCGGCTTTTTGGGGCTTCTGCACATGGAAATCATTCAGGAGCGCTTAGAGCGGGAATATAATTTGGATTTGGTCACCACCGCTCCCAGCGTTGTCTATCGCATTAAAAAGACCAACGGCGAGGAGCTGTCCATTTCAAATCCCACCAACATGCCCTCCGGCAGCGAAATTCTGTACATGGAAGAGCCCATGGTTAAGGCCGATATTATGACGCCGACGGAGTTTGTGGGCAGCGTTATGGAGCTGTGTCAGGACCGTCGCGGCATTTACCACAACATGACCTATATTGATACCGACAGGGCGCAGCTGCACTACGATTTGCCCTTAAATGAAATTGTCTATGACTTTTTTGATGCCTTAAAGAGTCGCACCCGTGGCTACGCCAGCTTTGATTATGAGTTTTCCGGCTATCAGCAGTCTGACCTTGTGAAGCTGGACATTCTCTTAAACGGCGATATGGTGGATGCGCTTTCTTTCATTGTGCATAACTCCAAGTCCTATGCAAGAGGGCGGAAAATTGCAGAAAAATTAAAGGCCGCCATTCCCCGTCAGCTGTTTGAAATTCCCATTCAGGCCGCCATCGGCAATAAAATTATTGCCCGTGAAACCGTAAAGGCTATGCGTAAAGACGTTTTGGCAAAATGCTACGGCGGCGATATTACCCGTAAGAAAAAACTTTTGGAAAAGCAGAAGGAGGGTAAGAAACGGATGCGCCAGGTGGGCAGCGTTGAGGTGCCGCAGGAGGCGTTTATGTCCGTTTTGAAGCTGGATGAATAACAAAACAGGTCTTTATATTCACCTTCCCTTTTGTCACAAAAAATGTGCCTACTGCGACTTTGTTTCCTATGAAAACTGCCTGCATCTGGGAGACTCCTATGCAGACGCTGTTATAGCAGAAATGGAACAATATCGCGGCACAGTCATTGATAGCGTGTATTTAGGCGGCGGAACGCCAACAGCGCTCCCCCCCTCTTTGCTTGTGCGCCTGCTTTTGGGTGTGCAAGCTTGTTTTTCCTTAGCCGAAAATGCGGAAATCACGGTGGAGGCAAACCCCGGAACCTGCACGCTCCCCGGCCTTTTGGCCCTGCGGGACGCCGGCATTAACCGCATCAGCTTAGGCGCCCAGAGCTTTATTGACAGTGAGCTTGCGACGCTGGGGCGTATTCACTCTTCCGCCCAGACAGAAGAGGCCGTGCGCCTTTGCCGCGAGGCAGGCATTGATAACATCAGCTTAGACCTCATGTTTTCCCTGCCGGAAAGCAGCTGCGAAACTGTGTCTTATAGCCTTTCTCGTCTGCTTTCGCTTGCACCGACCCACGTTTCCTGCTATTCGCTGACGCTCTGCGACAGAACGCCCCTGCAAAAGGCCGTGGAAACCGGCATGCTTGTCCTGCCTGACGAGGAGGAAGACAGAGCGCAATATCACTATATTTGCAAAACACTGGCCGACCACGGCTATCTGCAATATGAAATCTCAAACTTTGCCTTACCGGGCAAAGAAGCCCGTCACAATACAAAATACTGGGAGCGCGCGCCTTATATTGGTCTTGGCGCTGCGGCGCATTCCTTTTTTGACGGTTGCCGCTATGAAAACCCCGCTGCCCTGGAAGATTATTTCGCCCGGGTGCAAAGCGGCTCTCATCCCGCGGGGGAAGCGGTCTCTGCGCAGGATGCCATGGCGGAGTTTTTCTTTTTGGGTCTCAGGATGACCCAAAAGGGTGTGTCCCGCCGCGACTTTCAGGCCCGTTTTGGCATGCCCATGGATGTACGTTACGGGGCGACCATCGCAAAGCTCACCCGTTTGGGGCTTTTGTCTGATTTGGGTGACCGTTTGGTGCTTTCTGCGCGCGGTATTGATGTTTCGAACAGCGTTTTTTGTGAATTTCTATGATAGAAGGTGAAATCCCATGCATGCTAAATGGGCCCGCATTCTGTTGCGCCGCCGTGTGTTTGTCCTGTTTTTAATTCTCTTGCAGTTGTTTCTCATGGGGGCTTCTGTCTATGCTTCCAGCCAGAATCATTGGTGGGTTTCCGTTCTTTTAACCCTTTTGAGCGTGGGCGCCATGCTGTATGTCATCGCCAACACCCGCCGTTCGGGTAACAAGCTGCTCTGGACGGTTATCATTCTTCTCTTCCCCCTGTTTGGCGGTCTGCTATACCTGTTAATCCGCCTGCAAACGATCAACGAAAGTTTTCGTCGCAACCTGCAAAAAGCCGAACGGGATGCGGCGCCTTATTATAAAAAAGAAAACCCCCTCGCCCGGCTGCGTGCGGCGTTTCCTGATTACTATCATCACGGTCGGTTTTTGGTTAAAGAAGGTGGCTTCCGCGTTTTTTCTGACAGCAAGACCACCTATTTATCCCCCGGGGAAAGCTTTTTTGAAGCGCTGCTTTCCGCCCTTAGCAGCGCACACGATTTTATCTTTTTAGAATATTTTATCATTGCCGACGGTTCTCTCTGGCGCTCTGTTTTGGAGGTTTTGAAGCAAAAGGCGGCAGAGGGTGTGGATGTGCGCCTGATTTATGACGATTTAGGGTGCTTTTTCCGTTTGCCCGCCGATTATCGGGAAACGCTTGAAAAAGCGGGCATTCGCTGTGTTGTTTTTAACCCCTTCCGTCCGGCTCTTTCCACCCTGCAAAACAACCGGGACCACCGCAAAATTGCGGTAATCGACGGCAAAATTGCCTTTACGGGCGGTATTAATCTGGCTGATGAGTACAGGGGCGAGGGCAGTCGCTTCGGCTACTGGAAGGATGCCGCCATTCGCATTGAGGGCCCTGCCGTTGACGGCTTTACCCTGATGTTTTTAACCCTGTGGCAGGCCTTGACCGGCGCGCGGGCAGACTTTGGGAAGTATGTAAACCGCGCAAAGCCCATCACCGGCGAAACAGGTCTTGTGATTCCGTTCTGTGACAGTCCCGTTGACGAAAAGCTGGTCAGCGAGCAGGTTTACATGAACATCATCGGAAGCGCCCGGGACACCTTGTTTATTCAAACGCCCTACCTGATTATTGACGATATTATGTCCGCTGCTTTAATTGCCGCCGCCAAAAACGGCGTGGATGTGCGGATTATGACCCCCGGCATACCGGATAAGCGCTATGCGCATGCCACCACCCGCTCCTACTATCGTGAGCTGCTTCGCGGCGGTGTCAAAATCTATGAATTCACGCCGGGCTTTATCCATTCAAAAACCATTGTTGCCGACAAAAAGCTTGCCTGCATCGGCACGATTAATTTTGACTGTCGCAGTCTGTACCTGCACTTTGAATGTGCCGCCCTGCTCTTTGGCGGCGAAACGCCCTCCGTTCTCAGCGCTGATTTTTCTAAAACGCAGGCAAAATGCAGAGCTGTAACGGAGCAGGATTGCAAAGTGGGGCTGCTTGGTTCCGTTATCCGCAGCCTGCTCAGGCTGTTTGCACCATTATTGTAAATTTGGTATTATCTTTACAATCCTCTGATTGTAAGTTTCTACATGATAAAAAGGAGATGCGCTATGCGGCTTGTGACCATTAACGAAAACGACAGCGGTCAGCGTGTGGACAAATTTTTGTCCAAGTTCCTGCCCGCCATGCCGAAAAATTTACTTTATAAGCAGCTCCGCAATAAACGGGTCAAGCGGGATAAAAAAGCCCTGGCGCCGCAGGATGTTGTGCGTGCCGGAGATGTTTTATCCCTCTATATTAATGATGAATTTTTTGAAGAAAAGCCGCTGCCCCAAGGAAGCCGCGGGCCACTTTCCATTGTCTATGAAGATGAGAACCTGCTCATTTTGGATAAGCCTGCGGGGCTCTGCTCCCATGGCGGAGACGATTCTCTTTTAGGCCGTGTTCAGAACTATTTATACACGACGGGAGCCTATGACCCCAAGGCGGAGCACAGCTTTGCCCCCGCCCTTTCCAATCGCTTAGACCGCAACACGCGCGGTTTGGTTTTGGCCGCCAAAAACGGCCCTGCTCAGCGGGAGCTGAACAAAAAAATCAAGGCAGGAGAGGTCACAAAAGAGTATCTTTGCCTGGTGACGGGCGGACTTCCCAAAGAAGAAGACGAGCTTTGCCACTATCTGGCTTCTGACCCCAAGGAAAACAAGGTGTTTGTTACTGCAAAGGACCACAAGGGCGCCAAAGAGGCGCGGCTTCGCTATCGGGTTTTGCGGCGGGAGGCCACGCGCTCTCTGGTTGCAGTTACCCTTTTAACCGGTCGCAAGCACCAGATTCGCGTGCAGTTTTCCGCCATCGGTCATCCTTTGGTGGGGGACACCAAATACGGCGCCCCGAAAGACGCTTCCTTTGCCTATCAGGCGCTTTGCGCTTACAGGCTCAGCTTTGACTTTTCCGTGCCCAGCCCTGTTTTGGGCGCTCTTTCCGGCAAAAGCTTTTCTCTTGATGAGGAGCCAGAAAGCCTGCTCGGACTCAATGAAAGGCCGTAGCCGTAGGGCGGATGCGGCTTTGCATTGTTTCTGATTTCGCGGGCCACAAGCCGCCCCCACAATAAAAATAAAAGGCTCAAAAGCAGCACCAAAAGAATTTTTATGCTGTTTTTTCCTAACCACTCTCTCATGTCTGCACCTCAATTGTCCGTTTTATAGTATCCTATGACAGGCGGGGCGTCTGATATGAACGTTTTGCCAAAACCTTGTAAGACCTGTATATACAGGAAAAAGACCAAAAGAGTCTTGCTCTTTTGGTCATCAGTAAGGAGACTTCCTATGTACACAACCCGCATTAACACTTTACTCTCCCGACTTCCAAACGAGGCGGACGGGGTTTTGATTACCTCGCCGGAAAACCTCCGCTATTTCAGCGGTTTTACCGGCGGCGAGGGCGCTCTCGTGCTCTCTGGGCAGGAGAAAAAACTGTTGACCGACTCCCGCTATGTTTTGCAAGCTGCCGAGGAGGCCCCCGATTTTTCGGTGATTGACACTGCCGAAACAAAGCTTTTAGACTGTCTGTGTGCCTGCGATTTCAAAACCCTTGCCATTGAGGAGGAAAATCTTTCGGCGCATTTTTATAAAAAGCTGACCGCCGCCCTGCCCCGCTGTACGTTTTTGGGCGTTGATGAAACGCTTTTGCTCTTGCGCGCCGTTAAAAACGATGCCGAGCTTGACTTAACCCGCAAGGCTGCCCGTCTTGCTGACGAGGCTTTTGCCCATGTTCTGCCCCTGATTCGCCCGGAGGTTAGCGAGCTTGATATTGCCATGGAGCTGGAATGGCACATGAGAAAGGGCGGTGCCGACGGCCCCTCTTTCCCCATTATTTGTGCCTCCGGCTATCGCTCTGCTATGCCGCACGGGGTGGCGAGCGAGAAAAAGCTGGCATCGGGCGAGCTGTTTACCATGGACTTTGGCTGCTTCTATCATGGCTATGCCAGCGACATGACCCGCACGGTGATGATAGGCAAGGCAAGCGAAAAGCAGCGCAAGATTTACGACACGGTTCTTGCCGCGCAGCTTGCCGCGCTCAGCGCTATCGGTCCCGGTGTTTCGGGACAAGATGCCGATGCTGCGGCCCGCGATTTGATTTCGGCCGCAGGCTTTGGCCCCTGTTTCGGTCACAGCTTGGGCCACGGCACCGGTCTTTTAATTCACGAACGGCCCACCCTCTCCCCGCGCTCTGACAGTGTTTTAGCGCCGGGCATGATTGTTTCCGTGGAGCCGGGTATTTATGTAGAGGGCATCGGCGGCGTGCGGATTGAGGACCTTGTCATTATCACCGAGGACGGCATTGAGAACCTGACAACCTCTCCAAAAGAGCTTTTAGAGCTATAAAGCCCCTGCTTTTTGCCGCCTGTGCGGCAAGCGATACATCATCTTGCGAAAGGATGAAAAACTATGATTGCAAAAATGAAAAGCTGCGGCCTCTTAGGCATTGATGGTTATATTGTCGAGGTGGAAACTGACATTTCCGGCGGCATGCCCGCCTTTGACGTTGTGGGTCTGCCGGATGCGGCGGTTAAGGAATCCCGCGAGCGCGTGCGCTCTGCCATGAAAAATTCCTCTTTGGAATTCCCTCAAAAACACATTACGGTGAACTTAGCGCCCGCCAACATCCGCAAAGAGGGCCCCTGCTATGATTTGCCCATTTGCTTAGGGCTGCTCCGAAGCTCGGGTCAGCTCCCCGGCGATGAGGCCGATGACTATCTTTTCTTAGGCGAGCTTTCCTTAAACGGCACGCTGCGCCCCGTTGTGGGTGCGCTGCCCATGGTGCTTTGTGCCGCCGAGGCGGGCATCAAAAAAGTCATTCTCCCCTGGGAAAATGCGGAGGAAGCCGCGGTTGTTACGGATGTTACGGTGTACCCTGCCAAGACCTTAGCGCAGATTATGGCGCACTTTTTGGGAACCCAGCGGCTCAGCCCTGTGAGCGTTAATGTGGATGCGCTGTTTTCCCGCCCCTTAGAGCACTGCCTTGATTTTTCCGATGTTCACGGTCAGGAAAGCGCCAAACGCGCGCTGGAGGTGGCTGCCTCGGGCGGCCATAACGTTTTCATATTGTGGTTGACATTCCCAGCTTATGCAAATGCAGTTATATCAAGGGTTTCGCAGGTTGATATTGCTGCATAAAATAGCCCTATTTTTACATTTTTCAAGTGAAGTTTAGACGGATATTTTT
>SVJS01000012.1 GCA_015068855.1 Oscillospiraceae bacterium | reverse complement strand
AAAGACCGTGCCGCCCTTTACATGATAGAAGATGCCGAAGCAAAAGGCCTGCTCCGCCCCGGTTCTGTTATCATTGAACCCACCAGCGGAAACACAGGCATTGGTCTTGCCGCTATTTGCGCCGAGCGAGGCTATAAAATCATCTTAACCATGCCCGAAACCATGAGTGCTGAGCGCCGCAACCTCTTGAAAGCCTATGGCGCCGAAATTGTTTTGACCGATGGTGCGCAGGGCATGAGCGGCGCCATCAAAAAGGCACAGGAGCTTGCCGATGCAACCCCAAACAGCTTTATCCCCGGTCAGTTTGACAACCCCGCTAACGCAGCGGCCCATGTTAACACAACCGGACCCGAAATTTGGGAAGATACCGACGGCAGTGTGGATATCTTCGTGGCAGGCATTGGAACAGGCGGAACGCTGACAGGTGTCGGTCAGTTTCTGAAAGCCAAAAAACCAGAGATTCAAATCGTGGGCGTTGAACCCGCTTCTTCGCCTTACCTGACAGAAAAGCGAAGTGGCGCACATCAGATTCAGGGCATTGGTGCCGGTTTTGTGCCCTCCATTTTAGACACAGAGCTCTATGACGAAATTCTGCCTATTGAAGATAGCGATGCCCTGCAAACCGGCAAGGCCTTTGCGAAAGAGCGTGGCATCTTGGTGGGTATTTCCTCCGGTGCCGCTCTGTTTGCAGCAAAACGCCTGGCAGCGCGTCCGGAAAACAAAGGCAAAACCATCGTGGCTCTTCTCCCCGATACGGGAGAACGGTATCTCTCCACGGCCATGTTTGCAGAATAAAAAAAGAAAAACAGACCTTTACAAAAAGAAGAACCTCCCATGACAGGTCATGGGAGGTTCTTTATTGCTTAACGTTTTTTTAACTTACACATCAAGCAGATTAACCATGGAAAGGTTATGCTTATCGCTTGTGCATTGCAAGCTTGCCAAAAAGGCTTTGGCGGTATCTAAGCTGGTAAGACATGGCACAGACAGCTCAACTGTCTTTCTGCGAATCTTAAAGCCGTCACGGTCAGGACGGCGACCTTTGGTTGCCGTGTTGATAACCATGTTGAAGCGGCCTTCCTGCAACAGATCCAAAATGTCGGGCGTACCCTCGCCGATTTTAGCAACTGTCGCTGCCACAACACCGTTCTTCATCAAAAACTCAGCTGTGCCGGCGGTGGAATAAATCTGGTAGCCCAGTTCACGGAAGCCTCTGGCGATATCCAGCATTTCTGCTTTATCCGTGTCACGAACCGTGATTAAAACATTCCCTGTTTCGCTCATCTTAAAGCCGGCACCTAAGAGTCCCTTATAAAGCGCCTCGGAAAAGTCCTCGCTGATACCCAAAACCTCGCCGGTGGACTTCATTTCAGGGCCTAAGGAAATATCCACGTTATGCAGCTTTTCAAAGGAGAACACGGGCACCTTAACGGCCATGTATTTACCCTCGGGATGGAGACCCGTGCCACAGCCCATGTTTCTTAATTTCTCGCCCAGCACGCAGCGGGTCGCCAAGTCTACCATAGGCACATTGGTTACCTTGCTGATATACGGAACCGTACGGGAGGAACGGGGATTTACCTCAATAACGTAAATCTCGCCCTCATAAAGAACAAACTGGATGTTCACAAGACCCACAACATGCAGGGCCTTTGCCAGTTTTCTTGTGCATTCCACAAGCTCCTCACGAATTTTCGGCGTCAGCGTCGGGGAGGGATAGACGGAGATAGAGTCACCGGAGTGAACGCCGGCACGCTCTAAATGCTCCATGATACCGGGGATTAAGATATCCTCGCCGTCGCAGATCGCATCGACCTCGATTTCCTTACCCATCATATACTTATCAATCAGGATGGGATGCTCCTGACGAATCATCATGATGATGTCCATAAACTCCTGAACATCCTGGTCATTATAGGCAATTTCCATGCCCTGACCACCGAGTACATAAGAGGGACGGACCAAAACCGGATAGCCCAGCTCATTGGCTGCCTCCAAAGCTTCCTGATGCGTGAAGACTGTGCGGCCCTCCGGACGGCGGATGTGGCAGGCCTCTAAGATATCATCAAAGACTTCTCGGTCTTCTGCTGCATCAATATCCTCGGCCTTGGTTCCCAAAATACGAACACCCATATCCTTTAAGGATTCGGTCAGCTTGATGGCTGTTTGACCGCCAAACTGTACCAAAACACCGTCAGGCTGCTCGATTTCCAGGATGTTGCCCACGTCCTCGGCTGTCAGCGGCTCAAAATAGAGCTTGTCCGCCGTATCAAAGTCGGTGGAAACGGTTTCCGGGTTGTTGTTGATGATAATGGTTTCGTAGCCTGCTTCCTTTAACGCCCAAACCGCATGAACGGAGCAATAGTCAAATTCAATACCCTGACCGATACGAATCGGACCGGAGCCGATAACAACAACCTTTTTCTTCATGGAAGAAACGGTTTCTGTGTTCGGGTCATACGTGGAGTAATAATACGGGGTAACCGCCTCAAACTCAGCCGCACAGGTGTCAACCATTTTATAGGACGGGAAAATGCTGTGCAGCTCACGCATGGCGCGAATACCGATTTCCGAAATGCCGGATAAGGAAGCAATCAGCTTATCGGGGAAGCACATTTTCTTGGCTTCAAGCAGAAGCTCAGGTGTCAATTCTTCCTGAGATAAGGTTTGCTCCATCTCAACAATGTTCTTAAAGACGTTTAAGAAGAACAGGTCGATGGTTGTGATGGTGTGAATCATATCAATATCAACACCGCGGCGCAGGGCCTCACAAATGACGAACATACGCTCATCATCAACCTGAGACAGACGGCGCACAATATCTTTCTTTGAAAGAGCTTTCAGCTTTTTAAGGTCATAGGAGATAACGCCCAGTTCCAGGCAGCGAACGGCTTTCATCAGGGCGCCTTCCATGTTATCTGCAATGGCCATAACCTCGCCGGTTGCTTTCATCTGTGTGCCCAGCGTTCTCTTGGCTTTCACAAATTTATCAAAAGGCCATTTGGGGAACTTGATAACGCAATAGTCAATGGTGGGCTCAAAGCATGCACAGGTTTTGCCTGTAACTGCGTTCACAATTTCATCCAGACCGTAACCGATGGCAATTTTGGAGGCCACCTTTGCAATGGGATAGCCAGTTGCCTTGGAAGCCAGCGCCGAAGAACGGGACAGACGCGGATTAACCTCAATAACGGCATATTCTAAGCTGTCCGGATGGAGGGCAAACTGGCAGTTGCAACCGCCCTCAATGCCCAGAGCATGAATGATGTTTAAGGACGCTGTCCTGAGCATCTGATATTCTTTATTGCTCAAGGTTTGCGCCGGTGCAACAACCACGGAGTCACCGGTGTGCACGCCAACCGGGTCGATGTTTTCCATAGAGCAGATGGTAATGGCGTTACCCTTACCGTCACGCATGGCCTCAAACTCGATTTCCTTCCAGCCGGCAATACATTTTTCAATTAAAACCTGATGCACACGGGACAGACGGAGACCGTTGGTTGCAATTTCACGAAGTTCTGCTTCGTCAGAAGCAATACCGCCACCCGTGCCACCCAAGGTGTAAGCCGGACGTACAATTACGGGATAGCCGATTTCTTCTGCAAAAGAAAGAGCATCTGCGCAGCTTTCAACAACTTTGGACGCAATGCAGGGCTCGCCGATGGATTCCATGGTGTCCTTAAAGGCCTGTCTGTCCTCTGCCATTTTAATCGCAGAGGTTGCGGTTCCCAAAAGGCGTACATTCATTTTGTCCAGATAGCCCTCTTCGGCAAGTTCCATGGCAAGGTTCAAACCTGTCTGACCGCCCAGGGTGGGCAGAATGCTGTCGGGTCTTTCAATTTCAATAACCTTGCGCACGGTTTCAGCCACCAAGGGCTCAACATAAATTTTATCTGCCATCATTTTATCTGTCATGATGGTTGCGGGGTTTGAGTTAATCAGAACAACCTCAATTCCCTCTTCCTGCAAGGCACGACAAGCCTGCGTGCCGGCATAGTCAAACTCTGCCGCCTGACCGATAATAATCGGGCCGGAGCCGATGACCAAAACCTTTTTAACGGATTCATATTTAGGCATTGTCCTTACCTCCCATCATGTTGATAAATTCATCAAAAACATAGGCATCCGTTTTGGAGCCGGGCTTAGAGTCCGGATGGAACTGGATGGAAACGGCAGGCAGTTTCACATAGCGAATGCCCTCAACCGTCTGGTCGTTTAAGTTAATATGGGTCACAGTGGCAACGGCAGGGTCTAAGCTGTCACCGATAACGGCATACCCGTGATTCTGACAGGTTACAAAGGTTCTGTCAGCTGCCAGGTCCTTAACCGGCTGATTGGCACCACGATGACCGAATTTCAATTTCTCTGTTTTGCCGCCCATGGCAAGAGCAGCAAGCTGATGACCTAAATCAATAGCAAAGAACGGTTTTTCAGATTCCATAAGGGCTTTAATCTCCGGCAAATAAGAAGCATAGTCTGCCGGATTGCCGGGGCCGCCAACGAGCATAATGCCGTCAGGCTTGTCGGCTAAAATTGCCTCTGCCTTGGTTGCGGCCGGATACACCGTTGCACGCACGCCCTTGGCTAAGAGCGATGCCAAAATGTCACGGCGCAGACCAAAGTCCAAAACCGCAACGTGTTTTTCGCCCTCGCCTACTGTGTAGGCTTCCTTGCAGCTAACTGCTTCAAGCTGCGGGGGTGCCACGTAGCTTGCAAGCTTTGCGCTATATGCTTCAAAGCTAAACGGCTCCTCTGTTGTGAGCACGGC
Organism: Oscillospiraceae bacterium; assembly: GCA_015068855.1. Taxonomy (GTDB): domain Bacteria; phylum Bacillota; class Clostridia; order UBA1381; family UBA9506; genus UMGS755. The sequence goes on along the minus strand of SVJS01000012.1, from coordinate 27,692 downwards.
ATTCATGGAGCCCGAGGTTCTAATAATCTTTGTTAAGGCGCGGGTATCAATGCCCGTGATGGCCACAACATGTTCACGCTCCAAAAAGGATTCTAAGCTTTCTTCCATACGGAAATTGTTGGGATGCTTTGCACATTCCTTCATAATCACACCACTGACTGTGGCGTGTTCTGATTGGTAATCCTCGTGATTGACGCCGCTGTTGCCGATAAGGGGATATGTCATGGTTACAAGCTGACCGCTAAACGCGGGGTCCGTCAGGACTTCTGTATAGCCTGTCATGCCGGTGGTAAACACAATCTCGCCAAAAACCGTTCCCTGAGCGCCCAGGCTTTTGCCCTCAAAGACGGTACCGTCGGCCAGCGCTAAATAAGCTTTTTTCATCGCATTGCTTCCTTTCAAAAAGTATTCAATCTAACTCTGTTTGGATACAGACAGACTTAGATATATTGCAAAATATCATCTCTCATGCGGATGGCCTCGGCTCTTGCTGCCTCGCCAAAGGCCTCTTCGCCACCCGGCACCTTCTGCCATGCACACATGATGCCGCGGGAGGAATTGATGATGGCGCCTAAGCCGTTTTTGTCAAACGCACGGGCCACATCACTGCCGCCGCCGCCCTGAGCACCATAACCCGGCACTAAGAAATAGGCCTTGGGCATCACGGCCCGCAGTTCAGAAATCTGTTCCGGATAGGTTGCGCCAACAACTGCACCAACGGCCGTATAACCAAATTTTCCTTCTGTTCCCTCGCCCCAGCGATTGACTAAGGCGGCCATTTTTCTGTAAATAGGCTCGCCATCTACCTCTAAATCCTGCAACTCGCCGGAAGAAGCGTTAGAGGTTTTAACAAGAGCAAAAATCGTTTTGCCATACTCTTTACAATCCTTCACAAAAGGCATAATGCCATCGGTTCCCAGATAGCCGTTAACGGTCAGACCGTCACTTGCAAGCTCGTTTTCAACGGGGATTTCGCCTGCCATAGTCTTGCCCAGATACGCACCGGCATACGCCTCAGCGGTTTTGCCAATGTCATTACGCTTGCCGTCTAAAATAACATACATCCCTTTTTCATGGGCATAACGGATGGTTTCGGCAAGAGCGGAAAGACCTGACAGACCATAAAGCTCATAGTAAGCCGATTGGGGCTTAACCGCGGGAACAATGTCACAAAGGGCGTCGATGAGCCCCTTGTTAAAGGCTAACAGTGCTGCGCCAACAGCTTTGTTCGTGAGACCGTGCTCATGAATAGCCGCCTCGCAAATGTGCTTGGGTACATATTCCCAACGGGGGTCTAAACCTGCAACCGTCGGGTTCTTTTTCTCTTGTATCTTGGTAATCAGTGTGTCAATTGACATCGTTTTTCTCTCCTTTTTACTTTCCTGCAACAATCTTGCCGTCGACTATGGTGCAGCAAACCTTGCCATATAATTCCCAACCGTCATAGGGGGAGTTTTTGGATTTGGAGGCAAAGCTGCTGACATCTACCGTGTATGCCTCGTCTGCATCAAAAATAACCACATCAGCGGCTTGTCCTGCCTGCAAGGTCCCTCTTTTAATGCCTAAAATGGCAGCAGGTTTTGCACTCATGACGGAAATCAAATCGGAAAGGCTCATGTGGCCGGGTTTAACAAGATATGTGATGGCCAGACCCAAGGCTGTTTCCAAACCAATGATGCCGTTGGCTGCTGCTGCAAACTCAACATTTTTTTCATCCACATGGTGCGGGGCATGGTCTGTTGCGATGGCATCCAATGTGCCGTCAGCAAGGCCGCCAATCACTGCCGCAACGTCTTCTGAGTTGCGCAAAGGCGGATTCATTTTGGCATTGGTGTTAAAGCCGTCAACCGCTTCATCCGTTAAGGAGAAATAATGCGGGCAGGTTTCCGCCGTTACGCGTATACCCGCTTTTTTAGCCTGACGAATGATGTCAACACCGCCGGAGGTGCTCACATGGGCAATGTGGATACGTTTGCCAAGCTCGCCCGCCAAAATGATGTCACGGGCAATCTGCACTTCTTCGGCCGCCTTGGGAATGCCCTTTAAGCCTAAACGGGTGGCAACTGCGCCCTCGTTCATATAGCCGTTTGCCAGCGAAAGCTCCTCGCAATGGGAAATCACCAAGGTATCAAACATATCAGAATATTCCAACGCTCTGCGCATCAATTCAGGAGAGGAAACAGGCTTTCCGTCATCGGAAATGGCCACAGCACCGGCTGCACGCATATCACCGATTTCGGCCAGCTGCTCCCCTGCCAGACCCTTGCTGATGGCGCCGATAGGCCAGACGTTAACGCTGCCTACCTCTTTGGCGCGGTTTTTAACAAAGGAAATGAGCGCTGCATTATCCAAAACGGGACTGGTGTTCGGCATGCAGGCAACAGAGGTAAAGCCGCCTCTTGCTGCTGCTAACGTTCCACTTTTAATATCTTCTTTATATTCCTGTCCGGGCTCGCGCAGGTGGCAATGCATGTCCACCAGACCGGGGGCAACAATTTTGCCTGTTGCATCGATAACCGTTGCACCGTCTGCCGGCAGATTGTCGCCGACTTTTGCGATCACGCCGTCTACTATCTGAACATCACATACTGTATCTAATCCGCTTGCCGGGTCAATTACCCGACCGCCTTTAATTAAAATTTCCATTATGCATTACTCCTTTTTGCCAGAATATTAAGTACAGCCATTCTGACCGCCACACCATTGGTTACCTGGTCATTCACAACTGCACGGTCAAGATCCAGTACACCGGTGCAAAGCTCAATGCCGCGATTAACCGGACCGGGATGCATCACAATAGCATCTGGCTTTGCCAGCGCCAGACGTTTTTCATCAAGGCCAAAAAACTTGGAATATTCACGCATGCTGGGGAGCAAGCCGCTTTGCTGGCGCTCCTTTTGCAAACGCAGGCACATCACAACGTCCGCACCGTCAATGGCTCGGTCAACATTATTATACGCTTTAACATCCATAAGCTCGATATCTTTTGGCATCAGGGTTGCCGGTCCGCCCAGCACAACATCGGCGCCTAATTTGCGAAGCGCATGAATGTTTGAGCGTGCCACACGGCTATGAGCCACATCACCGATAATAGCAACACGCAAATCCTCGATTTGACCCTTGTTTTCCTTCATGGTCAGCATATCTAAAAAGGCCTGCGTGGGATGCTCGTTCATGCCGTCGCCGGCATTGACAACAGCGGCTTTAACATGCTTTGCAATTAAGTGGGGCGCCCCTGACATGCTATGACGAATGACGATGACATCCGTTCCCATCGCATCAATGGTTTGCGCTGTATCAATCAGCGTTTCGCCCTTGGCAACAGAAGACCCGGAAGCCGTAATGTTCGCTGCGTTGGCACTCATATATTTTGAGGCAAGCTCAAAGGACATGCGGGTTCTCGTACTGTTTTCATAAAAGAGGGTAACAACGGTTTTGCCTTGTAAATGTGGTGTTTTCTTTGCACCCTGCACCAAAATTTGCTTCATAATCTCGGCCTGGTAAAGGATGTAACGGATTTCCTCTGCGCTCAAATCCTTCATACCCAGTAAATCTTTGCTGGCAAGCTTCATGCTTATTCTTCCTCCTTAGTCTGTCCGTTTTTCTTTTCCAAAGCAACCTCATTGGAGCCATCCAGCTCCTCAAAGGAAACATGAACCACTTCCTGACGGGAGGTGGGTATATTTTTTCCTACGTAATCGGCACGGATGGGCAGTTCACGATGGCCTCTGTCCACCATAACCGCCAACTCAATTTTGGCAGCACGGCCAAGCTCCATAACCGCCTCAATGGCTGCTCTTGCAGTTCGACCTGTAAATAAAACATCGTCAACTAAAATGATTTTTTTGCCAATCACCATAAAATCAATGTTGGTGCCGTTAATCACAGGCATTTCGGCCAGCAGGCTTAAATCATCACGATAAAAGGTGATGTCTAAAATCCCCATGGGCAGGGACACACCCTCCAGCTCCTCCAGGCGCTTTTTCAGGCGGTTGGCCATTAAAACACCACGGCGCTGAATGCCAATTAAGGCAATGTTTTCCACGCCCTTATTTTTTTCAATAATCTCAAAGGCAATACGGGTAATCGCACGCGACATAGCGTCTTCATCCATAATCACGGAATGTTTTGTTTCCATTTTACAGCCTCCTTATATCATACATTTTCTTCCATATTTTCGGCACAAAAAAATCCTCACCGCTAAAATGCGATAAGGAGTTATATAGGCAAGCTTATAGACAGCGCCAAAAGAACTATACTGTTGTAAGCACCTTATCAGCATCTCTGTACCGATTTAAAGGTCGTTACACTTAGTATACCATATTTATATCCGTTTGTCTATAAAAAATTTATTTTTTTTCATAAAAAAAGATGCCCTTTTATCAGGGCATCTTTTGTGAATGTTGTATATAGAAGCTGCTTACCAGAACATTTTAATTTCCGGCTTCAAAGCACGAACCAAGGCTTCCAAATAGAAATAGTCGCCATAGGTTTCGCACACATCAACACCAATACCCATGGGTCTTGCAATGGTGATGTAGGAAAGCAGGGAATCCTTATCTTCACGCTTAGTGGCGCTCTTATCAATTAAGGCTTCCAGCATAATAGCTGCGGCGTTTCTGAAATACTGCTTCTGCTCTGCTGTTTCCGGCAGATATTTGCACATTTCCAAAAGACCGCAGGTTGCAACCGCAGCAGCAGAGCTGTCACGGGGTTCAAAGCTTCCGTCGTTAAAATCAAAATCCCAATACGGAATGCCGTCAGAGGGCAGATGATCCATAAAGAAATAGGAAACGGATTTATGAATGTCAATGGTTTCAGGGTCCTTGGTTGCCTTGTAGGCCAACGGATAACCATAAAGCAGCCAGGAGTGACCTCGGCTCCAACAGGATTCATCACGGTTGCCCTGGAAGGTCAGGCCACGAACAGGCTCTTTGGTAACAGGGTCAAACTGATAGTGATGGAAAGAAGAACCATCTTCACGAATTAAATATTTCGCCGTTGTCTTATAGTGACCCACAGCTGCGTCATAAAATTCCTGTCTGCCGGTTTCTTCATAGGCCCAGAAGAAAAGCGGAATGTTCATCATGCTGTCAACCAATGTTCTGTAACCGTTATATTCCTCAGGTCGACCCATGCCGCCACGGATGATGAACTTGTTTACCTGACAGAAATGGTCAAGCTGCACCTGAGCCGCAATCAACCCTGCCATGCGGGCATCCTGATTGCCGGTTATTTTATAAGCCGCCAGGCAGGAGGGAATGAACTTAAAGCCCGTATCATGGTCGTTAAGCTCCTCGGGATGCTGTGCTGCTCTGTAATAATGCGGCAGCTGACTTTCGGCTGCCTGCCTGAACTTGTCGTTCCCTGTCAGTTCATATGCCAGCCAGCAAACACCTGTCCACATACCGGTTGTCCAGGTTACATCCTTGGTTGCTGTGTAGGTATCAAAAGAACCGCCGGCATAGGTTAACATATTGTCTGCGCCGAATTTATCAATGGCCTTTTCAACGCGGGCCACAGCAAGTGCCGCTGCACTTTCCAGCTTTTCCTTGGAAAGAATGACGGGTTTTGCAAAGCGTTCCTTATTGTTTAAGTCAACAATTCTGTACATATATGATTTGTCCTTTCTGTCACGCAGTTTCCTGCTGACATGTAAGTAAAACGCCCACACCACGCACTATATAAAATATTGTACGAAGCGGGGCGTTTTTCCTGTTACCCAAATGCCCTCTGTCTTAACCCAGTGGGCACCGTTGGGAACCTATTAACCTTTAACGGCACCAACCATAACACCTTTAACAAAGTATCTTTGCAGGAACGGATAAGCAAGCAAGATGGGAATTGTACTAACAACAATGACAGCATACTTAATGGTTTCTGCAACAGAACCAGCTTCTAAGGAAGTGGTATCACCTAGCATGGAATTAGTGCTGTTTTGCATAAGAATTTCATTCAGAACCAGCTGAAGCGGCCATTGTTCACGCTTACGCAGGAACAGGGATGCATAGAACCATGCATTCCAGTGACCAACAACATAGTAAAGAATAACAACGGCGATGGTGGAACCTGAAAGCGGCAGAATAATGCGGGTCAAAACGGTAAACGCATTCGCACCGTCCAAGGTGGCGGATTCTTCCAAACTGTCAGGCACGCTGGCAAACGCCGTACGCATGATAATCATATTATATGTATTAACCGCAAACGGAATAATCAATGCCCAGAAGCTGCCATCCAGACCAAACTGGCGGATGTTCAGGTAGGTGGGAATTAGGCCGCCGGAAAAATACATGGAAAATACGATAAACTTTGAGAACAGGCCAACACCTTTAACATCCTTACGGGACATAAAGAAGGCACCCAAAATGGTCATCACCATGTTGGTACAGGTACCGACTGTCATAATAACCAGCGTATTTCTGTAACCGGACCAGATCATGGGGTTCTCAATAACACGAAGGTAAGACTCAAAATTCGGTTTAACCGGCCAGAGCAGAAGACCCTCATGCATCATGAACGCGTTGGATTCACTTAAAGAAGCAAACACAACGAACAAAAGGGGATACAAGGTTACAATACAAAGCAAAACCATGAAAATTGTATTGAACACAGTAAAGCAGGAATATCCAAAACTATTTTTAATCTTCATCGTCTATTCCCCCCCTTACCATAATGACGTATCCGTTACCTTGCGGGAAATGCTGTTCGCCGCAACGATACAGATAAAGTTAACAACTGAGTTAAATAAACCAACCGCAGAACTGTAACTCCAGCTCATTTCAATCAAACCTTTACGGTATACAAAGGAGGAGATAACGTCAGCTGTCTCACGGGTGATTTCGTTATACAGCAGGATAATCTTTTCATATCCCAGACCCAAAACCGAGCCCAGGCGCAAGATTAACAGGATGATAATGGTGGGCGCAATACCCGGCAAAGTAACATGAATGGTCTGCTTCCAACGGTTTGCACCGTCAATCGTTGCAGCCTCATATAACTCCTGATTGATGCCGGTCAGAGCAGCCAGATAAATAATGGAGTCCCAACCAACATTCTGCCAGATATCAGAAATAATGTAAACGGGCACAAAAGCGTCCGGATTACTCAAAATGGATACATCCGTTCCGCCCATGGCGACAATCAGCTGTGTGATAATACCGTTACTTGCTGTAAAGGTCTTAATCATACCGCAGACAACAACCAGGGAGATAAAATGCGGAATGTAAGAGATAGACTGAACCGTACGCTTAAATGCGTTGCTGCGAATTTCATTGAGCAGGAGCGCCAGAATAATCGGCATCGGGAATCCAAACACAATGGAAGAACCGCTGATAACCAGGGTGTTCTTCAAAATACGCAGAAAATAATGGTTGTTAAAAAAGTCAATAAAATGCTTGAAGCCAACCCATTGACTGCCTAACATACCCTTGGCGGGAATGTAATTCTGAAAGGCGATTAACGCACCATACATCGGCTTTAAGATAAAGCAAATGTAAAATAACAGAACAGGCAAAAACATCAGGTAGACTAACCAGTTTTTCTTGATTTCATAAAAAAACCCGGAGCGGGGGCGACCAACCGGTCGCCCTGTCTCCGCTGTTAATGCTTGTTTACTCATATCGCTTAAAATTCCTCTCGTTTCAAACCCTTTGAGTTTTTAGTAATTAGCGTGCGTTGTAACGTTTCAGACCTGCATTATACAGTTCAAACAGACGCTCTAAGCCAAAGCTTTCAATCTTAGAAACGAAGGTGTCGAAACCATCAAGAGATTCCTGACCAACGATGAATTTCAGCGTCATCTCGTCAACATAAGTATCGAGCTCAGAACGGAGGTTGGAAACCTCTGCCTGCTCTTCAATGGTGGGTGTTGTCAGAGGCATTAAATGCTCTTCCATGTTGTTTTCAGCCCATGTCAGAACCGCTGCACGGGATGCTGCGGGCTTGGACTGCATCTGAGCAACAACACGACCATCCTGAATGAATGTACCGGAGTATGTACCCTTTGCATACATCATCATTGCAGGAGAAATACCGGCAGGATCGTTCATGATCATATCGGAGAATACGGGTTCGCCATCAACCATGTTGTAGCTAACGCCTTCTGTACCGAAGTTGTTATACATTCTGCCTTCTTCGGAATAACCATAGTCTAACCAACGGGCAGCCAGCTCAACATTCTTGCACTGACCGGTAATTGCAGCAGAACCGTTTGCCAGGAAGGGAGATGCAACAGCTGCAAATTCAGGTTTGTCACCCTTCTTCATAACGGGATATTTTGCACCAATCAGTTCGTAGGTCGGGTCATCAGCCTTGGCGATGGTCCAGTTACCGATACCGGATGCAGCAGCACCGAAGGTCAAACCAACGTTGCCGTTTAAGACGTTCGTTGCTAAAACGCTCCAATCAAAGGTTGCAACGTTTTTGTCAAGCAGGCCTTCTGTATACCATTTGTTCATCTGAGTCAGATATTCTTTGTAGCCCTCAGTTGCAGGACCATAAACGATTTTGCCCTTATCCAGGTAGAAGGTATCCTGAACACCATAAGCGCCGGCAAACATGATAGCCAGTTCTTTATAATGTGCGGATAACGGAATAGCAACGCCCAGTTCGTTCTTGAATGCACGAAGAGCAGCATCCCATTCTTCAATGGTTTCGGGAACTTCCATGCCTAAGCTGTCCAACCAGTCCTTACGAACGATGGGACCCTGATAGATGCAGTCGATGGCAGAGTCACGGAAAGAGGGGAATACATAATAGTTACCCTCGTCTGTCTTGACCAGCTTATCATATTCGGGTCTTTCCTTTAATGTAGCTTTCAGGTTGGGAGCCCACTGATCCAGAACATCATTTAAGTTGATGATGTATTCATTGGCAATGGCAGCTTCTGCACCGTATTTGGTCCAGTCATTAGCCAAAACGTCAGGCAGTTCGCCGGAAGCCAGCAGGAGATTCAGCTGTTCCTCTATGTTACCGGCAGCAGGATGAATGTATTCAACCGTAATACCGGTTCTTTCTACTAAACCTTTTGCATACTCAGTGTCTGCAAAGTTGGAAACCTTTGTGGACAAAACGGCCTGCATGGGGCCCCAGGTTGTTAAAACATCTTCGCAGCTAACGGGGTAAATACCGTCCTCAGGGTATGTAACAGGACTACCGGAGCTGACAAGTGTTTCTTTCGGTCCGCAAGCTGCCAGAGATAATACCATCATACCGGCCAAAATACCTGCCAACCATTTTTTTGTTGTTGACTTCATTTTCCTCTCTCCTTTTTTATTGTTTTACAAATCTTTTATATTTCATTTTCAGCGACACCCATTCGTCGACTAAAAAAAGAAATCAAAATTGACAATTTAAGTTGACCTTTTCTGTGCATATCCTCGCAGCACGCGGAAAAACAGTAAATATGCACAATATACCATTCTGTCTATTATAATAATATATGATAAATCGTCATTTGTCAAGCATATTCTTATAAAAAAACAGCATTTTATTAGTAAAATTTAACAAAATCTCCTATATTTTTGTTCACACTACTATATAGGCTCAAAAATCAGAAAAAACCTGCACAACGCTATGGCAAAAGCTTGTGCAGGTTCTGTAAATACATTGCCGTGTTTAATTGTGAGTTTTGTCAACCAAAACAGGTCGACCATCGACAAATTCATAGGCCGTATCGCAAAAGGAAAGAGCCGCTTTTTTGTGAGAAACCAAAATGCAGGTTGTATCCTTCCGTGCTTTCAAAGCCTCTAAAATGGCAAGCTCTGTTGCTTCATCCAAGGCCGAGGTCGCCTCATCGAGCAGGAGAACGGGCGTGTTGCAAACAATGGCTCTGGCAATCGCAAGGCGCTGAATTTGCCCCTCGGAGAGGCCTAAGCCACCCTCTCCCAAATAGGTATCAAAGCCCTCGGGAAGTTCCTGAATGAAATCCCAAATCTGTGCCGTTTTCGTTGCTTCACAGAGTTCTTCATCCGTAACATCGCCATGGAAAAACGTCAGGTTTTCGCGAATGGTGCCGGAGATAATCAGATTGCCCTGAGGCACATACGAAAACAAGCGCTTTTTTTCAAGCATAAGCGGCCGTTCCGTTCCATCTGCCAGCGTAATCACAGCTTGTCCCGATTGCATGGGGAAAATGCCCAACATAACTTTCAAAAGGGTGCTTTTTCCGATGCCGGAGGAACCTGTTATCACAACAAACTCACCGCTATGAACCGTAAAATCAACATGACTTAAAACCGGTGTTTCCTGATAGCCAAAGCTCACATCCCGTAAACTGAGGGCCGACCAGGGTTCATCGTCCCATTCCCGTTTGGTTTCAATGCAATCATCCGGCAAGGCTTCCAATTCCATAATGCGTTCGGCTGAAGCCATCATGGCAAAATACTGCGGCACTAAGGCTGACATGCCCCGAAACGGTGTCTGAATCTGCCCTACCAGCTGCAACAACGCTGTCAGTGTACCAAAAGTCATTAGCCCTGCTGAAATCTGATAGGCACCCCACGCCAGCGCAAGATAGTAGCCGACTGTCAGGGCGATATAGAAAAACGTATTCGATGTAATCGTGATTTTGGTACGCTTCAAATTCAGCTTAAAGTGTGCAAATTGCAGGCCACGGCCTTTCTCCGCTGCGGTTTCATTACGGCCGAAAGACTTAACAACCAAAAGATTTTTCAAAATTTCCTGCATAAAGGATTTAACCCTGCCGTCAGCTTCCTGGCAAGCCTTATGCAAGCTCTTCATTTTTCTCCTGTACAGGCAGGCTACCAAAAAAATCATAGGGCCTAAAAGCAGGCACAACCACGCCAGAACCGGCTCTAAAACGTAAAGAGCCACAAAGCATGCAACAATCTTGGTTACATAAAAAATCAAGTTGGGCAACATTTCCAAAAGCCCTGTTGTCACGATGCTGATGTCGCTGTTAATATAGTTAAGCAGCTCGCCCGAATGGTATTCGGAAAGCTTTAGAAAATCCTTTTTCATGATGGTGGTAAACAAATCGGTTTTAACCCGAATCTGGAACTTACCTTTAACATGTACATCGGTTACGGATAACAGAATTTCCAGAATCAGCTGTATCACCAGCGCACCTGTCAAAAATAGGCCTGCCGTAACAAGACTGCCTTCGCCCTGTCCGGTTGCAATATCGAGCACCTGTTTGGAAAGTAAAGCAAACGCAACACCCATCAAAGACAAAACGCCGCCAACTGTTGTTAACAGCAAAATGCCCGGCCAGATTTTTTTGGCTTGCTTACAAATCCACTTCATGCTTTACCCCACCTTTTGATACGTTTTACCTGTCTGACAACAAGTAAAATAATGGTAGAAATCGCTTTCCGGCTTCTGCGACACCGTCCCCAGAAGGACCGATAGAGACGATACCACAGCGCCTCGCAGGAGACATACCGCTCATCCCGATAAAACCCAACCATCCGGGCCAAAAGCTGGTCCGGCCGGATGGGACCCTCGGCGGTAAATTCATTGTCGCCGATAATCATATAGCCTGCGTCTGTTTGTTTCACAATTCTATGTAACACCAATTCCCCTGAATCACGCAAAAACAAAACCACATCAAAAAGATCCGGATTATCGGCAGGTGCAAGCACCACCGTGTCACGATGGCTGCGCCATAGCGGATACATGCTGTTCCCCGTCACAGTCAACTGAACCTGCTTTCCGTCCGCAAACATGTCCCGCAAAAAAGGAAGCATTTGTTCCGTTTCAATGGACTGTTGATTCATCTCAGGCTTCATCTAAAATCTGATTCTCCTTAAGCAAGGCTACAAACTCGCGAATATCTCCGCGGGCTGTTTCCTCGTCAATGTCATATTCTTTTGTCATAGCTGCAACAAGTTCATCCTCTGTGCAGTCTTGTTCAAGGATGCTCCACAAAAATTTTCCTGTCTCATTTAAGGTCAGCATCAGCTGTAAATTAACCAAATTTTCACCCATGGGCACAGCAACTGTGTTGCCGGCAATGGTTTTCAAAATAAAGCCGCTTTTTATTTTCATAGTCTCCACGCTCCGTTTACTGAATTTCACAAATCAAAAACCGAAAGGCTGGTAATAACACACCTCTCTATTATATATTATATCTGTCTGCGCCCGGTTTGTCAAGGCGCAGCTGGTGGCTCTTTGCTTTTCATGCATCCTATCAGGCAGGAGGAGAAAAAGTTTCAAAAAAGCCTCTTGACATTCCGCAGTAAATAAGGTATAATAAAGGCAATTAATTATAATCGCGTCATATGGCGCAAAAATAAGTAAGGAAGCTTTTATTGTACCATAAATTTCCTTGAATTTTATTTTGGTTGGATAATTTATGGTATAATGATGCAATGTTAGATATCCTTTGTGCCGGTGTGATGGAATTGGCAGACGTAGTGGACTCAAAATCCACCGGTGGCGACACCGTGCCGGTTCGAGTCCGGCCACCGGCACCACGTCGAAGCAAAGTTCGCTTTGCTTCGACTTTTTTCATGCAAAAAATCCTCTGACCGCTTCCTTGCTTCTCCGCTTTCACAAAAAGGGACGCATTTCGAATTCGAAATGCGTCCCTTTTAATTTACTCTGTCAATGCCGTCTCCGCTGTTGCAATCGGCTCAACACCCGTTTTGTCAAACGTTGTTTTCATGAACTGACCCACAGGGTCGATATATAACACATATCCGTCTGCGCAGTTGAAAACCTGTGTGCCCTCTGAAATCAGCACATCCTCTGCACCGGACCGCTTATATAAATCCAGGCTCATGCCGGTAAAGACAACATAATATAAATCCTCTCCGTCATACCCGAAATTCACAACTTTTGCGTCGTCAATCACAGTTTCCAGATACTTTCCGCCCATATCCGCCTTAATCAATGCAAGACTCGGCTGACCGGTTTCAGCATCCACGGTTCCGTCGGTGTAATACAGAGCATCCTCATACAGACCAAAGGCATAAACGGGACCGCTGACCAGTTTTTGCATATCCTTACCGTGACGGTCGATGCTGTAAACAGCGCTTTCTGTACTGTCAAGATAGTAGATTCTGTCTTTGTAGCAAACAAACTGGGTAATCTCGTTTTCCGAAACCTGTTTTGGTGTTTTTTGACCAACCTTCAGGCGATACAATCTGGTCTGGAACGGATTGCCGCCTTCGAGCGCCATCTGCTCCTGCTCTGCCGGTGTCAGATTTTTGCGGGGCTCCTGCAGAACGAAATACAGCTCGTTGCCAACCAAAGAAAGATTCATAAAGTAACTGTCTGCGGTTTCATACAACAGCTCTTTCTCGCCGCTTTCGGCATGGATGCGGAACAGTTGTTGCCCTGTTGTGGCATCCAGATAGTACAGCCAACCATCGGACACATTCAGGAAAAGGCCGGCAGCATCAAGCTCTGTTTTCTCGCCTGTGGCTTTTGCTTCCTTATAAATAACACAATTTGAATCGATATAGTAAAGATTTTCCTCGTCCGCGGTCATGGCGCCGGACTGCCAGAGGTTGTGACCCTCGTTACCCAGCACCTGTTCCGAAACTGTGGCGATTTTCCGGCTGTTGTCCGCCGCTACATAGTGACGATATGCTGCAAGGTAGTCGCCGCTTTTTAGAGCACGGTTGCCCTGCAAGGTTTGAATGCCGCCATAGAGCAAGCTGCCCAGCCAATATAAAACGAGCAAAGAAACGATAGTAATTGCCGATATAATCGCTATTTTCTTGGTTTTGGCCACTCTTTTGGCCTTAGCTTCCGCTTCTGCTTTAAGCCTTTCTTCCTCAGCCAGGCGGAGGGCCTCCTCCTTTTCCTCTATAACGGCTGTTACAGCTTCCTTAGAGCCATAGAGCCTGAACACGTCTTCTTTGTCCCTGCTGCAACGCACGCAAGCCTCTGCCTGCGGCACGTTAGCGCGACCGCAAACGCAAACCCAGTAGGTGCCTGCATCCTTGGGATAACAATAAGCATCATCACCGGCCGCCGCAAGCAGGCGCAATTTTTCATCCGGACCGGGCTCCGTGATGCTGATATCCGTATCCTCGCCCTCTTTAACATAGACGTCTCCGTCTGCAAAACGGACCTCTGAAAATTCAACGGTAATATGCTTGGCATCGGGAAACTCTGCCAGAGAAACTGCCTTGTTCGTGGCAAAGAATTCCTTAGGCATGCCTTCAACGTCAAAAATATCCACTTGCATGTTGCCCAATTCTCCGCCGTAGGCATCATACGCTCTTAAAACAAAAGATACCCCCGTGACAACACGGTCGCTGACGTTAAACAGCTTGAAAAGAACAAACGGTTCCTCCGTTTGGGGATTGGTTTTAATGGTAACGCCCCTGTTTTCTACGGGACATAACAGGTCTAACTTCAATGTGTCCGCCTCCTAAATTAATGGAATTAAAACAAGTTTACTTACATTCTATCATCTTTTTATAAAAAATACAACTTTTTTATGCACAAAACCCTTGACAAGTTTCATTTTGAAAGATATAATGTTAAAATATAGTGGTATGCATATGGGAGGTGGAGCAATTGCTTAGAACATTTCAACCGAACAACAGAAAACGGAAAAAAGACCACGGCTTCAGAAACAGAATGAGTTCGCGTTCCGGCAGAAAAGTATTGGCCAGAAGAAGACTAAAAGGCAGAAAGGTTCTGTCTGCATAGTTATGAAAACCAGTCGCTGAGAGCTCGTGCTTTTGGCGACTTTATTTCATAATTCCCCGCAGTCGCAGGTAACTGACTATGAAGCGGACTATCAGCTTGAAAAAAAATGAGCTTTTTTTGCAGGTATATAAAAAAGGAAAACGTTCATACCACAAAAATTTTACCCTGCATTACCTGCCTAACGGATTGGACTATAACCGTCTCGGCATCAAAACCGGCAAAAAATTAGCTGGTGCCGTCGGGCGTAATCGCATCCGCAGGCTTGTTAAAGAAAGCTATCGATTACTGGAACCCGAGTTTAAGTGCGGGTTTGATTTGATTTTTGCTTCAAAAGAAGGCAGCCTAAACGCTGATTCTCTGGCAGAAACCATGGCTGCTGTGCGGCATTTGATGAAATGCGCCCGCCTGCTCCATGCCCCTGCCAAAACATCTGTTGCGCCTGTGGACGGGCACAGCTCCGCTGCCACAGAGGGCGCGAAAGAAACGGACGTTTCGATATGAAGAAGCTTTTATTGTTTATCATTCGATTGTATCAACGGTATCTTTCGCCGCTGAAAAAGCCTTGTTGTCGCTTTTATCCATCTTGTTCGCAATATGCCTTAGAAGCGATTACCAAACACGGCGCTCTCCGCGGCACATGGATGGCTCTTCGTCGCATCGCCAGATGCCACCCGTTCCATAAGGGTGGATATGATCCGGTGAAATAGACGCATGCTACTGCCTTGTTTCTTAACACACTTTGATTCGTCTTTGCCGTTTTATTCAGTATCGGCAAAAAGGAGGAGGCACTTTGGGTATTTTCGATCTCATCAATATCCCTCTGGGGTATTTGTTCCGTTATATCTATTTACTGTTGCAAAATTATGGTTGGACATTGCTTGTCTTTACGCTTGTAACCAAGGCAATTCTGTTACCCTTAACCATCAAGCAACAAAAATCCATGTCAAAAATGCAGGCCGTTCAGCCTAAATTACAGGAAATTCAAAAAAAATATCAATATGATAAGGATAAGCTCAATCAGGAGACCATGAAGGTCTATCAGGAGAACCAAATCAACCCCATGGGCGGTTGTTTGCCCCTTTTGATTCAGTTCCCCCTGTTGATTGCTTTATATAATATTATTCGCAGCCCGCTGACCTACGTCATCCAGCTTGGCAAGCACGGTTTGCCGACCATCGAGCAGGTGCGCGAGGTTCTTGCCGGTTTAGGTTCTGTTGTTAATACAACAACCGACCAGATTGGCATGGCTTCTGCAATGTCAAAGCATGCTACGGAACTGGCTGCCCAATTCCCCGGCGTTGATATCATGAATATCGACTTTACATTCTACGGATTAAACTTGGCACAAACACCAAGTCTTTCTACCTTATCACCCCTGCTGTTAATCCCCGTTCTGGCCGGTTTAACAACCTTTTTAACATCTTGGGTAACCACGAAGTTAAGCGGACAGTCCACCAGCCCCAGCGCTGATGGAAACGACACGGCAAACACCATGAAGATGATGAATTATTTCTTCCCCTTCATGACCGCATTTTTTGCATTGTCCCTGCCGGCCGGCTTAGGCTTTTACTGGATTATTTCCAACCTTGTTCAGTTGGCACAGCAGCTTGTGATGCACCGCTTTTTCCCGGCAAAATTGCCGGAACCCTCTGCGCCGAAGCATTACAGAGAGCGCGAGGCTGAAAGGAGAAAAAAATGAGTAAGACAATCAGAAAATCAGCCAAAACCGTCCAGGAAGCCATTAACCTGGCATTAGCTGAGCTTCGCCTTTCTGAGGACGAAGTTACCACCACCGTTATTGAAGAAGGTTCAAAAGGGCTCTTTGGCTTCGGCGTTAAAGATGCCGTTGTTGAAGTAACCTCCAACGTTAACCCCCAGGCTCGTGCCGAAGCTTTTTTAAGCGACGTTTTCCTGGCTATGGGCATGCGCGTTAACATTGATATTACCTGCACCGATAAAATTATGAATATTAATTTGAGCGGCGACGGCATGGGGCTCATCATCGGCAAGCACGGTGACACCTTAAATGCCCTCGAGCATTTAGTCAGCTTAACGGTTAACCGTGGCGACGGCGACTATGTTAAGGTTGTTTTAGACACAGAAAACTATCGTGAAAAACGTCGTCAGACTCTGGTTCGTCTGGCCGAAAATCTGGCCGGCTCCGTTGTTGCCGGCAAAAAGAAAATCACGTTAGAGCCCATGAGTGCCAACGAGCGCAGAATTATCCACTCTACGTTACAGTCAAATCCCGATGTTGATACGTACAGCATTGGCGAAGAGCCGTACCGTAAGCTGGTTATTGCCTTGAAAAAGAAGCAGGCTTAAATAAACCATAAACCATAAAGCTTAAATTGTATACTGCCCGCGAGGGTTTGGAGCTGTAAAAATCCGAACGGTTTTTACAGCTTTTTATTTTGAAAAAGGGGTGATGATATGGCAAGTCCGCTGGCTGACCGAATCCGTCCGCAGCGTTTGGAAGATTGCGTGGGACAAAAGCATCTTTTGTCAGAGGACAAGATGCTGTATCGCCTGATTACAGGCGGCAAAATCCCCAACATGATTTTCTACGGCCCCTCGGGCACGGGAAAAACAACGGTGGCAAATATTGCCGCACGTCTTTCCGGCAAAACTCTCTACAAATTAAATGCAACCAATGCCTCTGTCTCTGACATTAAAGCGATTACTGCCAATTTAGACAGCATGGGGCACACAGAGGGCATTCTTCTTTACTTAGACGAGATTCAGAATTTTAATAAAAAACAGCAACAATCGCTTTTGGAGTTTATTGAAAACGGCTCCATCACATTGATTGCCAGCACAACGGAAAACCCCTATTTTTACATTTACAACGCCATTTTATCCCGTTGCACGGTGTTTGAATTTCTGCCTATCATGGCCGAGGATATTGAAGAGGCGCTGGCCCGTGCTCTTTCCATTTTGGAAGAGGAACTGGGCCTTACCATTACCATAGACCCCATGGCCGCAAAGCACATTGCCGAAACGGCCTGTGGCGATGTCCGCAAGGCGCTGAACACCTTAGAGCTTTGCGTGCAGACCGCACCCCTGACTCAGGGCGGTCTGGAAGTTTCCTTAGAATTGGCGGAACAAAGCACGCAAAAGAAAGCCTTTCGTCACGATAAGGATGGCGACAGCCATTATGATGTTATCAGCGCGCTGCAAAAATCCATTCGCGGCAGCGATCCGGATGCTGCCATGCATTATTTGGCACGTCTTCTGACAGGTGGCGACTTGTTAACTGCCTGCCGTCGTTTGCTTGTGATTGCCGCAGAGGATGTGGGTCTTGCCTATCCGCAGGCCATCACCATCACCAAGGCTTGTGTTGATGCCGCCTTGCAGCTCGGCTTGCCTGAGGCACGCATTCCTTTGGCTGAGGCGGCCTTGGTTTTGGCAACCGCACCCAAAAGCAACTCCGCTATTATGGCCATTGATGCCGCCATGCAGGATATTAGCGCGGGACACGCAGGAGACGTTCCCATGCACCTGCGGGATGCGCATTACAGCGGCGCCGGCAAGTTAGGTCGCGGACTGACCTATCAATATCCCCACAGCTACCCTGACCATTACGTGCCCCAACAATATCTGCCTGACACCATTTGCGACAGGGTCTATTACCGGGGCTGTGACAATAAAAACGAAAATGCACTCCGCGCGTATTGGGAGCGCATCAAAAACAAAAAGGAAGAGACAAAATGAGCAGTTATCAGGATTTTGCGGGCCTCTATGATGCCCTGACCTTTGATGTGGACTACCCGAAAATTGCCGATTTTATCTGCTCTCGCTTGCAGGCAAAGGGCATCACGGACGGGCTTGTTTTAGATTTAGCCTGCGGCACCGGCACCCTGACCGTGGCCCTGCAAAACCGTGGCTACGACATGACGGGAGTGGATGCCTCCGAAGAGATGTTAGCGGTTGCCCGTGGCAAAGAGGGCGCAGAGGGGATTTTATTCCTGCATCAGCCCATGGAAGCCTTTGAGCTGTACGGCACGGTGGATGCCATTGTCTGCGTGCTGGATAGCCTAAACTATTTGACAGATCCGGATGACCTTGTTAAAACATTCAAATTGTGTGCAAACTACTTGAACCCTGACGGCGTTCTTTTGTTTGATGTCAATTCTGAGTACAAAGTCAAGCACATTTTAGGCAACCAGACATATAGCTACGAAACAGACTCCATTTACTATATCTGGGAGAATGAATTTAATCCCGAAACCGGGCTTTGTGATTTATATCTGACGTTTTTTACAGAAACCGAAGACGGATTGTATCGTCGGGTCGATGAAGTGCAGACACAAAGGCTCTACACCGACAAGGAGATTACCGAGGCTCTGGCGCAGGCCGGCTTACAAGTCGTTTGCCGCTATGACGACTACACAAGATACGAGCCCCACGACAAAAGCCAGCGCATTGTGTACGAAGTGAAGAAAATATAACGGAGGCAAAGCATTGAAACAATTAGTTTTGATTAAATACGGAGAGATTATTCTAAAAGGCCTGAACAGACCCTTTTTTGAAGAGGCCTTAGTCAAAAATATTAAGGCCGCCCTGCCCGATTCTTTCAAAGGGCAGATTCATCGTGCTCAGGCCACCATCTATGTTGAGCCGGACGACCCTGCCATCATTGATGAGGTCATTCACAGACTGACCAAGGTTTTCGGCATCACCTCTCTGACCCGCGCTTTCGTTCTGCCCAAGGACATTGAAAGCATGAAAACCGGAACCGCAGAGGTTTTAGCGCCGGTTCTGCAAAACATCCGCCGTTTTAAGGTGGAGGCTAAGCGCGCCGATAAGAAATTCCCCCTCACCTCTCCTCAGATTTGTCAGGAGGTGGGCGGCTATCTGCATGATACCTTCCCGAATCTTGTTTGTGATGTTCACAACCCTGAGGAAATTGTTATGGTGGAGGTTCGTGACGAATATGCCTATGCCTATTGCGGCAAGGTTAAGGGTGCCGGCGGCATGCCCCTCGGCTCCAATTCCAAGGCCACGCTGCTTCTCTCGGGCGGCATTGACAGTCCCGTTGCCGGTTACATGACGGCAAAGCGCGGCGTTAAACTGAATGCCGTTCACTTTTTCTCGTATCCCTACACAGGCGAGCGGGCCAAGGATAAAGTGATGAGCCTTGCCAAAATTCTCGCCGGCTACAATCCTCGCATGGATGTGCACATTGTGCCGTTTACCGAAGCACAGCTTGCCATTAAAAAGAACTGCCCCGAGGAGCAGTTAACCATCATCATGCGCCGCATTATGATGCGTATTGCCGAGAAGATTGCTCTGCAAACGGGCTCCAAGGCTTTAATCACAGGCGAAAGCATCGGCCAGGTGGCCAGTCAGACCATGGAGGCGCTGGCCGTTACCAACGAGGTTGTCCGCATGCCGGTGTTCCGCCCTGTTATTGGTATGGATAAGGAGGAAATTGTGACCATTGCCAGAAAAATCGGTACCTTTGAAACCTCCATTCTGCCCTATGAAGATTGTTGCACTGTTTTCACGCCCAAGCATCCCAACACTAAGCCGAAATTGGACCGCATTATCCAGTCTGAGGCCAAGCTCAATATTGAGGAACTGGTGGCAAAGGCCGTCGAAGGCGTTGAAGTGATTACCGTATAAAGACCGTCAAAAGAAGGAGGATGTCACATGACTGATGCGATTGTAACTTTTTTTCAAAATATGAATATATCGGATGAGTTAGTCGTTTTTTTGGTGTCCATGCTCCCGATTATTGAACTGCGTGGGGCTATTCCACTTGGGTTTTTCATGGATATTGAACCTTGGGTGCTGTTTATCATTACTGTTATCGGCAACATTTTGCCGGTTCCCTTCATCATCCTGTGCGCCCGACCCATTGTGAATTTTTGCTTGCGCACAAGGTTTTTGCGCCCCGTTGGAAATTGGATGGAGGAAAAGGTTCGAAAAAATTCCCATAAGGTTTTGCAATATGAAATCTTTGGATTGTTCTTGTTTGTGGCCATTCCGCTTCCGGGCACAGGCGCCTGGACAGGCGCTTTAATTGCCACCTTTCTCGATTTACGTCTTAAAAATGCTGTTCCATCCATCATCGCAGGCGTCATGGGCGCAGGCATTATCATGATTTTCGGCAGCAGTATTGTTAAATTTTTAGTCGGACTGTTTTAAGATAAAAGGAGGTCATCTCATGGCACTTCATGTTGAATTACTGCAACACACGGGCGACCCGGAAAAAATTGTTTCCGCGGCCGCAAAGCTCTGTTATTCCAGCGCCGGTATCACCGATATTTTAGACGGACTGGATGCTGAGGGCGTCGGGCGTTTCCTCACCATGCTGATGGAAATGGGCCATGAAAGCCCGATTGAGCATGTCAGCTTCACCTTTGGTATTGAGGGTGTCAGCCGTGCACTACTTGCGCAGATTACCCGTCACCGTATCGCCAGCTATTCTGTGAAATCCCAGCGCTATGTAAAAGAAGGTCAGTTTGAATTTGTGACACCGCCTGCCATCAAAGCAGACGAAACAGCATGCGCTCTGTTTACCAAATCCATGGCAGATGCACAGAAAACCTATAACAGCTTAGCTGATATTCTCTCCGAAAAGTATTTTGCTGAAAATATGGCACAGGGCATGCCCGAGAAAAAAGCACGCAACCAGGCCGAGAAAAAGGCCATTGAGGACGCTCGCTTTGTGCTGCCCAATGCCTGCGAAACCAAAATGATTGTGACCATGAATGCCCGCAGCTTAATGAACTTTTTCCAGCATCGTTGTTGCTCCCGCGCTCAATGGGAAATTCAGGCGCTGGCAAATGAAATGCTCCGTCTGGTTCGCGAGGTTGCGCCCACGCTTTTTGCCTTTGCAGGTCCTTCCTGCGTTGCAGGTCCCTGTCCTGAGGGCAAAATGAGCTGCGGCAAAGCAGCCGAAATGCGTAAAACCTACTTAAAGGAGAACTGAAATGGGGAAACTGATTGTCATTGAGGGTGTGGACGCCAGCGGCAAAGCCACGCAAACAGAACGTTTATATAACCGTCTCGCAGCCGAGGGAAAAAATGTGCGCAAAATTTCCTTTCCGGACTATAACAGTGATTTTTCCGTGCCCATCAAACGCTATCTGGCAGGTGACCTGGGAAAACATGCAGACGACGTTGGCCCTTATGCTGCTTCCCTGTTTTATGCCATAGACCGCTATGCAGGCTATAAACGGGATTGGGGGTCGTTTTACGAAGACGGCGGCATTTTGATTGCTGACCGCTACGTCACCTCGAATCTTGTGCATCAGGCGGCAAAAATCAAGGGCGACAAAACGGAGTTCATGCATTGGCTCCACGACCTTGAATATGAAAAACTGGCGCTCCCCCGCCCTGATTTAGTTTTCTTTCTGGACATGCCACCCGCCTGCGCTCGCCGTTTGATGGAAACAAGAGCGAATAAAATTACAGGTGAGGCACAAAAGGACATCCACGAAAGCGATGCCGGTTACTTAGAGCGCTCCTACGAAAACGCCATGGAGATTGCCCGGCTTGCCGATTGGCAGATAATCCACTGTGCCAAAGGCGAAACCGTTCGTTCCATTGACGAAATTCACGAAGAAATGATGCAAATTTTGAAAATGAAGATTGAGCATTCGTGAGATAAAAAGAGAAAAACGAAGAAAAACGGACTTTGCGAAAAATATATTAATTTTTGCAAAAAAACGCTTGACAAAAGCATGTTCGTGATTTATAATATTTGATGTTGCTTTATGAAAATAATGTTTAGAAAATACAGGAGGTAAATAGTATGAGTACATTTATGGCAAAAGCTCATGACCTGCAAAGACAATGGTATATCATAGATGCTGATGGCAAGCCCCTCGGCCGTGTTGCTGCCCAGGCTGCCGCAATTTTACGCGGTAAGCATAAGCCTGAGTTCACACCCCATTGCGATTGCGGTGATCATGTCATCATCATCAACGCAGCAAAAGCTGTTTTGACAGGCAAGAAACTGGAACAGAAACATTATTACAGACACACGGGTTACGTTGGCGGTCTGAAAGCTGTTCGTTATGACAAGCTGATGAAGGAACGTCCCGAATTCGCCATGACCAAGGCCATCAAAGGCATGCTGCCCCACAACACCGTGGGTGCGCTGGCTGCTACCAGATTACGTGTTTACGCTGACGCTACACACAATCATGCAGCACAGAAGCCCGAAGCCTGGACACAGGACATTAAATAAGGAGGTTTGTGAGAAATGGCAGAATTATTTTACGGTACCGGTAGAAGAAAGAAATCAATCGCCAGAGTAAGACTGGTTCCCGGTAAAGGCGATATCAAAATAAACAACCGTTCTTTAGATGATTACTTTGGTCTTGAAACACTGAAAGTTATCGTTAAGCAGCCGTTGGTTGCAACCAAAACCGAAGGTAAGTACGATGTTATCGTTTCTGTTGTCGGTGGTGGCTTCACAGGTCAGGCCGGTGCAATCCGTCATGGTATTGCAAGAGCCCTGCTGGAAGTTGATTCCGAAACCTTCCGTCCCATCTTAAAGAAGGCTGGCTTCTTAACTCGTGACCCGAGAATGAAGGAAAGAAAGAAATATGGTTTGAAAGCTGCTCGTCGTGCACCGCAGTTCTCCAAACGTTAATCTTCTCGATTGCAAAATCAAAAGCTCCGCCATTTGCGGAGCTTTTTTTTATGCGTTCCGGCAATGATGGGTTCGTTTCCGGTAAACCCCTTGCTTTTTTCTGCAAAATATAATAGAATGACTATATAAAAGCAGCGCTTGTGAAAGGAGGCTGACGCCTTGGAACAAAAGAAACATTTTGATGAAATCCCCCTGCTGACATCCATCCTATGCCTGGGCGTTATCATCATCCACGTGACGTCTCTGCCCCTTGGCACGCTGGCGCAAACCAGTCTTTGGTATAAGCTGCTTTTTGTCATCAACAAATTTTTTGTGTTCTGTGTGCCCACCTTTCTTTTTCTGAGTGGCTTTAAGCTGCACAACAAATATAAAAACGGCATCGGCGTCCTGTCCTTTTACAAAAATCGCATTCGTAAAATCCTATGCCCCTATCTGGTGGCGGTTTTGCTTTATTATCTGTATTTTCTTGCCAAAGGGTGGGTCTCTCTTGCCTCGTTCCCCGCTTCCGTCGGTTTGGGAACCATTTCGGCCCATTTTTATTATGTCATTGTTTCCTGTCAGCTCTATGCCTTGTTTCCGCTTCTGCTACAAGCTCTTGAAAAAAATGATAAGCTGACGCTTGCGCTTTCATGCATCATCACGGTCCTGTTTGGACAGTATCTCCATTTTCCGTATAGCGACCGTTTTGCAGGGACCTACCTTTTCTATTTTGTTTTGGGTATGTTTGTTTCCAAAAATGACCTATATGACAAATGGAAAACCGGCTCCGCCTTAATCTGGCTCCTTTTTTTGGTGGTCGGGGCAGCACATATCACACTGCTTTACCGGTTCGTCTGCGGCAAGTTTTTTTATGGTTGTGCCGAGCTTGTAAACATGGTCTATGTTCTTCTTTCCATGGTAGCGATTTTCCGGCTATGTGCCGTTTGCAAACGCTTTGACTTCATCCGCAAGGCCGCCTCCCGCCTCAATGCGCAATCTTACAACATATATCTGTATCATTGCCTCATCCTGTCCGTTGTGCGCTACGAGCTGTTTCCTAAGCTGTGCCTTGCACCGAAATACGAATTCCTGCTTTTATGCGCTCTTCTGGCAGGTGCTGTGACAATCTATTGTTTAATACCGCCGGCAGGCAAAGCTAAACACAAAACAATCCCGCTCTAAAAGCGGGATTGTTTTATTATAAGGACATTTCATCCATGATGGTGGTGATGATGACCGCAAGCGTGGCAAGCTTCCCTTTCATGCAAATCGCAATGAAGCGCATGGCAGTCTTCATCTGAGGTTTCCATTTCAATGGTGGTGTGGCAGATACCATGCTCCCATAACGCCTCGCGCACCGTTTCTTTAACAGCCTGCGGCTCTTTCTCCGTGACAACGTGGAGTGTTGCAACGTGGTTAACACCATCTAAGCTATGAACATGAACATGGTGTACATCCAAAACACCTTCAAGGCGGAAAAGACAGCTTTTTATGTCTTCGACAGAAAGCCCTTGCGGCGTTTTTTCCAAAAAGATGTCTAACATGACTTTCCCATTTTTGAGTGCCTCCACAAAAATGAAAACGGAAACGCCGATAGAAAGCAAAGGATCTAAAAAAGGTACCTCAACAAATTTCATAATAACGGCACCTGCCAGCACGACTATCCAACCCAGCGCATCCTCCAACATGTGCAGATTTACGGCTTTTTGATTAACTGACGCTCCACTACGAGTCAAAAAAGCAGCCAAAACATTAATAAGCGCTCCAAAAACAGATACGGCAATCATGCCGTTATAATGAATGGGAATCGGATTCACAAGCCTTGCTATGGCGCCAATCAAAACAAGCAAAGAGCCGATGAGCAAAATAACTGTCGTCAAAAGACCGCCCAGCACGGAATACCGACGGTAGCCATATGTGTACCAGTCATTCGGTTTTCGTTTGCTGATGGTTTCCAAAATAAAGGAAACGCCGATGCTGATGCTGTCCCCCAAATCATGAACCGCATCCGAGGCAATGGCCGTGCTTCCCGTCAGCACACCGCCCACAAACTCCACAACTGAAAACAGCAGATTAAGTAAAAAAGCAAGCAAAATTCTTCTATCCGACCGCATCTTGACACCCCTTAGAAAATATTGTATAATGAGTTCAATACAAAACATATTGTTCATTAATATTATACTATTTCCCACCACAACAACACAACAAGCAAAGTGGTGCGATTGTGCAATAACAAACAAAATTCAGAAAATGTTCAGGAGAAAAAAATGGATAGACGACAACAAAAAACAAGGAAGGCTATTTTCATGGCCTTTCGCAGCCTACTTTCTAAAAAACGCTATGACCACATTACAGTACAGGACATCATCGACGCAGCCGACGTTGGCAGAAGCACCTTTTATGCACACTTTGAAACCAAGGACATGTTGCTTGATGCCATGTGCCAGGATATGTTTTATCATATCTTCGACAAGGCTCCCTGTCCTCTTGCAAAGGGTTCTTCCGATATCGAAGCAGAGCTTGCTCACCTGCTCCGCCATATTAAAAACGGCGAAAATGACCTGGCAAAAATCATTCGTTCAGACAGCAATGATTTGTTCATGTTCTATTTCAAAAAGCATTTACGTGGCGTTTTTGAAAGTCATGCTGATGCTTTTCGGATTGACATTCCAAAGGAATTTCTTCTGAACCTTTTGGTGGGTAGTTTTTCCGAAATGATTCGCTGGTGGGTTCAAAACGGTATGAAAACTGCCCCCGACACCTGTGCCGAATACTTTATGAAAATCATTGAAAAGCATTAAAAAAACACCCTGTCTATACTGAGTGTTCTTAAGGACAGTAATTTAAAAAGGCAGAAACAATTCAAAGTAGTTTCTGCCTTTTTTCGTGGGGTGCAGCGTTTACGATGCACCGCTTATAAGGTATTAGGATTCTCCTAAAATTGCGGAGGATGGTACACATCTTCCCTGCTCGTTATGGTATAGGACAATATGTGATCTGTTCTACCAACCGTCTTCATCGTCGTTAAGACGGCCTCTCTCTTCTGCTTCTTCCTCGCGGCGATATTCGCTATCATCCCAATTGTAGACATATTCGCCACGGTCAATACTGAAACCATCTTTGTCTATGTATTCGTATTCCCCTGAATCATAATTAAAGCACCATTTTGACATGCAAACACCTCCTTAAATGTTGAGAACATGCTGAAGCATTTTGAATGCGGCAGATTTCTTGGCATCTTTCTTGGAAGCTGATTTTGCGGAGAAAGATTTCTTTTCTTCTGCAATATGGCAAATGCTTTTCCAAATGGGGTTTCCGTCTTTGTCATAGGTTTGTTCAAAGTCATAGGTAGGAACAGAAAAATAACCACGGCGAGCTAAAATTTCTAATTGGTTAATAGCGTTTTCTTTATTTGGATTATCAATTTCGTCACGAATTGAGAAGAGATAATTATTATCTTTAAGATATTTGTAGGCTAATTTGCAGGCTTCTATACGTGCTTCGCTTTTTGAAGCCCCAAAGCCCCGAAAAATAGGAAATGAATCTCTTAATTTCAGTTTGCAGTGAAAACGCAATCTTGAATAATCATATCCTGAAGGGCGCTGATCAATTATATTTTCTTCTTCATATGCTTTCGTGTACCAAGTTGATGTATATGACGCCTCCTTATATTTATAAAAAGGTACAAGACCCTCCTGCATTTGCCATTCTTGTATAAGGCGAACATAGTTTGTTTCTGACTTGTCGTTAAGAAACGTATCGGGTTCAAGCATAATTTCGACTACGGAATGTATTATATTAAAATCCCAATTACAGTCTATTGTAACTGCTCCAATAATTGCTTCGAATAAATCTTCTTTAACTGACATTTCTTTATTAACATTGTTTACAATGTCGCTTTTACCCATTATAAGATGGTCTGCAAATTTTAATTCGTCAATCCTTCTTGACAATGCCTTTTTTTGAACCATTTTGGCTTTAAATTCAGTTAATTTACCTTCGTCATAATCACAACTAAATGATTTGGTAGAATTTCCTTTGCTAAAATGACCGAATTTTCTTGCAAGTAATTTAATGACAGCAAAGTCTAGCGCTTTGTCACCGATAAATTCAAGCACCTCATTGTTTTCCCCGCCATGTTCTTCTGTGTAAGAACATCGGGTGAAAGCTTGCTTCAACAAATCAAGGTTTTTAAAATCGTATCCAATTTGACCTTGAACCATGTTAAATACTAGTTCTTCGTTTTCAATGTGATTTTTTTCCATAATAAAAATCCTTTCAGTAAATAGTTTACTAAAAGGCATAATAATATCCAACAAAAAAACTATCCCTGTGCACCGAGATAGAGAATGTTGGACAACATAGATTAAATTAAATTCTTTGTTTTGGTGTGTTTACAGATGTTCACTTGCATAAACAAAAATAAACGCGCAAAAACAATGTATCAAATTTAAAATATTATGCCCTTAAG
>SVJS01000004.1 GCA_015068855.1 Oscillospiraceae bacterium | reverse complement strand
GAGTGTGGCGCAGCTTGGTAGCGCGCTTGACTGGGGGTCAAGAGGTCGCAGGTTCAAATCCTGTCACCCCGACCAAAAAAATCGGCAAGGTTCTCTATAGAAGCTGGCCGATTTTTTGCGTATATGCTTATTTTTTATCATTACTCTTCACATGTGAAAAGGAGCGGGAAAAATGAAAACGATTTTATTCCAAGGGGACTCCATCACAGATATGGACCGTTCCCGCGAAAACGATAATTGGCTGGGTTGCGGTTATGTTTCCATGGTAGCCGGCAAAATGGGCATGGAAAACCCTGGGGCGTATCGGTTCCTAAACCGCGGTATCAGCGGCAACCGCCTGGTTGATTTATATGCCCGCATCAAGGCGGATTGCTGGAACTTAAACCCCGATGTTCTTTCCATTTTAATCGGCTGCAACGATGTTGGTCTTGAAATTCATTTCGGCAACGGCGTGGATGCGGTTCGCTTCGAACGCGTTTATGATATGCTCCTGACGGACACCTTCGAGCGCCTGCCGGATTGTAAAATCATGCTGCTTGAACCCTTTTTGATGAACTATACCGACACCGAGCGCTGGTGGCCGGATTACAGAGCTGAGGTTGAAAAAAGAGCTGCCATTGTCAAAAAAATGGCCGATCGCTATAATCTGATTTTTGTGCCCCTGCAAAAGGCTTTTGACGAAGCCTGCGAAACATGCCACGTGAGCCAATGGACGCCTGACGGTGTGCATCCCTCTCACGCCGGCGCTGCCATCATTGCAGAAGCATGGATGAAGGCTTATAAAGAAAACTTTGAAGATTAAAAAGGAAAACAAAAAAAGCACTCTGCCACAGGCAGAGTGCTTTTTTCTTACTTTATTCCTCAATTTCAATATCGATGGTTTCCTTGCAGTTAGGGCAAACCAGGTCGCCGCTATCTAACATGTCTTCATCAAAGTAAACCTTTTCATTGCAATGAGGGCACTCGATTTCATAAAACTCAACGTCTTCTTCGTCCTCATCATCCATGCAACCGCAGTCGCAATCGCAATCATCGTCGCAATCGCAGCATTCAGACATCTCATCGGCAAAATCCTCTAAGTCGTCAATGCGCTCTTCGCAGGTTTCAACAAGGTCGCCTACCTCTTCGATACTGGCTGCCATTTCTTCAACCAGGTCTAAGAGCCTTGCAATCACTTTACCTTCATCATTCTTGTCGCTGATTTTGAGACCGTCAACGTAGCCTCTTAAATAGGCTGCTTTTTCAGATAAATATCCCATGTGCATCACAGGCGGCCAAAGCCGCTCTCTCCTTTCGGCTTAATAAAATATATAATGCCTTATACACGCTCCATGTATTCGCCGGTTCTGGTATCAACACGGATCACATCGCCCTCGTCAACAAACAGCGGAACGTTAATGGTTGCACCGGTTTCCAAAGTACAGGGCTTGGTTGCGCCGGTACTGGTGTCGCCCTTGAAGCCGGGCTCGGTCTGGGTTACTTTCAGCTCAACAAAGGTCGGAGGCTCAACACCGAAAACAGAACCTTTGTAAGACAGAACCACAACGTTCATGTTCTCTGTAACAAATTTAAGAGCATCGCCCAGCTGATCCTGAGAAAGGGGCAGCATGTCAAAGGTTTCATTGTCCATGAAATAGAACAAATCGCCATCATTATAAGAGTATGCCATGTTCTTTCTCTCAATATGTGCCTTCGGCATTTTTTCTGTGGGACGGAAGGTTTTTTCAACCACACCGCCAGTGATTACATTTTTAAGCTTGGTTCTGACGAAAGCCGCGCCTTTACCCGGCTTTACATGCTGGAACTCAACAACCTGAAATACATTGCCTTCAAATTCAAAGGTTACACCATTTCTGAACTCGCCTGCTGAAATCATAATAAACCTCCACTATCTTCTTATCGTTTTTGTTTACATAAATGCAAAAAACCGCACGCAAAAACGCACGGTTTTCTACATCTCATATCAATCTAAACCCTGCATCACTTTCCAAGAAAGAACAACGCTATAGAAGTCACCAAAAACAAAATGGCAACCACAGATGTCCACTTTTCCAAGATTGCATCAATTGTTCTGCCCTTGTTCTTGCCAAAAAAAGTTTCAGAGCCGCCGGCAATGGAACCGGATAAACCAGCCTGTTTACCGGATTGGAACAACACAACAACAATCAGGAGAATAGACATGATAATATGCAGAATTTGCACAGCCAACAACATTGTTACTACCTCCATCAGTAATCCCAAGAGCCATAAACGCTGTGTTTATTTTTCTTGAAGACCAAAACGCTTTCTAAATTTCTCAACACGTCCACCGGTATCAACAAGCTTCTGCTTACCGGTAAAGAACGGATGACACTTAGAGCAAATTTCAACCGTGATATTTTCGCGAGTAGAACCCGTTTCAATCACATTTCCGCAGGCACACTTAATTGTTGTTGCCTTATAATTCGGATGAATACCTTCTTTCATCTGTTTCACCTCTTTCAAGCATCTACGAATAACGGGATGATTATACCACATATTTTTTTACTTTGCAAGATATTTTGCCAAAAATTTTTATATACATCCAAGCGGTTGTATTTATACGTCAATCTCCCGCTCTTTTAATTTCCGTTCAATATAGGGGTCATAAAACACAAGTTTAACAACCGCAACAGCCGGCACGCCTAAAATCATGCCCAAAACACCGCCAATGGTTCCGCCCAGCGTAACACCGGCAATAACCAGAATGGGACTGATGCCAACCTGGTCCGACATAATCTTCGGTCCGATAACCATATTATCCAGCATCTGAATGCCAATGGCATAGGCCAGCACCCAAAACGCTTTGACGGGGCTGTAAAACAGAACCAACACCACGCTGATCAACCCGCCCAGGAACGGACCGAAATACGGGATCAGGTTGCAAACTGCCATGAAGATGGCAAGCAGCGGCGCCAGCGGCACCCCGAGGGGCACCAAAACCGCAAGACCCAACAAAAACATAATTAACGATTGCAGCAAGCGGCTGGTAATGTAATCCAAGAAAATGGAATTGATTTTCGCACCTTTTTCACAAATAGCGTCGGTCCTGCGTCTGCCAAAAAGGGCATACATCAATTTTTTCAGATTCAAAAGGAGCCGTTCTTTACTATATAGGAAGTAAACCGAAATAACCAGACCGAAGCCAAGGCGAACCACGCCCGTGGCAAAGCTGCTTACGCCGCTTGAAACAGCGCCGCCAATCGTGGAAAAATCAAGGCCCTGTAACCAGTCGAACAGAAAACCGGAACCTTCATTGATCCAGGTTTTAATTGTGCCCGAAAGGCCTGCTTTATCGGCGAGGGAAAAGTCTGTCAAAAATCTTTCTAAAACCTTGGCATAATAAGGCATGTTGTCGCTGATTTCGCGAATTCCCGTACGAATTGTGGGGATAACTGCCACAACAAAAACAGTCACAATGCCAATAAAAAGAAGATACAAAAACGCAATGATACCCGCCCGTTTCGTCTTTTTTACGCGAGCACTATCCTTTTTTGAACTGATTAACCGTTCAAAAAAGACCATGGCGGGATTTAAGATATAGGCCACCACGAGGCCGGCCACGAAATAAGCCACGCTGCCATACACAGTCTCAAAAAGGCCGCCGATGGAAAGCTCCGTGTTGTTAATCAGCCGAAACAACAAAAACGCAATCAACAGCACCGGCAGTACGTTTAAGTACGGTATTTTCCACTTCTTCATTCTCTCACTCCTTTTGTATATCACGCTGTCAGAGCCCCGCAAAATAACGGGTAATCCCGTCATACACAGCTTGCGCTACTTTCTTTTGATAGCCCGGCTCTTGTAACAGTTTTTCTTCCCTTGCATTCGATAAAAAACCACATTCAATCAAAATCGCCGGTACCTTTGCTTTCTTTAACAGGTAAATACTGTCGCCGGCTTTTTTGACGTTCCGCGGCGCTTCCGGCGCGAGGCCTGCGTTCATGGCCTGTTGCACACAGCTTGCAATGGTTTCAGATTCCGTGCGGTTCGGCGAGAAAAAAACCTGAGGACCGCTATATTTTGATTGTTCAAATGTATTCATATGAATGCTGACAAACAAATCAACGCCGTCGCCATTCATAATGCTTTCCCGATTTGATAAATCAGAGCGCTTTTTTTCCCGAATGGTATGCGCGCTTTGGTCAAAAATGCCCGATGCATCCGTTCGCGTCATTACAACCTGCATGCCGCCCTGCTCTAAAAGTTCCTGCAAAAGCAACGCAATGTCCAGATTCAGGGCTTGCTCGCTGGCACCACTTATGCCGGTAGCGCCGCCATCCGGCTCGCCATGGCCCGCATCAATCACAATGCATTTTCCAATCATCTGCCCTCCCGTTTGTCGGGCAGGGGTCGGGCGCACCAAAAGGCCGGCAGCCAGCACAGCCACGATGAGAACAGATGCAAGCAAAATAAGATTTCTTTTTTGAATGATAATCAGCATAGGCACCGCCTCTAATAAGACTTTAGTCTTACTATATTCGCGGCCCAGCACCTCTATGCTTATAAAAGAGTTCCGGTCAGCACCCCGTCCTGATACGCACGTATGCAAACCGGCTTAATCAGCCCTGTCAAATCCTGCTCCGATGCGACATGAACGGTCAGATACTGTGTCGTTTTCCCCTCGTAAACCCCGGGTCGAACCTGTTGTTCAAAAAGAACAGGCTCTTCCTTTGCAAGAAACCCGCGGGCAAACATTTCGTTCTTCTTCGCGGCCTGACCAATTAAACGGCGGCTCCGTTCTTCCTTAACAGCAGGCGCCACCTGGCCTGCCATGGTTGCCGCAGGCGTTCCCTTGCGGGGAGAGAATTTGAAAACATGCACATCACAAAGACTGATATCTTCTAAAAAGCGAAACGTTTCTGCAAATTCTGCCTCTGTTTCCTGCGGAAATCCCACAATCACATCGGTGGTAATCGCCGCATCCGGCATCAAGGCACGAATGCGCATAACTGCCTGTCGGTAATCCTCCGCCGTATATTTTCTGTTCATGCGGCGCAAGGTTTTATCACAGCCACTTTGCAGAGACAGATGAAAATGATGACAAACCTTAGGAAGCGACGCCGCGCCGCTGACAAAGGCATCATCACAAAGCGTTGGTTCTAAGGAGCCCAGACGGATTCTTTCTAAGCCGTCAATTTCTGACAGCGCATAAAGCAAGGTCAGTAGCGTGCCTTCCCCACTATCTTTCCCCCAAGATGCCAGATGAATTCCTGTTAACACCAGCTCTGAAAATCCGGCGGCCACTAAGCGCTTTGCTTCCAAAACTGTGTCAGAAATGCTACGGGAGCGAATGCGGCCGCGGGCATAGGGAATGATGCAATACGAACAAAACTGATTACAGCCATCCTGCACCTTCAAAACCGCACGTGTGTGCTCCTGCGCGCTGCCGTCAATGGTCAACGGTTCAAAGTCGCAGGCTGTTTCTGCCACCAGATTCAATGGCCCTGCCGCCTCCATCAGGCTTTCTGCCATAGCGGCTGCCCGGCTGCGCTCTGCCGTACCAAGCACCAGGTCGACCCCCGGAATGGCTGCCACGGCATCAGGCTCAATCTGGGCATAGCACCCCATCACAATCAAAACCGAATGGGGATTTTGCTGCTTGGCCCGTCGAATCATCTGACGGGATTTTCTGTCACTTAAATGCGTAACCGTGCAGGTGTTGACCACATAAACAGAGGCCGCCTCTGAAAAATCCACGACCTGATAGCCAAGGCGGATAAATTGTTCCAACACCGCTTCCGACTCATATTGATTTACCTTGCAGCCCAGGGTGCAAATCGCCACTGTCTTGTCCATCTATTTTGTTCTCCTCACGGTCTTGCTATCTCGCTACGTTTTTTTCTAAATAACCCTCCCGGACACCGCCATGACAAATATCCAGCTTCTCGCATCCGAAAAAGTGCGCCACTTCACACAAAATTGCCACACCGGGCAAAGCGGTATCCAGCCGTTCAGGGCTTGCCTTCAAAATGCTTTCTTCCGCCAGTTCCTCATCGGCAAGCAAGCGGGAAAGCAGCGTTTCTAAGGTTTCAATGGCGCCGACCGCCCGGGGATATAAAAGCTTTTCAAGCTCAATGGCTGCACGTGCTGCGCCGCCGATACCATAAAGCACCTCGCCACACGTTTCCGGCGCAAAGTGCCCGGACAGTAAGCCCTTAACATGCTCACGAATGGCATGAATATCGCTTTTTTCTGCCGGGCGATGATTGACAAAACGGACAAATGCCGTCAAAGAGCCGATGGGAAAGCTGACAGTATCTGTGACCGCACCGTTTTTAACCAAAATCAATTCCGTGCTGCCACCACCGATATCCGCAATGACGCCATCCCTGATATCCCGTTCCCGGGACGCTCCCAAAAAGGTCAGCGTGGCCTCTTCTTCACCACTTAGAACATCCACCGCAAGACCCGTCCGTTCCCGGATGGCATCCACAACCGCCTCGGTGTTCCGCACATTGCGGACCGCCGCCGTTGCAAAGGCCAGAACCTTATCCGCAGGCTGCTGTTTCAAGTAGTCTTTTAATGTTATAATCGCATCACAAGCCGCATTGATACCCTCATCTGTCATAACACCGTCTTTGGTTTTAGAGCCCAGACGCGCCATGACCCGTTCATTCAGAATCAGCTTCCTTTGCTGACCCTGAACCTCGTAAATACATAATCGAATTGTGTTGGAACCGATATCAAAAACTGCTTGCTTCATTGTTACATCCTCATTCGTCCTGCGCCTGCGCCGCGTTTTCGTCCCCCAAAGCCAGCTCCCGAACCTTTTGTTCTAACTCTTCTGCCATCTCGGGATTTTCCAGTAAGAATTTCTTGGAATTTTCACGGCCCTGTCCCAAACGAATTTCGCCGTAATTATACCAGGTTCCGCTTCTTTGGAGAATATCCAAATCGGCCGCCACGTCTAAGATACAGCCTTCCTTTGAGATACCCTCGCCATACATGATGTCAAACTCTGCTTCCCTAAACGGCGGAGCCATTTTGTTTTTCACAATCTTCGCCTTGGTCCGCACGCCCACGTTTTCGCCACCGTTTTTAATGAATTCCTGCTTGCGGATTTCCATACGAACGGAAGCATAGAATTTCAGCGCGCGACCACCCGTTGTAACCTCAGGGTTACCGTAAATAACGCCAACCTTTTCACGAAGCTGATTGATAAAAATGGCAACGGTGTTTGACTTGCTGAGAACACCGGCCAGCTTACGCAGTGCCTGGCTCATGAGTCTGGCATGAAGACCCACATGAGAATCGCCCATGTCGCCCTCAATCTCTGCCTTGGGCACCAATGCTGCAACCGAGTCAACAACCAAAAGGTCAACCGCACCGCTTCTTGCCAGCATTTCGGCAATTTCAAGACCCTGCTCACCTGTGTCGGGCTGTGCCACCATCAGGTCTGCCACGTTAACGCCCAATTTCTCGGCATAAATAGGATCTAATGCGTGCTCTGCGTCAATAAAGGCAACATTGCCGCCAAGCTTTTGTGCTTCTGCCACGCAGTGCAATGCGACGGTTGTTTTACCGGATGATTCCGGCCCATAAATTTCAATAATACGACCCTTGGGAAGGCCGCCGATGCCCAGCGCAATATCCAGACTGAGCGCACCCGTTGAAATCGTTTCAACGTTCATACGGTCGCTGCTCCCCAAACGCATAATGGAGCCTTTTCCATAGGTTTTTTCAATCTGTTTCATCGCCATTTCCAGGGCTTCTTTTCTTTCATCCATGTTTGTTTTTGGTGCAACACCGCCAACCATTTTTTTATCTGCTCGTTTTTCCATATTCTCTGCCTCCTGTTTTCTTTCTCACACACCATCTATCCGTTAAACGGTCATTCCGTCATTATTTTCGCTTTTATTCTATGTCCAAAATGCGTCGCCGCACCGCTGCCAGCGCATGCATAACGGCTGCGCTGCGCACCTTGTCCCGTTCTCCTTTGAGCCTAAGCTTTGTCACGGTAACGTGGCCACGATAGCAAACACCGACATAGACAAGGCCAACGGGTTTTTCTGCCGTGCCGCCGTCGGGGCCCGCAATGCCCGTCACAGAAACGCCAATGTCTGCACCGGCTGCTTTCCGGATACCGCAGGCCATTTCCGCTGCGGTCTCCTCGCTGACGGCCCCATGGGCTGCAAGGGTCTTTTCAGAAACACCCAAATATTTCATTTTCGCCTCATTGGAATAGGTCACAACGCTTTCGGACAGCACAGCTGAAACACCGGGAACCGAACCAAGCGCCGCCGTAAGCAGCCCCGCCGTGCAGGATTCTGCGCAGGCAATTGTCAGCTGTTTTTCCATAAGGAGCCCGGCAACGGTGGTCTTCATGTCCTGCTCGTCATATCCGTAAACAAACGCGCCCACGCGCTTCATAACCTTTTGCTCCATGTCATGAATAAGCGCCTTGGCCTCCTGCTCTGTGCCGGCCTTGGCGGCAATTCGCAGGGTAACCTCATTATCCTTGGCATAGGGTGCCAAAGAGGGGTTTGCGTTTTCCATCAAATCAGATAATTCTTCGCCCAATCGTGCCTCGCCAATGCCGAACAGACGTAGGGTTCTTGCATACATCGAGGCATCTGATTTTGAGCGTAAATAGGGAACAACCTGCTCTGTGAACATGGGAAGCAGCTCTCTGGGCGGGCCCGGCAACAAAACGGCGATTTTCCCTTGTGCCTCCAAAATGACCCCGGGCGCCGTTCCGCGGCTGTTATGCAAAACAATCGCTCCCTGCGGAATCATTGCCTGTTTTTTGTTGCTTTCAGGACAGGGTCCCTTTAAGTACGACTTAATCTCTGCAAATATTTCCTCATGAAAAAGCAGCGGTACGTCAAAAAACGCCGCTACTGTTTCCTTTGTCAAATCATCATCTGTGGGCCCTAATCCGCCGGAAAAAATGACCAAATCAGCACGGGAAAAAGCCAGCCTGATAGCCTCAGAAAGCCGCGAGGGGTTATCCCCTGCAACGGTTTGATAATACATATCAATCCCTAAGGCAAACAACTCGCGGGACAAAAATTGCGCATTGGTGTTCACAATGTCACCAACCAAAATTTCCGTTCCGACTGCCACAATTTCTGCTTTCATGCTGTGTCCTCTTTCCGACATGATTTTAATCCCTGGGCTCAGGCATCCACCTCATCCTCCGGTGCAATCGTAATGACACGGGGATTTGTTTTTTTCATGGCTGCAAGCAAAGCACGGGGCGGCTGCCAGGTAAGCAGCAGCCGCTCGCCGTCACGAATGTAAATCACGTGATACACGCCGCCCTGACTCTCGTCATAAACTGCGTTATATCGTCTTGAAATCGAATCGCTTTCAGCCTGGCGTTTCATGTCCGCATCCGTTATCGGGGCCATCAGTTGAATTTGTCTGCAATGCAGACTGGTCAGACGGGTTCTCGTTTTCCGCCCTTTAACAATGTCAACGTCAAGGTCTCCGTTGGTGAAGACATATTCATATTCAAGGCTGAAATTTCTGAGCAAAACCACCAAACCGTAAACAACAGCCGCAATCGCCAGTAACACATAGCTCATGAAAAACTGTCCCAGCATGGAAAAAACAACTATAACCACCATGCAGACGAGCACTGCCGCCAGCACCAGAAGCATTTTTTTAACGACATCCTGAGCGGTTGTCTTTTTCTCAAACAAATACTCTAAAAAAACATCCATGTGTTGCCTCTTTCCAGCTTGCGGGGCAAGCTTTCACGGTTAATGATATTTTGCTCTTCTTTATTTATGCCTTTTTCTTGTTTTTAACAACGCCGCCTAAAACCATGATAATGGTAAAGATAATCAGGTAGAATGCAACGCCCCATTTATGTGCATAGAAGGTTGCGAAAATCATAAACAAGGAACCTAAAATAGCCAGCACCGGCATGATAAATCTCTTGATGAAGGACAGGTCTTTTTCGAACATCATTCTGAGGAAAATCGGCAGATACAGAGCATAAATGGTAACCAGCGGAATTTCCGAAGAATCAAAGCCAAACCAGTTAACGGTCAGCATACCTGTTTCTGCGTTGGGCGTACCAATCAGTTGAATCAGTGCATTAGCCGTTGCTGCATCATATTCTGCAACAAAAATGTTGCCTAAGTTTGCACAGAAGAAATAGAACAGCCATGCTGCTGTTACAAGCAACGAGAAAATAGCAGAGTTAGTGGGCATGTTTGTGCTGGGGTCAACCTGCTTGAAGGTGCCCGGCTTTAAGCCCTGGTCTCTGGCTGCCAGCGCATAGATGCCTCTTGTACAACCAAGCATCAGACCGTTTAAGGTGCCCAGGCAGGAAATGGCGATAAATACGTTTAAGATGGTACCGAACACACCACCAAAAATATTATGGAAAGCAATGGTAGCACCGTTTTCACGGAGAGAGTCAATGGTTGCACCGCCGGCAATACCAATGTAATAGGTAATGTAAATAATAGCAATAATCGCTGTACCTAAAATCAAAGCGCGGGGCAGGTTTTTCTTGGCATCCTTAATTTCCGCATTGATGGAGGTTGCCAAAATCCAGCCCTCATAAGCAAATACGGTTGCAACACTGGCGCCGAACAAAGCACCCCAGTTACCGCTACCGCCGGAAGCAAAGTTTGTAATCAACAGGGGAGCTGATGCCGTCTCCGGTGTAACAACCAGACCATAAATGGTGCCCACAACGGCCATCAGGCAAAGGGGGACCAGCTTAATCACGGTTGCTGAAACCTGGAATTTACCGGCCAAAACCGGAGAAAGAGCATTCATACAGTAGCTCAGGCAGAGATAAAAGCCTGCCAGCGCCATACAGGTGCCTGTCGTTGGATCCATCTGGCCGAAAATAACCAATGTGTATCTTGCAGAAACCCAGGCGAGTACAGAGGTCATAGCCGGATAATAAATGGTAATCAAAAACCAACCTATGTAGTAAGCATAGTTCTTGCCGCAGGTTGCTTCTGCATAGTCAACAAGGCCGTTAACCTTTTCATACTTCGTTGCCATGGTTGCGAAACAGTATGCGCAAACCATCATAACAAAGCCACCGAGGAGC
Organism: Oscillospiraceae bacterium; assembly: GCA_015068855.1. Lineage (GTDB taxonomy): Bacteria > Bacillota > Clostridia > UBA1381 > UBA9506 > UMGS755. The sequence goes on along the minus strand of SVJS01000004.1, from coordinate 122,204 downwards.
CATGCCACAATACCCACGAGCATATTGCCCTCTGTCAGATTCAAGATGTTCTGTGCCTTGAAGAAGACACCGCTACCGATTACGATACCGATAACCATTGCAATCGCGGTAGGTAACCCGTACTTTTTCGTCAGTTCATTTGCCATCTTTTCTTCACTCCCTAATCAATATGTTCAATAGTTTTGGAATTAAAACGCCCGTATTCCCGTTCCTTGCAAGCACAGCAGCCCTCACCTCATTGCTGCTCAACGAATTGAAACACAGCGTATTCCATAATAAGACAAGTATATCATATATTTTACAAAAAAACAATGCTCTCCTTCGTTTTTTTGCAAAAATCTATATAAATTGTGCTGTCACTAAACCGGCTTCCGTAAACACAAAATCCATGGGAATATCAAAGTCGTCCCGGGGCACGGTTTCCTCCATGCAAAAACCGTAGCAAACGCCGGCATAAACGGCGTTTCTGCACCTCGGCAAATAGCGGTCATAATAGCCGCCGCCATAGCCCAGGCGGTTCATATCAAAGCCGAAACAGCTCCCCGGCACAAGCACCAGCCCAAAGCCCTCCGGCGCCAGGAATTCGTCTCCACCGGGTTCTAAAATACCATAACGGCCTGTTGTCAGCTCGTCCCAGTCCCGCAGGCGAAAGGCCTCCATTTTCCCTTTTGTGCCGCATTTGGGCAGCCCCACACAAACATTCTCCCGCAAAAGCGCCCGAATGAGCTTCTCTGTTTTAGGCTCATTTCGAACATCGGCATACGCCATCACTGCCTTAACGCCCTGTTCTTTGACATAACGTAACACATGCGCAGCAATTGCCTCCGATAGTTGCTCCAAAAGCGCAGGCGGGGCCTCTTGCCGTTTTTGCAAATACTGCCCTCTCAGCTCTTGTTTTGTCATACCTCGCAAACCCTTTCCACGCTTTGTGTTTTCCCTGTTTTTTCATCCACACAAAACAGCGCGCCGCACAGTTTCGCCTTGCCGTCTGCAAACTCAAAGCGTCTGGGCATTGCTGTGATGAAGCGTTCCAGCGTGATTTCCTTTTTAACGCCCAGGCAGGAATAGATGGGGCCTGTCATGCCCAAATCCGTAATGTAGCCCGTGCCGCCGGGCAGCACCCATTCATCTGCGGTTTGCACATGGGTGTGAGTCCCGAAAACCGCCGTAACGCGGCCGTCTAAATGCCAACCCATGGAAACCTTTTCGCTGGTTGTTTCCGCATGGAAATCAACAAAAATCAGGTCCGCCTTCATCGTTTTCAAGGCTGCATCCACCGCTCTGTACGGGCAATCCACAGGGTCCATATGAACCCGTCCCAACAGATTAATTACACCAATGCGCACATCTCCCACCTGATAGACCGCCGCGCCTTTTCCAACCGTTTCGGGCGGAAAATTCAGGGGGCGCAGAATTTTGTCGTTGTGCGCTAAGAGCGCTGTGGCCTCTTTTTGCCGGAAGGTGTGATTGCCCAGCGTTAAAACATCAGCACCACCATCTAACAAAAGCTCCGCTTTATGCCTGTTTATGCCGTTTCCCGTACAGGCATTTTCTCCGTTCACAATGCAAAAATCAACCTGATAGCGCTGTTTTAGTTCATCAATTTTCTCTAAAAATAACTCCGTGCCGCTATCGCCGACAATATCTCCTATTGCCAAAATATGCATACGGATTTCCTCCCTCGCCGTTCTCTTTTCTATGATTGTATTATAGCAACCATTGTCAAAAAAGTCAACAAAATGCCGTCTCAGACTCCCCTTTTTCAGTTACTTTGCCATCGAAAAAATGGAGTTTATCATCGTTTTTCATATTGACTTTACTTTGCTCGTATATTATAATAATATGAGTATACACGTAAGAAAGGGTGAACAGCTTTGGGCAAAACTATTTTGATTTCGTCTGATACAACTTGTGATTTACCCAAGGATATAGTGGAGCGCTACGGAATCAGCCAGATTCCGCTTTATATTAGTTTTGGCGATGAGAGCTACTTAGACAGCATTGAAATCACCCCCGATGAGGTTTATAAAAGATACCGTGAAAGCGGCGTTCTGCCCAAAACAGCCGCCGTGTCCATTGGAGATTTTATTGAATACTTCAAGGGTCTTCTGACCGAAGCAGAGAATGTGATTCATTTCTCTCTCAGTTCAGCGCTCTCCTGTACATATCAAAACGCCACCATTGCCGCCGAAGAATTTGGTGGTCGCGTTCACGTGATTGATTCCATGAACCTCTCTACCGGCGAGGGCATGTCCATTCTCTATGCTGCCGAACTGGCAGAAGCAGGAACGGATTGCGAAGAGATTGTCCGCCTGGTTCAGGACTATATTCCGCGGATTGAAGGCGGCTTTGTGGTTGACTCGTTGGAGTTTTTAAGAAAGGGTGGCCGGTGCAGTGCTCTGGCAAGCCTTGGCGCCAACCTGCTCAGCATTAAGCCCAGCATTTTAGTGCGTGACGGTAAAATGGATGTGGGCAAGAAATACCGTGGAAAATTCAAGGCCGTTTTAGGAAAGTACTTTGAAGAAATTTTGGCCGACGGTCCTTATGATTCTCATCGCGCCATTGTGACTCACGCAGGCTGTGACCCCGAGATTGTGGACTTTGCTTACAATCTGGTTAAAGAGTCCGGTTTATTTGAAGAGGTGCTGCTCACCCGCGCAGGCTGCACCATTTCATCCCATTGCGGACCTGACACCTTAGGTGCCTTTGTCATCCGCAAATAAAATCAGTATTATATAACGGCTGCGCTATAATTGGGCAGCCGATTCAGAAAGGACAGATTCTATGAGTTTGATCGTGCAAAAGTTCGGTGGTTCTTCTGTTGCCAATGCAGAACGCGTTTATAACGTGGCCAGCATCATAACAGATACCTACAAAGCCGGCAACCAGGTTGTTGTTGTTCTCTCTGCTCAGGGCGACACAACAGACGATTTGATTGCCAAGGCAAAGGAAATCAATCCCTCTCCCTCCAAGCGTGAGATGGATATGCTTCTTTCCACCGGCGAACAAATTTCCGTTGCTTTGATGGCGATGGCCATTGAAAAAATGGGGTATCCGGTTATTTCGCTAAACGCTTGGCAGGTAGGCGTTCATACAGACTCCAATTACTCTGCCGCCCGCATCCGCAAAATTGACCATGAGCGTGTGCAGAAAGAACTGGATAAGAAAAACATTGTTTTGATTACGGGCTTCCAGGGCATTAACCGCTATGATGATGTGACCACCTTAGGTCGCGGCGGTTCCGATACCTCCGCTGTGGCGCTGGCCGCTGCCCTGCACGCTGATTTGTGTGAAATTTATACAGACGTTGACGGTGTGTATACCACCGACCCCCGCATTGTTAAAAATGCGGCTAAATTAGAGGAAATTACCTTTGATGAAATGTTGGAGCTGGCAAGCTTAGGTGCCAACGTGCTCCATAACCGTTCTGTTGAAATGGGTAAAAAATATAATGTAAACATCTGTGTCCGTTCCAGCTTGACCAGAGCACCGGGCACCATCGTTAAGGAGGTTGTTAATGTGGAAAAAATGTTAGTTAGAGGTATTGCAAAGGACACAGACGTAGCGCGGATTTCAATCTGCGGCATCGCTGACACGCCGGGTAAGGCATTTAGAATCTTCTCCTTGCTTGCCAAGAAAAATATTAATGTTGACATCATCTTACAGTCCATCGGCCATGATGGCATGAAGGACATCAGCTTCACCACCACCGAGGCGCACTTAGATGAGGCTCTGCAAATTCTGGAAGCCAATAAGGACACCATCGATTATCAGTCCTTAAACTGGACCAAGGATGTTGCCAAGGTTTCCATTGTTGGTGCCGGTATGGTTTCCAACCCCGGCGTTGCTGCCAAGATGTTTGAGGCTCTCTATGAAGCACAGATTAACATCCACATGATCGGCACCTCCGAAATCAAGGTTTCTGTCCTGATTGATGCTGGCTGTGAGGATAAAGCCGTTCGTGCTATCCACGATAAGTTTGAACTGGCATAAGTGTTACATAGCAAAAGAATGCGGAAGCTTTTCGTCCTGCGAGAGGCTTCCGCAATTTTTCCCCAATTTTTCTTATAAAAAAGGAGGATTCTGATGAACCGAGCTTTACTCAAAGAAGACGCTAAGCGATCGCTTTCCGGCAAATGGGGCCATTGTGCGCTGTGCACATTCGTCCTGCTTTTGCTTTTAAGCGTTCTTTCTGCTTTCCAGGGTCCCAGCGGGGAGCTTTCCCGCCATGCCGTCACAGAGTTTCGCATCACCTGGCCTCTTTTTACTGTGGCGCCTGTCTGGGGGCTTATCCTCTCCCTAATTGCCTCTATTGCCACATCCTTTTTGCAGTTTGGCTATTTAGACATTCTGATGAACATCAAAGCCGGCCATCCGACAAGCTGCGCCATGCTCTTTCATCCTTTTACCGAGCGGACGGAAGAGCTTGTTAAGATGACGCTTTTGTATACGGCGATTGACCTTGTGTATCTTCTCTTGGTCTGGTTCTTCGTTTCCCTCATGCCGCTGCTTGCCATTCCTCTGATTCTGGTTCTTTCGTTCGGGTATACGGTTTTGCGGCTGCGCCTTTCTTTTGTACCCATGATTTTACTTGAAAGTCCTGACACTCCCATTTGGACGGCTTTCATCCGGAGCGAAACCATGATGCGGGGTTATACCTTTCAATTTTTCGTTCTCTGCCTGTCCTTTTTAGGTTGGGCTTTTCTGGCCGCTCTCACCTTGGGCATCGGCGTTTTATGGCTCTATCCTTACATAGGCATGACTGTTGTTAACTTTTATTTTGAAATTAAAAACCACCCGTCTTATGCCTGCAATCAGGTATAAGACAAAAACGGCATATATTGCACACGCAAACCATCCGTTTCGTCGCTCGTTTCCGGCGCTTATGTTTTTGCGCAAAGTATAGGGAGGCACATACATGTATATTGAAATTGCTTTAATTGCCGTGGGACTGTCTATGGATGCCTTTGCCGTGTCCGTTTCCAATGGCATGGCCATTTCCAACCTGCGCCTGCGGGATGCTCTGCGATTTGGCCTGTTTTTCGGCTTCTTTCAGGCACTCATGCCACTCCTCGGCTGGCTGGCAGGTTCCCTGTTCAGTACCTATATCATATCCATTGACCACTGGATTGCCTTTGGTCTTTTGGCCTATATCGGTGGCAAGATGATACGCGATTCCCGCGAAAGTGATGAGCCCTGCGGCTGCACGCATGTCCGCATACTGATCATCCTTTCCATCGCTACCAGCATTGACGCCTTAGCCGCCGGCATCACCTTTGCCTTTATGCCGATTAATATTTTAGTAAGCATCCTCATCATCGGCTCCATTACCTTTGCGCTGTGCACCTTGGGCGCCCTCTTAGGCAAACAAATCGGCAGCAAGGTGGGGCGTCACGCCCAAACCGTCGGCGGTGCTGTTTTAATTCTGATGGGCATTAAAATTTTGATTGAGCATCTATTCTTTTAGACGGCCAAAGTCCGCCCCCTGAGGCGGACTTTTTGTCATTAACGATGGGAGGTCTCGCCGTGGCAGACGAAAAAAAGACCACACATTATGTTTATATGGTCCGTTGCCGTGACAACAGCTTATATACAGGCTGGACAACGGATGTCTCTGCCCGTGTGGCAACCCACAACAGCGGGCACGGCGCCAAATATACCCGTTCCCGTCTGCCTGTTTCGTTGGTTTACACAGAACTCTGCTGTGACACATCTTCTGCCTTAAAGCGTGAGCGGGCCATCAAGGCTTTATCCCGCGCGCAAAAAGAGGCTCTGTGTAAGTCCTGGGAAGGCAGAACTCCGTAGCAGCTTTGGGGGGACCATCGCAGGATTTTTTTCGGATTGCAAAAAAAGATTGCACAGGAAGGAAAAAAAAGGTATAATGAAAAGGTAGAAAGTTTTCTTGTAACTGTCTGCATAAAATTCCCTTTTTCTACTCATACTGAGAAAAAACGGAAAAGGAGACTGCTATGCCGGACGAAAAAACGAAGCAAGAAAACCAGAATCAGGAAGAGAATAAGGACCAAAGCGCCCCGGAGGAAAATGCGCAGAATATTAAGGATTTCGGCATGGCCGATGTTAAAAACCCGCGCGGCAACATTCATTGTTTGACAATCGCCGGTCAGGTGGAGGGTCACATGCTGTTGCCCTCACAGAACAAATCCACCAAATATGAGCACGTGATTCCCCTGCTCGTTTCCGTTGAACAGGATGAGCGCATTGAAGGGCTTTTGGTTGTTTTGAATACTGTTGGCGGTGATGTTGAGGCGGGTCTTGCCATTGCTGAAATGATTGCAAGCATGCAAACGCCCACCGTTTCCCTGGTTTTGGGCGGTGGTCACAGCATCGGCGTGCCCCTGGCCGTTTCGGCCTCCCGTTCTTTCATCGTTCCCTCCGCTTCCATGACCATTCATCCCATTCGCATGAACGGCACCATCATCGGTGTGCCGCAAACCTACGAATATTTCAACAAGATGCAGGAGCGGGTTGTGAATTTTGTGGTTAAAAACTCGCATATCAAGCGCGATGTGTTCACGGAGATGATGATGAAAACAGGCGAGATTGCCAACGATGTTGGTTGCATTATTTTAGGGGACGAAGCCGTCCGCCAAGGCTTGATTGATGAGGTCGGCGGCCTTTCACAAGCCCTGGAATATCTGTATGAGCGCATCGCTGAAAACAGAGAGCAAAACAAACAGGAATAAAAAATCTGTCCCTGCGGCGCCTCTTTGCCCGCAGGGATACCATATCAGCAAAAAAAGAGTGATTGAAAATGAGTCAAAGTCTGCACCTTGGTATCAAGGGCCGTATCGACATAACCGTCGATGCTTCTGTCAGCGCAAAACAGGCTGCCAGCGGCGAGATGGATGTGTTCGGCACACCTTATGTCATCGCCTTAATGGAGCAAACGGCTGACAAAAGCGTCAGACCGTATCTGGAAGAGGGCTGTGCCACCGTCGGCACCTTGGTAAACATCCGCCACATTGCCGCAACGCCTATGGGCATGACCGCCTATGCTGAATCGGAGTTAACAGAAATTGACCGTCGTCGTTTGGTGTTCCGTGTTTGTGTGTATGATGCGGTCGGGCTGGTTGCCGAGGGCACGCATGAACGTTTTATCATCCAAAAGGATGCCTTTATGAAAAAAACAGAAAACCGCGGAAAGGAATGAGAACGCCATGAAAAGTGATATCCAAATCGCACAAGAGAAAAAACCGTTACATATTAAGAAGATTGCAGAAAAGCTTGACATCCCCGAAGATGCCCTGATTTATTACGGTCAGGATAAAGCGAAGCTCTCTGAATCGTTCTTAAAGAGCCTGGAAAATAAGCCCATGGGTAAGCTTGTTTTGGTCACAGCCATCAACCCCACCCCCGCAGGCGAGGGCAAAACAACCACCTCCGTTGGTTTGGGACAGGCTATGGCCAAAATCGGGAAAAAAGCCGTTATCGCTTTGCGTGAGCCCTCCTTGGGTCCTGTTATGGGTGTTAAGGGCGGTGCTGCCGGCGGTGGCTATGCTCAGGTTATCCCCATGGAGGATATCAACCTGCATTTCACGGGCGATATGCATGCCATCACAGCCGCCAACAACCTGCTGTGTGCCATGCTGGATAACCACATCATGCGCGGCAATGCACTGGGCATTGACCCCACCCGTGTGATTTTCCGCCGTGTTTTAGATATGAATGACCGTGCCCTCCGCCAGATTGTTTGCAGCTTGGGCGGCAAAGTAAACGGCATTCCCCGTGAGGATGGTTTTACCATCACTGTCGCTTCTGAGGTTATGGCGATTTTGTGCTTAGCCTCTGATATTACGGACTTAAAAGCGCGTCTTTCCCGCATTGTGGTTGCCTATAACTACGACGGAGAACCCGTCACAGCCGGAGAACTGGATGCTGCCGGCGCCATGACGGCCCTGTTAAAAGACGCTCTCCTGCCCAACCTTGTGCAGACCTTGGAGGAAACCCCCTGCCTGATGCATGGCGGTCCCTTTGCCAACATTGCCCACGGTTGCAACAGCATCCGTGCCACCAAGGCCGCACTGCGCATGGCTGATTATGTCATCACAGAGGCGGGCTTCGGTGCCGATTTAGGCGCAGAAAAGTTTTTTGATATCAAGTGCCGTGTGGCCGGCTTAAAGCCCGAGGCTGTTGTTTTGGTTGCAACCGTTCGTGCCTTAAAATATAACGGTGGTGTTCCCAAAACCGAGCTTGCTCCCGAAAATCTGGACGCCCTTTCCAAAGGTCTTTGCAATCTGGAAAAACACATTGAAAATCTGCGCCGCTATGGCGTTGGTGTTTTAGTTGCCATCAATCGTTTCGGCACCGATACGGATAAAGAACTTGCTTTAATCGAGGATTGCTGCAAAAAAGCCGGTGCTTCCTTTGCTCTTTCCGAAGTCTTTGCAAAAGGCGGCGAGGGCGGTATTGATTTAGCTGAAAAACTGGTCGCTATGCTGGATGAGCAAAGCTCCGATTTCCATGTTTTATATGAAGATGCACTGCCCCTTAAAGATAAAATCCGCAAGATTGTAACGGATATTTATGGCGGAAAAGATGTCAGCTTCGCTCCGGAAGCAGCCAAAGAACTGGCACGTCTGGAAGAACGGGGCCTCGGCAATCTGCCTGTTTGTATGGCCAAAACCCAGTATTCTCTGTCCGATAACGCTGCACTTTTGGGCCGCCCCACAGACTTTACTGTTCACGTTCGTGACGTTCGTCTTTATGCCGGCGCCGGCTTTGTGGCTGTTTACTGCGGCAACATCATGACCATGCCCGGTCTGCCCGCCCGTCCTGCGGCCGTAGGCATTGATGTTGACGAAGACGGCATCATCAGCGGCTTGTTCTAAATTTTGTTAACAGGTAAACCAAAACCAAACGAAATTTGCTGAATTTAAGAGGCAATTTGACAAAAATAAAAAAAAGCGATACAATAGCAACTAAGGAATTAATATAAGGAGGCTACATAATGGAAATTACAGTAACAAAAACAACCGCACCCAAGGCTAAACCGCCGGTTGACGCACTGGGCTTCGGTAAACATTTTTCTGACCACATGTTCGTTATGGACTACACAGAGGGCAAGGGCTGGCATGATGCCCGCATCGTTCCCTACGGTCCCCTGCAGCTTGACCCGTCCTGTGCCGTTCTGCATTACGGCCAGGCCGTATTTGAAGGCTTAAAGGCGTATAAGGATGCTAACGGCAACGTTTTGTTGTTCCGTCCTTACAGCAACATGAATCGTCTGAACCAGTCTAACGACCGTCTGTGCATTCCCCAGATTGATGTGGAATTTGCAGTCGGCGCCATCAAGAAGCTGGTTGAACTGGAACAGGACTGGATTCCCGAAAGCCCCGGCACTTCTCTTTACATCCGTCCTTTCATCATCGCAACAGACCCGTTCTTAGGTGTGCATCCGGCGCAGACCTATAAATTTATCGTCATTCTTTCTCCCGTTGGTTCTTACTATAAAGAGGGCTTAAACCCCGTCAAGATTTTTGTTGAGGATGAATTTGTTCGTGCCGTTCGTGGCGGTATGGGCTTCTCTAAAACCGCAGGTAACTATGCAGCCAGCTTAAAGGCGCAGGAGGTTGCTGAAACCAAGGGTTATTCTCAGGTTCTCTGGCTGGACGGCGTTGAGAGAAAGTATATCGAAGAGGTTGGCGCCATGAACATCTTCTTTAAGATTGACGGCAAGGTTATCACACCGATGTTAAACGGCAGCATTTTGGCCGGCATCACACGTGATTCCTCCATCCAGATTCTGAAATCCTGGGGCGTTCCTGTGGAAGAGCGCAAGATTTCCGCCGAGGAAGTGTTTGAAGCACACAAAGCAGGCAAGCTCGAGGAAGTATTCGGCACAGGTACCGCCGCTGTTATCTCCCCCGTTGGCGAGCTTTGCTGGAAGGGCGAGAAAATCACCATTAACAATGGCGAAATCGGTGCTACTTCTCAGAAGCTGTATGATACCATCACCGGTCTGCAAAGCGGCAAAATTGAAGATACCTTTGATTTTGTTGTCAGACTGTAAGTTGCATATAAATAAAAAAGAAGCTGTGGTTTTTAACCACAGCTTCTTTTTTTAGGCTGGACGAAAAATAGCGCAGATTGGACAAACTGAGCAAAAATAAGGCGTAGCCTTGTTTTTGGTTACCCGCATGCGTACGATGGTACGCAAAGAGGCGAAGTTTGTTCAAAACACAAGGCGACAAATAAAAAGAAATTCGTCAAACGACGAATTTCCTCCTTGCATTTTATGGCATGTAATCTTCATTAGGGCAATTGATGTGGATTATCTTGCGATTTGTTTGCCTTGTGTGGTATGCGCATTTTTCTACAGCCCTTTGTTTATTTCCTTACATTAAGTTGCGTCCGTCATCTGTGATGATGGCAGCTCTGTGAATGTCATAGTTTGTAGCGCCAAAACCCTCTATGTAGGTCCGCATAGCCAGAAGCACCAGCTCCGGCTTGATATTATAGGACGCACCGGCCGAAACCGTCATGGTAAGAACCGTGCCGTCCTTAGAAACAATGAGCGCGGCAATATCCGGCAAAATGTCCGTGTCCGAAACCTTGCGCTTGGTCTTTTTCTCCACAACCACATCAGCCCGCGCCATGAAAGCATCCAGGGCATCCTGAGACACTGCGCCGTCATGCAGCGTCACCTTATACGTCGCCCAGCGGATATCTGCCAGCTTTTTGGTGCCAACCAGGCGCTCTGCTGCTGCGCTGATGGAAATGCCCATGGGAAGCGAGGCATTCAGTGCACTGACATCGTCAGCAGAGATTGCCCTGTCAAGCTCGGCATCCATATATTCGCATTCGCTGGTCAGACCCACAGAAAGGGGCAGCCCGATGGCCATCTTAGGATGGGGATTAAAGCCCTCTGAATGTGTCAGCGGAATGCCGGCCCGCTTAAAAGCACGGGAAAACATACGGATTAAATCCAGATGCGAGATATATTTTGCATCGCCGAATTTGGCATAACAAAAACGGTATTTAATCACAAACGCCACCCCCTCCGATTTGTCTGATGCCGCAACCGCCACAGCTTTCACGGCAGTTTGGGGTCAACTCGCCCCGTTTTGCCTTTTCGTTTTCCCGTTCCAAAAAGGCGCGGGAAACACCCGGGTCAATAATCTCCCAGGGCAGAATTTCATCGTAGGAGCGTTCTCTGTGATTATAAAAATCAGGGTCAATTCCCTCCTGGCGAAAGGCCTCCTGCCATAAATCATAGTCAAAGCATTCATGCCATGCATCAAAGCGGGCACCCAGAGCATGAGCACGGAGCAACACCTTGGAAAGCCGTCTGTCGCCACGGGCGAAAACGCCCTCTAAAACGCTGAGCTTGGCCTCATGCCAGTTATAGCTGATGGCTTTATCGCAAATAGCATCCTTTAAGATGTGCTGCTTGTCACGCAGCGTTTCAATATCATCCTGCGCTGCCCATTGGAACGGCGTAAAGGGCTTCGGCACAAAGGAAGATGCCGAAACCGTCACCCGAAGCCCCTTGTTTCGCAGGTGCTTGGGCGTATCCCGATAGGCCTGCACAACCTTGTGGGCAAGATGGGCAATGGCTTTCACATCTTCTTCTGTTTCCGTAGGCAAACCAATCATAAAATAAAGCTTAACGCCGCTGTAACCGCCGGCAAAGGCAAGCGACACAGAGCGCATCAAATCCTCTTCTGTAACACCCTTGTTAATCACATCACGCATACGCTGCGACCCTGCCTCAGGGGCAAAGGTCAACCCGCTTTTTCTGACCTTCTGCACTTTCTGCATCAGGTCCATGGAAAAGCTGTCAATACGCAGCGAGGGCAAGCTCAAATTAATTTTCTTTTCAACGGTTAAATCTAACAGCCCCTCTGTCAATTCCGTAAGGCCCGTGTAATCGCTGGTAGAAAGACTGGACATGGAAATTTCCTCATAGCCGGTGCTGTCAATCAGCTTTTCGGCAAGCTCCAACAGTCGCTCGGGGCTTTTTTCTCGAACCGGACGGTAAATCATCCCCGCCTGACAAAAACGACAGCCGCGGATGCACCCGCGAAACAGTTCCAGTGTAATGCGGTCATGGATGATTTCCATATTCGGCACAATCATGGTTTCGGGGTAATATGCCTTGTCCATATCACGGACATATTGCTTCTGCACCCGTGCCGGTGCCAGCGGCGTGTTGGGCTTCATGTCGGCTATGGTGCCGTCCTCGTGATAGCTCACGTCGTAAAAACCGGGCACATAAATGCCACGGATGGAAGCAATGGTTTCTAAAAATGCCCGCTTCTCTTTGCCGGATTGCTTCCAGCTGCGATAGGCATCCATCACTTCGATAATCTGCTCTTCGCTTTCGCCAATCATAAAAAAGTCCATGATGTCTGCCAGCGGTTCCGGATTATAGGCACAAGGGCCGCCTGCATAGACAAAGGGCATATCCTCGCCGCGCTCCTCACGAAGAGCCGGAATACCTGCTAAATCAAGCATGTTAATAATGTTTGTGTAGCTCATTTCATATTGAAGCGTAAAGCCCACAACATCAAAATCCCGAACCGGCGTGCGGCTTTCAATGGAAAAAAGCGGAATGTTCGCTGTCCGCATTTTTTCCTCCATGTCAATCCAGGGAGCAAACACGCGCTCGCAGTAAATGTCCCTCTGCTCGTTTAACAGATGGTACAAAATTTTAATGCCGAGATGCGACATACCAACCTCGTACACATCAGGAAAGCAAAAAGCAAACCGAATGTAAACCTCAGCAAGGTCTTTATGTACACTATTAAATTCTGCCCCCACATACCGTGCGGGCTTCTGGACTTCCTTTAAGATTGCATCTAATTCCATGTATCTGTTCCTTTCCGGGGCGGGTTTATTTCCCCAGCACCGTGTTAAGATAGGTTAACGAATAAAACTCGTGGTCAATGGTGGCTGACATAAGAGATGCCACAACCTGTTCCAGCTCCTGCCGGACGGCCTCTGAAAGACGAAACGCAAAAACCTGCTTGTCCTCCGCACTAAGCACATGGCGCATGGCCTCTAAGCAGGCGGGCGAAATCGCCCGTCCCTTTTGCAGCTCTGCCCGACAGGCAGAGCACAAAAGTCCGCCTTCTTCTGCGGAAAAATAGGGCGTCTCCTCACTGCCGCAGGAAATGCATTCAAAAAGGCATGGCCCGAACCCCAAAAAGTCCAGCAGCTTCAGCTCATAGACGCATTTAACCGTGCGCAGGTCCCCATCCCATTTTGCCAGCAGATAAAAGGTGTTCAAAAACAAGGATAAAAGCTTTTCCGTACCGGCTTCCTCCTGAACGGTGTAGCCCGTTATATCGGCAATATAGGTAGCAAAGGCCAGCCGCTCAATATTGGTGGTTAAGCTGTAAAAGCTCTCAATGAGGTCACAGCTGTTAACCTTGTAAAGCTCACGGCCGGGATAAAGCAGAAACTCGCTGTAAGCAAACAGCGCCGTCCCCGCAGACAAACGGTTCTTAAATCCCCGTGCGCCCCGTGCCGATGCCCGAATCACTCCCAGGTCCTTTGTGAAAATTGTCAGCATCAGGTCGTTGTCCCGTGTCTTGGTCTGCCTGATGACTACCCCACTGGTTTTGATTATCTCCATATGCACCACTGTTTTCTTTGACAGATAGGCTCTGTCTGTATAATAAATATCCATCAAGACTGCCCGTCTTGGTAAAATACTCCCACGCAAATTTTTCAAGCATTTTTTTCGCCTCCCACTACCAATGTATGACTATTTTGGCACAAGGGAACGGGAATATACCATGAAAAAAATGCAAAGTGAGGAATAAAAATCTTATTCTGCCGTATAGCCGAAATTACGAAGCAAGCCCTCTCTGTTTCGCCAATCCTCTTTCACCTTAACCCAAATCTTTAAGAGAACCTTTTTGCCGAGCATGGTCTCGATATCGGCCCGCGCCAAAGACCCTGCCTCTTTCAGGACTGTCCCGTTTTTACCAATCACGATTCCCTTATGGCTCTGTCGCTCACAGTAAATATTCACTTCAATGTCATACAGCTTTTCCTTCTCCTTCATGGAAAAAACCTCAATGGCAAGACCGTGGGGAATTTCCTGCTCCAAAAGATGCAAAAGCTTTTCTCTGACAAGCTCTGCCACAACCTGACGCTCCGGCTGGTCGGTGACCGCATCCTCAGGAAAGTACATGGGTCCCTCCGGCATTCTTTCAGCCAAAGCACTAATGAGGGCGGTAACGCCGTCATCCTGACGGGCTGAAATCATGAACACATCAGCAAAGTCAAAGGCCTGTTGATAGGCTGCGATGATGGGAAGCAATGTGTCCTTTTTAACCTTATCAATTTTATTAATGACCAAAATAACAGGCACAGACCGGCGGCGCAAATCGTCCATAATTTTCTCTTCCGTCCGCCCAGGACCACCCGTAGGCTCAACCAAAAACAAAACAGCATCGGCATCGCCCATAGCGCTGTCGGCCGATTTCATCATCACCTCGCCGAGCTTGGTAAAGGGGCGATGAATCCCCGGGGTATCCACAAAAACCATCTGCAAGTCGCGCGCGTGATAAATGCCTAAAATATTGTTTCTTGTGGTTTGCGGTTTATCGGAAATAATGGCTATTTTCTGCCCGATAATGCGATTTAACAGGGTGGATTTCCCTACATTCGGGCGACCGACAATGCTGACAAAACCTGACTTAAATTCACTCATGTTTGTTTCCTTTCTCATCACGGTTTACTTTGTAACGCGCTTCCCCTTAAACAAAACGGTCAGGGCAAATTTCGGCAGCGCAAGCATTCTGAAAAAGCGGGAAGGCTGTTTTTTCAACCGGTACAGCCATTCAAGGCCCGCCTTCTGATAGGCCTCCGGTGCCCGCTCTACAACGCCTGCCCAGACATCCAGACTGCCGCCAACCCCTAAAACAAGCCCTGCGCCCAAAGCATCCTTATGCTCTGCAATCCATCGTTCCTGCTTGGGAGCCCCTAAGCAAACAAACAGAATATCCGGCTGCTTCGCCTTGATGTCTTCGATAATAGCTTGCTCCTTAGCGGAATCAAAATAACCATCCTGACATCCTACAACCCGAAGAGACGGGTATTTTTTCTGTAAATTCTCGGTGGCCTGCTCTGCTACACCGGGCTTCCCGCCAAAAAAGTAAATACTATATTGTCCCTCGCCTGCTTTTTCAATCAGGCGGCTGGCCAGGTCAAAGCCCGCCACGCGCTCAGGCAAGGGTGCCTTTAAGATTTTCGATGCATAGACAACACCGATTCCGTCAGCAATGACCATATCGGCACGGTTTAAGAGCGCGCAAAAGGACGGGTCCTGATACGCAAGCATAACAATTTCAGAATTAGGTGTAAAAATCATGCGGCTGCCCGGTTCTTTAATAAAATCTTCGGCTTTTTTCACAGCCTCCTCCATGGTTACATGGTCAATCAGAACACCTAAAATGTCAATCTTTTTCATGCCGACACCTCCTGCTTTGACAGCAAAAACAATCTTCCTTAACTATACCATAAATGGCCTTTGATTTCAATAGAAACCTTTATTTTTAGCCTCCCACGGGGCACCTTTTGTAAATACAAATATCTTGTACTTTTTTGTCATTTTATCTTGACTTTCTTGGATTTTTATTGTATAATTGTCTTGAAAGTCCAAATATAATTGATATTTTGGGAGGCTACTATGCAGAAATTCAAAGCAAATTCATTTCCCTTAAAGCTAAAAATGCTCCGTCTGGAACGAGGCAAATCACAGGAAATTCTGTCAGCAGAACTTGGCATTTCCCGCAGTTGTCTGGCAAATTACGAAACGGGCAAACGACAGCCCGATGCTGTCATGCTTGCTAAAATCGCCTCTGCTTTGCATGTGGACGTAGATTGTTTTACAAGCCTCACTCTGTTTTACGGCACTCCTTTGCGGGAGGCAGAAGCCGAAACACAAAACCGTTTCCAAAAGCTTTTGCAAAGCCACGAAGAAACGCTTGATATCGCCCATCTCTCGACACGACACAAACTTTCCATGCTTGCCTTTTATGATTACATTAAAAGCACGCAATCCCCCGTTTCCGCTTCTTCTCCTGCTTATGATGCAAAAAGAGAATGTGTTTGACTTTTTCCTTGCCGGCATGGCATATTCTTCCCGCCCTTTCCATATAGTATAGTATCAAACGAAAGGGGACAAGGATATGGACCAGGTTTACAGAATGCGCGGCTCAGCCCGGGCAGGAAGCCGACATAAGGCAATCAAAGAAAGAGGCGGCAGAAGCCGGATTGTGAAACAGGCCTTTCTCTGTCTGGCGCTTTTTGCCTTCTGTTTATATGCCAAATTTTCCTCTGCTCCCTCTTTTGCGTCAGTTCGCCAAACCATTCAGCTGATGCTGGAAACCCAAACCGATTTTGCTGCCATCCCGTCACAGCTGCGGGACTTTTTGGCGAGCTATCAAAAACAACAATCCACGCGGCGGACGCTCGAACAAAGCAGCAGTCTTTCTGCCAATCTTTTGTGCCCGACTGATGCGGTTATCACCTCCCCCTTCGGCTCGAGGACAGACCCGCAAACAGGCGAAGAAGCCTTTCATTACGGTGTTGATTTGGGCGCCGCCAAGGGAGATAAAATCGTCTGCGCGGCTGACGGCGTTGTGGCAGAGGCAGGCGAAAGCGAGGATTACGGCCACTATCTTCTCATCTCCCATGCCGATGAGCTGTACACGCTCTATGCCCATTGTGAAACCGTCTTGTTTGCCGCAGGAGAATCGGTGCAAGCGGGGCAACTCATTGCCACCGTAGGAGACAGCGGCAGGGTCACGGGGCCGCATCTGCACTTTGAGGTTCGTAAAGGCGACACTTGGCTGGATCCCGCCCAACTGATTGACTTTAAGCAGGACACACAGCCATGATTAAAATCACACGTTTTTTTTACATTCATTGGCTCGTCCTGCCTCTCTTAGCGCTCAGCTATCTCGTAGGCGGGCTCTATTCCACCTTCATGGCCTATGCCATTGTCACGATTCATGAGCTGTTTCATTTGTTTGCGGCCCTGCTGCTTAAAGAACGCATCGGGGCACTCGTGTTGCTCCCCTTCGGGATGACTCTGCGACTGGCCGCACGCATCATCCGCTCGCCGGGTAAGGAAATCATGATTGCTGCCGCCGGTCCCCTTGCCAACCTCCTGATGCTGATGCTTTGCCCCCTTTTGGCAGGCCTCTATGGCGATAGCTTAGCATTGTGGCAATTTCGCCTGATTAACCTGTTCATGCTTTTTTTGAACTGCCTCCCCTGCCTGCCCTTAGACGGCGGGCGCATGGTTAAGGCCTTTTTGACCATTCTCTGTGGCTACACAACCGCTATCTCCATCATGCGAAAACTCAGCCGCTTGTTCTTAGTGCTTCTGTTTATGGTAGCCATTTTGCTGCTCATTATAACAAAAATCAATCTCTCCCTCGTGATTGTCTGCTCGTTTTTAGCACTCAGCTTAATCCGCGAAAAGCAGGAAAATGAGTATATCATCATGCAGGAGCTTTTATATAACAAGACAAAACTAAAAAGCCGCGGGCTCATGCGCTCGCGTACCATCAGCGCCCTTGCTTCTCTCCCAGCCCGCAGCCTCTTAAAACGCCTCAGCTATGATTGTTACTATGTGATTCATATTCTAAATAGCTCCCAGCAATATCTGCGGACGGTGTCTGAGGCACAGCTTGTTGATGCCCTGCTGCAAAAAGGCTGGCACATCAGCCTGGATGACATATAAAAAACCGACTCCCCGTAGCGCCAAACGGCAGCATGCATCGGAGTCGGTTTTTTATGTATCACATTGCGGGCCAATCGTATACCCTGTCGCCCTTGACCAGATAGGCTTTCTCGGCCAGACGCGCGAGCGGACTGTCCGACAGGGAGTCTGAATAAAAGGTCGTAATCGCAGCCTGAGGCAAGCTCTCAAAAAGGCGCCTTACCTTTTCTTCCCCATGACAGTTGAGCCCGTCGTGCAGACCCGTTCCGGCATCCACCCGAGACCCTAACAAGAGCCCCACGCCCAAGCGCTTACAAACAGGGGCCAGAAAAAATTCAGGCGAGGCGGAAATAATCACATCGTCCGCCTGCTTCTGCTCTAAGTAAAAGGGCTTGATGTGACCAAAGCGTTTGTCCCAGAACCGCTGCACAACCCTATCCAAATCCGGAATGTCCGGCAAATAGCGGTAAAACACATCCTTCATCTCTGTTTTGTTGCCCTTATGCAGAAGATAATAGCGCACAAAAGCACAAAGCTGCGCCGGAAGATGCCGCCAGATTTTCGGATAGCGCACAAGACAGTATGTATAAAAATGAATACTGCTGTCTCCCCGATAAATCGTATTATCAAAATCGTAGCAATTCATGGTTCCACCTCGCGTTAAACGGTGCCTTATGCCGCCTACATGAGCAGCGCAAAGCCCGTTAAAATAATCAGAAAACCAAAGTTAAAGAGCG
Source organism: Oscillospiraceae bacterium (assembly GCA_015068855.1). GTDB lineage: Bacteria > Bacillota > Clostridia > UBA1381 > UBA9506 > UMGS755. The sequence goes on along the minus strand of SVJS01000004.1, from coordinate 103,760 downwards.
AAAATAGCAGAATATAGCGTTTCACACGTCCCGGCTGATAGGTGGCATATGCCCGCAGGGTAATCAGGCTTGCAAGAGACGAAATCACCGTTCCCACACCGCCAATGTTCACGCCCACCAACAGCGACCGATAATCCTCCGCAAAGCGAGAGAGCAAAATGGCCGACGGAACATTACTGATAACCTGACAGGAAAGCACGCTGACAAGAAGCGTGTTCTTGGCCAGAAGATTTGCAAAAAACGCCTGCACAGCCCCGATGCGTGCCATGTTTCCTGAGAAAATGAAGAAAAACACAAAGGTCAGAAGCAGGGGATAGTCCACCGCTTTGAGAGCCTTTTTATCCACAAAAAACAACACAACAGGGATAACCAAAAGACCAATCCAATAGGGAATGCTGCGAAACACAATCAAAATGGAAAGCGCAAAGAGAAGCAGGTATAGAAGCGTTTTCCCTTTATGTAAAACAAGTTCGTCCTCTTCCATAATCAGCGGCTCTGCCTTAACAAACAGGCAGCAAACCGTGATGAGGGCAACGGAAAGCAGAAACGGCGGTGCCATAATGGCAAGAAACTCGCCGTTCGGAATCGAAAAGGCCGTATATAAATATAAATTCTGCGGATTACCAAAAGGAGTCAGCATGCCGCCCAGGTTTGCCGCAATGTTTTGCATGATAAAGGTAAAGGCCATGTACTTTTCCTTACCCGTGGTGGATAAAACATAGTAGCCAAGGGGCAGAAACGTTAACAGAGCCATGTCATTTGCGATAAACATGGAGCCGATAAAGGTGATGTACACCAGCACCAGAATGCACAGCCTCGTTGTCTTAAAAAACTGAACCACTTTTCTGGCAAGCATATAGAAAAAGTGAATTCGCCTTAAGGCGCAAACCACCGCCAAAACGCAAAACAGACAAACCAGCGTTTTGCAGTCAAAATAACCCAGGTATGCCCTGTCCGGCGGCACAATCAAGCTCGTGATGAGCGCCGCCAAAAAAGCGATGACCATAACAACGTTCCGCCTGATAAAAACTATGAATTTGTTCTTTGTTTTCTCCCTTGTCATATCTGTCACTTTCTCTTAAAAAGTCTCCCCTGAAAAAAGGGAGACTTTTTATTTTTCTTTATTGGCAGCAGGGGTCCTCCTGCACCGGTACGGGGTCGGGCGTCTCGTCCGCCTTTGTCACGTCCCCCAGACCGCTTGTTTCGGCAAAAAGAACGTTTGCCTTTGTCATGTTAACCGTATCGGTGGGGACAATAATTTTAGCCGCTTTGCCGTTGGACATTGAGATTAAAGCTTCATACTTTTTAAGTTCCAAAACAGCCGCATCAGCACCTGCCCGTTTTAAGGCAGCCAAACCGTCTGCCTCAGCCTGCTTGGAAAGCAAAATTGCTTTGGCTTCACCCTCGGCACGGGCAATACGTGCATCACGTTCACCTTCTGCCGCCAAAATCATAGCCTGCTTATCGCCCTCTGCACGGGTAATGGCAGCGGCTTTGTGACCCTCTGCCTGCAACATAACCTCACGACGGTCACGCTCGGCCTTCATTTGTTTTTCCATGGCGTTCTGAATGGCCGTGGGCGGAATGATGTTTTTAAGTTCAACGCGGTTTACTTTGATACCCCATTTGTCTGTCGCCTCATCCAAAATGGCCGTCATCTTGCCGTTAATGGTGTCACGGGAGGTTAAGGTGCCGTCCAGTTCCAGTTCGCCAACCAGATTACGCAGCGTTGTCGCCGCCAGGTTTTCCAGGGCGGAAATGGGGTTAACCGCACCGTAAGCATACAGTTTAGCATCAAACACGGCAAAATAAATAACCGTGTCAATCTGCATGGTAACGTTATCTTTCGTAATAACGGGCTGCGGCGGGGAATCTAAAACCTGTTCTTTAATGGTGACACGTCTTGCCACTCTTTCAATCAGCGGAACCTTCACATGCATGCCCGCAGACCAGGTAGCACGATAGCGCCCCAAGCGTTCAATAACATATTCATGTGCCTGCGGCACAATTTTCACATTCGGAATCAAAATAATAAGCGCCAAAATCAATACAATGATAATAAATTCCATACTAATCTCTCCTTTATACATTTTTTGTATTTCCTGTACAACACTATTGTACCACACTCGCACCGAGATTACAATTCTTTCTTACCAAAATAGCAGAACGAAAAACTCAGCGCCACCAGTTCTGATTTTTAATGGTGGACAGGTCTCCCAAATGGGAATTATCGCCCTCTAACACCATAGAAAACCCGTTTTCGTCATGCTCCACAATGGTAACGGCAGCGTTGTCGCACCATGCTACGTCGTTAAGCTCTTCCAGCGGCTTATTTTTGCAATAGCAGCAAAGCACGCGAATGGCCGTGCCATGGGTGGCAACACAAATGGTTTCTCCCTTATGATGCAGGAGCAAATCCTGCACCCCGTCACGCAGACGTTCAAAAAAATCCCTCATGCTTTCGCCCTCGGGCATCTGCAAGGCATGGGGTGCATCAAGCCAGGTCTTGCCGCTTTCAGGAAAAAGCGTTCCCAACTCATCCCAATAATGATTTTCCCATAGCCCTCCGTTAATCTCTCGAAAACGTGGGTCCACTGCCACGGTAAGCCCATGCGGCTCTGCCACGGCACAAGCTGTTTCATAGGCACGTTTTAAGTCGCTGGAACAAATATGGTCAATAGGAAAGTCAGCCAGACGCTTCGCTGTTTGCTTGGCCTGTGCCCGTCCGTTGTCTGTTAAATCCGAATCGGTAAAGCCATGAAAAATTCTATCGATATTGCCCGTTGCTTCTCCATGACGGACAAAAATAAGCGTGGTTTTCATCGTTTTGTTCCCCCCCGTATCGTAATAACACTCTTACATAATTATTATGACATGCAGCAAGACGATTGTCAAGTCAGCCAATTTTTGCAGGCGGAGGCCCACGTTGTCGCTTGCCACCTTTTTTAGAAAAATATGCAAAATTTAATCTGTTTAATGCCTTGACAAACCTTTCTAAGTATAGTATAATAGTCTGCGAGCGAGTGTGCTGGAACTGGCAGACAGGCACGTTTGAGGGGCGTGTGTCCATGACGTACGGGTTCAAGTCCCGTCACTCGCACCAAAAAACAGAGCTACCCATCAGGGTGGCTCTGTTTTTTTCAAATAGATTTGTCTACATTACTTTCCAAATTCCATCATGGGCTGCAAGAACTTGGCGACTAAGCTATATCCATAGGTGTGCTCGGGCGCCCAGCGGTTCCCCAGTTCCTCGGCCGTTGTCACGGTGCCCGCCCAGGCGGTGCGGCACGCTGTGAAATAGCGGCCATGCGGCTCGCCCACAGGGTCTAAGCCAAGATAGGCCGACATGTGGTTAAAATGGGCACGAACGCCATCATCGGGCGTTTCAAAACTTTCATGGTCATAGGTTGCATCGCCGTTAGCCACCGCCGTTTTAATTCCTGCCCAGTTGTTCTGCTCCGGCAAAACCCGTCCGCCATATTTGCCATAGCCGGTTTCCTTGGCAGCCTGTGCATATAAAATTTCAGGACGGATACCTGTAATTTCGCCGTATTTCCAATAAACATCCGCAATATCAATAAAGCGCTGATGCGCCCCGCGGGATGTGGCCCAGGCTTTTGCCTGTTCTAAGGGCACCTGACTCTCGCCCACCATGGGCGTGGTGGTCACAAAGGAAAGCTCTCCTTTACCCTGACGAATCATCATCATTCTGTGAATGAAAACCGCCGCCTCTGCACGTGTGACTGACGCCTCCGGACGCAGAAGCATATCCGAGCCACGCAGAATGCCGCGCTCAACGGCTATGCCCACAGGCAGCGCCAAAGAGCCTCTGACCTCATCGCTGTCCGTAAACATCTGGTCTAACACGCCGGTGTTAAACAGGTTGTTTTTAGCGTTCAGGCCCATGCCGCTGACGATGGTTGCGGCAACCTCCTGCCGCAGGAAAGCCCGGCTAGGCACAAATTCGTTAACCTCGCCCGTTTCCTCCATGGGGAAAAAGTCCTTAACTGCTTCAATATAGGCAAAGGACCAGCGGTCGGTCGGAACATCAATGTAGCTCTGGGCACTTTCTTCATCAAGTTCAATGCCGAGGGCAAGCACCAGCATTTTAGCAAACTGTTCCTTGCTGACCTCTTCATCCGGCTCAAACAGGTTGTTGCCCACGCCTTCAATGATGTCTTCTGCAACCAGCGCGCTGATGGCCTCATGCGCCCAGGCATGGTTCTCCGTTACATCAATAAAATCCATCGACTGTTTCGGCAAAACAGCCGCTGTATTGGTTAAAACAAAAATTGTCATGACAACTGCCAGAAAAATACATTTCCGTATCATATGCTTCCGCCTCCTTGTCCTATTCCTATGAAAAAATCAATTGCATTATGCCTATTTCAGCTGCAACGTTCCCAGACTTGCGCCCTTTAAGTAAGCGTTGATAAACGGGTCTAAATCCCCATCCATAACCGCGCCGGTGTTTCCTGTTTCCCAGTTGGTTCTGTGGTCTTTCACCATGCTGTACGGATGGAACACGTAGGAGCGAATCTGGCTGCCCCAGGCAATATCTTTCATATCGCCCTTTAAGTCGTCAATCTTTTCCTTGTGCTCCCGTTCTGCCATTTCCACAAGCTTTGCTTTGAGCATTTTCATGGCTGTATCCTTGTTCTGATGCTGAGAGCGTTCATTCTGACACGCCACAACAACACCTGTGGGAATATGGGTGATACGAACGGCAGAGTCTGTTTTGTTAACGTGCTGACCGCCGGCACCGCCTGAGCGGAAGGTGTCAACCTTTAAGTCCTCGGGGTTAATCTGCACATCAATATCATCACTGATTTCCGGCATAACATCAACGGAAACAAAGGAGGTGTGCCGTCTGCCCGAAGCATCAAAGGGTGAGCAACGAACTAAGCGATGCACGCCTTTTTCGCATTTGGCATAGCCATAGGCATTTTCGCCTGAAATCTGAATGGTAACACTTTTAATCCCCGCTTCATCCCCCGCCAGATAGTCAAGGGTTTCCACGGTAAAGCCTCTGCGTTCAGCCCAGTGCTGATACATGCGCAAAAGCATTTCCGCCCAGTCCTGAGCTTCTGTACCGCCCGCACCGGGATGAATGGCCAAAATGGCATTGTTGGCATCATATTTGCCGGAAAGCAGTGTTTCAAGGCGCAGGTTTTCCATGTCCTCCGAAACGGCCTTAACGCTTTCCTCCACCTCGGCAAGCAAACTGTCGTCATTTTCCTCAATGGCCAGTTCCACCAAGGTGACAGCATCCTCCCAGGCGGCATACAAGGCGTTAAAGCGACCCACCTTGGTTTTCAGCTGCTTTAATTGTTGCAACACTTTTTGTGACGCTTCCATGTCGTTCCAGAAATCTGCATCCGCTGATTTTTCCTCTAATGCTTTGATTTCCTCTTCATGTTTAGCGACGTCAAAGTGAATCCCTCAATTCCAAAATAACATCCTCCATGGCATGGAGGTCAAGACGATACTGATCGTACTCAATCATGTTGTTTTCAGTCCCTTCTCAAACAAGATTATTTTCGTTCCTTATTCCTCTATCCCACAGCATTTTTTATATTTCTTTCCGGAACCGCAGGGACAAGGGTCATTACGCCCGACTTTCTCTGCTTTTTGTGCAGGCTTTTTAGTGGTCTCGCCGGCCAGCCCCGCATTCGTAGGCTCAGCTACGGCTTTTCGTTCCGGTGGTGCTTCCAGCCGTGCATGGAACAGATATTTAACCGTATCCTCACGGATGGCGGCAATCATCTCTTCAAACATGTTGTAACCCTCAAATTTATATTCAATAATCGGGTCGCGTTGGGCATAGGCACGCAGGCTGATACCGTTCCGCAGCTGGTCCATATCGTCGATATGGTCCATCCACTTGCTGTCGACGGTCTTTAATAAAACCACCCGTTCCAGCTCACGCATTTGCTCCGGACCGAACTCGGCTTCTTTTACGGCATACAGCTTGTGTCCTGCATCAATCAGGCGCTGTGTCAGCTCTTCTTTTGTGATATAATTGAGCTCATCATGGCTGACGCTGACCATGCCTGCCGGCAGATAAACCGTTTCAAGGTATTCAAACAGGCCGCTAAGGTTCCATTCTTCCGGGTTATCGGTGGCGCCCGTGTAACGGTCAACCGTTTCACGAATAAAGCTTTCCATCATGGAGAGAATGCTTTCTTTCATGCTGTCACCGTTCAAGACCTGCTGGCGCTGACCATAAATAATTTCACGCTGCTGATTCATAACATCGTCATATTGCAGCACGTGTTTTCGAATCTGGAAGTTGCGTCCCTCCACGCGCTTCTGAGCGTTCTCAATGGCGCCGGAGAGCATCTTGTGTTCAATGGGCTGGTCCTCTTCCATGCCCAGGGCCTCCACCATGGCGCTCATTCTTTCTGAGCCGAACAGGCGCATCAAGTCATCCTCCAAGGAGATATAGAAGCGAGAGGTGCCCGGGTCGCCCTGACGGCCGGCACGGCCACGGAGCTGGTTGTCAATACGGCGGGATTCATGGCGCTCCGTACCAATGATATAAAGACCACCTGAGGCTCTAACCTCTTCTGCCTTTGGCGCAATTTCTGCCCTATATTGTGCTAAAAGCTCTGCATACAAAGCTCTTGACGCTTTAATTTCTTCGTCATTTGTTTCAGAAAATCCCGTGGCTTCGCTGATTTGTTCATCGCTCATACCGCGGCGCTTCATCTCATGCTTTGCCATGAACTCTGCATTACCGCCCAGCATAATGTCCGTACCACGGCCGGCCATGTTGGTCGCAATGGTAACGGCACCAGGTTTACCGGCTTGCGCGATAATCTCGGCTTCCTTTTCATGGTACTTGGCATTTAAGACCTCATGCTTAATGCCGCGACGTTTTAACATGCCCGATAACAGCTCGGATTTTTCAATGGTAACCGTACCGACCAACACCGGCTGCCCCTTTTCATGGCATGCGGCAACCTGCTCAACCACAGCCGCCAGCTTCCCTTTTTCGTTTTTATACACAGAATCCGGTTTATCCTCACGAATCATGTCACGGTTGGTGGGAATCACAATAACATCCAGCTTATAAATGTCCTGAAATTCCGTTTCCTCTGTCTGAGCGGTACCTGTCATGCCGGCCAGTTTGCCATACAAACGGAAATAGTTCTGGAACGTGATGGTGGCCAGGGTTTTGCTTTCGCGCTCAACCGTAACCCCCTCTTTTGCCTCAATCGCCTGATGCAAGCCGTCAGAATAGCGACGACCCAGCATGAGACGACCCGTGAACTCATCAACAATGATGATTTCCCCGTCTTTTTTCACATAGTCCTGGTCAATATGCATGATACCATGCGCACGGATGGCCTGGTTAATGTGATGTTGCAGGGTCATGTTCTCGGGGTCTGAATAATTTTCTAAATGAAAGGCCTGTTCCGCCTTGGCAATCCCCTGCTTTGTCAGGGTGGCAGTGTGCGCCTTTTCGTCAACAATATAGTCTGCCAAAATGTCGTCATCTAAGGATTTATCGTCCGATTCTGTAACACGATGGCAGGTCAGCCCTCTTGCAAAGCGGTCTGCAATATGGTAAAGCTCTGTGGACTTATCCCCAATACCGGAGATAATCAGAGGTGTTCTGGCTTCGTCAATCAAAATTGAGTCAACCTCATCCACGATGGCATAATGCTGCCCTCTTTGCACCATTCTGTCTTTATAAATTACCATGTTATCACGAAGATAGTCAAAGCCAAATTCGTTATTGGTGCCGTAGGTAATATCTGCCTCATAATTCGCGCGGCGTTCTTCTGCCGGAATATCGTGAATAATCAAACCGACGCTAAGGCCCAAGAAGCGGAACACTTTACCCATCCATTCGCTGTCGCGCTTTGCCAGATAATCGTTCACGGTAACAATGTGAACGCCCTGTCCCTCCAAAGCGTTAAGATAGGCTGGCAAGGTGGAAACCAGGGTTTTACCTTCACCTGTTTTCATTTCGGCAATGCGGCCCTGATGCAGCACAATGCCGCCTAACACCTGCACATAAAAATGCTTCATGCCGAGCACACGCCAGGCTGCCTCACGAACGGTTGCAAAGGCCTCGGGCAACAATTCGTCCAGCGTTTCGCCGGCGGTTAAGCGCTGCTTAAATTGCTGTGTTTTTGCCTGTAACGCAGCATCAGAAAGCGCAGCAAATTCATCTTCAAGCGCCATAACGCGGTCCGCTATGGGGCGGATGCGTTTGAGTTCACGGTCACTATAATTTCCCAGTATTTTTTCCAGGAGCTTTCTCATCTATCTTCATTCCTTTCAAAAGACAAACCGGCAAGCGGCTCGTCTCCCAAATAAAGCTACAATATTCTATGATATAGTATACCACAAAATTCTGACAAGGTAAAGCTATTTTGCGATAAAATCCTTGATTTTCCAATAAAAATACGATATACTAATGTAAGACTCTGCTTGCAAAACGAAAAGGCGGAAATGTCGCAGAATATGGCTGAATTAGTATTGTATGCCTAATCTGCCTTCCCTATTCATTTTGCCGGCACGAGAAAGAAGGAGGACAAAAACATGAGCAAAGTCAGAACCAGATTTGCCCCCAGTCCCACGGGCTATATGCATATCGGCAACCTGCGCACCGCGCTGTATGCCTATTTAATTGCCAAAAAGGACGGCGGCGATTTTATCCTGCGCATTGAGGACACCGACCAGGAACGCTATGTTGACGGAGCGGTGGATTTAATATACAGAACCATGGCCGAAACCGGCCTCATCCACGACGAAGGTCCGGATATCGGCGGTAACTATGGCCCCTATGTTCAGAGTGAGCGTCTGGGGCTTTACCAAGAATATGCTAAAAAGCTTGTCGAGCTGGGCGGCGCTTACTATTGCTTCTGCGATAAAGAGCGCTTAGATAACCTGCGCGCACAGCAGGAGGCTGCCAAACTCATGCCGAAATATGACGGTCATTGTGCGCATCTTTCCAAAGAGGAAATTGAGGAAAAGCTGGCAAGCGGCGTTCCTTACGTTATCCGCCAGAAAATTCCCCGCCGTGGCACAACGAGCTTTTATGATGAAATTTATGGTAAAATCACCGTGGATAACGCCACCTTGGATGACAACATCCTCTTAAAGTCCGACGGCTATCCCACTTATAATTTTGCGAACGTCATTGACGACCACCTGATGAACATCACACACATCATCCGTGGCAGTGAATATCTGTCCTCGACCCCGAAATATAATCTTCTCTATGAAGCCTTTGGTTGGGAGATTCCCACCTACATTCATGTGTCCCCCGTTATGCGCGATGCGCACAAAAAGCTGAGCAAGCGCGACGGCGACGCCTCCTACGAGGACTTTATCAATAAAGGTTACTTAAAAGAAGCCGTCCTCAACTACATCGCCCTGTTGGGTTGGAGCCCGGGTGGCGAACAGGAAATTTTCACATTGGATGAGCTGACCCGCGCTTTTGACATTAAGGGCATCAGCAAATCCCCCGCCATTTTTGACCCGATGAAGCTCGACTGGCTGAACGGGGAATATATCCGCAAGCTGCCTTTTGATGCGTTCTATGAAAAGGCGCTGCCCTTTATTCGTGAGGCTGTGAAAGGCGAAAACGTGGATACGAAAAAGATTGCCTCTCTGCTCCACGACCGTTGTGAAAAGCTTTCCGACATTCCCGAACAGCTTGATTTTATCGATGCTTTGCCCGACTATGAGCCGGCGCTTTACTGTCACAAGAAAATGAAGACCAATGAGGAAAATTCTCTTGCAAGCTTGCAGGAAATTCTGCCTGTGTTAGAGACGATTAGCGATTGGAGCTATGATGCCATTCATGAGGCTTTGTTTGCTTTAATTGCCAAGCTGGAAGTGAAAAACGGCTTGATTTTATGGCCACTTCGTGTTGCCGTTTCCGGCAAGGCCTTCACCCCCGGTGGTGGTGTTGAGCTGGCCGAAATTTTAGGTAAGGATGAAACCATCAAACGTGTGAAGCAAGGTATTGCGCTTCTCAGTAAATAAAAAAATAAAAAGGCCGTTGTGCTTCGTTTTCGCACAACGGCCTTTTTTTTATTTCATCCCTATTGCAGAGCTTTTCTCTTTAATTTTCCGGCAACAAAAAGATAATAAACAAAGGAAAACATCATTGTCAGCAACCAGGAAACCGGATAACTCAAAAGCAGAACCTGGTAATCAAGATAGGCTTTGAAAATCGTGGAAATCCACAAAATGCGCAAGCCGCAAACACCCACTAAGACGATAATTGTCGGCATGACGGAATAACCCATACCGCGCAAAACACCAATAACAACCTCAAAGCCACCGCAAAGGAAATACAAAAGGCCCACAATCAAAAGACGGGTCATACCGTAACTGATGGCTGCCGCTTCCTTTGTGTAAAACCCTAAGAAAAATTCCCCAAACAGATAAAATACGGCACTCAAAACCGTTCCAAACACAAGTGCATACACCAGGGAAACACCCATGATTTTAGAAATCCTGTCGCCTCGTCCGGCGCCCATGTTCTGCCCCGTGAAATTCAGGGCTGCATGATGAAAGGCGTTCGTTGTTACATAAATGAACCCGTCCACGCTGGCAGCGGCCGCATTACCGGCCATGGCAACGGACCCGAAAATGTTAATCGACGATTGAATCTGAATATTGGAAAAAGCAAAGAGCACGCTGGTCATACCTGCCGGAATACCAACACGCAGGATTTCCTTAAAGGATGCCCAGTGCACCCGCAGTCGACGAAAATCTAAAAAATAAACGCTCCCCGGCTCACGAAGATAATGAATGACGAGTGCTGAGGCCACAAGCTGTGAAACCGCTGTGGCAATGGCAACACCCTCCACCGAAAGATGAAACGCAGCAACCAGCACAACATTCAGAGCAACATTGACAACACCCGCAATTGTCAGGAAAATGAGCGGTTGTTTTGTGTTACCGTGAGCACGCAAAATGGCCGCACAGAAATTATACAGCAGGGTAAAGGGAATACCGGCAAAATAAATGCGCATGTAAAGCACGGACAGGTCAATGACATCCTCCGGCGTATTCATGGCCACAAGACAGGGTTTGCAGATGACGATACCAAGAACCGATAAGACCACGCCGCAAATCAGGCTGAGGGTCACCGCCGTGTGAACGGCATTCTGAATGCCCTCTGTGTCCTTAGCGCCAAAGCAGCGGGCCGCCAGCACATTGACACCAACAGAAAGACCCATAAACGCATTAACGAGCAGCGAGGTTAAAGAGCTGGTTGCACCAACAGCAGCCAACGCCCGGCTGTCATTGGTAAACTGTCCCACCACAATCAGGTCACAGGCATTGAATAAAAGCTGCAAAATACCCGTCAGCATAACCGGTATGGAAAAAGCAAGAATATTTTTCCAAAGGGAGCCCTCCAACATATTCACGCTGTTTTTTCTCATGATTCCTCATCATCCTTTATGTACATCATCAAACAGGCAAAACATAGAAAAGAATACTGAAATAATGCAAAATACTACCGCCCAGCACAAACAAATGCCAGATGCCATGCATGTACGGAACATGTTTTAGGGCAAAGAAAATAATACCGACGGTGTAGGAAATGCCGCCAAGCAACAACAGCAAAATGGCGGGCATAAAACCCAGGGCATCCAGCATGGGACGAAAGGCGATGATAATGAGCCAACCCATGATGATGTAACAAATCATGGAAAAAACCTTAAATTTTTCCAAACTGATTGCGTTTAGCGTAACGCCCAGAATGGTCAGGCCCCAAATGATGCCAAAAATGGTCCAGCCAAAAGGACCCCGCAGGGAGACTAAGGTGTAGGGCGTATATGTGCCTGCAATCAGCAGAAAGATGGAGCAATGGTCAAAAATGCGAAACACTTTTTTTACCGTTTTATTGGTAAAGGCATGGTACAGCGTGGACATCGTGTACAGGATAATCAGCATGGCGCCATAAATCGATGCCGCCACAACGCTGTAAGCATCCCCATACAGTGCCGCCCAGACAATGGCAACCACCGTTCCGGCGACACCTAAAACCGCACCAATCCCATGGGTAATGGAATTGACAAGCTCCTCCTTGATATGCGTTGATACACTCATAGACTATTCCTCGAAATCAAACTCATCCTGCATACGGGTTTTGAATTCCTCAAAAGCCATATCGAGCTCTGCCTCATCCTCCACAAACAGCAGGGTTTCGTTGCCCTCTTCATCTGTATGCAAGGTGAAAATCAGAACCTCGTCCGCCTCGCCGGCTGCAACCTCTTCCTCGGTGGGGATTAAAACCACATAGGTTTCGCCGTTAAAGGGGAAAGAGTCAACATGCTCAAAGGCATGTTCGTTGCCGTCTTCGTCCAGCAAGGTGACGATGGTCGGCTCGGTTTCCTCAGACTCAAACTGTTTATTTTCAAAATCGCTCATAGTCTTATCCTTTCTACTGATACAGCTTAATGCTTTCTAACACCTTATCCAGCATTTCACGGTATTTTTCCTCTTTCTTCTTTTCCTCTTCAACCACATGAGCCGGCGCCTTGGCCACAAAGCCCTGGTTGTTTAGCTTACCCTCCACGCGCTTGATTTCAGAAAGCAGTCTCTCTTCTTCCTTTTTAAGACGAGCCAGTTCCTTTTCTTTATCCACCAGATCATCTAAGGGCATGAAGATTTGCGCGCCGTCTACAACGCAGGAAACTGCATTTTCAGGCACGGCAAAACCCGCATCAACCACAATGGCCTCCTGCGCGCTGGCCAGTTTTTCAAAGAACAGCGTTCCCTGAGAGAAAACGGCCTGCTTATCGGTTTTAATGTAAACCGTCGCCTTTTTAGAGGGCGGAATGTTCATTTCGGAGCGCTGATTACGAACCGCCTTTAAGGCATTCATAATCAGTTCCATATTATGTGCCTCTTCGGCAAAGGAAAGGGCGCTGTCATAGGTGGGCCACTTGGCAATCACGATGCTTTCGCCCTCATGCGGCAGCTTTTGCCAGATTTCCTCTGTGATGAAGGGCATGAAGGGATGCAAAAGCTCTAAGGCGCCGGAAAGAACATAGGAAAGCACCTGTTGTGCCGCCTTGTTGGAGGGGCAATCCTCATCATAGAGGCGAGGCTTAATCAGCTCGATATACCAATCACAGAATTCATCCCAGATAAAGTCATACAGCTTACCAAGCGCAATACCAAGCTCAAATTTCTCTAAGTTCTCGGTTACGGCCTTAACTAAGTTATTATACTGGTTGAGAATCCACTTATCCTCCATAGTCAGCTCACTTGCATCAGGCAAAGAGCGCTCGGAAATTGTCAGGTTCATCAGAACGAAACGGGATGCATTCCAGATTTTGTTGGCAAAGTTACGGCTTGCCTCCACGCGTTCGTCTGAATAACGCATGTCATTACCCGGGGAATTACCCGTGACCAAGGTCATACGCAGCGCGTCAGCGCCGTATTTTTCAATAACCTCCAAGGGGTCCACGCCGTTACCCAAGGATTTTGACATTTTACGGCCCTGCGAATCGCGAACCAAACCATGAATCAAAACATGGCGGAACGGCTCCTGACCCATGTTTTCCATAGCGGAGAAAATCATTCTGGCAACCCAGAAGAAAATAATATCGTAGCCTGTAACCAAAACGCTGGTGGGATAGAAATATTTAAGGTCCTCTGTTTCATCCGGCCAGCCTAAGGTTGAGAACGGCCAGAGAGCAGAACTAAACCAGGTATCCAAAACGTCCTCATCCTGACGCATGGGTGCGCCGCAATCGGGACAAACGGTCACGTCCTCACGGCTAACCACGGTTTTGCCGCAGGCATCGCAATAATAAGCAGGGATTCTGTGACCCCACCAGAGCTGTCTGGAAATACACCAGTCATGCACATTTTCCATCCAGTTGATGTAGGTCTTGGAGAAACGGTCAGGCACAAAGGAAATGGTGCCGTCCTTAACAACCTCCAGGGCTTTTTCAGCCAGAGGCGCCATTTTAACAAACCATTGACGGGATGTAATCGGTTCAACGGTCGTGCCGCAACGATAGCACTGACCAACGTTGTGAACATGGTCTTCTGTCTTAACCAAGAAGCCTTCTTTTTCCAGGTCTTCCACAACCTGACGGCGTGCTTCATAACGGTCAAGACCCTGATATTTGCCGCCGTTTTCATTCATCTTGGCGTTATCATCCAACACCTTAATGGTGGGCAGGTTATGGCGCACACCAATCTCAAAGTCGTTGGGGTCATGGGCCGGTGTAATCTTAACGGCACCGGTACCAAATTCTTTATCAACATAATCATCGGCAATGATGGGAATTTCACGGCCTGTAAGAGGCAGAATCAAAGATTTACCCACCAGATGCTGATAGCGCTCATCCTCCGGATGCACGGCAACTGCCACGTCTCCCAGCATGGTCTCGGGACGGGTTGTGGCAATCACAAAGGACTCATCGCTGTCTTTAACCGGGTAACGGATATACCAGAAGCAGCCACCCTGCTCTGCATATTCAACCTCGGCATCGGAAAGAGCCGTGATACAGCGGGGGCACCAGTTGATGATGCGCTCGCCCTGATAAATCAAACCTTTTTCGTATAAGGTAACAAACACCTCTTTAACGGCTTTGGATAAATTCTCATCCATGGTGAAGCGCTCACGGGTCCAGTCACAGGAGCTACCCAGCTTTTTCAGCTGATTGATAATGCGGGTGCCAAACTTATGCTTCCAGTCCCAAACGCGCTCGGTAAAGGCTTCGCGACCCAAATCATAACGGGTCAGGCCCTCTTCCTTTCGCAGGGTTTCCTCAACCTTAATCTGTGTTGCGATACCCGCATGGTCTGTACCGGGTACCCACAAAGTGGAAAAGCCCGCCATGCGCTTATAGCGAATTAAAATATCCTGCAAGGTCTCGTCCATAGCGTGACCCATGTGCAGCTGCCCCGTTACATTCGGTGGCGGAATGACAATGGTAAACGGTTTTTTATCCGGGTCCGGAGTCGGCGTGAAATAGCCTTTTTCCACCCAGTTTTCATAGAGTCTGTCTTCAACCTCTTTCGGGTTATAAATTTTATCTAATTGCTCTGCCATCAAATTTTACCCCCTGCAATAAATATATTGGCTGCGCCGATAATAACCAACAACAAGCCTGTTATTTTAATACTGAACAACGCCTTTTGACTTGCGCTATCTCCTACTGTCTTTTTCAAAATGGGCCCTGCCAGGAAATTAAGAAGCCCACCAACAACAATCAAAACCCATGCCCAATTGCTCATAGCTCCACTCCTTCTTTGTTCCTGCCCGTATATTTACGGAAGCGTTTGTTGTGAACAAAATATAAATATAAATACCCGGAACCGGCCAGCAGCGCAAAGGCCGCAGAAATGAGAAGCAACACGGTTTGCAAAGCCTTTGACATGTCAGGAATCAAGAGGAAAAGCGTCATCACTAAAAACAGCACAACGGTGTTCATTTTTCCAATCAGGTTCGCTTTAACATAGGTCTTCTTGCTGTACAAAAAGGCGCCGCCGCCAATCATCAAAAGTTCCTTGGCAATCAAAATGACAATAAACCAAACCGGCAACTGCCCGGCGATAAACAAGGAAACAATCACGGCCAGCTGCATGCATTTATCCGCCAAGGGGTCCATGAGCTGTCCCCAACGGGTGGTTAAGTTATATTTCCGCGCAATATACCCGTCTGCCACATCGCTTGCGCTGGCCAATAGAAAAATCAATGTTGCAAACACATGCATGTTTTGCTCGCTGTGAAACACCACAACAAACAAGGGCACCAGGCAAAGCCTGAACAGGGTAAGAATATTTGGTATATTCATAGGTTTTTTGTCACCTGCTTTCTAACTGTCTCCGCGTTTCTCTGCCGTCTTATTTCGAAACGGCTTCTCTGACTAAGGTCTCTGCCAGCTCTAAGGCTTCGGGAACGCGGGCCGCATCCTTGCCGCCTGCCTGTGCTGAATCGGGACGACCGCCACCGCCACCGCCGGCCACCTTAGCCATTTCACGGATAATATTTCCTGCATGAACACCACGTTTAACAGCATCCTGCGTTGCCATGGTCACAAAAGTGACTTTGTCGCCGGATACGTCAGCCAACGCAATAAAGCAACAGGGTAATTTCTCTTTAATAGAATCGCCCAGCGTACGCAATGCGCCGGCACCGGCACCGGAAAGCTGCCCTTTGACAACAGAAACCCCGTCAACATTGACAGCCGCAGAAATTAAATCCCCGGCAGCATTCTGAGCCATTTTTGCAGTCATGGCTTCCACCTGCGAGCTAAGCGCCTTCATCTCGTCCTGCATGCTCTTGGCCTTTTGCGCCACATCGCGGGGTGCACATTTCATCACGCTTGCAGCATCTGAAAGCGTCTTTTGTGCATTGTAAAGCTCAGCCATAACACCCAGGCCCGTCGTGCCTTCAATACGGCGTACACCGGCAGCCACACCGCTTTCGGACAAAATTTTGAACAGGCCGATTTGGGCTGTGTTGCTGACATGGCAGCCACCACAAAGCTCCATGGAATAATCGCCCATGGTCACAACGCGCACGGTGTCACCATATTTGTCGCCAAACATGGCTGTTGCGCCCTTTGCCTTGGCGGCATCTAAACCCATGGTTTCCCATGTGACGGCCATAGCTTTCATAATCATATGATTAACTTCCTCTTCAACAATGCGCAAATCCTCTGCAGAGGGCGCTTCTGTTAACGTGAAGTCAAAACGCATTCTGTCCCGTTCAACTAAGGAGCCTGCCTGACCCACTTCCTTGCCAAAGCGATTCTGCAAAGCCTTGTGCAAAAGGTGGGTAACGCTGTGGTTGCGGCAGATGGCGCTGCGGCTTTCAGAATCAACCGAGGCAACAACGCCTGCGCCGTTTGAAAGCTCGCCCTCACAGACTTTCACAATATGATAAAACTTACCGTCGGCAGTCTTTTTCGTATCTAAAACTTTAACGCGGCAGGCGTCACTTGTAATCCAGCCAATATCGCCTACCTGGCCGCCGCCCTCGCCATAGAACGAGGTCTTGTCCAGCACCACAATGCCCTCGGCACCCTCTGACAACGTTTGAGCGGCCTCCTGACCGTCAATCAAAAGAATCACGTTTGCCTCGGTCTCGCAGCTGTCATAACCAACAAAACTTGTGGGCGCAAGCGGCGCCAAAAGGTCTGCCACCTTATCGTCCCAGCCGGCATCGCCAACATGCGCACGGGTTGCGGCACGGGCACGCTCTCTTTGCTTCTGCATTTCCTGGTTAAAGCCTTCCTCGTCCACGCTGATACCCTGTTCTGCTAAAATTTCACGGGTCAAATCAATGGGGAAACCATAGGTATCATATAACTTAAAGGCTTGCTCGCCGGAAAACAACTTGCCCTCAGCAGCCTTATGGTCTTCCACAAAGCCGGCTAAAATCTGGAAGCCCGCATCAATGGTTTCACGGAAACGGTCTTCTTCCAGCGCAATTACTTTTTTGATTCTGTCACGGTTTTCTGAAAGCACAGGGTAAGCCCCTGCGGATTCGTTAATAACAACATCGGCAAGCTCTGCCAAAAAGGCGCGGTCAATACCCAGAAGCTTTCCGTGACGGGCCGCACGGCGCAGCAAGCGGCGCAGAACATAGCCCCTGCCCTCGTTGGAGGGACGTACGCCATCGGATACTAAAAACACCGTGCTGCGGATATGGTCTGTGACCACACGGACAGAAACATCAACTGCTTCGTCCTTTTTATAGGTAACGCCGGCGATGCGGCAAACCTCTTCGGAAATTTTATGAATGGTATCAACATCGAATAATGAGTCAACGCCCTGCATAATGCAGGCAATTCGTTCAAGGCCCATGCCGGTGTCAATATTGGGATGCTCCAAGGGGAGATAGCTGCCGTCTTCCTGACGGTCAAATTGCGTAAACACCAGATTCCAAAACTCCACAAAGCGGTCGCATTCGCAGCCCACACCGCAATCAGGAGATCCACAGCCGTGTTCTACGCCACGGTCATAGTAAAGCTCGGAGCAGGGACCGCAGGGGCCTGTGCCGATTTCCCAGAAGTTGTCCTCTTTGCCCATACGCACCACATGAGAAGGGTCGACGCCGATTTCCTTGGTCCAGATGTCATGGGCCTCATCATCGTCCTGATACACGGTGACATACAGCTTCTCCACGGGAATTTCAAGCACGCCCGTCACAAACTCCCAAGCCCAGCTGATGGCCTGACGTTTGAAGTAATCGCCAAAAGAAAAGTTACCCAGCATTTCAAAAAAGGTGCCGTGACGCGCTGTTTTTCCCACACGCTCAATATCCGGGGTGCGGATACATTTCTGGCAGCTTGTCACTCTGCTCTTCGGCGGCTTCTGACGGCCTGTGAAAAACGGTTTAAGCGGCGCCATGCCGGCATTGATGAGCAACAAACTGGGGTCGTTTTCAGGCACCAGCGAAAAGCTCGGCAATCTGTAATGTTCCTTCTCTTCATAAAAAGACAGGAATTTTTCTCGGATTTCATTCAGTCCCAATTGTTTCACACAAATCGTCCTCTCAAAACTATATTGTAAATCATGACTTTCTTCCTATATTATGCCATAGTATACCTAATTTACTATTGTATCACAACAACATCCGTAAATCAATAGTTTTTCTTGTTATTTTAGGAAAAATACCATCCGAAAACGCCCTGATGCAAGCCAAAATTACCCCCTGATTTTGTCAAAGGAAAATCCCACTTTTTTCCTTTCTTTTTTGCAGCACCCAACCCGTTGTGTTCTGCCAAAATTTTTATCGAATTTTGACAGCAAACAAATGGCTTAACAGAGCCATTTTGCTGTTTTGTCATCATATTGTAACACAAAAATATCACAATATCTTGTATTTCTTATTGACAACGTCTACAACATATGCTATAATTGTACATAGTCGCCCAAGAGGAGGGAATGTTGTGCAATTAGCTGCTTTTCAGAAATTAACCCTGCTGGATTTTCCCGGCACAGTGGCCTGCACCGTGTTCACAAAAGGTTGCAATTTTCGTTGTCCTTTTTGCCACAATGCATCGCTGGTTGTAGGACAAACGGAAAACGAACCTGCGCTCACAGAAGAAACACTTCTTTCCTTTTTAGAAAGTCGTACGGGCATTTTGGAAGGCGTTGCCATCACAGGTGGCGAACCCCTGTTGCAACGTGACATGCCTGCACTGCTTGCCAAAATCAAAGCCTTGGGGTATAAAATCAAGCTTGATACCAACGGCTCCGTACCGGATATGCTGGAACAGCTGGTATCCGCAGGATTAGTTGACTATGTTGCCATGGACATTAAAAACGCACCCGAGCAATATGGCAAAACCATTGGAAAAGATGCGTTTGATATGACCTCGGTTACCCGCTCCAAGACTTTTTTGATGGAAGGGCATGTTCCCTTTGAATTTCGCACCACCGTGGTGCGTCCCCTGCATGACAAAGAGAGCCTGACGGCACTTGCAAAGTGGATTGCCGGCGACGAAAGCTACTTTTTGCAAGGCTTTTCTGATTCCGGCCAGTTGCTCGCCGCGGAAGGACTTTCCGCCTATTCCGAGCAGGAAATGCAGGAATTTTTACAATGTATTAAAACCTATGTACCCAATGCCCAATTAAGAGGCATCTAAAAGAGAAGGAAAGGAAGAGTCGACCATGTATCAAATCATTAAGCGCGATGGCAAAATTGCGGAATTTGATATTACCAAAATCGCAAACGCCATGAAAAAGGCCTTTGATGCCACCCAAACCGAATACACCGATAACATTATTGACTTTCTGGCTCTGAAAGTTTCTGCTGATTTTCTCCCGAAAATCAAGGACGGTTTCGTTGCTGTGGAAGATATTCAGGACAGTGTGGAATCTGTTTTATCCCGTGGCGGTTATGACGGTGTTGCAAAGGCTTACATCCTCTATCGTAAACAGCGCGAGAAACTGCGTAACTTAAAAAGCTCCTATCTTGATTATAAGGAAACCGTTAATAACTATGTTAACGTTTTAGACTGGCGTGTTAAGGAAAATTCCACGGTTACTTATTCCGTCGGCGGTTTGATTCTGTCTAACTCCGGCGCCATCACAGCGAACTACTGGCTCACCGAAATCTATGATGAGGAAATCGCCATGGCCCATCGCAACTGCGATATCCATCTGCATGACCTTTCCATGCTGACCGGTTATTGTGCCGGTTGGAGCTTAAAGCAGCTGATTCAGGAAGGCTTAGGCGGCGTTCCCGGTAAAATTACCTCTGCCCCTGCCAGCCA
This sequence comes from Oscillospiraceae bacterium, assembly GCA_015068855.1. Taxonomy (GTDB): domain Bacteria; phylum Bacillota; class Clostridia; order UBA1381; family UBA9506; genus UMGS755. The sequence goes on along the minus strand of SVJS01000004.1, from coordinate 83,526 downwards.
CCTGTCCACCCTCTGCAACCAGATGGTTAACTTCCTGGGTATCATGCAGAATGAATGGGCAGGCGCTCAGGCCTTCTCTTCCTTTGATACTTACCTTGCTCCTTTCGTTAAGGTTGATAATTTAAGCTATAAAGAAGTTAAACAGTGCATCCAGTCCTTTATTTACGGTGTTAACACCCCCTCCCGTTGGGGTACACAGGCACCTTTTTCAAACATCACATTAGACTGGACCGTGCCCAATGACTTAAAGAATCTGCCGGCGATTGTAGGCGGCAAGGAAGTTGACTTTACCTATGGCGATTGTCAAAAGGAAATGGAAATGATTAACAAGGCCTTCATTGAAATCATGATTGAAGGCGACGCTAACGGTCGCGGCTTCCAGTACCCGATTCCGACCTATTCCATCACCCGTGACTTTGACTGGTCCCCCACTGAGAACAATAAGCTTCTCTTTGAGATGACCGCCAAATACGGTACACCTTATTTCTCCAACTACATCAACAGCGACATGGAGCCCAGCGACGTTCGTTCCATGTGCTGCCGTCTGCGTCTTGACCTGCGTGAGCTGCGTAAGAAATCCGGTGGCTTCTTCGGTTCCGGCGAAAGCACCGGCTCCATCGGCGTTGTTACCATCAACATGCCCCGTATCGCTTACCAGGCAACGGATAAAGAAGATTTCTATAAGCGCTTAGACCGCATGATGGACATAGCAGCCCGTTCCTTAAAAACCAAGAGAACGGTTATCACAAAGCTGTTGCATGAGGGCCTGTATCCCTACACCAAGCGTTACTTAGGCACCTTGGACAACCACTTCTCAACCATTGGTCTGGTTGGTATGAACGAAGCCGGTCTGAATGCAAACTGGGTTAAGGCCGACATGACCGACCCCGCTTGTCAGGAATTTACGAAGGAAGTATTAAACCACATGAGAGAACGCCTCTCTGACTATCAGGAACAATATGGCGACCTGTATAACTTAGAGGCAACTCCTGCTGAATCCACTTCCTACCGTTTAGCTAAACATGACGTGGAACAGTTCCCCGACATCATCACAGCAGCCGAAGCCGGTGGTTCCCCGTATTACACCAACAGCAGCCACCTGCCTGTTAACTACACGGATGATATCTTCTCAGCCTTAGACATTCAGGACGAAATGCAGACGCTGTATACCTCCGGTACCGTGTTCCATGCTTTCTTAGGCGAGAAGCTGCCTGACTGGGAAGCGGCTGCCAAGCTGGTTCGCAAGATTGCCGAAAATTACAGACTGCCCTATTACACCATGTCTCCCACCTATTCCGTCTGCAAAAACCATGGTTATCTGTCCGGCGAGCAGTTTAACTGTCCCACCTGTGGCGAAACCGCTGAGGTTTACAGCCGTATCACAGGTTACTATCGTCCCGTGCAGAACTGGAACGCAGGTAAAACACAGGAATATAAAGAGCGTCTGGAATATAACATTGAAACCAGCGTGTTAAAGCCCCGCGATGTGTCCGCTCTGCGTCCTGACACCATTAAGCCCGCGGCTCCGGCAGAGAGCGCTGATGGCAAAGAGCAGGTTATCCTGTTTGCAACCCAGACTTGTCCCAACTGCCGTATCGCATGCGGTTACCTTGACAAAGCCGGCATTTCCTACGAAAAGCTGATGGCTGATGAACATGCTGATTTAGTTGAGCAGTATGATATCACACAGGCTCCCACCTTAGTGGTTACCAAGGGTAATGATGTTCGCATCTTTGCCGGCGCCGGTGCTATCAGACAGTTTGCAACCGAGCAGGAAGCATAAAACAGTCTCCCAATAATATAATTCTTTATAAAAACGGCGATGGCCCAAGGGCCACCGCCGTTTGCTCTTTTTATATGATTTTTCTGTCTGCCTTACCAACCATATCTGTAATGGCGGGCAGTGTCAAGGCTGTAATTCATACGGCGGATGATTTCTTCTTCCGTAAACGGCGTGTGGTCCACCTCGCCCTGGAACATCCACACCCCGCCGATGCACGCAATTCTGTGGTTGGAAAGATAGTGGAGCGCTCTGTCATCTAAGCAGCCGGTAATGGAAAACTTGATGTAATCGGGAAACGGCCCTGCAAAAGCAGACAGATAGCTCTCGCCACCCAACTCGTTAAACGGAAAGAACTTAACGGTACGAAGCCCCATATCGGCAGCCATCATCAGCTCCGATGTTGTGGAAACAGCCGGCACAATGGGAATGTTATGGTCAAGGCACCAAGCCACCATCTCGGTATTAAAGCCCGGGGAAACAACGAAGTCCGCACCTGCATCCACCATTTTCTTGCATTGCTCTAAGCTGCAAACCGTGCCTGCACCAATATAGGCCGTTTTTTTACATTTTGCCGCATCGCAAAGCACACGAAACGCCGTTTCGCCCCGTTGCAGAATCTCCACAACAGGCATGGTCGTTTGCTCAATGGCTGTCACAATCCTCTCTGCAATCCCCTCCTGCTCAGCAAATAAAATAGGCATAATCCCTGCCTCAAAGGTTAACGTGTCTAATGTATGCATTGTCTCGCCCCCTGCCGTATTTTCCATTAATATATCACATATTATTTGCTAATTCAATAACCGATTTTGCCTATAAATATACATTTATTGCTTTTATCTCCAACACCTCGCCCCAAAACACGCTTCATCTTTAACAAAAAAAGACCGCCATCCGGCGGTCTTTTACTATAATTGCACTTTTTTACAAAAGCATCGCTGCTAAAAATGCTGCCACGCTGGCGCCTGCTGCAACCACAATGAGAGATTGTCTGCATACAGACAAAATCACAGCCGTTAAAAGCCCTGCGCAGGCTGATAGGGGACTTTCCCCCTCAAAAAGCATGTGGGGCAACGTCATAGCCGCCAAAACAGCATAGGGAATGTAGGCAAAGAAATATTGCAGAAAGGTTGACTTAACCTTTTCACGGCAAAGAACAAAGGGCAATGCGCGAATGAAATAGGTCACACCCGCCATAACCAGCAGATACCATACTAATTTCAATTGTCTGCCTCCTGCTCGCTATCATCTGCCACAAGACCCAGCACCCAATCGGACGAAATCTCATAAAAGCGGCAAAGCTTCATCAAATGCTCAATCGGCAAGGAGCGAACGCCCAGCTCATATTTGGAATAAACCTGTTGACGGATGCCCAGCATTTCCGCCACCTGTTTCTGCGTTAAACGGCGCGCTTCTCGCAAATCGCGAATTCTGTCATTATAATGCTTCATAACATCCGACTCCTTTCTGCTGTCTTCGGTTTAAGCCTCTGTTGGTTCAGCAGGTTCCTCAGCGGCAACGGCTTCTGCGCTGCCTGCGGTTGCTTCTTGCTCTTCTGTCTCGGGCTCCTCTTCTTCCCGTTCATCAGTACGGGCCACGCTGACAACCTGAACGCCATCTAAACGCATGAGACGTACGCCCTTGGTCAAACGGCCAATGCGGCTGATTTCAGAGGTCTTCATGCGAATGATAGTACCATCGGAGGTGATGAGCATAATGTCGTCGGATTCTTCTACGACCATAATGCCTGCAACCTTACCCGTGCCCTCCGTTAAGCGGTAGGTGTTAACACCCTGACCGCCACGATTCTGGGTTTTATATTCTGTTAAGGCTGTTTTCTTACCAAAGCCGTTTTCGGTAACAACCAAAAGGTCAGCGCCCTCTGTGGCAACACTCATGCCCACAACATAGTCCTCCGCATTCGCCAGACGAATACCGCGCACGCCATGGGACACACGACCCATAGGACGAACGTTTTTCTCGTTGAAGCGGATGCACATACCGTTATAGGTGGAAAGCAGAATGTCGTTGGTGCCGTCGGTTAAAACAACGTTAATCAGTTCGTCATCCTCTTCTAAAACAATGGCGTTTAAGCCACCTTTTCTGGCTGTGTCATAGGCCATGAAATCGGTTTTCTTAACAACACCCTTTTTGGTGCCGAAGAACAGGAACTTGCCCTCTTCAAACGCCTTGATGGGAATGGCCGCCGTTACCTTTTCATCAGGATCAAGCTGCAAAAGGTTAACAATGGCCGTGCCCTTGGCATGCCGGCCAACCTCGGGAATTTCATAAGCCTTTAAGCGATACATTCTGCCCTTTGAGGTAAAGAACAGAACATGATTATGGGTTGAGGTAACGAACAGGCGTTCAACAAAATCCTCTTCACGGGTGGTAATACCCGTAATCCCGCGGCCACCGCGACGCTGGGATTTATAGGTATCCACAGGCAAACGCTTAATGTAGCCGAAATGGGTTAAGGTGATGACAACATCCTCTTCTTCAATCAGGTCCTCAATGTCAATTTCATCAAAGGAATCCAGAAGCTCTGTTTTACGTTCATCGCCGTACTTATCACGGATTTCGATGAGCTCGTCCTTAATCTGTTCCATGAGTCTATCATGGTCAGATAACAGCAGATTGTATTCCCTGATTTTGTCTGCCAGCTCATTATACTCTGCTTCAATCTTCTCGCCATTTAAGCGCTGCAACTGAGCAAGACGCATATCCAGGACGCTCTGCGCCTGAATGTCAGACATTGAAAAGCGTTCCATCAGGCGTTCTTTGGCATCATCATAGGAATTTCTGATAATCTGGATGATTTCATCAATGTTAGCAAGGGCGATGCGAAGACCCTCTAAGATGTGCATTCTGTCCTCGGCCTTTTTCAGGTCGAAGCGGGTGCGACGTGTCACGATTTCTTCCTGGAAGCTGATGAAGTGGTCCAGCACTTCCATGAGGCCCATGGTTTTCGGTCTGCCACCCTCAATGGCCAGCATATTCACAGAGAAGCTGTCCTGCAATCTTGTGTATTTATAGAGTTGATTCAGCACAACCTGCGGGTTAGCATCTCTCTTTAAGGAGATGTCAACACGGATGCCGACACGGTCAGAGGAATGGTCATCAATATCAGACAGACCCTCAATCCTCTTGTCCTTAACCAGCTCTGCAATGGATTCCACCAGCATCTTCTTGTTAACCTGATAGGGAAGCTCGGTGATGATGATGGAAGATGTGCCGTCGCTGTGTTCTTCAATTTCTGTTTTGGCGCGAACAATAACCTTACCGCGACCTGTTTCATAGGCGCTGATAATGCCGCGTTTACCCATGATGGAAGCACCCGTCGGGAAATCAGGACCCTTTATGTATTCCATCATCTCCGCCAGGGTAATCTCGGGATTTTCAATTTTGGCAATCACGCCGTCTAAAACCTCGGTCAGGTTATGAGGCGGAATGTTGGTTGCCATACCAACTGCGATACCCGAGCTGCCGTTGATTAACAGAGTCGGAATACGAGTCGGCAGCACCGTGGGCTCCACTCTCTTTTCGTCAAAGTTGGGGAGAAAATCCACCGTGTCCTTTTCAATGTTTTCCAACATAACGTTGGCAAGTTTGCTCATTCTGGCCTCGGTGTAACGGTAAGCAGCCGGTGGGTCACCGTCAACAGAACCGAAGTTACCGTGACCGTCAATCAGCATATAACGCATGGAAAAATCCTGCGCAAGGCGCACCATGGCATCGTAAACAGAGGCATCACCGTGGGGATGATACCGACCGATAACGTTACCGACGGTGGTCGCCGACTTAAAGAACGGCTTGTCATAGGTCAGATGTTCTTCATGCATGGAATATAAAATTCTTCTGTGAACCGGCTTTAAGCCGTCACGAACATCCGGCAGGGCGCGGCTCACGATAACGCTCATGGCGTAATCAATAAAAGCCTCGCGCATTCTTTTTTCAATATCAATATCTACAATTTTCTGGGTTTCAAAATATTCTTCAAAATGGGAATCTTCATATTTTTTATTTTTAGCCATTTCAATCACCTACTTATACATCAAGATTTGTAACATACTGAGCATTTTCTTCTATGAAGATTCGTCTTGGTTCAACCTCATCGCCCATCAGAACGGTAAAGATTTCATCCGCTCTTTCGGCATCCTCTAAGGTCACTTTCAAAAGAATTCTATTTTTCGGGTCCATGGTGGTTTCCCAAAGCTCTTCGGGGTTCATTTCACCAAGACCTTTATAGCGGCTGATGTCAATCTTTGCGTTTATGTCGCCACCCTTTAACTCTTCACTGATGGCATCTCGTTCTTCATCGCTGAATGCCACCTGGGTTTTCTTGCCGCGGGAGAGCTTATAAAGCGGGGGCTTAGCCAGATAAATGTGGCCTGTTTCAATCAAAGGCCTCATAAAGCGGAAGAAGAAGGTTAACAAAAGCGTCTGAATGTGCGCACCGTCAACGTCGGCATCGGCCATGATAACAATTTTATCATACCGCAGCTTTTCTAAGTTAAATTCATCCGCAATACCGGTACCCAAAGCCTGAATAACCGGCGTTAATTTATCATTACCGTAAACCTTATCTGCTCTGGCTTTTTCAACGTTTAACATTTTACCCCAAAGAGGCAGAATGGCCTGATATTTACTGTCACGACCGCTTTTGGCAGAGCCACCCGCAGAATCACCCTCCACGATGTAAAGCTCTGTCTTGGTGGGGTCTTTCACGATGCAGTCTGTCAGCTTACCCGGCAGGCTGGAAGAGCCAAGCGGGGTTTTGCGGTTTGCTTCTCTTGCCTTTCTGGCGGCAATTCTGGCACGGGATGCCATCAGGGCCTTTTCCAAAATGGCTCTGGCAACAGCCGGATTTTCTTCCATGTAGTCCGCCAGTTTTTCCTTAATCATGGCTTCCACAAAGCTACGCATCACAGAGTTACCCAGCTTCGTTTTGGTCTGACCCTCAAACTGCGGTTCTTCTAATTTAACGGAGATAACGGCAATTAAACCCTCACGGATATCCTCGCCCTCTAATTCTTCGTTGTCCTTTAATATCTTAAATTTCTTGCCGTAGTCAACAAACACCTTTTTCAAGGCTGCCTTATAGCCGGTTACGTGCATACCGCCCTCTGTTGTGGCGATGTTGTTGGCAAAGCTTTCGGTCTTTTCATCATAGCCGGAATACCATTGCAGCGCCACCTCGGCCATGTAACCATCCCGCTCGCCCTTAACATAAATAACCTCTTCGTTAACCACTTCAAGGCTTTCTTTTCTTGCTTTTTTCTCGTTGAACAAATAGGAAACAAAGTTTTTGATACCGCCCTCATAGTGCAGCACTTCTTCACTTTTTTCCTCTCTGTCGTCTCTGAAAATAATTTTAAGCCCGCCGTTTAAGAACGCCTGCTCACGAAGACGTTTTAACAGCACCTGATAATCATACACGGTTTCTTCAAAAATTTCGCCGTCAGCCCAGAAGGTAATCTCCGTGCCGGTTCTGTTTGTTTCGCCAATCACATGAACCTCGCCGTCGGGAATACCGCGCTTGTAGCTCTGGAACCAGATTTTCTCCCCATCGTGAACCTTAACCTCCAGATGGGTGGAAAGAGCGTTAACAACAGAGGCACCAACACCGTGCAAACCACCGGAAACCTTATAGCCGCCACCGCCGAACTTACCGCCGGCATGCAGAACGGTGAAGACAACATCAATGGTGGAAATTCCCATCTTAGGATGAATGCCGTGGGGAATACCACGACCGTTATCCTTAACCGTAACGGAATTGTCTTCGTTCAAGATAACCTCAATTTCCGTGCAAAAGCCCGCCAGCGCTTCGTCGATGGCGTTATCCACGATTTCATAAACAAGGTGATGAAGACCTTGGGCCGAGGTTGAACCGATGTACATACCCGGTCTTTTTCGAACTGCTTCCAGACCTTCTAAAACTTGAATTTGGGTTTCGTCATATTGCACATTTACTTTATTTTCCATTTCTACCTCCGATGGCTTTTTCAGCGAATTAATTTCAAAAATAGCCTTCTATTACATTATACCATATTTTAATATAAAAAGCAAGTTTTTTATCAAAAAAGATTGTAGGGGCATTTTTGAAAGCATAAAAAAATTCCCCGCTTTTTTGCGGGGAATTTGCTTTCTTTTTGTCTTGACACAAAGCAAACGGAATGTCGTCAACTGTCACAACCGTTCAGATGTGCCTTTTTCGAGGGCGTGCAAAGGGCCCTGTGGCCGTCTTTTACGTTCCTTTGGTTGTAACTTACACGTTGAAACGGAACAGCACCACGTCGCCGTCTTCCATGACATATTCCTTGCCTTCCGAACGCACCAGACCTTTTTCCTTGGCCACTGTCATGCTGCCACAGTCCATCAAATCACGGTATGCCACAACCTCGGCACGGATAAAGCCTTTTTCAAAATCAGTATGGATTTTGCCGGCAGCGCCCGGTGCTTTTGTGCCACGGGTAATCGTCCAGGCACGAACCTCAGGCTCTCCCGCCGTTAGGAAGCTGATTAAGCCCAACAGCTTGTAGCTTTTTTTAACCAAACGGTCAAGGCCAGACTCGGCAATGCCCAGCTCCTTCAAAAACTCAATTTTTTCATCAGGCTCAAGGGAGGAAACATCTTCCTCAATTTTAGCCGAAATCGGCATAACCTCAGAGCCCTCCTGCTCTGCCATTTCCGTCAGTTCCTGCACCATAGCATTGTTTTCTATGCCGCCGATAAAATCATCCTCGGACACATTGGCAGCATATAAAACCGGCTTTAAGGTTAAGAGCGGCAAATCCTTAATGAGCTCTGCCTCTTCATCAGAAAACGCCTTGGCGCGGGCAGGCTTACCTGCTTCCAGCAGCTCTTTCAGCTCTTCCAGAAGATTGAGCTCCTGCTGATATTTTTTCTCGCCGGACTTCATCATTTTCTTGGTTCTGTCAATGCGCTTGTCCAGCATTTCCATATCTGCAAAAATCAGCTCCAGCTGAATGGTTTCCACATCACGCAGAGGCGAAACAGAGCCCTCCACATGCACAATGTTTTCATCCTCAAAGCAACGAACAACATGAACAATGGCGTCCACCTCACGAATGTGAGATAAGAATTTGTTGCCCAGTCCCTCGCCGCGGCTGGCACCTTTCACAAGGCCGGCAATATCCACAAATTCAATCACCGCATGGGTCACCTTTTGGGGATGATACATCTCTTTAAGCGCATCTAAACGTTCATCCGGCACCGGCACAACGCCCACATTGGGTTCAATGGTGCAGAACGGATAATTGGCAGACTCTGCCCCCGCCTGTGTAATCGCATTAAATAACGTGGATTTTCCCACATTAGGCAGACCGACTATACCTAATTTCATATATCTCTACATCTCCTTTTGTTGTCTGTGGTTTCGGGCGTCTCGCTTCTACAAAAAAAGCCGACGCAATATAATGTAGTATATCACATCGGCTTTTATTTTTCAATAGATGTCCCGCTATTTTTCGCTTTTCGCAGCGTCTCCACCAAACAGGGAGCTGAAAGCTCCGCGAGGTCGATGGCCTGCTGGGTTTCATAGATATCCCATAAATAATGGGCATCCGAGCTTGTTATCGCCTGATAGTCTGCAAGGTACGGCCAGGTTGTAAGCGCTGCCGCAAAACTCGTGTTTTTAGACAGCTCCACGGCGGTAAAGCCCAGGTCCTCCGGCACAGCGCCTAAGTTAGAAATGACGCTGTAAGAACTTTTGTCCACATGGGCAGGCAGAATCACGCCGCCAAGCTGTGAAACCACCGGCGCCGCATCGTAAATGGACAGCGTCAGTGCTGCCGCCAGCAGCACAGGTTCATGAGCGATAATGTCGTCTTCTGCGTTCATATAGGCCTGCTCCCCGAAGATGTCCGGCCGGTTTTCAATCCCCATGCGGTAGGGCTGTATGTATGCCTCAAAGTCCTCGGCCTGCTCTATCGTCGGAAACAGGCAGACAAAATGCGCTTCCTCCATGGTTTCAAGCTCCATCCCGGGCACAACGCAAAGCGGCTTATCTTTCGCACATTGGAGCATCGCCCGAACGTTGCCCACGGAGTTATGGTCTGTCAGCGCAATCATGGAAAGACCTTTCAGAATCGCCATATTCACAATGTTGTTGGGAGTCATATCCATATCCCCGCACGGGGACAGCGCGGAATGAATATGCAAATCACAAAACAGCTTCATCGACTCTGCTCATATAAAAGACAAGCCAGCTCATAGGCCGTTTTGTCGCTGTATAAAATAGTAATACCCTGCTGCGAGGCGCGTAAAAGAGTTTCCTCGTCGGCACGGCGACCCTCCGCCAGCAAAATGGCAGCAGGCTCTGTCAGCGCCGCAACCGCCGCAATGTTCACGTTCCCCTGAATGGTAATCCAGAGCTGACCCTCTTCCACGCGGCTCATGGCCAGACTTAGCAAATCCCCGATATAACAACCGGAAATGGTGCGGGAGACATCCCCTTGCGTCACAATTTCCAATCCATTGTTTGTTGCAAATTCCTGAACTGTCATAGACTCACCTTCCGTAATATTCTTTATCGTCCGCTTTGAAAACGCCGGGCATTTCATCTTCTAACTCGACCATTTGCCGGGCTAAATCGCGCACTTTTTCACGGAGCTTATAAATACAATCCGTTTCTGTTGCAAAGCCACGCACAATATCCTCTGCCAGACTCTTGCAGTTTGGTGCCCCGCAGGAGCCGCAATCCAGTTGCGGCAGGCTGCGATAAATCTCCTGCATGCGCTCCATTTTCCGCATGGCAGCGCTCATGTCTTCATCCAGATTCATAATGTTGCGGTATGTAATGGGCACATCCCAGAGCAGCTCTTCCTCCGCCACGGGAATGGGCACATGCTTTTGCTTCTGCTGTTTGAGTTCCTGCGCCAGCTTTTTAATTTTTGTTTTGGCAACAAAGGTGTTCTCCACGTTGAGAGGTCCACCCACGCAGCCGCCTGTACAGGCCAAAGCCTCGACAAAATCAATATCCAGCTTTTCATCATCTTCAATTTCTTCCAAAAGCTTGATGACGTTATGAATGCCGTCCACCGCTACATACTTTTCTGTATCCAGCGCACTGGCTTCGCCGCCGGAATTGGCCCAGCGAACGCCCTCAAAGGCGCAGGTGGATAGCGGTTCAATGGTTTCAATCTTTCCCAAAATCGGCAGAAGCTTTAAGTAAATTTCCTTCATGGATAAAACGCCGTCAATGGGCGTATAGTCCCGGCCCAGGGGGCTGCGTATGCTGGTGGCTTTTGCCGCACAGGGCGAAATAAAGAACACGCCGATTTCAGAGGGCGAGAGCCCTGTTTTTTCAACCGCCTCCCGTCTGGCTGCAATGGCTGCCGTTTCCATAGGCGAAATCAGCGGCAGAATGTGGTCAATCAGACCGGGGAAACGAACCGTTATCAGGCGGATAACCGTCGGACAGGCAGAGTTAATAATGGGCTTTACGAGTTTTCCCTCCGCCATCAGCTTTTTGGTGTAATCCGTTACGATTTCCGTGGCCTTTGCCACCTCATAAATATCATCAAACCCCAAGTATTTAAGCCCTGTCAGAATGAGGTTGATATCTTTCACATTGTTAAACTGACCATACAGGGTAGGTGCCGGAATGGCCACTTTATAGCGGAAATTAAAAATATCATCCAGATGCTCCGTCACCGCGCTTTTAGCCTGATACGGACACACGCGAATACATTCGCCGCAATCAATGCAGCGTTCTTTAATGATTTTCGCCTTGCCGTCCCGCACGCGAATTGCCTCTGTGGGGCAATGCTTAATGCAGTTGATGCAGCCCTTGCAGCGGTCTTTATCCAGACGCACCGAATGATAATACAGATTTTCATTCATGCAAAACCCTCCTTTAAGGATAGAAGAGCATGCCCTTCGTTTCCTTAGCGTAATTGGATAATCAGGGTCACTGTTGTCCCCTGACCAACCGTCGACTCAATAGAAAGTTCATCAGAATATTTTTTCATATTAGGCAGACCCATGCCCGCACCAAATCCCAGCTCACGGGCTTCATCCGTTGCCGTGGAAAAGCCGGCCTGCATGGCTTTTTCAATATCAGGAATGCCGGGGCCATGGTCACGGAAAACAATCCTGAGTTCATCGGAAAAAATGGTGACCTCTGCTTCCCCGCCCTTGCCGTGAATGACCGTGTTAATTTCGCCCTCATACATTGAGATGGCTGCTTTACGGATAATCTCCGGCGCAACGCCTAATTGTTTCAAAACCTTTTTAAGGTTGCTGGAAGCCTGGCCGGCCGTTGTAAAATTCTCCCCGTCAATCGGGTAACGCAATACAAGTTGTTCGGCCATCTTTCACACCTCTTTGCTTTTCAATCCGTTTTGATACAGTTCCCCGCAGGCAACATATAAAGGCAGCGCTGTTGTCATAATCGTCATGCCCATTTCTTCTGCAAGCTCTAAAACCGAACCCTGCGGCACCTTGCCGCGCACGAAAACAATGGTCTTAATATCCATCATCTCCGCCGTACGGATAACCTGCGGATTCACAAGGCCTGTTAAAAGGAGTGCCTGATCCTTAACAAAAGCAAGCACATCGCTCATCAGGTCACAGCCGCAAGCAGAATGCACTTCAATATCTTCCCAGGGACGCCCAGTTAAAACCTTTGCCTGTAAAATTTCACTTACCTGCTTTAACTTCATAACTCTGTTCCTCTCTTAATAGAAAATAGTCTTTCATCACCTGTGGTTCTGCTTTCGTTTCTTATTGTAATTGTATCATGAAAAAATTAACCCGTCAAGAAAAAATAAAATGACATATAATAAAGAAGAAATTCCGTTTCACAAACAACCATTTGGTTGTAATTTAACATAATTGAGAAAAATTTTCTTTACAATCTTTCTGTTTTGTAGTAGTGTAATATGGGAAGAGCGTTTTTTAGGATTTTTGTTTGAAGGAGAGGCGATATGTATGACAAACATACAGTATTGGCTTTGGTTAACCCTGAAAAAGGGTATAACCTCTTCCAAAATCTCCTCCCTTTTAGAAGTGTTCGAAACGCCGGAAGAGGTGTTTTCTGCCGAGCCTGACAGGCTGCGCGCTGTGCCCGGTTTGTCTAAGCATGACATCAGCCGTTTGACCGACCGCAGTATGGCAGTTGCCGAGAAAGTGGCAAGCGATTGCCGGAAACACAGCATCCGGATTTTAACCTTTGACAGCCCCTATTACCCCGCTCTTTTGAAGGAAATTTACGACCCGCCTTACGTATTGTATGCCCGTTATAAGGAAAGAATAGACTTAAATGAGCACCTGTGCCTCGCTATGGTCGGAACCAGAGATTGTTCTGATTACGGCATCACCGTGGCTCAGCAGCTTTCCTATGACCTTGCCCGCGAGGGTATGACCGTGGTCAGCGGTATGGCAAGGGGTATTGACGGTGCTGCCGCCACAGGCGCCCTGCGGGCAGGCGGCGTTACCGTTGCTGTTTTGGGTAATGGTCTGGATATTTGTTATCCGCCGGAGCACGCGGCTTTGATGGAGCACATCATAGAGCACGGCATGCTTTTATCTGAATATCCGCCCGGCTCTCCGCCGCTGTCAAAACATTTTCTTCCGCGAAACCGCATTATCACGGGTCTTTCTCAGGGAACTGTTGTTGTTGAGGCACCTGCAAGAAGCGGCGCACTCAATTCCGCCAACTGGACCTGCGACCACGGGCGGGAGCTCTTTGTGGTGCCGGGTGATGTCACCCGTCCCTCTGCCAAAGGCTCCAACCGCTTAATGGTCAGCGGTGCTCTGCCGGTTCTTAGCGCCGAGGATGTATTATGCGTATATCAGGAGCGGTTTTGCGGGCTTTTAGAGACCAACAGACCGGAGGAATCGAAAACCCGGAAGGACATTGCGCCGTATCCAACCTCTAAGACTCCGGTTAAAGAGAAAGTGAAATCTTTTTTACCCGCCAGGAAGAAGGCAAAAGAAAAAACTGTCACAAAACAGGTTCCACCCCCGCTGCCGGATATCCCTTTAAGCGAGACGGAAAAAGCAGTTTACCGGCTTTTGAGCTATGAACCTGTTCACATTGATACATTAGCAGAACATGGTTTTCCCGCGGCAACACTTGCCGCAACCATGACAAGCCTGGAAATAAAGGGTTTGGTTTGTGCCCTGCCCGGTCGGCAATTTTGTCTGCCGGAGCCGCCGCCAATGCCCTGATATGGCGGCTGTGAGAAACATCTAAGAACACAATAAGGAGGCATCCCATGGCAACCAATCTTGTGATTGTGGAATCCCCGGCAAAAGCCAAGACGATTAAACAATATTTAGGGAAATCCTATACGGTCATGGCTTCTTTCGGGCATGTTTGCGATTTACCGAAAAGCAAAATGAGCATTGATATTGAACATAATTTTGAACCGAAATACATTACCATTCGCGGCAAGGGAGACCTTTTGGCCAAGCTCAAAAAAGCTGCCAAGGACTCTAAAAAAGTGTATCTGGCAACTGACCCGGACCGCGAAGGCGAAGCTATCAGCTGGCATCTTGCCAATGTTTTAGGCATTGACAATAAAGAAAAATGCCGCATAACCTTTAATGAAATCACAAAAACCGCTGTTAAAGCTGCGATTGCAGAGCCCCGCGCCATCGACCTCGATTTGGTGGATGCGCAGCAGGCCCGTCGTGTTTTAGACCGCATCGTGGGCTATTCCATCAGCCCCATTCTCTGGAAAAAAGTCCGCAAAGGACTCTCTGCCGGTCGCGTTCAGTCGGTCGCATGCAAATTAATTTGCGACAGAGAACAAGAAATTGAGCAATTTGTGGCAGAAGAATATTGGGAAATTGACGCAAGCGTCACGGACCCTGCCAGCGGCGAAAGCTTTATCGCTGAGTTTTACGGTAAAAAAGGCAAGAAAATGAAGCTGTCCGACAAGGCAAGCGTGGATAAGGTTTTGTCCCAATTGGAGCAGGCCGATTTTGTGGTTGACAGCGTTAAGGCCGGCGAGAAAAACCGTCACCCCGCACCGCCGTTTATTACAAGCACCTTGCAGCAGGAGGCCTCCCGTAAGCTTGGCTTCACCGTTAAGCGCACCATGATGGCCGCCCAGAATCTGTATGAAGGTGTGACGGTTCCCGGACATGGCACCGTGGGTTTAATTACCTACATGAGAACAGACTCCCTGCGCATTGCAAAGGAAGCCTTAGATGACGCCCGTGCTTACATCAAAACCCAGTACGGCGATGCCTATCTCCCTGCCTCTCCCCGTATTTACAAAACCAAGGCTACGGCACAGGATGCTCACGAAGCCATCCGGCCTACCTACCCTGACCTGACACCGGCTTCCTTAAAGGCAAGCCTCACGCCGGATATGTATAAGCTGTATAAGCTGATTTGGGAGCGCTTTATCGCCTGCCAGATGGAATCCGCTGTTTATAACACCGTCAATGTTGACATCGTTGCCAAGGATTACCTGTTTAAGGCAAACGGTCGCCAGATGAAGTTTAAGGGCTTTATGGTTCTCTATGTTGAGGGCAGCGACGAAACAGAGGAAGAGCGCAATGCTATGTTGCCGCTTCTTTCCGCCGGTCTCACCTTGCAGAAGGAAAGCCTGTCCAGCTCACAGCACTTCACGCAGCCCCCACCCCGTTACACAGAGGCAACCCTGATTAAAACCATGGAAGAAAAGGGCATCGGCCGTCCCAGCACTTTTGCACCTACCATCACAACCATCACAGCCCGCGGCTATGTAACCCGTGAGAAAAAACAATTTTTACCCACGGAGCTGGGCAAGGTTGTCACCGATATTATGGCCTCGCACTTTACGGACATCGTTGATGTTGCCTTCACGGCCAATATGGAAAAAGAACTTGACTCTATCGAAGAAGGTTCTGCCGATTGGGTGAAAATTATCCGTGATTTCTACGACCCGTTCTCCGTTCACTTAAAGAAAGCCGAATCCGAGCTTGCAAAGGTTAAAATTGCCGACGAGGTTTCCGACGTGGTTTGTGAAAAATGCGGCCGGATGATGGTTTATAAAATGGGTCGCTTCGGCAAGTTCTTAGCCTGCCCCGGCTTCCCCGAATGCCGGAACGCAAAGCCGATTATTAAGGAAACCGGCGCCAAATGCCCCAAATGCGGCGGCAAAATTTTGGAGAAAAAATCCCAGCGCGGCAAGAAATACTTTGGCTGCGAGCATAACCCCAAATGTGACTTCATGAGTTGGGATGTGCCGCTTGCCAAGGAATCCTGCCCCAAGTGCGGTGGTTTGCTCCTGCAAAAAACCGGTCGTGCGAAAAAGGTTGTTTGCGCCAGCGAAACCTGCGACTTTGAGAGAAAAGCGTAAGCAGACAGTATACTATAAAAAGGACAGCCACCGGCTGTCCTTTTTTGTATTGTGCTGCGAGACAAGCCTCACTCCTCTGTGGCTTTCCTCGTCAAAACTAAAATGCGGAGGCTCGAAATGAAAAAAGGCAAGGCCAAAAGCCTTGCCTTTTCGTCCCGACGGCGTACTTAGAGGTACGCCGAGTGGTGAATTTCGTGCGATATGCGCGATTACCTCTTGCAAGCGGGATAGGAAAAATCGATGCAGATTGCTCGAAATGAAAAAAGGCAAGGCCAAAAGCCTTGCCTTTTCGTCCCGACGGCGTACTTAGAGGTACGCCGAGTGGTGAATTTCGCGCGATATGCGCGATTTTTACATCCCGCGTCTATTAGGGTTGTTTGCCGATATAAGCCAGGATACCGCCGTCAACATAGAGAACATGACCGTTCACGAAGTTGGACGCATCGGAGGCTAAGAAAATAGCCGGACCCATTAAATCTTCGGGTGTTCCCCAACGAGCTGCGGGAGTTTTGGCGATAATAAACTGGTCAAAGGGATGACGGGAACCGTCAGCCTGCTTTTCGCGAAGCGGTGCGGTCTGCGGTGTTGCAATGTAACCGGGGCCGATGCCGTTGCACTGGATGTTCTGTTCGCCATACTCAGAGCAGATGTTACGGGTCAGCATTTTCAGACCGCCCTTGGCTGCTGCATAAGCAGAAACAGTTTCACGACCCAGTTCACTCATCATGGAGCAAATGTTAATGATTTTACCATGACCCTTTTTAATCATGGACGGAATAACGGCCTTGGAAACGATGAAAGGCGCATTTAAGTCAACATCGATAACCTGTCTGAATTCATCAGCGGACATGTCGCACATGGGAATACGCTTGATAATACCGGCGTTGTTAACCAAGATGTCAATCACGCCAACCTCTTTTTCAATGGTGGCAACCAGGTTGTTAACCTGTTCTTCATTGGTAACGTCGCAAACATAACCATGCGCTTCGATACCGGCTTCTTTGTAAGCAGCCAGACCTTTGTCGACCAGTTCCTGTTTAATGTCATTAAAAACGATGGTTGCGCCTGCTGCGGCGAAGCCGGAGGCAATCGCAAAACCGATACCATAGGAAGCACCGGTAACCAGCGCAACTTTACCGTCTAAACGAAAATCCTGCATGTTCATGAGTAACCCTCCTGTATGTTGTAAAATAATAGATTATCTTAAATCCTTGGTTGCGATATGGTCCATATCGGTAAATTCCTGATTTTCGCCGCACATAGCCCAAATGAAGGAATAGGCCTTGGTGCCAACACCGGAATGGATGGACCAGCTGGGGCTGATAACGGCTTCTTCATTGTGCATAATCATGTGACGTGTTTCTGTGGGTTCGCCCATCATGTGGAAAACAACATCATCCTCGCCCAAGTCGATATACAGATACACTTCCATACGACGGTCATGGGTGTGGCTGGGCATGGTGTTCCAAACGGAACCTTCCTCTAAGTTCGTGAGACCCATGGAGAGCTGACAGGTATCCAACACTTCGGGATGAATGTACTGATTGATTACGCGCTTGTTAGCGTCTGCTGCGCTGCCGCAGGGCACTTTCTTAGCCTTTGCAATGTCGATTTTAACATTGGGATAAGATTTGTGAGCCGGGCAAGAGCTGATGTAAAACTTCGCGGGGTTCTTGGGATCGATGCTTTCCATCACAATGTCCTTGTTTCCCATACCGATATACAGACCGTCACGGGGCAGCATGTTATAAACCGTTCCGTCAACGGTGATTTTGCCTTCGCCGCCAACGTTGATGATGCCCATTTCACGGCGTTGCAGGAAGAAATCTGCTGCCAGTTCTTTGCCGGCTTCAACGGTCAGTTTCTTGGCAACGGGCATAGCACCACCGGTGATGATACGGTCTATGTGGCTGTACACCATTTTTACGTTATCTGCGGTGAAGAGTTCTGTGATTAACAGTTCTTCACGCAGTCTTTCAGTTGTGTAATGCTTAAAATCTTTGGGGTTTGTTGCATTTCTGATTTCCATGTTCAAATCTCCTTTATGTAAAAAATTTTTAACAGACCTTCAGACGAGACCGACGACAGCTTTAAGCCCGGTCACTCCCATCTTGTTTAATCATATCATTTTTGCCAAAGCTTGTCAAGTCGATGCCGTTACAAAAGAACATAAAAAATAAGCAAGGCTCGCGCCTTGCTTATCCTTTTATTGTGTTCATCCTTACTGAGCCTTAACTGCATCAGATGCTGCTTTTCCTGCATCCTTAACGTCGGAAACAATTTTGTCGCCAACGCCGGTTTCAGTTTTGTCAGACTCAGCTTCGGGAGCTTTTGTAGAAGCCGTGGTAGGTGCTGTGGTTTGCTGCTGTTGCTGCTGTTCAGAAGGCTTTGCCTCCTGATCCATATTGGTACCGCAGCCGACTAAACTGCCGGCAACCACCAATAAAGACATTGCACCTAACAAAACTTTGCTTTTCATTTTGAAATTCCTCCTCATACATAATCCTTAAAATATTTAACAGACGAAACATCGTCTATTTAACGATTGTTATGAGAACGATTCCGCATTGATCAGCCGTTTAAGCGTGCTTCCAGCTTATCCAGCTCTTCTTTGATACCGGCAGGCAGTCTGTCGCCGAACTTTTTGAAGAATTCCTTCTGGCCGGCAACTTCTTCCTTCCAAACCTCTTTATCAACGCTGAGCAGTTGCTCTAAGGTTTCCATATCCAGCTTCAAGCCGTCAATGTTAATGTCCTTAGCTTCGGGCAGGTAACCGATTGCTGTTTCCTTAGCACCGGCTTTGCCTTCGCAGCGATCCAAAATCCAGTTCAGAACACGGAGGTTATCGCCAAAGCCCGGCCACATAAACTTGCCGTTTTCATCCAGACGGAACCAGTTCACGTGGAAAATTTTCGGCGCATTGGGGATTTTCTTACCCATTTCCAGCCAATGTGCGAAATAGTCAGCCATGTTATAACCGCAGAACGGTAACATAGCCATGGGGTCACGACGAACAACGCCAACTGCACCAGCAGCGGCTGCTGTTGTCTCAGATGCCATGGTGGCACCAACGAATACACCATGCTGCCAATCAAATGCTTCGTATACCAGCGGAGCAGTCTTAGCACGACGGCCGCCGAATACGATAGCGCTGATGGGAACACCACCGGCAGCTTCGAATTCGCTGGAAATGCAGGGGCACTGTGCAGCAGGTGCTGTGAAGCGGGAGTTTGGATGTGCGCCCTTAACGCCACTGTCTGCTGTCCAGGGATTGCCCTTCCAGTCGAGTGCATGCTTCGGCGGTTCAGCATCCAGGCCTTCCCACCAAACGGTGTTATCCTCTGTGTTTAATACAACATTTGTGAAAATGGTATTTTTCATGGTTGTAGCCAGTGCATTGGGGTTGGTCTTGGTAGAGGTACCCGGTGCAACACCGAAGAAACCTGCTTCGGGGTTAACGGCCCACAATCTGCCGTCTTTACCGATTTTCAGCCAGGCAATATCATCACCAACGGTCCAAACCTTGTAACCCTTTAAGGTTTCGGGGGGGATGAGCATAGCCAGGTTGGTCTTACCGCAAGCAGAGGGGAATGCGGCAGAGATATATTTAACCTCACCCTGGGGATTTTCAAGACCTAAGATTAACATATGTTCAGCCATCCAGCCTTCGTTATGTCCCATGTGGCTGGCAATTCTCAGTGCGAAGCACTTTTTGCCCAGCAGAACGTTTCCGCCGTAACCGGAGTTGATGGTCCAGATGGTGTTGTCTTCGGGGAAATGAACAATGTATCTGTTTTCGGGGTCAATATCTTTCTTAGCATGCAGGCAACGCACAAAATCGTCACTGTCGCCTAATTCTTCCATAACCTTTGTACCAACACGGGTCATAATGAGCATGTTAAGTACAACGTAACGGGAGTCTGTCAGCTCGATACCGATTTTGGAGAACGGAGAGCCATAAGGTCCCATCAGGTAGGGAATAACATACATGGTTCTGCCCTTCATGCTGCCGCGGAACAGGTCGGAAAGCTTTGCATACATTGTTTCGGGATCCTCCCAGTTATTGGTCGGGCCGGCATCCTCCTGCTTCTTGGTGCAGATAAAGGTTCTGTCTTCTACACGGGCAACGTCATTCTCTGCGGTTCTGTGGAGATAGCAACCCGGTAATTTTTCCTGATTCAGTTTGATCATTTCGCCGGCTTCGCAGGCTTCGTCATAAAGCTTCTGCTTCTGCTCTTCGCTGCCGTCAATCCAAACAACTTCATCAGGTGTTGTCAGCTTAATCATTTCGTCCAACCAGGACAGTACAGCTTGATTCTTTGTCATGTTTCTGACTCCTTTCATTTTGCTTTATCTTTTGAATAGATTAAACTATTTGATAAACACATGGATACTATATGTCTTGCCCTGCCGTTTTATCACTGTTTTTACAGGACACCACGGGCAGGCTGTCTCTTTGCTATCTTCATCTATTATACTCTATTATTACGAAAAAGCAAAGGCTTTTATGCCAAAAAAGCATTATCTATTTCGACAATCTTTTTGCAATAATCTCATTGGAGAGTTGTGCAAACTGTTGAAGCCCTAGGCATTCGCCCCGCACAGCTTCATCAAAGCCCATATCCTGCAAGATAGCCTTCAAAAGCTCCTTGGTGGCGCCCAGACTCGCTTCATGACTGACGGCGTTAACCAGAGTTTTGCGTCGCATGGCAAAGGCCGCCTTGATGAGACGGAAAAAATGCCCTTCATCTGTAACCACTACTGGCGGTTTTTCACGGGGCATGAGCCTGATGACGGAAGACCAGACCTTAGGCATGGGTTCAAACGCTTCGGGAGGCACATCTCGGACGGGCTCAACCTCGGCTCTATATTGAACCGCCAGGCTGATGGCGCCAAATTCCTTGCTGCCGGGCCCTGCTGCCAGGCGCTCCGCCACCTCGCGCTGAATCATAATCACGATGGTTTTGATGGGCACTTTTGCTTCCAAAAGCTTCATCAAAATGGGGGTTGTGATATAATAAGGAAGATTGGCCACAACAGAAACAGGCTTATCGCCAAATTGTTTGGCAAACAACGCTTCCAAATCTACTTGTAGTATGTCCTGATTTACAACAGTTACATTCGAAAAATCCGATAAATTTTTTTCCAGAACCGGCAAAATTGTCCTGTCAATTTCCACCGCCGTCACTAAGGCTGCCCGCATTGCCAGCTGCCGTGTTAACACGCCCATGCCGGGGCCGATTTCCAACACACAGCTGTCCTCACTGAGCGCTGCTGCATCGACAATATCATAAAGAACCGATGCATCCGTTAAAAAATTCTGTCCCAGCCCCTTTTTCGGCCGCAAGCCCTCTCCTGAAAGCTGACGCCGTACGGAGCGGCGGGAAAAATCCTGCCCGCTCATTCTGCGAGCCCCGCTTGCTTTTCCTGCTGTTTCAGCGCTGCCGCTTCATCCTCAGGGTAGCCAAACTCGGTTAAAATCAATTCGCGGGTTTCCGCCGGGTCATAGATAAAATAAGAAACGCCGTTAACATAGCCGGATTCACCGGGCAACGTGTGGGTTTTAAGTGACTCTGCCGTCATCTTTTTGAAGCTTTTAGCGTATTTAATCGCATCGGCCGGCGAAAAATTCGTTTCAACATGCTGGTAAATTTCATTAATCAGCGCCGGTGCTTTTGCAAGGTATTTCGCATTCAGCTTTTGTTCAAAAAGTGCATGCAAAAAATCCTTCTGCACGTTAATTCTCTGTTCGTCGCCGGTTACATAGGTGGCACGATAGCGCACAACACCTTCGGCTTTTTTGCCGTCTAAGACCTGCAAGCCTTTGTTTACGTGAATGGAGAGCTTTTGCGCCGGGTCTTCATAATGCATGTTTACCGGCACATCAAATTCCACGCCGCCTAAAATATCGATGACTTCACGGAAACCTGCAAAACCGACTTCGCAGTAATAATGAATGGGCATGCCCGTCACTTGCTTAACTAAAGAGATAATCCGCTCTTCGGGGTTTTTATAGCCCATGGCATGATTGATTTTATCATACCGACCTTCCGCATAGCGCACACGGGTATCACGGGGAATAGAAAGAACATGAATGTCATGCTCATTCGGGTCGATGGACACCACCATGATAACGTCTGCACGGGTTTTATCTTCATCTAAGCCCAAAAGCAGAACATTCACCGTTCCGCCGGAGATTTTATCCAGATATTTCGCAATTTCATCAGACAAATTAGTGCCGAAAAAGAAGTTTGCTGCCATCAGGCCTGCCACCATGGTGACCAGCACTAAAATTGTTATAAACATAGATAGAAAAAATTTCTTGATATTCATGCCTAAATTCCTTCCTCTGTTGTACAAAAAATCCCGCTTCACGTATATCAAAAAAGGGATTGGTTTACAATTATACGCTGCATTCACACAAAGAGTCCCTAAAAATATCCAAAATCAAGCTTATTATACCATTTTTCTCCCTTTTTGTCAAACGCTTTTATCAATTTATTTGTACCAAAATCCCACCGTTTTTATGCTGATTTCTCTCGCTCTTGACAGCTTCAAGACCGCTATGGTATAATGAGAAACAGGCGTCTTGACAAAGGCAAGCGGCTTTGCCCTTGTTGTTACTTTGTCCCTATACGAGGCGTCTTATAAAACAAATTACCCTTTAGCATTTCTGCTGAAAAGTAAAATTTTTATTATAGAAAAGAGGCAAATCAAAACATGGCACAATCTTGCGATCATTCTTCCTGCACAAAGGAATCCTGCGAGGGCTGTCAGCACGCCAAACAGGATTTACATGAAAAACCCCATGACCTGAGTCAGATTAAAAAGGTCATCGGCATTGTCAGCGGCAAAGGCGGCGTTGGCAAAAGTCTGGTTACCTCCCTGCTGGCTGTCACCTTAAACCGCCAGGGCTACCGCACCGCGATTTTGGATGCGGATATCACGGGTCCCTCCATCCCCAAGGCCTTCGGCATGACCGAAAAAGCCACCGCTAACGAACAGGGCCTCTTGCCCGTCGCCAGCCAAAAAGGCATTGAGGTTATGTCCGTTAATCTGCTTTTGGAAAACGAAACTGACCCTGTTGTCTGGCGCGGTCCCGTCATCGGCGGAACCGTTAAGCAGTTCTGGACCGATGTTATCTGGGGCGATGTGGACTTTATGTTCATCGACATGCCGCCGGGAACAGGCGATGTGCCCCTGACCGTGTTCCAGTCTATCGCTGTTGACGGCATCATTGTTGTCACCTCTCCGCAGGAGCTGGTTGGCATGATTGTTGAAAAAGCTGTCAAAATGGCTAACATGATGAACATTCCCGTGTTAGGGTTGGTTGAAAACCTTTCCTATTTCACATGCCCGGATAACGGCAAGGACTATAAGGTATTTGGCGACAGTCACATTGATGATATCGCCGCAGCCTATCGGCTCCCCGTTCTGGCACGGCTCCCCATCGACCCGTCTATTGCAGAATCCTGCGATAAGGGCGCCATTGAATCTTTAGACTTTAACTGGTTTGATGAGGCCGCCGAGATGCTGAAAAAACTTTCCTGAAAACAAAACAGAAAAAAAGCTGTGACTTTCGTCCAGCCCAAAAAGGAGCTGTAGCAAAATGAAATGCATTTTGCTACAGCTCCTTTTTTTCTGTTTGTCTGTACAGGCCAAGGGCGCCTAAAAAGAGCAGATATAAAACCGCACAGCAGAAAATGGCACCATATAGGCCCTGCGCTGACAAGGCGGCCCCATTGAAAATCCCTTTTGTCACAACACAGGCAAGGCCGATGGCGCAGCACGGCAGAACAAAGCCCCGCACAAAGGACAGTTGAAAGTCCGTCACACGCCGCAACCGACGGATGCTGAGCAAGGCGTTTAAGATTTCCGTGATAAAAATAATAGCTATGTAGCCATTAACACCGTAGCGGGGCAAAACCGTATACACCAAAGCCACGCTGACCGCGGAATCAAGGATGTTATAACGCATGGAGTAAACCTGCTGATTTAAGCCTTTGAGCATGGCATCCACTACCCCGTCTAAGTACATCACAACTGTCAACGGTGCCAGAAAACAGATGAAAAGTCCTGCATCGCCGCTTTTATAGATACCCTGCCCCAATTCATGACCGAAAATCAGAAATACCCCTGAAATACCTACCGAAAACAGCAGGGAGGTCTGGATGACTTTTGAGGCAACCCGACGGATTCTGTCCGCATGCCCCTTGGTTTGAAATTCTGTCATTTCAGGCACCAAGAGGCCGGCAAAAGCGCCCAGAACCGAGGCAGGAAACAAAAGCAGCGGCATCACCATGCCATGCACGATGCCATATTGTGACAAAGAAGCTGCTCTGTCCGCCCCATAACGCTTTAAGCCCGCAGGCACCAGAACATGCTCTAAGGTGACAAGCCCCGAGCGAAAATAGGAACTGATGGCTATGGGTATGGCAAAACCAAGCAGACGGCGCACAAAGGGTGTCCTGCTCCCCAACGCGTCGCAGGGAGTGCGTTGCTCCCATCGATACAAAACAAACAAATAACAAAAGGATGCTATTTCCGCCACGCTACCGCCGCAAACCACGGCCATGCAGGCAAATTCGATGCCCCGATGACCAAAAAAACGCAAGGTTAAAACGGTCGCCAAAATCTTAACCAAAAGCTCAAAAATCTGAGCCGAAGCACTTTTGATAACACGTCTGACCGCCATGAAATATCCGTTCATGGCTCCGGACAGAGAAATGAACGGCAGGCTGACGGAAAGGCACCGCAAAGAGCCGATTGTGCGTTCATCCGAGAGCCAATATTGCCCGATTTGCGGGGCAAATATAAACAAACAAAAACTCGCGACCACGCCAAAAAACAGGCAATAGAGCATGCAAACATGCATGGCTTTTTGTGTGCCACCATAGCGCCCCCGCGCTTGTTCCTCCGTAACGAGCCTTGTGGCTGCAAGGCCACCGCCCGAGGAAGCCACCGTTGTCGCCAGCATATAGACGGACATGATGAGCCCGAAAAGCCCCATGCCCTCCGCACCAATTTTCTGCGTGATGTAAACATTAAAGATGAGCCCCGTGCCCCGCAAGAACACCGTCGTCCCCGCTAGCAGAAGCCCGTTCATTAAAAATCGCTTTCCTCGTTTCAAACTCTCCACCTCGTTACACTATATGAGGCAGATTTTCCTGACATGTCTGGCAATTTTAATTTCGGGTAAGCGTCCGCTATCGCAAGATGCACAACGAATTTTTAATATTTTGAAAAAAAGGCTTGCATTTGCCAATTTTCTGTGCTATACTATTAATGCTGTGACGGCCCTGCCGTCCTTTTCATTTGTTTTGCGCCCGTAGCTCAGCTGGATAGAGTGCCTGGCTACGAACCAGTAGGTCGGGAGTTCGAATCTCTCCGGGCGCGCCAAAATCCCTTAAACCCATTCGGGTTTAAGGGATTTTTTTGTGCCTGGTGGCATTAAACTTTCGAAGTGAGTTCGCCGGAGCGGCCAAAGCGCAAGGCGGTTTGGACCGCGTAGCTCGCGCACGACAGGTTTTTTTGGGCACCGCCAGGGGCGGTCAAAAAAACGGAGCAGCAGAGTATCTCGTAGGGCGCGCTTTTTGTGCCTACGGGAGATTAAACTCGCGAAGGGAGTTCGTCGGAGCGGCCAAAGCGCAAAAAAAGCCAAGTAACATCGTTACTTGGCTTTTTATTACGTTTAGAATCAAACTTCTTTCAGAACGTACTCACGGAGAATCTTGTAGATGTGCGGCGGGTTACCGTCACGCTTCTGCAATTCCTTAATTTCATCATGAGGCAGAGACGCTGCCAGATTCATGATGTGGTTATTCATGCGAACAAACTCTGTGGTTGCTTCAACGCCGTCCATACGAGCCGGCCAGTTATCCATGATGAACCAACCGCGGTTATCATTGATATCTTCATTTACATAGCCAATCTGCAAAAGCTTCCAGAAGAATTCCAGAGCCTGCCAGAAGCTAACGGTACCGAAGATTAAGTCATCGTCGAAACGACCCATGTTATCATTTAAGTGAATCATGGACAGAAGGTTATAAGAGTTAGCCAGCGCAACACTTTCCGCGGGATTTTCGTTGCCGAACAGAGCATGACCATAGTCAACGATTAACTTACAGTTGTCCTGACCTGTCATCTTGTTAACTCTTTCGCAAAGCAGGATAACCTTGCTCACGTCGGAAGCATACTGATGCGTCAGCGGCTCATAGTTCTTATATTCCAATGTACAATTCACGTTCTTGTTATGTGCGCAGATTTCAGCAATGCATTCTGCCATGTAGTCCCAATGCGTGGTGTAATCATCCTGGAACGGATAGTTGTAACCATCATGAGCCATCCAGAACATAATGTCAACACCGTTTGCAGCTTCTGCCCAATCCATGTGACGCTTACCCAGTTCAACAATCTCACGACGGGTCTGGGGATTACGGGCCGCAAAGGTACCATATTTCCAATGCGCCTTGGTATAGTTGTCGGGGCCGCAGCTACCAACACGGAAGCCATACTGTTTCAAAAGGTCTCTGTAAGCAATCGGGTCCACGGGTTCCTGGTCTAAAAACCAACCGTAACCAATAGCACTCATGCCACCCATTTCTGCAAATTTTTCAAGCTTCGCTTCGATGGTGTCGGGCATTTTCTGACCAACTTTGTAGCCTTCAGCCACAAAACGGTCACACATGTTGCTGAATGTTGCACCGGCACACATCAGCTTCATTTTAACCTTGTCTGCCATTTCTTTCTCTCCTTTTTCGTTTAATGCTTATACGCTCAGGGGAACAAACAACCGCCTCTTTTGCAGGTCTGCATCCCCTAATATAATCCAACTTAATGTTAGCATAAAACTTTCTGTTTGTAAAGTAGTAACTTTACAAAAAAGTCAAATTTTTGATGGTGGGTAACGGACGTGTATTCATATAAATTTTCCGCACAAAAACACAAAAATTCTCATATTATTCAAACTCTGTTCATACTCCGGTAACACTTTTATCGTATACTGAAATCGTCGGAAGAGATTCCGACAAAAACCCTTATCCTAATTTCATAATAATCCCCTAAAAGGGACGGCTGGTTCCATCCGGCTGTCCCTAACCCCCTTTTTATAGCCCCTGTTCCCCCTGCGCCGCAAAAAAAACTTGACAAAGTCATGCCTGTTTGATACAATAAGTGGGTCATATGTAAGGGCCTTTAGCTCAGTTGGTTAGAGCATCCGGCTCATAACCGGACGGTCCCGGGTTCGAGTCCCTGAAGGCCCACCACGTCAGAGCAAAGTGCGTTTAACTCCGTTTCCGCCGCTTGGCGAAAACATCCGTCCACTTCCTTGCTCTTCCTTCTCCCCAAAAAGCCAATGGCTTTTCGGGGGCCCCGGAAGTCCTAATGGAGAAGGTTCGGACAGTAAAGCCTTTGCTCCACCACGTCAGAGCAAAGTGCGTTTAACTCCGTTTCCGCAGCATGGCGGAAACATTCTAACAGGTGCGGAAAAAGTGTGAACAGTTTAGGCTGTTCACACTTTTTCTTTACCTTACAACACTGCCTCGCTTTTTAACGTAAATTTAACATTAGTATTCTATACTATAAAAAATTGACATACATGATTAAGAGGTTAACTTGTTATTGACTCAAACCAAAAAGACGAAAGGAACACACCATGAAAACAATGCAAATCATAAAAAAACCACTGTCTCCATTAAAGAATTGCCGAAAAAGGCGCTCTCTTTCCCTGCGGAATTTAAGGGATATTCTAAAAAGAAAAAAAGTATTGTTATAGCCTGTGCCATTGTCGTGCTCGCTGCGATTACTGTTGGAGTGTCTGCAGGAAAGGCAAACAATGAATGGGCTGTTACAGGCGCAGAAAACAAAGTTGCACGGCGTGATATAACGTCTGCAATTACAGGCTCCTCGGTTGTAAAACCCAAAGATCAATACTCCATCACAGCTCTTGTTTCGGGCGATATTATGGCAGCAAATTTTGAACAAGGAGACATTGTCGCCGAAGGCGATATCCTCTATCAGATCGACTCGTCTGATGCACAAAATTCAATAGAAAATGCGGACCTTTCGTATCAGCGTTCACAAATGGAGTATAACAAAGCACAAAAAACCTACAACGATTTAACCGTAAAAGCTCCTTTTTCGGGAACGGTGCGGAACATCTATGTAAAAGCAGGAGATTCCGTATCAACAGGAACAAAAATTGCCGATATATATGACGATTCTGTTCTCACTCTCACAATTCCTTTTAGCGATGCCGATGCCCAAAACATCCTGCCGGGCGATCCTGCCACAGTGAAAATTTCTTCCAATGGCGAAGTATTAAGCGGAACTGTCATCGGAGTTGCTTCTTCCGGTTATGCTATGGCAGGAAATATGATCGTACGCACGGTCAAAATAGAGGTTCCAAATCCGGGGGCCTTAACGAATGCAGAAACGGCAACAGCAGAAATCGGACATGTTTCCGGTTGCAGCGCGGGGTCTTTTGAATATGTTGCATCCAAAACAATGACAGCAGAAGCCTCCGGCGAAATTGATGCTGTTTACGTTTTAGAAGGTGCAAAAGTTTCCTCCGGAACCGCTATTGTTCATATTGATTCTGATACTGCATCTGATAACCTCACAGCATCGTCTTTGTCTTTGCGTTCCTCTGCCCTGTCGCGTGAAAATGCAATGGACAAACTCAATGACTACACAATTACGGCACCTATATCAGGGACTGTTGTCACAAAAAACATAAAAGCAGGAGATAAACTTGATAACTCCAATATGTCCACCGTAATGGCAGTTATTTACGATATGTCAAGTTTAGAGTGTGAACTTTCCGTTGATGAGCTGGATATCAAAAATGTAGAGGTCGGCCAGAGCGTTATCATCACCTCCGACGCAGTTGAGGGGCAAGTTTATCACGGCGAGGTGCAAAGCGTATCCATAAACGGAACAACAGCAAACGGCGTCACCAGCTATCCTGTTACCATCGTGATTACTGATTTTGATGAGGATTTACTGCCGGGCATGAACATCGATGTTGAAATTACAACGTCTCAGGCAAAAGATGTTCTTGCGATACCGATCGCTGCCGTCAATCGCGGCAATATCGTTTATGTCAAGGGCGAAAAAACAGAAGATGGCGACACAGCGCCGGAAGGATATAAATCCGTCAAAGTTGAAACCGGTGTTTACAATAGTGAATACATAGAAATTAAAGCAGGCCTGAAAGAGGGCGACATAGTCTATACGCCGCAAATCCAATCGTCTCATGAAGGTTCTGCAATGGAAGCAATGATGGGCGGTATGGGCAGCATGCCCGGTGGCGGCATGCCCGGCGGCAACAGAATGCCGAGCGGCGGTATGCCCGGTGGCATGCGTTAAAGGAGAAAAGTATGAATCAAAAGCCTTTGGTAGAATTTCAAAATATATATAAAATTTATACAATGGGCGACTCTGAGGTGCGTGCATTAGACGGCGTTTCGTTTTCTGTCTTTGCGGGGGAATTTGTTGCTATCATCGGGCAGTCAGGCAGCGGCAAGTCAACCTGTATGAATATCATTGGTTGTCTTGATACCCCAACAGAAGGAACATATCTGTTAAACGGAAACGATGTCAGCCAATTAACAGATGATGAACAATCGGAAATCCGAAACGAAACATTAGGTTTTATTTTTCAGCAATATAATCTTCTTCCCAAATTAAATATTTTAGAAAACGTGAAGCTCCCGCTTATGTATAAGGGCTTGAAAGAATCCGAGCAAACAGAACGGGCGATGGAGGCCTTAAAGCGTGTCGGGATAGATGATAAATGCCATCATAAGCCTTCGCAGTTATCAGGCGGTCAGCAGCAGCGCGCATCGATAGCGAGAGCCTTGGCAGGTTCGCCTTCTGTCATTTTAGCGGATGAACCTACGGGCGCGCTGGACTCGAAAACAAGTGCAGAGGTAATCAATTTTTTGATACAGCTGAACTCGCTTGGCAATACAATCATTTTGATCACGCACGACAACTCGATTGCAGCAAAAGCGAAACGCGTCATTCGCATACACGATGGAAAAATAATCTATGACGGCATCCCCTCAGAAGATTCCATCATCCGCTCCACGGTGCTTTCGCAGAGGGAGGGCGCTATATGAAGTTTACAAAAACGGTCCAGCTTGCCTTTGGAAGCATCCTGTCAAACAAGCTTCGCTCTCTTCTTACTATGCTTGGTATTATAATCGGTGTCGGGGCCGTCATCATTCTTGTCAGTATTATGGACGGTGTTACAGGGCAGGTAACGGACGCATTTGAAAGCTTTGGTATGAATAACATCACGGTTGCTCTGACCTCACGAGGCAGCACACGCCATATCGAGCCTGACGACATGTATGAAGTGATTGATGAAAATCCCGCATTGTTTACCTATTGCACACCCAATGTCTCCCTGACGGCAACGGTTAAAACAAAAAATGCCTCTGATAGTGAATTTGCTTCTGTCACAGGGACAGATGAAACATACGACAAAATAAATCAATTAGGAATGCAAGAGGGAAGATTCTTGCAATTTATTGATATTGAGAAACAACTCAAAGTTTGTGTTATAGGCACTTATTATGAACAAGAGCTCTACGGCAAGGGCAAGGCCCTCGGTCAAACCTTGAAAATCAACGGTGAGCCTTTTTCAGTCGTCGGCGTCTTGGAGGAACGGGCTGATTCGTCTGAAAATTCTTCTGATCAGTGTATTTATATCCCCTACACCGTTGCATCCAAAATGTCACAGAACCGATTTATCTCTTCCTATACTGTCACGCTGTCCGATGCAAACAAATTGGATGAAGCGAAAGCCATTTTGGAAAACAGGCTTACGAAAATTCTTGGCAGCAGCGATTTTTATAACATCATTGCCACGCAGGAAATATTGGAGGAGCTCAACAAGATTATAGGCACCATGAAAGCGGCGCTTGTTTGTATTGCCGGCATTTCTCTTCTGGTTGGCGGCATCGGCATTATGAACATTATGCTTGTTACCGTAACCGAGCGCACTAAGGAAATCGGCATAAGAAAATCCCTGGGTGCAAAAAAGAAACATATTCTTTCTCAATTTGTAGTAGAGGCCGCCACCATCAGCGGCATAGGCGGAATACTGGGAATTTTGCTTGGGGCAATCGTATCGTTTGCTGCGGGCAAAATGTTGAACCTCACCATTGTTCCGTCTTTATTTGCCGTCGTGCTTGCCTTTTCGGTATCTGTGGCGATTGGTATACTCTTTGGTTTTTTACCGGCCAAAAATGCAGCTAATCTGAATCCCATTGATGCGCTGCGCTTTGAATAACGTTTGAAAGGAGAAAATGTGGATGAAAAAATTATTGTCGTTATTAATGACTGCATTGATCGTATTTTCAACGACGGAAGCAACTGTGTTTGCAGCATCAAGTTACGAAGCTGAGCTTTTGTCCGATTTATCTATCATGCAAGGCGATCCTAATGGAAATATGAGATATCAGGATACGGTTTCGCGTGCAGAATGTGCAAAAATTGTCGTTTCGGCATCCAAATATCGTGATTCTGTCGATAGGAACAGCAACCGTTCGCCTTTTAAGGATGTAAGCTATGACCACTGGGCCGCACCTTTTGTTATGACGGGTATCAAAAACGGTCTTTTCAAAGGATATTTTGATGCTACCTTTCGTCCTTCCAATACGGTTACATATGAAGAGGCAATAACAATGCTTCTGCGTGTTCTGGATTACACAGAGGAGGACATTGGCAACGACTGGCCTTATGACCAGATTGACATGGCGAAAAAAATCGGTATGCTTGATGGAGTAAACAAATCCATTGGTCAACAGCTTACCCGCCGAGATATTTCAAAAATGATTTACAACACCCTCAACGCAAGCGCAAAAGGCTCTCAGGAGAAATATTTGACAGGTTTTAACAGAACGATTGGACCCATAACCGTGACGGCATCCAATTGGTACGAAGAACTGGGAGCCGATTCGTCCGTCAAAGTTGTGCGTGATGGTGTCGAATCATCCATCTCCGCGGTCAGGACAAATGATATAGCATATTATATGGTTGAATATAACAAAGTTCTTGTGTATTCGAAAAAAGTTACCGGTATTTATGAAGCTGCCTCCCCCAATAAGGATGCTCCGGTTTCTGTAACCGTATCCGGTGTTACGTATGCCATCGAAGGGGATGACGCCTATGCCAAACTATCATCCAGCGGCAATCTCAGGTATGGTGACACCATTACCATCTTGTTAGGCAAATCAGGGGATATTGCCGGCGTTGCTACCAAACTGACAGACGATACTAAGGTAACCGGCTTTTTATCTGCCGTGGGAACGAAGGACACGATTGTTGCAGGAACAACCTTAACGAAGCCTTATATCAGGGTGGTTCTTCCCAGCGGAGAGGTTTGTGAATATATCGCTGAGAAAAATTATGAATCTTACATAAACAGGGTTGTTACCGTGAAATTGGTTGACGGCCTTGCAACACTTTCCTCGACCACATCAAAACACAACATCTCCGGGAAAGTCACATGGGATGCAGACATTCATACCATAGGCTCGCACACGCTTGCCTCTGATGTACAAATTATTGAAACCTCCACTACTGAATCCCATGAAACCGCAACCGTGGCATCTGTGTATCCGCAACGATTGAACGGATTAAATCTCTCTGCACGGGACATCTTATATGTGTCAAAAAATTCTGTCGGAAATATTGATACCTTGATATTAAATGATGTAACCGGCGATACGCACACCTACGGCGTGGTAACATATGCTAAAAACAATAACGATGACAGACTCTTGTCCGGCAGTTACGAATATATCGTAAACGGAACCGAAGGCTTGCTAAGCACGCAAAATAAAACCTTTGGCGTGTCCAGCGGACAGGCGGTTACAATTAAGGGTGACGGACGAAACGTCACTTCCATGACACCTTTAACGTTGATTCAATCAAACAAAATCACCGATATAAGCGGTTCTGTTGTTACTGTGGGCACTAACGCCTATATCATGTCTGACAAGGTGCAGATCTATATAAAAAGTTCTTATCCTTCTGTTTACAACATGATCACAATTGAAGAGCTGGCTGATTTGGCTGATGAACATCCGGCCTATGTTTATACAGACAAACCAACCTCCGCCGGCGGACGCATACGAGTTATTATTGTACACGCTAATTAAAGTTGTGAGAGGCTGTAACAAAATGAAATACATTTTGTTACAGCCTCTCTTTCTTTGCAAAAGCGCCCCTTATTGACAATGTTTCTGCAAAATGATACAATAACATCGTTCATTTTTTCATGCAGGAGGCAGCTATGTTCGACTGGTTTCATTTTCTTTCTTATGTTGTAACAACCGCCAGCACGCCGGGGCCCAATAACTTGGTGGCCATGTCCACGGCGGGACGGCAGGGATATAAAAAAACGCTTCCCTTTCTGTTTGGCGCCTGGGTTGGTTTTGTGATCGTTGCGTTCCTCAGCGCTGTTTTTTGCAGCATTCTGTCTGCGCTCATTCCCAAAATCAAAACACCCATGATGTTTGTCGGCGCGGCTTATCTTTTATATCTTGCATGGAAAACCTATCAGCGTTCCTCCGTTATTCGGGAGGATGAGCGCAGGGGCGGCTTTTTGTTTGGGCTGATTTTGCAATTTCTGAACGTTAAAATCATCATTTATTGCATTCTCTCCATGGAGGTTTACATTCTGCCGCATTTTCAGGGCGAGTGGAGCCGCATTCTCTTCTTTGTGTTTTTGCTCCCCACGGTGGGCTTTCTGTTTTGTAACTGCTGGGCTCTGTTTGGCCATGTTTTTAAGAAGCTGTTTTCCCAGTATGCCAAAATCACCAACACCGTTATGGCGCTGCTGTTAGTGTATTGCGCGGTGTCGCTGTTTTTATAAATCGTAAAAGGATAAAAGGATGTAAGCCGCATGGCTTACATCCTTTTTTATGACATCCTTTGGTAAAACGTTCGTCCCGCCGCATCCACACTCTCCCGATACACATATCCATGCGTGACCCCATAGCTATCGGCCAGACCAAGTAAACCTGTCAGGGTAGATATGGGGCATCGGATTGAATAGCTGCATCCGTTCTGGCTCAACGCTCTGGGGGTTTGTTGTATGGTCACGCCATAGAAGTTCCGTTCCAGGGCCAGCTTTTTCAGGCGGTTGGCGGCAGTCGAAGACGAAAATGCAATAATGGCAAAATCCATCGGCTTCCCTCCTTCGACAAAAATGGAGCCTTATAGTCAGAATTGGCAGACAAGAATCGCAAACTGTTCGATTCTATAGTACAGTATATTCAAATTATCTGCAAACGGGGAATATTTTGAAATATATCTTGAAATTTAGCATAAAAACATGTACAATATATAGGTACAATAAAATTCGATTGCAAATGGCAATAAAGGAGATTGAAAACATGACAAAAGAACGTGTTATGGAGATTTTGAAGGAAGCCGGTGTGCTGCTTGAAGGACATTTTCTGTTAACATCCGGCCGCCATTCTGAAAAATATTTACAATGTGCCAAAATTTTTCAGGACACCCGTTACAGTGAAGAGCTTTGCGCTGCGCTGGCTGAAAAATTTAAGGACAGCGGCGTTGAGCTGGTCATCGGTCCCGCTATTGGTGCGATTTCCATGAGCTATGAGGTGTCTCGTCACTTACAGGTTAAAAATATCTTTGCAGAACGCGAAAACGGCGAAATGACACTGCGTCGCAGCTTCACCATTGAGCCGGGCCAGAAGGTTCTGGTTGTTGAGGATGTTGTCACAACCGGCGGCAGCGTGCGCGAGGTGATTGATATTGTTAAAAAGCACGGCGGCGAGGTTGTCGGCGTTGGTGTGATTGTTGACCGCACAGGCGGCAAGATTGATTTCGGCGTGCCCATGGAATCTGTTATTTCCATTGATGTGGTTTCCTACGAGCCGGATGCTTGTCCTTTATGCAAAGCAGGCATTCCCGCTGTTAAACCGGGCAGTCGCAACATTAAATAAATTCTTTTGTTATACTGGCTTGACAAGGAGTGGAGTTCATGCAGCACGACGGTCACCGCAAACGGATGAAGGAGCGGTTTTTGCACGAGGAAGGCTTTGAGCATTTTGCACAGCATGAAATTTTGGAATTGCTTTTGTACAGCACCATCGCCCGTCGTGATACGAACCCCATCGCCCACGATTTAATCAAGGAATACGGTAACATTGCCGGTGTCTTTGAGGCAGACCCCAAAAAGCTTTTGGAAATAGACGGCATTGGCGAAAACAGCGCGTTTCTGCTCAGCCTGATTCCGCATTTGGCCCGGGCCTATAACCAGGCCAAATGGTCGCGCTTTATCCAGCTTGGCACAACCGAGCTTGCCGGACAATATGCCATTAATCTTTTCATCGGCAAAAATCATGAGGAATTTCACATGATTTGTGTGGATTCCAACCGCCGCGTCATCCACCAGTCCCGCCTGACAAAAGGAACCATTAACGAGGTTCCGGCTTATCCCCGCGTGATTGTGGAGGAGGTTTTGCGTCGCAAGGCGCAGCATGTTATTTTTGCCCATAACCATCCGGGCGGTTCCCTGCTCCCCTCTGAGAGCGACAAGCTTGCAACCAACCAATTAATCGCTGCCTTAGAGGCCATTAATGTGAACGTGATTGACCACATTATTGTCTCCGGCAACAGTTATTACAGCATGGCGGATATGGGACTTTTGTAAACTCATTTTTTAACCTTTGGGCGGAACAACAAAGCAGCCAAATACCCGAAAACGATGGCTGCCGTTATGCCGGCAGCTGCGCCGGAGAGGCCGCCTGTTAAAATGCCCAGAGCGCCTTTTTCAGCAATTGCTTTGCTAACGCCCTTAGCCAGCGTGTAGCCAAAGCCCGTCAGGGGAATGGTTGCACCGGCGCCGGCAAATTGCACCAGCGGCTCATACAGGCCAAAAGCCGCTAAAAATGTTCCCGCCGAGACATAGATGACTAAAATACGGGCGGGCGTCAGCTTGCATTTATCAATCAAAACCTGGGCAATGGCACAAAGCGTGCCGCCCACCAAAAACGTCCAGAGATACTGCATGACATAAACCCTTTCTGCCTGCACGGTCCTTTATTTCTTCTTTATCGGCAGGCAGATAAAGAAACCGCGGCCGAGCGCCGCCAATAGTATATTTAGTGTAAACAAATTTAAGTATTATATGTAACTGGGAGTGGTAAAACAATGTCAGGTCATTCTAAATGGTCCAATATTAAACACAAAAAGGAAAAAAGTGACGCTAAAAAAGCCAAAATTTTTACAAAATTAGGCCGCGAAATTTCCGTTATTGTTAAAGCCGGCGGTCCCGACCCTGATGTAAACGGAAAATTAAAGGATGTTATCGCCAAAGCCCGTGCCAACAACATGCCCAACGACAACATCGACCGTTGCATTAAAAAAGCCTCCGGTGAGCTTGGCTCTGATAACTATGAAGAAATCACATACGAAGGCTATGGCCCCAGCGGCGTTGCCGTTATCGTGGAAACTCTGACAGATAACCGTAACCGCACCGCCGGTGACGTTCGCCATTATTTCGATAAATGCGGCGGCAACTTAGGTCAAACCGGCTGCGTCAGCTTTATGTTCGATGAAAAGGGCGTTTTGATTATTGCCGATGAAGATAAAGCATTAGATGAAGATACGGTTATGATGGATGCCTTGGAGGCCGGTGCCGAAGACTTTTCCGCTCAGGAGGAATGCTTTGAAATCCTCTGTGCGCCTTCTGTCTTTACAGCCGTCCGTGATGCCTTAGAAGAAAAGGGCTACACCTTTGCTTCTGCGGAAGTGGAGAAAATCCCCCAGACAACCGTGGCACTCACCGACGAAAAAGACATTCTGATGATGAACAAGCTCATTGATATGTTAGAAGATAACGACGACGTGCAGAACGTTTACCATAACTGGGAAGAATAATCGTCGGGCTTTTTACATTACAAACAGGGGAAGGCAAACGCCAATGAAAAACGGGAGTGAATTCAAAAAAGGTATCAAAGACGGTGTCCCCATCGGACTGGGCTATCTGTCCGTGGCCGTGGGAATTGGCATTGCCGCCATCAACAGCGGCTTAAACGCCATCACCGCTACCTTGATTTCTATGACAAACCTGACCTCCGCAGGCCAGGCTGCCGGCATTTCCCTGATTGTCGCAGGCGGCAGCTTGCTTGAAATGGCGCTGGTTCAGCTTGTCATTAACCTCCGCTATTCCTTAATGGCTATCTCCCTGTCTCAACGCTTAGACGAAAGCTTCACAACAAAAAAGCGCCTTTTCTGCGGCGCTTTTATAACAGACGAAATTTTTGCCGTTGCCTCGGGGCAAGATAAGGTCAGCCCGGAATACATGTACGGTCTGGCGATTGCGCCTTACATCGGCTGGGCCGCAGGAACCGCCATCGGTGCTTCTGCCGGAACCTTTTTGCCTGCGCCTGTTACCTCGGCTTTGGGTCTGGCGCTCTACGGCATGTTTATTGCCATCATCATTCCGGCGCTTCGGCAGTCATCCGGCGTGGCTCTTACCGTGCTTTTGGCGGCGCTTTTCAGCACGCTTTTACATTTTCTCCCCTGCTTTTCATGGATCAGTTACGGCTTTTCCATTATTGTAGCTTCCGTTTTAGCGGCAGGCATTGCTGCCTGGGTATCGTACAGGCGGCGGCGTGCTTAAAACCGCCCTGCACCCCTTGCATAATTTGTAAATTCCTGCGGGATATGGTACTTAGACTCTTGACAAACAACATAAATGAGTATATAATTTGGGTGTTATTACAGTAATAGATGCTGGAAAGGAATCCTCGGTTATGAGTGCAAATAGCAGTATTTTTATTATATTCGCTTTTATTGTTGCGTTGATTATTGCCTATGCGGCAACGCCCCTGGCGCAGCGTCTTGCTTTTAAGATTGGCGCTGTGGACGTGCCGAAGGATGGTCGCCGAATGCACAAGGAGCCAAAAGCTCGCTTGGGCGGTCTTGCCATCTTTTATGGTTTTTTAATCAGCGTTTTATGTTTTGGCGACTTTTTTCTGCCCGGCGGCGGCCTGAATGTGAATCTGGCGGGGATTTTGGCCGGCAGCATTATCGTTGTTGTGCTTGGCATGTTTGACGACATGAAGCCGCGCCCTGCCATTCTGAAATTTCTGATTCAGATTGTGGCTGCTTCCATTCCCGTGCTGTTGGGTGTTCGTGTTTTTGTCATCAGCAATCCCTTTACGGACTCCGTAATTTTGCTCCCCACCTGGCTGTCCATAATCGGCAGCATCATCTGGATTGTGGGTGTTACCAACGCCGTTAACTTAATTGACGGGCTGGACGGTCTGGCCGCCGGTGTTTCTTCGATCGCCGCGATTGCGCTTTTGTCCATCCTTTTGATTAACCATTCTCATTCCATGACTCTATTGGTTATGGCGGCTGCCTTAGCCGGCGCCTGCTTTGGATTTTTACCGTATAATTTCAATCCGGCAAAGCTCTTCATGGGCGACACGGGTGCCACGTTCTTAGGCTTCATTTTGGCCTGCATTTCCATTCAGGGGCCTTTCAAAACCTATGTTGCCTTCACAGTGCCGCTTTTGGTTTTAGGCCTGCCGATTTTCGATACCACCTTTGCCATTATCCGTCGCATTATCAAGCGTCAACCCATCATGGCGCCTGACCGTGGCCACCTGCACCACAAGCTGATTGACCAGGGCTTTTCTCATCGCACCACGGTTATCATCTTATATGGTCTGTCCGCGATTTTAGCCATCAGCGCCATTGTGATTTTACTGAGCGATATGTCCCGTGCGCTTTTGATGGTCATTTCCGTTATTCTCTTCTCTGTTTTTGCCCTGACGCTGCGCAACCATCCCGAAGCAGAAAAAGAAAAGCAGAGCGCAGAAGAGAAAAAGAATGAGCAAGAATAAGCTCTTGATACTACGCAAAAAAGCATACATGCAAAAATCGCATGTATGCTTTTTTTTATGTTCTTTTTATTGATTCTTTTCTTTAATGGCCCTGTCCATATTCCGCTTGGCATCCCGCTCTGCGATATCGTTTCGTTTATCGTAGAGCTTTTTACCGCGCGCCAGACCGATTTGCACTTTAACCAAACTGTCCTTCAAATAAACTGACAGCGGAATCACGGCAAAGCCCTTTTGCTTAACAGCACCGTAGAGATACTGAATTTCTCGCTTGTGCAAAAGAAGCCGACGGTCCCGCAAGGGGTCACGATTAAAAATGTTCCCCTGTTCATAGGGACTCACATGCATATTTTTAATGTAGGCCTCGCCATTGTGAAAGCTGACAAAGCTATCTTTTAAGTTAAGAGCGCCCTTGCGGATGGATTTAACCTCTGTTCCGCACAGGGAAATGCCTGCCTCAAAGGTTTCTTCGATAAAATAATCATGCCGAGCCTTACGGTTTTCGGACAAAATTTTCATCAGCTTCACATCCTTTCCATGGTTGTCTTCTTAGTTCTGGGCTTGTTTTTGCAGCTCATAGAGCACGTTCATGGCCTCAATGGGCGTTAAGGTGCTCACATCAATGGTGGCTAAGCGGTCCATAATCTCTGCGGCACGGATATCCCCAAAGCCAAGCTGGGGCTCTGCCTCCTGCACTTTTTGCGGGATAACCGCATCTTTGCGCCCTTCCCTATCCTCAATCTCGGCCAGAATTTCTTTGGCGCGACTGATTACCTGCTTGGGCAGGCCGGCCAGCGCCGCCACCTCGATACCATAGCTGTCATCTGCGCCGCCACGGACAATGCGTCTGAGGAACGTGACGCTGTCGCCCCGCTTTTTGCAAGCGATGGAATAGTTTTTAACGCCATCTAGCTGTCCCTCTAAGGCCGTCATTTCATGATAATGGGTGGCAAACAATGTTTTAGCACCTAATTTTTTGCGGCTGGCTATGTATTCGCAGGCACTCCATGCAATGGAAAGACCGTCAAAGGTACTTGTGCCGCGACCGATTTCATCCAACAGCAAGAGGCTCTTGCTTGTGGCATTTTGCAAAATGTTTGAAAGCTCCGTCATTTCCACCATAAAGGTGCTCTGCCCTGCTGACAAATCATCAGAGGCGCCGATGCGGGTAAAGATTTTATCGCAAATCCCAATCGTGGCAGCAGCGGCAGGGACAAACGAGCCGATTTGCGCCATAATCACAATCAGGGCCACTTGGCGCATGTAAGTGGATTTACCCGCCATGTTGGGGCCTGTAATAATCAAAAATCGCTCGTCTGTGCAGTTTAAGTGCGCATCGTTGGGCACAAACAGTTCATCCCGCAGCACCTTTTCAACAACTGGATGACGCCCGTCCGTGATTTGAATGGTGTCAGAAATATCCACCGTGGGCATGGTGTAGTTGTTTTTAACGGCAACCTCGGCAAAGGAGCAAAGAACGTCAACCAGTGCCACAGCCGTGGCCGTTTGCTGCACCCGTTCCACTTCCTGCGCCACTCTGTCACGAATGTCGCAAAAGAGCTTATATTCCCGTTGGCGCAGACGTTCTTCCGCACCTAAAAGCTTATCCTCCAAGGCCTTTAAGTCAGCATTGATATAGCGCTCGTTATTGGCCAGCGTCTGCTTGCGAATATACCCCTCCGGCACCTCGCCGGTAAAGGACTTAGGTACGTCAATATAGTAACCGAAAACGCGGTTATATCCGATTTTTAAGGTTTTAACGCCCGTCCGTTCCCGCTCGGCCTCCTCCATGCGGGTAACCGCATTGTGACCGTTTTGTTGCAGGTCGCGGTCTGTATCCACGGCGGCATCAAAGCCATCCTTAATAATGCCGCCCTCGCGAAGCATGTTTGGGGCATCATCACGGATGGACTCTTCCAGTAAGTCTAAAATGTCTCCTAAGGTGTCAAGCTGCCCGCAGAGCTCTGTAATCAGGGGCGAATCCATACGTGCCAGCAAAAGCTCAACCTCGGGCAAAACCAACAGCGAGCGTTTTAAGGCAATGAGCTCCCGCGGCGTTGCCGTTTTGCAAACAATGCGGCCAATCAGGCGCTCTAAATCCTGAATTTCCCCTAAGGCAGAAAGCAGGTCCTGCCGCCATTCCGGCTGCTTTACCAAGGTTTCAACGGCAAACAGGCGTTTTTGAATTTTCGTGCAGCTGGTCAGCGGTTTTTCCAAAAAGCTTTTCAGCATACGTCCGCCCATGGCCGTTTTGGTTTTATCCAAAATCCAGAGCAGAGAACCTTTTTTACCGCCCAGTCGCATGGAACTCGTCAGCTCTAAATTGCGGCGGGAATTTGCGTCAATTTCCATATAGTCCTCGGCTGCATAATGCCGGACTTGACGAATGTGGGTTAAAAATGTTTTTTGCGTTTCCGCTAAATAGTCAAGCAAAAGACCCAATGTGTTCACAACATAGCTATCCTCAGACAGAGAAAGCTCTGCTAAGCTTTCCGCGCCAAACTGCATTAAAATCAGTTCCTTGGAGTGTTCCCAGGTGGGTTCCTGCTTGGCCTTGTCAAGGCGGGTATGAAAGCGCAGGGCAATTTCGTCCCTGAGCTGCTCATTTTCGTACACCATAGCCGAGAAAATCATTTCGGCGGGGCTGTATCGCGCCAGCTCATCCAAAAGCTTCCGCCAGGACGGCAGCGTGACCAAAAACAATTCCCCCGTGCTGATGTCCGCAAAGGCGGCACCGTAAACACCGCCGTCACAGTAGGCGGCACAAAGGAAATTGTTGCTCTTTTCCTCTAACTGGTTAGTATCTGTAATCGTACCGGGGGTGATCACGCGCACAACATCACGGGGCAGAACGCCGGTGACCTCGCCGGGCATCGCCATCTGCTCACAAATCGCCACCTTATAGCCCTTGGCTGTCAGGCGACCAATATAAACGTCTGCCGCATGAAAAGGAACGCCGCACATGGGATTGTTCTCAACATCCGGCTTTTTTTGTTCATTTTTCTGTCGGCTGGTCAGAGTTAAATCCAGTTCCTCTGCCACAAGGCGCGCATCCGAATCAAACATTT
This sequence comes from Oscillospiraceae bacterium, assembly GCA_015068855.1. Lineage (GTDB taxonomy): Bacteria > Bacillota > Clostridia > UBA1381 > UBA9506 > UMGS755. Next base: position 41,453 of record SVJS01000004.1, on the reverse strand, counting down.
CGTAAAAGTCGCCCATGCGGAAAAACAAAATGGAGTCCGGATATTCTTTTTTCAGCTCAAAATACCGTTCCATTGCCGGTGTCATAGCCTTTTCCCCCGTTTCTTTTCTGGGTGTTTCTTAGTGGCATCCGCCACAGCTGCCGCAGTTACCGCTGCAAGAGCCGCCGGCTTCTTCGCCGCGGATGTGGAATGCTAAAATCTCGTTAACCTGACCAATCAGTCTGTTAAAGCCGGACTTGGCTTCTAAATAAGCACGAGCCGTTTTGTTCTTTGTTAACTCTGTCATCAATTCGTTCATTCTGTTGCGGAACGTTTCCAGGCTCTCCGGTGTCATGGCAGAGCTTCTCATTTCCTCAGACAGTGCCATGCTCTTTTTTTCATAGTCGCTGACGGCCGCCTGTGCTTCTTCATCGGTGCCAAATGCCAGCTCCATTTCCTGATATTGCAGCAATTCTTCGGATTTTGCTAATAATTCGCCCAGTTCATGAGCTTTTTTGATAATTTCTTCCATTGTATTTGCCTCCCTGTTATAAAACTGTTTATTTTACTGTTCCAAAGAGTGACCAGGTGTTTGTTTTATCAATCTGAGCGGTCACATAGTCCCCTGTTTTTATGCCCTCGGTCTTGGGAAAGTTAACCACCTTGCCGCCGGGGGTGCGCCCCGTCATGGTTTCGCTGTCGGTTTTGCTTTCGCCCTCAACCAAAAGCTCAAATTCCTTGCCGAGGCAGGCATCATTAATCTCTCTTGAAATTCTGTTCTGCACGGTAAGCAAGCGGTCAAAGCGCGCATGCTTCTCCTCGTCAGTCACCTTATCATCAATGGCTGCTGCGGGTGTGCCTGTGCGCTTGGAATAAATAAAGGAAAAAACGCTGTCAAACCGAACGGCTTCCAAAACACGCAGGGTTTCCTCAAAATCGGCTTCCGTTTCGTTGGGGAAGCCAACAATCACGTCTGTGCTCAGCGTCACATCCGGAATTTTCGCCCGCACACGGCTGACCAAGTCGAGATACTGCGCCTGCGTATAGCGCCTGTTCATGGCAGATAAAATGCTGTCGCTGCCCGCCTGGAAAGGCAAATGCAGCTGAGGCATAACCTTATCGCATTCCGCCATGGCACAAATCAGCGCCTCACTCATATCCTTAGGATGCGAGGTCATGAAGCGAATGCGGCGCAGACCCTCAATGTTGTTTACCTTGCGAAGCAGACCCGCAAAATCAAGGCCCTGATCTAAATCCTTGCCGTAAGCATTCACATTCTGGCCCAAAAGCGTCACTTCCGTAACACCGCGGGAAACCAAGTCCTTAATTTCATCTAAAATTTTATCTAAACTGCGGCTGCGTTCCCTGCCGCGGACATAAGGCACAATACAGTATGTGCAAAAATTATTGCAGCCATACATAACGGAAACCCAGGCCTTTGGGTCGCCGCTTCTGTATGTGGGAATGTCCTCTGCAATCACGCCCTCGGAATCCGTGATGTCAATCACGCGTTTTTGTTCCATGAGTGTCTCATGCAAAAACTGCGGCAGTCTGTGCAAAACGTGCGTACCGAAAACCAAAGACACATGCTTATATTTTTTGCGGATGGTCTCCGCCATATGGGGCTGCTGCATCATGCACCCGCAAAGACCGATAATCAAATGCGGTCTGCGGCGCTTTTCGTGAACCAATGCACCCACGTTCCCCAACACCCGCTGCTCCGCCCCCTCACGGACGGCACAGGTGTTGTAAATAATCAAATCCGCATCGCTGACAGAGTCAGCAAAGCCATAGCCCATGGCAGACAACATGCCGCGGATGCGCTCCGAATCATTTTCATTCTGCTGACAGCCATAGGTCACAACCAGGGCTTTTCGGTTTTTATCGGCTATTTCAAGGCGAACCTTAGCAGAAAATTCCGCCATCTCCGCCTGTTCTTTCGCCATTACATGTTTTGTCATCAGATTGGTTCTCCTTTTTACGCTTTCATGCTTTGAAGCACCGCCTGCAAGGCAGCAATAAAGCCCTCACATTCTGCACGGGTTCCAACTGTCACCCGCAGATAGCCGGGCATGCCTAAAACATGACCGCCTTTTACGATATAGCCCTTTTCCAAAAGAGCCTCATACACCTTTTTAGAATCCTGCTTTGTGTCCACGGCGATGAAGTTGGTGGCACTTTTAGCACAGGAAAGCCCCATGCTGTCAAACGCCTGCTCCAAAAAGGCCCTGTTTTCCCTGTTCTCCGAAACCGAGCGTGTTAAGAACTCGGTATCCTCCAAGGCGGCCACGGCGGCAACTTGCGCCGGACTGCAAACATTAAAGGGCGGGCGCACCTTTTCCATCTGACTGATGATGGCAGGGTGCGATATGCCATAGCCGATTCTAAGGCCGGCCATGCCGTAAATTTTCGAATAGGTCCGCAAAATCACCACGTTGGGATGCTGCTCTAAAACAGAAAGCGTATCAGGATAGTCTTCCGCTTCTGCGGCATATTCATAATACGCCTCGTCAACGACCACTAAAATATGCTGCGGAACAGCCTGCAAAAAGGCCTCCTGTTCCGCTTTTGTATAATGTGCTCCCGTGGGGTTGTTGGGGTTACATAAAAAGATAACCTTCGTTTTCTCCGTGATAGCCTCTGCCATGGCAGGCAGGTCACAAGCCATTGTCCCGTTAAGCGGTACAGAAACAGCGGTTGCGCCTGAGGCTAAAATATTAAGCTCGTAAAGAGAAAAGGAAGGGCTTGCAACAATGCTCTCATCCCCTTCAGCCAAAAAGGTTTTACAAATGAGCTCAATGAGCCCGTCGCTGCCCGTGCCGAAGATAAACTGCTCCGGCTTTTTGCCCAGATGCTTTGCCAAAGCATGACGCAACAAATAGGCATCCGGGTCGGGATACATAAAAACAGTTTCCGCAGATTGTTTGACCGCCTCCATGGCCTTGGGCGATGCCCCTAAGGGATTTTCATTGGAGGCCAGTTTCACAACCGTTTCCAGGCCAAACTGACGTTTGATTTCATCAATGGGGCGGCCGGGGCTGTAAGGCTCCACCGCCGCAAGACTTTTCTTTGCTTGTATCATACCAAAACTCTCCTACTGCCCACCGGTTTACAGGGCCGCAACCTCAGCCTGCAACGCCTTGTCCTTCGCTTCCACTTCTGCCTGCATCTCCGCCTTAAACTGCGCAAGCAGCGGCTTTAAGAAGTCATATTTTAAGGACAGAATCTGCGCTGCCAAAATGCCCGCATTGTCGGCACCATCAATGGCCACCGTTGCAACGGGAATGCCCTTGGGCATCTGCACCATAGAAAGCAGAGAATCCAAGCCGTCCATCGTGGAGGACTTCATGGGAATGCCAATCACCGGCAGAGTGGTAAACGCTGCAAGCACACCGCCTAAATGGGCTGCTTTGCCTGCCGCCGCAATAATCAGGTCAACCCCGTTTTGCTCTGCCTCTTTGGCATAGCTTGCAGCCATCTCCGGCGTTCTGTGCGCAGAAATCACACGGGTGTCTGCCTCAATACCAAACTTTTTCAGCATCAAAATGCATTTTTTAACCACAGGAAAATCAGAATCGCTACCCATAATGACAGCAACTTTCGGTGTGTTACTCATTGTCTTTTGTCCTTTCTTATCTGTTTTTGTATTCATTCTATCATTCAAACTGTTCAATCAGCAAGGGCCTGCCCCTCGCCGCGACGACATATCTTCCCAAAATATTGTATCACAGACAGCCTGAAAATTCAATGATTTTCGTAAAATTCCTTTGGAAGTGAAAGAAGCAAAAAAACGGGCGAAACCTTCGGTTTCACCCGTATATTCCGGCTTCCTGTACAGTTGTTTTACGCCATTTCGTCCGTCACAGATTGGTTTTTTCCAGTTTCTTTTGCTGACGGTAGCGAAGCGGCGTCATCTTCGTATACTTTCTGAAAATATCGTTAAACCGTTGCTGGCTGGAAAAACCAACTGAGAGGGCCACATCGGCAATTCGCATATCGGTATTTTCCAGAAGCTCCTGCGCCTCTTCAATACGAATTTTCAGAATATAGCTCTTGGGGCTGATGCCGAATTTATCCTTAAAGGAATGGGCAAAATAACTGTCGGACAGGTAAATGTATTTAGCGACCTGAGACAGAGTCAGCTCTCTTGCGTAGTTATTATCAATATATTCCTTGGCAATTAAAAGGAGCTCGTGCAGCTTTAAGTTGCGGTTTTTCGCATTTTGCTCCCACTCCTGTTTCAACATGCGGGATAAAAGAACAAACAGCTCCATAATGAGCAGACAGCTCAAAAAATCGCCCCAAACCTGGTATTTCATTCTCTCCCGCAGGATGCGATTCATCACATACACGATGTCGTTTTTCTTGCTGAGCTTCAAATACACATAAGCACCGCTTGCCTCATCCTCAATGTAATCCACAAAGTCATTTAAGGATGCATGGCTTGCATCGCCGTCCTTTTTAGCTTTTAACTGGAAATAAAGCACAATCAACTCGCAGCTTTCGGAGCGGACAATGAGTTTATGGGCTTTTTGCGGTTTGATAATGATAACGGAGTTCGGCACCAGATGAACATCAACCCCGTCCACAACGAACGTGGCCGTTCCCTTTTTAACATAAACCATTTCATAATGGTCATGCTGATTCGGTGTCATACTCCAATTGATATCATGAATTTTTTCAATTGCTTTAACCACAGCGGGCATAAAGGTTAACTTTTCCAAAAGCTCATTCCATGCCTTTGGACGCTGACTTTCCGTCATGCGTGACTCCCCCTCAATATACACGAAATTTGTCCAGCACGAACCATTATAGCACAAACAATGAAAAATGTCCATACAGAAAATCAACCTAACATAAAGAAAAAAACTGTTAAAAAAGCACAAAAAAAGGCGTAAAACCTATGTTTTACGCCCCTTTTGGATTATATTTTATTTAACAACAAAGTTAACCAGCTTATCAGGCACACAAATTGTTTTCACAACGGTTTTACCCTCTAAAAGCTTCTGAACCTTTTCATCCGCTAAAACGGCGGCTTCCAAGCCTGCCTTATCAAGACCTGCGGGTACTAAAATCTTATCTTTGAGCTTACCGCAAATCTGGATAACGATTTCAACACTCTCGTCCTTGGTTTTAGCCTCATCATAGGTCGGCCATGCAGCGTCATGGAGCATGCCGCCGAAGCCTGCCAGCTCCCACAGTTCCTCTGTGATGTGCGGTGCGGTGGGATTCAAAAGCAGAATAAAGGTTTTCAGCTCGCCACGGGTGATGCTGCCCTTTTTGTAAAACTCGTTAATGAGTGCCATCAGGGAGGCAATGGCGGTGTTGAACTTCATGCGTTCAATATCCTCAGAAACCTTCTTGACGGTTTTGTGCATCAGGCTTTCAAGCTCCGCCGAATAGCCTTCCTGCTCCGTCAGAATGGTTTGCAGATTCCAAACACGTTCCATGAAGCGATAGCAACCCTTAACGCCGTTCATGGACCAGGGTGTTGCCTGGTCAAAGGCACCGATAAACATTTCGTAGGTACGGAACGTGTCGGCACCGAATTCATTGACAATGTCATCAGGGTTCACTACGTTACCGCGGGACTTAGACATCTTCTCGTTGTTCTCGCCTAAAATCATACCGTGAGAGGTACGCTTTTGATAGGGTTCCGGCGTGGTAACAACACCGATATCATACAGGAACTTGTGCCAGAAACGGGAGTATAACAAGTGGAGGGTTGTGTGCTCCATACCGCCGTTATACCAATCAATAGGCAGCCAGTAATTAATCGCTTCTTTTGATGCCAGCGCATCATCATTGTGCGGGTCAATATAGCGCAGGAAATACCAGGAAGAGCCTGCCCATTGGGGCATTGTGTCTGTCTCACGAACAGCAGGTGCGCCGCACTTGGGACAGGTTGTGTGCACCCATTCGTCAATTTTGGATAAGGGAGATTCCCCGTTATCGGTGGGTTCATAGTTATCCACCTCAGGCAACGTCAGAGGCAGCTCAGATTCAGGCAGAGCCACCCAACCGCAATGGTCACAATGCACCAGAGGGATCGGCTCGCCCCAATAACGCTGACGGGAGAATACCCAGTCACGAAGCTTATAATTAACCTTTTTGTGACCAATACCCTTTTCTTCCAGAAAATCACGGATAGCAGCGATGGCCTCTTTAACCTCCATGCCGTCTAAAAAGCCGGAGTTAACCATTCTGCCGCTGTTTGTGTCGGTGTAAGCCGCTTTCTGCACATCCTCGCCGCCGGCCACAACCTCGATAATCGGCAGGTTAAATTTCTTAGCAAAATCCCAGTCACGCTCGTCATGGGCAGGCACAGCCATAATCGCACCGGTACCGTAGCTCATCAGAACATAATCGGAAATGAAAATGGGTATTTCCTTACCGTTGACAGGGTTAACAGCAGAAAGACCATCCAGGCACACGCCGGTTTTTTCTTTCACGAGCTCTGTGCGCTCGAACTCAGATTTACGGGCGGCTTCTTCGCGGTATGCCGCCGCCTCATCATAATTCTTAATCTTATCCTTATATTTTTCAACATAGGGATGCTCGGGGGATAAAACCATGTAGGTAGCACCAAACAAGGTGTCGGGACGGGTTGTGTAAACCGTCAGCACATCCTCTGTGCCGCTGACGGTGAAATTAACCTCCGCACCCTCAGAGCGACCAATCCAGTTGGTTTGCTGAATTTTAACCTTTTCTATGTAGTCAACCAAATCCAAATCATCAATCAGGCGCTGGGCATATTCGGTGATTTTCAACATCCACTGGCTCTTGTTTTTACGGATAACCTCGCTGCCGCAACGTTCACAAACGCCGTTCACAACCTCCTCGTTGGCAAGACCAACCTTACAGGAGGTACAGAAGTTGATGGGCATCTCCTGCTTATAGGCAAGGCCCTTTTCAAACAGCTTTAAGAAAATCCATTGTGTCCATTTATAGTAAGCGGGGTCTGTGGTGTTCACTTCTCTTGTCCAGTCAAACGAAAAACCGATGCTTTTCAGCTGACGCTTGAAATTGGCAACATTATCCGCCGTTACCTTTTTCGGATGGATTTTGTTGGCAATGGCAAAGTTCTCCGTGGGCAGACCGAAAGCGTCCCAACCGATAGGATATAAAACATTATAGCCCTCCATGCGACGTTTACGGGCCACAATATCAAGTGCCGTATAGCTTCTGGGATGTCCTACATGCAGGCCATGGCCGGACGGATAAGGAAATTCCACCAAGCCGTAAAACTTCGGGCGGCTTGTGTCAGACAGCGCACGAAAGGTGTTGTCCTTTTCCCAGAAATCCTGCCATTTTTTCTCAATGGCTTGAAATTGATACTCCATGATTAGTCCTCCTCCAAAATTTCTTCCAAAGGGAGTTCCTCTGCATCAGCCCAAAGCTTTTCTAACCCGTAAAACTCCCGTGTTTCCTGATAAAATATGTGCACGATGACATCGGAATAATCAAGCAAAATCCAGTTGAAGCCTTGCTTTCCCTCTTTTTTCAAAAGGGGCTCCTGCAAGAGTTCCATTTTTTCTTCCAATGTGTCGGCAAGCGCCTTCACTTGCGTTGATGATGTGGCAGAGCAGATGACAAAATAATCTGCTAAAATGGTCAGCCCCGAAACGCTGAGGGCTTTAATATCCCGTGCTTTTTTACTGTCTAAATGCCGCACAATCTGCTGCATTTTTTCCGTAGCGGTCATTCTGTCACCGTCCTTTGCAAAGAGTAATGAAATATTGCTGTGTCTCTAAGGTCTGACTATGTATTTTCTTGCGACGGTGCAACACGTAATCAATCGCACGCTCTATCGCAAAAAGCATGGCGCAATCTAAGTCACACTCACAAAGCCGACGCAAATCCTCCATACCGTCAAAGGGCTTGCGGCCCGGCTCCACAATATCTGCCAGATACAGGATTTTTTCCAAATCAGTCATGTTTTCCCGACCTAGTGTGTGGTATTTCACTGCATCCATAATATCAGGGTCAGAAATGCCGAATTCCTCCGGCAGCATGCTGGCGCCTAAATCAGCATGAATCAGGCCACGCTGTTCCCGTTTCACCGGGTCCAGCTCAATTCCCTTTTCGTCGCAAAGACGCACCATTTCGTCTTTGTCAATGTTTTTGGCACAGTCATGCAAAAGCCCTGCAATCCGCGCCTTGATAACATCCACCCCGAAGCGCTTTGCCATCTTCTCTGCGGTTTCCATAACCCCTAAGGAGTGCTGATACCGCGCCGGTGTCAGCATCGTGGCAAGCTTTTTTTCCAAGGTTTCAAAATCGACGGTTGTGAAGTCCATGTTATCCTCCGCAAGTATATAGCTTATGTGAATGAATATAATCCTGCACAGCGGGCGGCACCAGCGTGCTGATATCCTCGCCCCGGCGGACCTTATCTCTGATGGCGGTAGAAGAAATATCCACCAGAATATCCTGTAAATAAAAGACGCGGGGCGGTTTTTCATCCCCTGCATATTTTGCCAAAAGCTTGTTTTTATCTGTATCCGGTCTGGCCACAACCACAAACGAGCAAAGCTCTAAAAGCTCCCGATAATGCCACCAGGTGGGGATATCATAAAACGAGTCGGCACCGATAATGAAAAACAGCTCATCACGGGGGCAGGTCGCCTGAAAGTGACGGACGGTATCCACGCTGTAACTCTTCCCCGTCTGCAAAAGCTCCCAGTCGGAAACCTCTGCACCCAAAGGTTCTGCCGCCAGGCGGGCCATGTCAAGCCGATGCATTTTGTCGCTGAGGTTCTTCCCTGCTTTATGGGGCGGGTCGCCGGCGGGAATAAGAATCACCTTGTCAAGCTGCAAATTGTTTTTTGCCGCCTGCGCCACCTTGATGTGACCGTTATGAATGGGGTCAAACGTACCGCCAAATAAACCGATTTTCAAAAAACCATCCCTTTTTTCACGCCTCAGAGCTCAATTGTTTTGTTCTCCCTGGACTCGCGATACAGCACAAAACGGGAACCAATCGCCTGAACCGGCTCTGCTCCTACCTTGTCTGCAACCAGATTGCACGCTTCTCTGGCTTTCATGCCCGCGGTCTCCAAAATGGTAATTTTAATGAGTTCTCTGGCCTCTAAGGCTTCGTCAACTTGCTTCAAAAAATTCTCGCAAATGCCGCCTTTTCCAATTTGAAAAATAGGCGAGAGGCCGTTTGCCATCCCGCGCAGGGCAGCACGCTGCTTACTTGTAATCATACAAAAACTCCTGTCTACAATGCTTTTTGGAGCATTGCCTCAAAATGTGCCTTGGGGTATGCGCCGGAAACCTGGTCAATGATTTCGCCGTTCTTGAACACGATAATCGTGGGAATTGTCATAACGTTATAGTCCATGGCGAGAGGACCCTGCTCATCGATATTCACCTTGCCCACAACGGCTTTTCCTGCATAGTCTTCTGCCAGCTGGTCAATCAGCGGAGACACCATGCGGCAAGGGCCACACCAGGACGCCCAGAAATCCACTAAAACGGGCTTATCCGCTTCTAAAACTGTCTGCTTAAAATTCTCCTGCGTTAAGGTTACAACTGCTTCACTTGCCATTTTTGTTGCCTCCTTTTTCTCTGTTTTTGTAGTATACACATTCTTTCGCCATTTTAATCTCTTTTTACCTAATAATCATATCACAAAACCGCCTTTTTGTAAACAAAAAAGTAACAATTTACGCAATTTCATCTTCCTTTTCCTGAAATTTCAAAAACAAGTGCTCTGCATGAGGCAAAACCGGAGGATAAGAGAGCAAAAAACTGACCCCACCCTTACGGGCGGAGTCAGTTCATGGTTCATTATGAAAGAAACGCTTTATTTGCCAAACGTTTCAAAAAAGGCCTTGTATGCCCTGTAAGCCATATAAACATCAAGCTTGGAGGCAACCTCCATGGGCGCATGCATGGAAAGCAGCGGCACACCGCAATCCACAACCTCCATATCAAGATTGGCAACATACTGCGCGATGGTTCCGCCGCCGCCAAAATCTACTTTTCCCATCTCGCCGCACTGCCAGAACACCTCTTCTGCATCAAAGCAGCGGCGCACGTCAAACAAAAACTCTGCATTGGCATCTGATGTGCCGCCTTTACCGCGGGAGCCTGTATATTTGGTAATAGCAACGCCCCGACCCATAAAGGTTGCATTGAGCTTGTCATGGGTTTCAGGATAGGTGGGGTCAAAGCCCGCCGCCACATCAGCGGAAAGGCATTTGGAGTTGCGGAAGGTTCGTTTGAGCATCAGTTCATGATACTGCCCCGTTGTTTTTTCCAGCAAAACAGCAATGGCATATTCAAAAAATGCCGAGCGCATACCCGTATTGCCCATGCTGCCGATTTCTTCCTTATCGGTCAGCACGCACACCGCTGTTTTAGCGGGGTTTTCCAAATCAAAAATGGCCTGCAAGCCCGTGTAGGCACACACTCTGTCATCCTGACCGTAAGCCGCTATCATGCCCCTGTCAAAACCTAAGTCGCGGGCATTATAGGCAGGAACAGCTTCCAGCTCAGCGCTTAAAAAGTCCTCTTCGCTGATGCCGTAACGCTCGCCCAAAAGCGCTAAAAGCGCTTCTTTTTCCGCATCCTTTTCACAATCTTCTGCGGGCAGGCTGCCCACCAGGATGTTGAGCGCTTCCCCTGCCACGATTTCGGTTGCCTTTTTCTGCATCTGCTCCGTAGCAAGATGGGGCAAAAGGTCTGTAATGCAGAACACGGGGTCGCCCTCTTTATCGCCAATGGAAACCTCAATGCGCTTGCCGTCCTTGGTTAAAACAACGCCGTAAAGCGCCAAGGGAATGGCTGTCCATTGATATTTTTTAATGCCGCCATAGTAATGGGTTTTGAGTAGTGCCAGACCGCTGTCGCAATAGGCAGGGTTCTGCTTTATGTCAACACGTGGACAGTCAATGTGTGCAATCACAAAATGAATGCCTGCCTCCACAGGCTCCTCGCCAATCACGGCAAGGAGAACATTTTTATGACGATTCACAAAATAAACCTTATCGCCGGGCTTAAAGCTGTCCTTGGTCTCGGCATCAACAAAACCCTGTGCCTTTGCCAACCGAACGCTCTCGGCTACGGCTGCACGCTCTGTTTTTGCCGCGTCCAAAAAGGTCTTATAACCCTCTGCAAAATCATAAATCCTGGTTTTCAAGGCGCTGTCTGCCGCCTTCCAGCCACTTTCCTTCTGATACATGCTGTGCCTCCTAAAATAGCAATTTCATCATATCTTCGTCTGTCATGCCCTGAATGTAATCCCCCAGGGGAAGTTGTTGCAGGTTTTCTTGCAGCACATCCTGCTTATGGGGCATCCCGCAAAGCTTTGCCTCCAACTCCCCAATGGGGCATTTGGAGAAAAAGTCGCCAAAAATTTTAACGTCGTCTATAACGGATTCCTTTCCGATGTCCATATAAAGCTCCACGCTGCCAAAGGGAAAGCGCAACCTCTTTTGATAGGCATAAGCCGGAGAGGTCCCGAAATTCCACTCCCATGTGGCATATTTTTCATCCCGCAGCTTGCGAATCTCCGCCTCGTGAACCGAAAGGTCATAAAACCGGCAATCCGGAAAATTTTGAACCATATAGTCTGCAAAGCGCGCGATAAAGTCCTCGGGAGACAGGGGTTCTTTGAGGTAAGGCAAAATGTTCGTCACACGGCTCCTGACCGACTGAATCCCCTTGCTTTTTATCTTATCCTCCGACACGCGCAGCGCTTCTGCCAGGTGGTTTTGCTCTGCGTTGTACAAAAGCGTTCCGTGATGGAGCATTCTGTTTTTGTACATATATTGTGCGTTGCCTGAGATTTTTTTATCCTCAATCACTAAATCATTCCGTCCCCGAAGCTCTGCCTCCGCGCCCAGTGAGCGCAAAAAGCCGATGACAGGCTCTGTGAACTTCTGGTAGTTGCTGAAATCGTCGCCGGAATTGACAACAAAGGTAAAATTAATGTTTCCCATATCGTGAAACACCGCACCGCCGCCGGACATGCGCCGCACAACGGAGATGCTGTTCTTGCGGACATAGTCATAATTAATTTCCGCCATGGTGTTCTGATTGCGGCCAATGACAATGGTGTTATCATTCCGCCAGAGCATGAAAGCATCTTCCTGCAATTGTTTAACTAAAAATTCCTCTGCCGCCATATTGAAATACGGGTCTGTGCTGTCGTTTCGTATGAAAAGCATGGGCTTTAATCCTTTCCGCCACGGCCGCGCATTTTATCAAAAAATGTTTTTTGCTTGGTGTGATGTTCGCCTTTTAAGCTGTTATCAAACTCGCGCAAAAGCTCCTTTTGTTTTGCTGATAAGCGGGTGGGGATTTCCACCATAACCTTAACAAACTGGTCTCCGCGACCGCTCCGCCGCAGCATGGGAATGCCCTTGCCCTTTAAGCGGAAAATCATGCCGTTTTGTGTGCCCTCGGGAATGGTATATTTCACTTTACCGTCAATGGTGGGCACCTCAATGTCAGCACCCAGGGTTGCCTGACAGAATGTGATGGGAACCTCGCACATAACGTTGGCGCCGTTTCTCTGGAACAGTTCATGGGGCAGAACGTTAACAGCAATATACAGGCTGCCCGCCGGGGCACCTTTATCGCCTGCATTACCCTGACCGGCCATGGAAATGCTCTGGCCGTTATCAATGCCCGCCGGAATGGTCACCTTAATGGTTCTTGCCTTTCTGACCTTGCCTTTGCCGCTGCATGTTTCACAAGGCTCTTTGATAACCTTGCCCTTACCACCGCAGGCAGAACAGGTGGTCACTGTTGACATGTTGCCCAGAATGGTCCTCTGCGTGCTGCGCACCTGACCGCTACCGCCACAGGTTGCGCAGGTCACAACCTCGCTGCCTGCCTTGGCGCCGCTGCCATCGCAATCCGGACAGAATTCAACACGATATAAATGTATTTCCTTTTCACAGCCAAAGGCCGCTTCTTCAAAGGTTATGGTCAGCTCGGCTGACAGGTCGGCACCGCGTTTGGGCGCATTGTGTCTTGCACCGCCACCAAAGCCGCCAAAGCCGCCGCCACCGAATATGTCGCCAAAAATATCGCCGATATCAAAGCCGCCAAAACCGCCACCGAAGCCACCGCCGCCCGCACCAAAGTTCGGGTCCACGCCGGCATGGCCAAACTGGTCATAGCGCTGCTTTTTCTCGCTGTCAGACAAAACTTCATAGGCTTCGTTGGCTTCCTTAAAATGCGCCTCCGCCTCCTGATCGCCGGGATGCAGGTCAGGATGATATTGCTTCGCCTTTTTGCGATATGCTTTTTTGATTTCGTCGGCGCTGGCACTCTTGCTGACACCCAGCACCTCATAATAATCTCTTTTTTCAGCCATTTTTCTCCACCCTTACAAAAGACGATAAGCCTGCGGCGACCATGCGCCGCAGGCTGTACTGTTACGGTTTACTCAACTACCTCGTAGTCGGCATCAACAACATTGTCATCGCCGCCGGGTGCCTGCGCACCGGCTGCTCCATCCTGAGGTGCGCCCTGCTGGGGTGCAGCCGCCTGATAGATTTTTGCGCTGACTTCGTAGAACTTCTTGGAAAGCTCTTCGGATGCCTTCTTGATTGCCTCTGTATCGGTTCCCTTTAAGGCTTCTTTCAGCTTGGAAAGCTCTGCCTCAATGGCTGCCTTATCGGCTGCATCGACCTTGTCGCCCAGTTCATTCAAGGATTTCTCGCACTGGTAAACCAGAGAATCGGCATTGTTACGGGTGTCGATTTCTTCTTTCTTCTTCTTGTCCTCTGCGGCAAACTGCTCTGCCTCTTTAACAGCCTTATCAATCTCATCGTCAGACAGGTTTGTGCTGGCGGTAATCGTGATTTGCTGCTCGTTACCCGTACCTAAGTCCTTAGCGGAAACATGCACGATGCCGTTTGCGTCGATATCAAAGGTAACCTCAATCTGCGGAACGCCACGGGGCGCTGCCGGAATATTATCCAAATGGAATTTACCTAAGGTTTTGTTATAGGCCGCCATCTCACGTTCACCTTGCAGAACGTGAACCTCAACGCTGGTCTGACCGTCTGCTGCGGTGGAGAAAATCTGAGATTTCTTGGTGGGGATGGTGGTGTTTCTTTCAATCAACTTGGTGAACACGCCGCCCAGGGTTTCAAGACCTAAAGACAGGGGTGTTACGTCTAAGAGCACAATGCCGCTGACGTCGCCGCCCAAAACAGCACCCTGAATGGAAGCACCAACAGCTACGCATTCATCCGGGTTAATGCCCTTATGGGGCTCTTTGCCGGTAATCTTCTTAACGGCTTCCTGAACAGCCGGAATACGGGAAGAACCGCCAACCAGGAGAACTTTATCAATCTCGCCGGCAGAAAGACCTGCATCACGGAGCGCATTGCGGGTGGGTTCCATGGTTGCTTCAACCAGGTCATGTGTCAGCTCATCAAATTTAGCTCGTGTTAATGTGATATCAAGATGCTTGGGACCGCTGGCATCAGCTGTGATAAAGGGCAGATTGACGTTGGTGGTTGTCACGCCGGACAACTCAATTTTTGCCTTTTCAGCAGCCTCTTTCAGGCGCTGCATAGCCATTTTGTCAGCTCTTAAATCAATACCGGAATCCTTTTTGAATTCGTCTGCCAGATAGTCAATCACTCTCTGGTCAAAGTCATCGCCGCCCAAACGGTTGTTACCGCTGGTTGCCAAAACTTCAAAAATACCGTCGCCCAGTTCCAGAATGGATACGTCAAAGGTACCGCCGCCTAAGTCATATACCATGATTTTCTGGTCGGACTCTTTATCCATACCATAGGCCAGCGCTGCCGCTGTGGGCTCATTGATAATTCTCTGCACCTCAAGGCCCGCAATTTTGCCGGCATCCTTGGTGGCCTGTCTCTGAGAGTCGTTAAAATAAGCAGGAACCGTGATAACCGCATGGGTTACGGGCTCGCCTAAATAAGCCTCGGCATCTGCCTTTAATTTCTGCAAAATCATAGCAGAAATTTCCTGCGGGGAGTAGGACTTGCCGTCAATGTTAACCTTTTTGGAAGAACCCATATCACGCTTGATGGAGCTGATGGTTTTGTCGGGATTGGTAATGGCCTGACGCTTTGCAACCTGACCAACCAAACGCTCGCCTTCTTTTGAAAAAGCAACAACAGACGGGGTTGTTCTGCCACCCTCTGCGTTGGGGATAACGGTGGGTTCGCCACCTTCAATAACCGCTACGCAGGAATTTGTTGTACCTAAGTCTATACCGATGATTTTTGCCATAATGATAACCTCCATATCATGTAAAAAAACTTTTATAAATTAAATATATTATTTGCGCTTTGAGCACATTTTGTACTCCGCGCTTAATTAGCTACTTTAACCATGGAATGACGGATGACCTTGTCCTTCATTTTATATCCCTTAACAAACTGCTCCGCCACCATATTCTCTCCCAGAGCCTCATCCTCAATGTGCATCACGGCGTTATGCACGAGCGGGTCAAAGGGCTCGCCTACCGCCGGCGTTTCGCTGACGCCCATTTTGGACAAAATCTCCAAAAGCTGTTTTAAGACCATCTGAACGCCCTCTGCCAGAGGAGAGTCCCCGGCTGCATCAGCGGCTCTTTCTAAGTTATCCAAAACCGGCAGAAGCTCGGTGATGGTCGCCGCCTGAGCGCTAGCATATAGCTCGTCTTTTTCTTTTTGCGTGCGCCTTTTATAGTTTTCATATTCTGCCAGCGTCCGCAGATGTTTATCATACAGCTCGTCGTAACTTTTCTGCAAGGGATTTTCCTCGACTGCCTCAGGACTTTGTTCTTCCGTTGCCGCCTCTGAGGTTTGTGTTTCTTCGGGCTCTAAAACCTTGTTTTCCTGGTCACTACTCACGATGTAAATCCTTCCCTTCTTACGAATCCCCGTCTACATATAACTCATATAACAACCGGTTTAACATGGCCGAAATGGTTTTAATCTCCGCAATGGTTTTGGAATAGTTCATGCGGGTGGGACCGATGATGCCCAAGCGCCCCATAACCTTATCACCAACATAATAGTTCGCTGTGATAACGCTGGACTTTTGCATAATGTCCTGCTTGTTTTCCTTACCGATTTTAACCACAATGCCGCCATCCTTTTGCCATTCCTCTTGATCAGGGTCTGACTCAAAAATTTCGGCAACGGCATTTTTGTCATCCAAAAACTCCAAGAATTCTTTGGCACGATGAATATCGGAAAATTCAGGATAGTTCAAAATGTTGGTGGCACCGCTTGTGAAGATTTCCGTTTCAGCACGAACATCATCAATGATTTCGGCAATGAAATCTAAAATCGGGAACAAAAGCTCAAAATGCGCCTGCATGGCACGACGGATTTCGCTGATTTTGGCTGCTGTGATTTCTTCCAGCGTGAGTCCCGACAGTTTTTCGCGAAGCAGCTTGGAAAAGCTGTGAACAAACTGGCTGTCTGCTCCGGCAGGAAGAAGCACGCGCTTATGCTTCATAACGCCCTCGTTGGTAACCAAAATGACCAATGCCGAGTTTGAGTCCACAGGCACAAGCTCAACGGTTTTAATGGCGCCCCGCTTCATTTCCGGCGTTGTTAAAACAGCTGTATAATGCGTCAGCTGCGACAGAATGTCAGAGGCGCGCTGAATAATTTTATCAAGCTGCCCCAGACGCCATTCCAAAGCGCCGCCCAAAGCGGAAAGGTCATGCACCGTCATTTCGTAATTGTTCATTAATGAATTGACATAAAGGCGATATCCCTTATCGGAAGGAATACGTCCGGCTGAGGTGTGGGGCTGCTCTAAGTAGCCCATCTCCTCCAGGTCTGCCATTTCGTTACGAATTGTGGCGCTGGACAAGCCAAGGTCAATGCTCTTGGCTATGTGCCTAGAACCGATTGGCTCAGCACTTTGAATGTATTCATTAATAATGGAATGCAGGATTTTCTTTTTTCTTTCGTTCATATCCATAACAGCCACCCCGTTGTTAGCACTCTATCTCTTTGAGTGCTAACAATACCATAGCACTTTTTTGAATTCTTGTCAAGTCTTAAATTATGAATTTTTTGTGACCTTTTTGTTTACAATCATATGCTTGTCGATAGCTCTGAAACCAACAAGCTGAGCAAAACCTCATTCTCTATGGAATTGCTTTTCATCTGCTCGTCCGTCTCTGATGCCCTCTGCACGAAATAGCGAAGTTGCTCCATGGAATATTGTTGACTATCTTTCATGAATTTACTCGTAGCAAAGGGACTCATTTTCAATTTAGTCATAATTTGGCTTTTGTCGGCGCCCGCCTCGGTCAGCACTCTGGTATATAAAAGCCGTTCTGCGTTATACAAAATCGCGCCTAAAATTTGCAGCGGTTCTGTTTTTAAGATAAATAAATCTTCCAGCAGGCGAAGTGCACCGTTTGCATCCCGCTTTAAGATAGCCGCCACCATATCAAACACGCGGTTTTCTGTTTCCGGCATAACCAAAAGGTCGATATCCGCACGCATAACCTGCGGTCTATCTCCTACATACGCCACAAGCTTTTCTGCCTCGCGTTTAATCGCCATCATGCCGCTCGCTGTCACTTCATTTAGGTAACGGGCATCGGCCGCCGTTATCTTTTTCCCCAGTTTAGCAAACAGCTGCCCTGTCCAGCGAACCATTTCGTCCTCGCCCAGATAGGCAAACTCAACGCAGCCGCCCATTTTGTCGACCTGCTTTAACAGGGCGCTCCGTTTGTCAACTCCGCTTTCATCAAAGATAATGGTAACATAGTCAGGGATATCTGCCAGGCGTTTCGCCCAATAGTCTCTGTATTCTGCCTTGGCGCCCGTGCGCCCGTCGGGCTTGAAAATCTGGGAATCCGTAAACACTAAAAGCTTTTGCTCTGCAAACACAGGCAGGCCCTCAATAGCCTCATCCACCTCGCCAAGGCGATACTGTTTCCCCTCAAACATAAACACATTCAGCTCTGCCATGTTCTCCGGCATAAACCGCTTCATGAGTTCTTTCCTATAATAAGCCCGCAGAAAGTCCTCCTCCCCCCAGAGCAAGAACACACGGGGCGAAGGCTTTTCCCCTTTCAAAATCTGTTTAAGTTCCTCCATTTTTAACATGGCTGTCACCACCTTTTCGAATCAATCGTATGCCCGTTTTACTTAAAACAAAGCACACATCCTTATCTTCATCTGCCCGCAATACGGCTGTTTGATACGCCCGAAGCCGTGAAAGCGTTTCCTCGGCAGGATGCCCGAAGCTGTTCTCCCCGCAGGGGATGTAGGCATAAGTTGGCCGGATTGAGCAAAGCAGTGTCTCCGTTGTGGAGGTTTCGCCGCCATGATGACCGACCTTTATAATATCAATGGGCTCGCAAAAGCCCTTTGTTTCCGTAAGGTATTGTTCTCCGCTTTTTTCTAAGTCTCCCGTCAGCAAAACGGTATTGTCTCCATAGTAAAATGTGAGCACTAAGGATGCGTCGTTTTCTATCTCTGCCGCCTCAAGCCACGCTTCATCCGGCAACAGCACACGGAATCCGCAATCCTCTGCAAACGAAAGGGCATCGCCCGCTGATACAACCTGAATGTCGATGCGCTTCTCCCTTGCTTTTTCCAAAAAGGCTTTTCCTGCCTCATTTTCATCAAAACCAATAGGCACCAGAAGTGTTGTGATGGGAACCGAGTCTAAAAGAGAGGTAAGACCGCCGATATGGTCTTCGTGGGGATGGGTGGCAACCACATAGTCAAGCCGACGGATGCCGGCTTTGCGTAAATAAGGAAGAACCACCCGTTTACCCACGTCAAAGTCGCTCCGATAGGCAGGCATGCCGCCGCCATCGATCAGAATGTCCACACCCTTGGGCAGCTGCAATAAGGTGCAATCCCCTTGCCCGACGTTAATAAAAGTGAGCTTTGCCAGGCTCTCTTCCCGCCATGCCGAAACAGCCGCACCGCTTGCAAGCAGGCAAAGCGAGAGCAAAAGCGCCAGACTCTGTCGCCACCGCTTTTGCAGCATCCTGTCTGCCAGCAGCAGAAAAAGCCCATAGCAATAGATGGAAAACAGGCTCATGTTTCCAATAATGAACAGCCCTTGGCGCATGCCGCCAAACAGCCTGACAATAGCCAAAAATAAATTGACAACCGGCTCCAAAACCATGGCAATGCCTGCGGCTAAATCAGGAGAGAAAAGTCCTGTCAGGCAGGCGAGCAGGCCGCCCAGCGTAATGACCGCGCCCAGCGGCACACAGATGAGTCCGCTCAATAGGCTCCACAGGCTGGTATAGCCAAACAGATGTGAAACAACGGGCAGCAAAAACAATTGTGCACCGATACTGATGCAAACATAGCGTCCTACATACCGAACCACTTTCTTCCCGAAAGAAGCAGGCTGACCTGAATAATCAACGCGAACCAGACGGTAAGACAGAGGCACGCCAACGGTAATAATGCCCAAAACGGCGACAAAGGAAAGAATAAAGCCTGCGTCCAGCGCTGCATAAGGATTCATCATCACCAAAACAGCGGCTGCCAAGGCCAGAGATGTTAGCGCATCCTCTTTTCGTAAAAGCAGTTTGGCGAGTAGCATCATAAAGCACATGATACCCGAGCGCACAACCGAAGGTTCTCCGCCCGCAAAAACCACGAAAAATAAGATGACGGGATACACAAGCAGACTGCTGCGATACAAGCGAATCCGAAAACAGGAAAGAACTGCGCAAACTACGG
Organism: Oscillospiraceae bacterium; assembly: GCA_015068855.1. GTDB lineage: Bacteria > Bacillota > Clostridia > UBA1381 > UBA9506 > UMGS755. The sequence continues at coordinate 21,798 of SVJS01000004.1, read as the reverse complement.
AAAGCAATAAAGAAACCTGCATACCGGAAACCGCCAACACGTGACTGAGGCCACTGACCTGCAACTTTTCATATAAGTCATCCGAGATATCCGCGCTGTTGCCCAGCGCCATCGCCTTAACCACCGCGGCAACATCCGGCGTAAAGACTTCGTCTGCAATACGTTCACAGCGCAGGCGGAAGGCATAAATCTTGTCCCGCAGGTTGCGGGGATACGTGCCTTGCATTGTCACGGTATCTTTTTCAGCTATGCCGCAAAAGAAAATACCTTTGCCCCGCAAATACAAAGCATAATCAAAACCTGTTTCGTTCATGGCCTCGTGAGGCTGATAGACTAAGCAAACGGCCTGAAACCGTTCTCCGAACCGGGGCACAGGCTCCCCTGCCTTGATTGTCATCTGCATCCGCTCAGAAACTGCGTGGGTTTCCCCCAAAAAGGAAAGGCTTCGCAATTGTGCCAACACTGTGTGGCTGCCGTCGGATTCTTTATACACAGGCTGTTCCATCACATCCGCTGTGATGGTAACATATTCCTCCTGATAGGGCGCCAGCGCACGCTTTTCTATGTCGGAAGCTTGCCCCATGTGGTAAAACCCAAGCAAAAAGAAGAATACAAGTAAAAACAGACTTTTGCCCCGCTTTGCAAGCACAGATAAAGCAAGGCAAACGGCACCAACGACCGCAACCGGCCACAGCAGAACATAGCCGGACAGCCTATGTGCTGCATACACGCCGCACAAAAACAAGGTGCAATAAATAAGCAGATGTCTCTTTACCATAAACGCTCATTCCCCCCAGAAAAACGTTTGTATCAGCATCTGCTTATCTTCATCATTTTAATCGTATGTTACATATCAAACAAGCTGACCTGATTGGTTTCAGGCACATCCCTGAGTACGTGAAATTCCTGCAATTTTTCCACAATGGCATTACCGATTTTCGCGCGCTTCTTAAAGTCCTCAACAGATAAAAATGCACCCTCCTGCCGTGCCGAGCAAATCGCCTCTGCAACAGCATCGGAAACACCGGCAATGGTGTTGAGCGGTGGCCTTATGGCCCCGTTTTCCTCCACAAATTTGGTCTGATGAGATAGGTATAAGTCAACCGGCAAAAACTGAATGCCACGGGCATACATTTCATTACAAACCTCTAAAATGGTCATCACGTTCTTGTCCTTCTGTGTGGCCTCAGGGTTTGATTCAATCTCCCGCATAGCAACCATGACGCGCTCTTTGCCGCCCAGCATTCTCTCGGCATCAAAATCCGTGGCACGAACTGTGTAATAGGCAATGTAAAACGAAATCGGATAATGCACCTTAAAGTAAGCTATGCGAAACGCCATTGTCACATAGGCCGCTGCATGGGCTTTCGGGAACATATATTTAATGGTTTTGCAGGAGTTGATGTACCACCCCGGCACACCCTTTTCGCGCATCAGCTCTTCGTCCTCCGGCGCAAGCCCCTTGCCCTTACGAACTTTCTCCATAATTTTGAAAGATGTCAGGGGCGGCAGGTCATGTTGCAGGAGGTACAGCATAATGTCATCACGGGTACAAATAACCTCCGGCAGCGTTGCCGTTCCTGCGCGCACCAAATCCTGCGCATTGTTGGTCCAGACATCTGTACCGTGAGACAGTCCACTGATTCGAATCAGTTCGCTGAATGTTGTGGGCTTTGTATCGAGTAGCATCTGGCGCACAAAACGGGTACCGAATTCAGGCACGGCAAAGGTGCCCACCTCGCTGCCGATATCCTCCGGCGTTACGCCCAAAGCCTCCGTTGAGGTAAATAGGCTCATGGTCGCTTTGTCGTCAATGGGAATGGTTCTGGCATCAAGCCCCGTTAAATCTTCCAGCATGCGAATCATACTGGGGTCATCATGGCCTAAAATATCCAGCTTCAACAAGCGCCCGCTGATGGAATGATAATCAAAATGTGTGGTGATAATATCGCTTTCCGTATCATTGGCAGGATGCTGAATCGGCGTAAATTCATACACCTCGTTGGCACGGGGCACAATCATAACACCACCCGGATGCTGTCCTGTCGTTCGTTTAACGCCCTCTAAGCCCAATGACAAGCGCTTCATTTGCGCCTTGGTCAGGGTGATGCCGTTTAGCTCCGCATATTTTCTCACATAGCCCATGGCGGTGTTTTCCGCCAAAGTGCCAATAGTGCCTGCACGGAACACATTGCCCTTGCCGAACAGCGTTTCCGTGTATTTATGCGCCACGCTCTGGTATTCGCCGGAAAAGTTTAAGTCAATATCAGGCTCTTTATCTCCGTCAAAGCCCAAAAAGGTCTCAAACGGAATGTCATAGCCGTCTTTTTTATATTTCGCACCGCAGGCGGGACACAGTTTATCCGGCATGTCGGCACCCATGCTGAAACTGCCGTCCAACACAAATTCCACATGCTTGCAAGCAGGGCACAAATAATGCGGCGGCAGAGAGTTAATCTCCGTAATCCCCGACAAAAAGGCAATAAAAGACGAGCCGACAGAGCCTCGGGACCCAACCAGATAGCCGTCGGATAAGGACTTGGTAACCAGCTTCTGGGCAATCATATACATAACGGAAAAGCCGTATTTAATAATCGGCACCAGTTCTTTTTCCATTCTGTCTTTGACCAGCTGAGGCAATTCCTCGCCGTAAAGCTCGTGCGCCTTGGCATAGGAAAGTTCTTGCAATTCCTCTGTGGCGCCGGGCATTTCCGGCGGAAAGGTTTCCTCCGGAATAGGCAATATATCCCCCATTTCGTCTGCAATCAGATTGGGGTTTGTCACAACAATTTCATAAGCTTTTTCCTTAGGCAGATAACTAAACTCCGCCAGCATCTCGTCGGTGGTTCGCAAATACAGCGGCGCTTGAAATTCAGGGTCGTCATAGCCCTTGGCCGTCTGCATCACCTGACGATAGATAGCGTCATTAGCATCCAGAAAATGCACATCACAAGCCGCCACAACGCGCTTTTGCAGCTTGTCCCCCAGGGCCACAATGCTACGGTTCATATCCTGCAATTCTTCTTTTCCCTGAACCATATGCTCGCGAATCATAAAATCATTGTTGCCAAGAGGCTGAATTTCCAGATAGTCATAATAAGAAGCAATGGCTGTAAGCTCTGCCTCCGTTGCCCCGCGAAGCATCTTTTGATACAATTCGCCCGCCTCGCAGGCGCTGCCCACAATCAGGCCCTCCCGATGCGCATCCAAAACACTTTTCTTAACACGGGGGCGCTTATAAAAGCTATCCAGATGAGAGGTGGAAACCAGCTTATATAAATTTTTAAGGCCGCACATATTCTGCACCAGCAAAATAGCATGGTAGGTATCGTTATATTTTTCCAGAGCCTCTCTGCCCAGTCGCGCGTTGATATCCGCAACATCACAGATATCAAGGCCTGACATAAGCTCTGTAAAGTGCAGGAAAATACGGGCCGTTACCTCGGCATCGTTAATGGCACGATGATGGCCCTCAAACACAAAGCCCAGATGCTTGGCCACACGGTTTAACTTATGCGTTTTGAGCGCTGTTAAAAGACGGCGGCTGAGCATGAGCGTGTCAATCGCACAAAAATCAAAGGGAATGCCTAAAACCTCTGCTTTTTTCTTAATAAATCCCACATCAAAAGTGGCATTATGGGCCACTAAAACACAGCCCTTTGCAAACTCTAAAAAGGCAGGCAGAACCGTTGCAATCGTCTCTGAGGCGCTGACCATTTCGTTCGTGATGCGCGTCAGCTCCGTAATATGATAGGGAATGGACGCCTCGGGTTTGACAAAGGCGGAAAACTGGTCTACCGTTTTTCCGTCAGAAATCTTAACACCCGCTATTTCAATAATCTCTCCGTATCGCGCGGAAAGACTGGTGGTTTCAATATCAAAAACAACAAAATCGCCGGACAGAGGCATGGACTTTTCGTTGGTCACATAGCTGCCCGCATCGGTTTCCAAATAGGCCTCCATGCCATAGATGATTTTAACGCCGAACTTTTTGCCGGCATCATAGGCATCAGGATACGCCTGCACAACGCCATGGTCTGTGATGGCGATGGCTTTATGTCCCCAGGCCGCCGCACGGGCGACCAGCTCCTTAGGCTTAACCAGAGCATCCTCGGCAGACATGGTGGTGTGAGCATGAAGCTCCACGCGTTTTTCCTCCGCCGTATCCGGGCGGGGGCTGATTTTGACTTTCATCAAATCACGAATGGAGATAACGACTTCCTTGGCATAGCTGTCGTATTGTGCTGTGCCTGACAAACGCACGCCGGACAGACCCTTTAAGCTCCCCTTAATCTCTCCGAATTGCTTGTCGCTTAAAAAGGCTTTACAAATCATGCAGCTTTCGTCATCGGCAACATAAAGCTCCAAAAGCGTTTTTTTATTTCTGAGTTCTCTGGTTTCCTGCGCAATCACGCGGCCCTCCACCATAACACGGCCGCTGTTTTCATCAATATCAGAAAGCGGGGTGATGGCACCGCTAAAAGGTTTTCCCAAAAGAACATCATCACTGGTCTCAGGCGCCTCCCGCTTAACTTCCTTCTTCTTTGTTTCGGCTACCTCCACCGCCTCCGCCACTTGCGCAGCATCCCGAATCAGCTCGGCACGCTGGCTTTCTAAGCGCTCAAAAACAGCATCCGAGGACACAGGCTCGCTGACAAAGGAAACGGAAAAAGCAGTGCCGTAGGTTTCCCGCAGGGTCTTTTCCATAAACTTGTCTATCCCGTGTTCGCAGAGGGTTTTCTCTCCGCCAAATTTCAGATAAACAACAAAACGACCCGCTTCTATTTCTGCATGGCTGTTCAAAAGCACGCCCTTTGTCGCAGGCAGCTTGGCAACAATCGCGTGCTTCATGTTTTCATAGATGGTGCCGGCTGTTTCCGCTGATACGGCACCGGCATCATAAGAAAGCTCTAAGACGACATCACGCAGCCCGTAGCTTTCCTTAACGCGCTTACAGAACGCCTCTGTAAGTTCATCAGAGAGAACATGAGGACAGCGCAAACCAATATGAACTTTTCTGTCTTGTTTATGCACCTGAAACCGGGTGAGAGTCACACCGGCAAAATCCGGTTCCAGCGCCTCCCCGACCAGGCTTTTAAGTAAATCTGCCATACGATCCTTCCATTACTCTGATTTTCCTCAAATAAAACCTTACAGAACACCCATGCCGTCCAATTCTTCAAATAAGGCATTCACAATGTCTGCCTCCGGCACACGGCGGATGATTTTTTCGCCGCGGAACAAAAGGCCCTCGCCCTTAGCACCTGTCACGCCGATATCGGCATCGCGGGCCTCTCCCGGTCCGTTCACAACACAGCCCATAACCGCAATTTTAACGGGCTTCTTAATCTCATGCAGGCGGTTCGATACGCGCTCTGCGATAGAAATCAAGTCCACACTGCAACGAGAACAGGTGGGACAAGAAACAAGGCTTGGTCTGTCCTGCCGAAGCTCTAAGGCCGACAAAATTTCAACCGCTGCTTTAATTTCTTCCACCGGGTCTGCTGTCAGCGAAACGCGCAGCGTGTCGCCAATGCCCTCTGAAAGCAGCGCGCCGATACCAACGGCTGATTTAACGGTGCCGCCGAACTTGGTTCCTGCCTCGGTCACCCCTAAGTGCAGAGGATAGTCCGTTTGGGCTGCCATCAGGCGATAGCTTTCCAGCATCATGGGAACCGAAGATGCCTTTAAGGAAACGGCGATATCATGAAAATCACAGGCTTCCAAAAGTGCCACCTGTTCCATAGCCGCCTCCACCAATGCCGCCGGACAAGGCGCGCCATGTTTAGCAAGGGATGCTTTGGAAATGGAGCCGGCATTCACGCCCACGCGAATGGGAATACCCTTCTCCTTTGCCCGTTCTGCCACAAGGCGAACGCGGTCAGCGCTGCCAATGTTACCGGGATTTAAGCGAATTTTATCAATCCCCGCATCAATGGCACCGAGCGCCAGTCGATAATCAAACTGAATATCTGCCACAAGGGGTGCAGGGGCGGCCTGTTTCAGCTTACGGACAACCGCAAGGCTCGCCTCGTCAATCACAGCCAGACGGATAATGTCGCAGCCGGCCGCCAAAAGCGCCTCTGTTTGGGCTAAGGCCGCCTCAAAATCTCCGTTGGGCGTGCAAAGCATTGATTGAATAGAAATGGGGTGATTGCCGCCAATCCCCACATTTCCCGCCATAATCTCTCTTGTTTTTCTTCGTTCCATAAGCCAGCACCTGCTTCTTTATAAAATCAATTTTGACATTCTGCTTTTAATTAAATTTCAAAGCACATATCGTCTTCTGCAATTATAACCTCAAACGGAAATTCCGCTTCTCTTTCTTTCACCTGTTCGGCTTTCGTTAAAGACATGTGCGTAAAAATCAGTCTCTTCGTCTTTGTTTTTAAGATGGTTTCAAAATTCTTTTCAAAGTCAAAATGCACAAGCTCTGATAAAACGGTATCAAATTCTTCCTTAAAAAGAATCTCCGGATAGTCATGAAAATCGAGCGCCAAATCACCGGTATATAAAAGTTTTTTACCCTGCGCCTCAATCACATAGGCAAAACTCGGGAACTTTCCGCCCCCCAGATGTGCCGTCGGAATCGCCGTGACGGTTATATTTTCATCACGATAAATCTCCCCGGCCTGCACCTCGAAAAAGGACACAATTTTTTCATCAGGCGTAAGATGCAAGGCTTTCAGCCAGTTTTGAAAGGCATCTATGCCGTTTTGCTCCGGCAAATACATTTTAACTGACTTTTCCCTGTTCAGATAGACAATAAAGCGTTTTGCAATGGAAGACAGGGTCCCCGCATGGTCTTCATGCATATGTGAGATAAACACAGCTTTAATTTCGCCAATCGGCAACTGGTGGTTTGTCATTTTTGCCTCAACGCTGCCACCGCAGTCAAACAGATAATAAGCCCCGTTTACCTCTACCAGATTGCCGGAGCACACCCTGCCGATTTCGGTCGCGCCGTGACTTGTCCCGAGTGTAAATAATTTCATCGTATCACCTCAAAATAAAATTTCAAAAGTCCCGTTCTCTTTTCGGACTGCTAAGCACAAATAAGCAAACGGATTTGAAAAAGAACCCTAAAAGCGCATATATCAATTATATGATTTTGTCAAGTTAGGGACAAAAAATTATTCACCCAGCAATTCTACTTTTATCTCTCTATAGCTTTCCATTAATACCGAACTCTTTTTAGACAAATCTTCTGTATATGTATTATAACTACCCTTACACGAGATTACGAAATCCACATAATCAGAGTAAGCATAATATAATTCTTTAAACTCATCATATGCGTCTTCGAATTTTCCAGGAGGGTTTTTAAGTTTTCCAAGATAAGTGTCAATTTCGCTTTGCTTATTTCTAATGTCTGTAATCTTGCCTGTAAACTCTTCATCAGCAAACAGATTACTTAAAGCTTCATTAAAGTCTTTTGCAGTTTTTGTATATTTCGCAGTATTTTCATTATCTTTATCAAAAATTGCATTATTCCACACAGAACATATCTGATTACCGACATTTTCAGCATCAGCAGACACTGCCATTATTTCGTCCACCGCAGTACATATCTCTATATTGTAGTTTTCAGTTCTTATGTTATTTGATGCAAACAATACTATTGAAGTTAACAACACAAAACATATGGCTGAAACCCAAAACCATTTCTTCTTAAATATTCTTTTGGACTTCTGTTTTCCATCTGATTTTATCTCAAGTGAGTTTAACGGATAGCCACAATTAGAACAAATATCTGTCAAAGTATCAGTAAACGCACCGCATTCAGGGCAACTCAACATTGTTTTTTCTGCATTTACATCATCAATAAGTTGATGTCCACATCCCACACAAACTTTTGCTTTGTCGCTTATTTCCTTATTACAATTAGGACAGTTAATTAGTGCCATTATAATTCCTCCTACCATTTTCGTATATATCACACTTTGTAAAACTACAAACTAATCAATCACAATAAGGGTCAATAGGATACCAATCTATTTGACGCATATCATCATATTTTGCTCGTTCCTTATTGTTTATTTTCTTCGAATCAATTTTATTTTTTGTTTTCTTTACTTCAGCATTTTTATTATTACTCTTCTTCTCTGTTTTTTTCATTGTATCTATCTCCTTTCAATTCTCCTCAATATTTAATACAAACAATTTTTGTCCCTTGTATATCAAACTTTATAAAGACTGTATAATCTAGATACCAGCCTTATTGGGCAGTTGTTCGTGTTAAGACCGGAACAAAAAAATTTATGGTCCCATAAAAGATATTAAATCGTATCCTTTTTCTTTACCAACTTTCATCATATATTCCATTCTGTATGTAAACCGATGATAAAAATCAATAATAAGATCAACTTCCTTATCTTTTAGTTTTTCTGTAAATTCGTTTTCTCTTCCTGAAGATAGAGCATTGACCGTATCTTTGATATCTTTTAAAATTGCCACTATAGAATCAAAGTTGAAGAAATTATATGTCAAATACCACTCAAATCCATTTATAACCGAAATTTGTTCATTGCCCTCATCATCCGTCCATTGATATTCAATTCTTTTTTTATTAGCTTCAAGGTTATCATCATAATGCTTATACAGAAAAGGCGTAAGGTATTGACTGACATCGTCTTCCTCAATTGAGATTTCTATACTTCTCATTTCAGCAACATTATCCATTTCATTCGTATTCGAATAGTCTATAACCCTTACAGGCATAATCCAAAAATACGATGAACTGTCGTGACCATCTACTATACCTATTTCTTTTTTAAAGATATCTCTGCCTATAATAGCCAGACAAAGGTCTTTAATTCGAGTAAGAACCTTCCCATTTTCTTGATGGAGTTTAAGTGCATTATCAAAAACTTTTTTTATTTCCGAAAAAGATTTATGACACACATCCGACTCCAATAAAAACTGATGGACTGTATAAGCGATTGAATTATCAGACATATATCTCATATAATCCTCTCGGAGCAAATCTATCATATCTCTTATACATAACTGTTCGGGATTACATAACCTCATAAAATCAGTTTCTTTTTTAGGGAATATACCTTGCATTGCATCAATAAGTTCATTTTTGCTAACATCATCATAGTTGCTAACTGTAATACTATCATTTCCAGCATTACTATGTTTCCTCCAACGATTATATTTAGGATTAAAAATATAATAAAGATATCCGCGCCGAGTTATGAAAATCAAATTTTCCTCATAAAACTTTACAGCTTCAAAATCTCCAAATAATTTCATAACACCACTCCTTTATCTATAATTATACAAATAATCGAGTACCATAAACCGTACACTTCTCATTTCGACAATTTCGACTTTTTTCGACAATCTTTATAAAATCAGTGTACATTTTAGATGCTAGTTTTACCAGGAGTAAAAATACTTGCTTGCAAGAGCATTTTAGAGGGCGCCGTCAATTGACACCGTGCTCGCAAGAGCGCAAAAGAGCGATAGCTCTTGAGAATTTTATAAAATAAAATTCTGTATGTGTCAATTATAGCATATTTACAGATAATGAGCAAATAAAAAATTCTGAGCCAACTATTTACATCTTTTTGGATGTTAATAAAATTTTTTCAAAAAAAGTGTTGACACCGTACATTTGTTCTGTTACAATTGAAATACGAACAAAAGTTCGATAAAGGAGTTGTGACAGATGATGACCGAAAGAACAAAACGAATTCGCTCTTTTTCTCAAAAAGCAAAAGAACAACGCATGAAATTATATATTGTTTTAACCGCCCTGGCTCTTCTCTTTGTAAGCTCTGTGGGCGCTCTGGCCGAAACAACCGTTCATGAAATCACGGTGGTTGCCGACACGGGCGACACCATGTGGGACATCTGCGAGCCCCATTGTCCTGAGGGAATGGATTTGCGCCTCTTTATTGATAAGGTTATGTGGATGAATGATTTAGAGTCTTCTGCCCTGTCCATCGGCCAGGAACTCATTATCCCCGTGGATTAAACCCATAAAAATAAGGCCCTTTCGGCCTGTCCCCGTATAAGCCCCGAAACACACGCATATACTCTATTGTGAGATTCAATTTATGTGTCACGCCGTTTAGAGACGCGTGACCGGAATGAGGTGTTGTTTTGGGAAATTCGTTTCATGTCATTAACGCCAAAGAACTCTTGCGGCTGACCGCATTTGTGCTTCTCCCCCTGGCCGTGGGCGGTCTGGCCGCATTTTTAACGCGGAACAGCTTTTCGGTGTATGCTGCTTTGGAAAAGCCCCCGCTTTCTCCACCGGGCTATTTGTTCCCCATTGTCTGGACGATTTTGTACATTTTAATGGGCATTGCAAGTTATCTTGTCTATCGAAAGGGGCCACAAAAGCCCTACGTGCAGGATGCCCTGCGCTTTTATCTCGTGTCCTTGGTCCTGAATTTTCTCTGGCCCATCGTCTATTTCCGCTTTGGTATGCTCTTTGCCGCTTTTTGGGTTTTGCTCTTGTTGTGGCTGGTGGTTGGCATTACCACCGCCAAATTCTACCGCATCAGCCGCCCTGCGGGCTTGCTCATGCTCCCGTATTGGCTTTGGGTCACCTTTGCCGGCTACTTAAATCTGGCAACCTGGCTCTTAAACCGTTAATTTGCAGAAGCTGTCTTACGAATTTTTCAAGGCAGCTTCTTTTTATGTTAAAATCACGTTAAAAATAGAAGAAAACAGTTTACAAACGGACTATTTACATTTATAATATACATAGAGGTGATTACATGCAAACCGTACATAGTACCGAGCGTCCTTTACGCCGATTTTTGCCCCTGATTATCACGGGCGCCGCGGTATTCGCTCTGGCGATTTCGCTCTGTGTTTACAGTGTGGTTGCTCTGATGAGCAAAACCATTTATAAAGGTGTTTTTGTTGGCGACGTTCCCCTGGGCGGGTTGACCATCACGCAGGCAGAAGAGGCTCTCACGGAGCGTTATGCAAACGCCCTGCCTCCCACCATAACCCTGCGCTATGGAGAAGAAGAAAAAACGTTGGATTTACTTGCCATGAACGGCCGGTTAAATCTTGACGAAACCGTTCGCAACGCTTATGAAGCAGGCCGCGGTGACCTTTCCGCCATTGACCGTCTCAAAACCATCTACACGATCCGGCGTGATGGACTCCATCTTCCGCCACTCATGCTTTGCGACGAGGCGCCCCTGCAAGAAGCCATTAAAGCGCTGGCCGAAACAGGCATAACAACAGGCCGCCAGCTTTCCTATGCCTTGGAGGGCGAAACCCTTGTGGTAACCCGAGGCGTTGCAGGCGTTGGCATTGACCCGGCCAAAACCGCTGAGCGGTTTCTGGCTTCTGTGTTCCTTGCCGTAGATCCCGTGTTCCTGCTGACAGACGAGGAAATTCTGCCCGAAGAACCCAATGCTGTAAAACTGTATAACGAAGTTGCCTGCCAACCGCAGGATGCCCAATATTCCATTGAAAATCAACGCCTCATTTTTGTTGACGAAAAACCCGGCGTCACCTTTGATGCAGCCGAGGCGCAGACCTTAATTGATGCCACAGACGGCGAAGTGATTCGCATCCCCGTTACCCTGACGGCGCCCGCCGTAACGAAGGAATCGCTGGATGCTTCCCTGTTTCCCGACCGGCTAAGCCGTTACAGCAGCAATTATAACGCCGGCGATGTGTCCCGTTCCTACAACGTGAGCCTGGCTTCTCAAAAAATCAACTCTGTTGTGCTTAAGCCCGGCGATGTGTTTTCTTATAACGACACCGTTGGTCCCCGTACCGTAGCCCGCGGCTTCCGTATAGCCAATGTATATGTCGGAAACAAGATTGAGCCCGGTGTTGGCGGTGGTATCTGTCAGGTTTCTTCAACCCTGTATAACGCCGCTGTTTTAGCCGACCTTTCGATTGTGCAGCGCACAAACCATTCGCTTCCCGTTTCCTATGTGCCCATGGGTCGTGATGCCACCGTTTCCTACGGCAGCATTGATTTTAAGTTTTCCAACAACACTAACGCTCCTGTTAAAATTGTGGCGTCTGCTTCCGGCGGCGTGAACACAATTTCGATTTACGGCACAAAAACAAACCCCAACAAAACCATTGAAATTTCGTCTCAGTGCATCGCCACCACAGGCCCCAGAATCGTGCAGAAGGAAACGCCTGACCTGCCCGAAGGCACGGTGGAAATCGAGCAAAAGGGTGCCGGCGGCAGCACATACCATACCTATAAAATCACCAAAGAGAACGGCAGCGTGGTTAAAAGCGAATTTTTAGCCAAGAGCACCTATGTTCCAACCGAACAAATCGAACTCATCGGTGTGGGTCCTGCCCCCACCGACGCCCCTGAGGGAGACGAGCCCCCCGAGGGCGATGAGCCCACTCATCCTGACACAGATGACGAGGGCGAAACAGGTGCGCCGGCCAGACCCGACCAGGACCCGGAAAAACCGGAACCTGAGACCCCGACCCCGCCACCGATTGAAATTTTACCGCCATCCATCGCCGAGGATTAACATCCTCTCCGGCATGTAGAAGGGAGCGTGACCTTTGTGAAAGCCAAAACTAAATTTGTCTGTACCGCATGCGGTTACGAGGTCCCGAAATGGATGGGCAAATGTCCCGGCTGCAATGCCTGGAACACCTTGGAAGAAGAAATCATCCGAACTGAAAGAAAATCCGCAGGTTCTGCCCCGGCTGCCTCTGCAACGCCTTTGCGTCTCAGCAGCGTTGACACAAGTGACCAACAGCGCTTTTCCTGCGGTATCCGTGAGCTCGATAGGGTGTTGGGCGGCGGCATTGTCCGCGGCTCCCTGATTTTGGTAGGCGGCGACCCGGGCATCGGAAAATCCACCCTACTTCTGCAATTAGCCGGCCATCTGGACAAGCAAGCCTCGTTGCTTTATGTTTCCGGCGAGGAATCGGAAAAACAGCTCAAATTGCGGGCCGACCGCCTGCAAGAAAAAGAAGCCGAGTATCTTGTGCTGACCGAAACGGATATAACCGTAATTCGGGCCGCCGTTGAATCGGTTAAGCCCGATGTTTTGATTATCGACTCGATACAAACCATGTATCACCCCGATGTTTCCTCGGCGCCGGGCAGCGTCAGCCAGGTCCGTGAGGTTACGCTCTCCCTGATGCGCTATGCCAAGGAAACAGGAACCGCCATCTTCATTGTTGGCCATGTCACAAAAGACGGCGCTATTGCCGGCCCTAAGGTGTTAGAACACATGGTGGACTCGGTTCTCTATTTTGAGGGCGAGCGAAACCACAGTTACCGTGTGCTGCGGGCTGTTAAAAACCGCTTTGGCTCCACCAACGAAATTGGTGTTTTTGAAATGACGGGCGCCGGCCTGCGTGAGGTTGAAAATCCTTCCTCCATGCTCTTAGAGGGTCGCCCTGACTCTGCTCCCGGTTCTGCCGTTGTTTGCACCATGGAGGGCACGCGCCCTGTTTTAGCTGAAATTCAAGCGCTGCTGTGCACCTCTTCCTTTGGCGTTCCCAGGCGCATGGCAACAGGCATTGATTATAACCGTGTAAACCTGATGATTGCCGTTTTGGAAAAACGCGTCGGGCTCAATCTGCAAAATCAGGACGCGTATGTGAATATTGTTGGCGGCATCCGGCTGGATGAACCCGCCGTTGACCTGGCTCTGGCTCTTTCCATTGCCTCTGCATTTCGTTCAACGCCCATTGATTCGCATCTGGCCGCTATCGGCGAAATTGGTCTGACCGGCGAATTGCGTGCTGTGAGTCAGATGGAGCGCCGGTTGGCCGAGGTGGAAAAGCTTGGCTTTAAGGCATGCCTGATTCCGCAGGCCAACGTGAAAAACCTGCAAATTCCTAAGGGATTGCGCATCCTCCCGGCACAAAACATAACAGAAGCGCTGGGATTTGTTTTATAAATTTTATCATAGACAGGAGCATAACCATGACAAGAAAAGAGGCTCGCGAGGCCGGTTTCATCATTATTTTTGAATATAAATTCCAACCGATTGCGGCAGACAGTCTGTTAGAGCTTTACTATACGTACAGAAGCGACGTTACAGAGCAGAAGGACTATCTGGAAAATCTGGTCAGGACAACCTTAACAAACCTTTCTGCGATTGATGCCCTGATTGAAAAGCACGCTACCGGCTGGTCTCTCTCCCGCCTTTCTGCTGTGAGCCTGGCTGCGCTGCGTGTGGGTATTTGTGAGCTACTATATGACGCAAGCATTCCCGACAGCATCGCCATTAACGAGGCTGTTCAGCTGGCAAAAGACTATGAAACCGAAAAAGCGGCTGCTTTTGTCAACGGCATCTTAGCCTCTGTTTCCAAAGAGCCCCGCTCCTGATATCCCCTTTTTTGCAAACTCCCCCGGTCTGATTTTGCACAACAAAAGGAGAACGCCATGGAACAAGAACTCAAAACCGTAAGCGTTTCGGCGCTGAATCATTATATCCGTCGCGTGATTGAACACAACGGCTACTTAAAAGACATTTGCGTTCTGGGGGAGCTATCCAACTGCAAGCGCCACCCCTCGGGACATATCTATATGACATTAAAAGAATCCGACTCAGTCTTAAAGGCTGTTATGTTTCGTTCTGCCGCCGCTTCTTTGCGTTTTATCCCCGAGGACGGGATGAAGGTCGCTGCACGGGGCAGAATTTCTGTTTATGAACCGGGCGGCATTTACCAGCTCTATGTTGAACAGATGTCTCCCGAGGGTGAAGGCAGCTTGTTTGCAGCCTTCGAACAGCTCAAAAAAAAGCTTGAGGCCGAGGGCCTTTTTGATGCCGGCCACAAAAAACCTATCCCCGCCTTTCCCAGGGTTGTCAGCCTTGTCACATCCGATTCCGGCGCCGCCGTTCGGGATATGATTCATGTTTTGCATCGCCGTTTTCCTCTGGCCTCCGTGAAGCTGTTCCCTGTTTCGGTGCAGGGCGAGGGTGCTGCCGAGGAGATTGCACGGGCAATCCGTCTGCTGAATCGCGATAAAATCGGCGACGTGATCTTGGTGGGCCGCGGCGGCGGCTCCATTGAAGATTTATGGAGCTTTAACGAGGAGGTTGTGGCCCGGGCCATTTATGACTCCGCCATCCCCGTGATTTCCGCTGTTGGTCACGAGACGGATTTTACCATTGCTGACTTTGTGGCAGACCTGCGGGCACCCACTCCCTCGGCCGCGGCTGAGCTTTGTGTGCCGGATGCCAGGGCGCTGTTGCAGCAGATTGACGCCATGAAAAATGCCATTCAGGCAAGGATGCATTCTCTTCTGCAAAATAATCGCACAAAACTGTCCCGCCTTTCCGGCAGCCCCGCGTTTGCAGATTTTTCGGGACGCCTCACGGACATGCGGCAAACCGTTGACCATAAGCAGGAAGAGGCGCGCCGCGCCTTAGCCTTATGCCTTGAAAAAAAGCGCCATGCGTTTGCCCTGCAAGTTGAAAAGCTGGAGGCCCTGTCGCCTCTGTCCGCCCTAAGTCGCGGCTATGCTTATGCCGACCTGCCTGACGGCACGCACGTGCGCCGGTGCAGCCAGTTGCCGCCCGGCCAGCGCTTTGCTCTCCGTTTATCAGACGGCAGCGTCCTTTGTCGGGCTGAACACGAAGAGGACGCCGAGTCAATTTGCCAACCATGAAAGAAATGAGGCTGCATTATGCAATATCTGTTAAGCCCCATGCGTCGGGCCATTGAAGAATTTCATATGATTGAGCCCGGCGACCGCCTTGCTGTGGGGCTTTCCGGCGGCAAGGATTCTCTGGCGGTGCTCGCCGCCATGCATGCCTTAAAGCGGTTTTATCCCGTGCCCTTTCATTTAGAGGCCATCACGCTGGACATGGGCATGGGCGACATGGACTTTTCGCCTCTTGCAGACTTTTGTAAGGAGCGGGATATTCCCTACACCATCGAAAAAACCAACATCAAAGAGGTTGTTTTTGATATCCGAAATGAAAAAAATCCCTGCGCCCTGTGCGCCAACCTGCGCCGCGGTGCACTCAACAGCGCTGCCAAAAGCCGCGGGCTGGACAAAGTCCTGCTGGGTCATCATTATGATGATGTCATTGAAACTTTTTTGCTGAGTCTTTTATATGAAGGTCGCATCAGCTGTTTTACCCCTGTCACATACCTTGACAGAATGGATGTAACCCTGCTCCGCCCCTTCATTTATATAGAAGAAAAGGACATTCGACGTTTTGCACAGGAAGCTACGCTTCCCGTTGTGAAAAACACCTGCCCCGCAGACGGGAACACCAAACGAGCCTATATCAAAACCCTGCTGTCGCAACTGGAAAAAGAAAGCGGCGGCATAAGACAAAGGCTGTTTACCGCTATGAAAGACACCGTTCCGGGCTGGAATAACCAAAATGACTAAAAACGAGGAGGAACCGTTATGAAAATCAGAAAAGCCGTTATCCCTGCCGCAGGCCTGGGCACCCGTTTTCTGCCTGCAACCAAATCCGTTCCCAAGGAAATGATTCCGCTGGTTGACAAGCCGACTTTGCAATATATTGTCGAAGAGGCGGTCAATGCCGGCATTGAGGATATTCTGATTATCACAGGCCGCACCAAACGCGCTGTGGAAGACCATTTTGACAAATCCTACGAGCTCGAAACCGAGCTTGAAAAAAGTGGCAAGCTGGAATATCTTAAAGCCATGCAGGACATTTCCGACATGGCTAACATCCAGTATGTCCGCCAAAAGGAAGCCAAAGGTCTGGGCCACGCCATTTATTGTGCCAAGTCCTTTGCTGAAAATGAACCCTTTGCCGTTTTGCTGGGCGATGACGTTGTGGATGCCGAAAAACCTTGCCTCGGTCAGATGATTGAGCGCTTTAACGAGCATCAGGCTACCATTTTAGGTGTGCAGACCGTTTCTGACGAGGACACCTCAAAATACGGCATTGTCAAGGGCAACAAAATCGGCGACCGCATGTACCACGTTGATGATATGGTTGAAAAACCTGCGCCCGGCACAGCACCCTCCAACGTTGCTGTTCTGGGTCGTTACATCATTACACCGGAGATTTTCCGCTGCTTAGAGGAAACAAAACCGGGCGCCGGCGGCGAAATTCAGTTAACGGATGCCCTTCGTATTTTAGCTAAGAAAGAGGACGTTTTGGCCTATGACTTCATCGGCCGCCGCTATGACGTTGGCTCTAAACAGGGCTACTTGGAGGCAACCGTTGATTTTGCCTTAAAACGTCCCGACCTGCGGGAAGAATTCCTGCAATACCTGAAAAAAATTGTGGCAGCAGGCTAAGGTCTGCCGCCTAATTCCACGAGGAGAAAACCATGAAGAAAAAATGCATTGCCCTTCTTTGCATCCTTTGCCTGCTTCTTGCTTGTCTGCCTGTCTCCGCCTCTGCTTACACCATTGTTTTAGAGGAAAAAACGCTGATTACGGGCGTGACCTATCGCCATCAATATCAGCTGATGGACAACGGCTGGCAGGATATCCATATCGTTCAGGCGGACATGACCCGTCCCCATCTGAAATTTGATGTGCTCAGCAACGAAAACGGCAAAAACACCTTGCAAAACACCTATGACTCTGCCGTAGCAGCTGATTCCGTCGCTGCCATCAACGCTGACTTTTTCGCCTCAAAATCCGGCGAATATGGTCACGGCAGTGCTATCGGCCTGCAAATTAACGACGGGCAGATGCTCACGTCCCCCGCAGCTTATGAGAGCATGAACGCGCTGTATCAGAACAAAAAAGAGGATGCACTCTTTTTCAGTCCTTTTACCTATGAGTTCACAGTAACCGCCCCCGATGGCACCACAGCACCCATTATGGTCATCAACAAATACGACAGCATGACCGGCATTGTTATGTACACCCCTGATTGGGGCGAACAAACCCCCGGCTCCGCCGGCAACGTTTTGGAAATGGTTGTGGAGGACGGCGTTGTTGTTGCCAAAAACCGCGACGTGGGCCCCGTTCCCATTCCTGAGGACGGTTACGTTTTAGCCTGCGACCTGAGCATGCACACCTTCTTAGACGACTATCTGGAAGTAGACAGCAAGGTCACATTGCACCTTTCCACCAGCCCCGACTATGAAGCCATCCAAACCGCTGTCGGCGGTGGCGGCATGCTTCTTTCTGAGGGCAAAATTCCTGAAAGCTATTCGCACACCATCAGCGGCACGCATCCCCGCTCCGCGGTTGGACTCGATAAGGCCGGCACAACTCTAACCTTGGTGGCCGTCGACGGCCGCCGTAGTGGCGCCACCGGCATGACCATGAAACAGTTGGGTTATTTAATGGCCGACCTGGGCTGCTATAATGCCATGAACTTAGACGGTGGCGGCTCAACCTTGCTCGCCCTCCGGCAGGATGATGGCTCTCAGGCCGTTGTGAACACGCCATCTGACGGCGGCAAGCGCCCTGTTACCAACTCCATTGGCATTGTAACCGAAAATCTGGAGCGCCCTGCCTACTCCGCCTTACGCATAAGCGCAGACGATGACGCTGTTTTTTGTGGCACATCCCTGTGGCTGAAAGCTGAAAAGCTGGACCAATACAGCCGCTTTATGGAATATGCCCCCACGGACACAATCCGCTGGACGGTGGTTGAGGGCAGCGGCTATGTCTCCAATGACTTTTTCTACCCCACCGCGCCCGGAAAAGCCATCATTCGCGGGCAGGTAGGCAGCTATCACGACGAGATTACCCTGACTGTTTTAGACACGCCCCACAGGCTTGTGTTTAAGGATAAAACCCTGAGCCTTTCAAGCGGACAAAAAGCGGTTTTATATCTGACCGGCTATGATGCAAACGGCTTTTCCGCCGCCATTTATCCAAAAGACGTGCGGATGACCGTGCTCAATCCCCGTATCGCCAAGATAGAAAATAATAGCGTTCGTGCCACAAAAAGCGGCTCAACGGTTATCACCGCCGCTCTGGGCGATGTCGCCGCCAACATGGCCGTCTCTGTTGACGGTGCCGAAATGGTGAGCGTTCCCACAGGCGCGGCCATAGCAGACCCCAGCCAGACCGCCTCGTCTGCAACCGATGATGGTTTTCGCTTTACTGTATTCGGTAACACCCGCGACCCGCAGAAGTTCTTTGATCTTTACATTATGAACGGGGTTGTCAAGGCTGTTAAAAAGGAAAGCGATATCAACTTTTTTGTAGGAAACGGCGTGAATGCTGACCTTTTAACCGGCTTAGGCGATGCCTTAGTAACGGCCAAGGGGTATTCAGAATTTACCAAAGGTGGCAGCACCTTTGTAACCTTGAAAAACGCTTACGGCACCTCGCTTTTCGGTGCCGATAAAACCCAGCTGGGTAAGCTTGAAAGCTGCGTTTCCCGTCTTTCGGGCGGCAACCTGTTTGTGTTCTTAAACGACCACAACCTGTCAAGCCTGGATGCCGAAATCATGGCCTTTAAGGCTTTGATGGAAACCGCCGCCAAAAAAGGCTGCACGGTGTATGTCTTCGCCGGCGGTTTTGTGAATGAAACCGTTATGGAAAACGGCGTTCGTTATATTACTACTGCCGGGGTGTTCCCGAGCATCGGCTTAAAGCCTCCCGCCACCAACATTTCGTATGTTAAGTATTATGTTGTAACCGTAAACGGCGACAGCGTTACCTATGAAACAAAGGGACTCTTGCAATAAAAAAAATGATTAAAAACCCGTTATTTCGCGCAATGCGGAATAACGGGTTTTTGATACATAAATGTAATATAAAAAAGGTAAAAAAGCTCTTGACAAATGCCGCGAATTTGCTAAAATGGTGTTAAATAAAGCATCCTGCAAAGGAGAGATTGGCAATATGAAGCTGTCAACGCTCAAAGATTACCTTTGGAACAACAAGGAAATGAAACCGAAAGAATATACCTTTTCCCGTATCGGCTTTACTATTGACAGCGCCTGTGACAGCGCAGCCGCTGCCTGGCTGACCTACCTGGTTGGCTTGCTGACCTGGTTGGGCATGGATGAAGCCCCCACAAGCTTCGTCGTCTCTCTGACCTCTGCGGCAGGACTTTTGCAGCTTTTTATTCCAAGGCTGACCGGTAATAAAAAGCATAAAAAGCCGTTTATTTTCGTAAATCGTCTGCTCTCCCGCCCATTAATGGCGATTGCCTTTATTCTGCCTTTCATCACGGGGCGGAATATGCTGACCGCCGTTTTGGTGGCTGTTTTTTACTTTGTAACCTCCGTAACAACGAATTTATATACGCCCCTATACCAAATCTGGCTGATGGACTGCTCCAAATGGGGCGGTGGTGTTGGCCGCTTCTTCGGAATTAAGGATGGCATTGTCAATGTTGTCCGTCTCCTTGCTTATCTCGTGGCAGCGTTTATCACAGCAAAATTTGTGGGCGAAACAGAGGGATATGGTTACCTTTCCTTTGGCCTTTTGGCGCTTTTAATGGTTTTAATTGCCCTGCCAACACTGTTTTTCATTAAAGAACCGCCCGTTGAACACAAGCCCAAGGAAAAGGTCAATCTTCTGGCTGTTACAAAAGAGATGTTTGCCACGCCCAAAATTCGCAGATATCTCAGCTATTCGTTTATTTTCAGTCCTTTTCATAGCTTTACCAATGTTATTTTCGGCGTTATGCAGATTCAGCGCCTGAAACTGGGGCTGAGTTTCCTTTCCATTTTAACCGTCTTTGATTTGGTGATTGAATCCGTCATGGCCCCCGTTTGGGGACGCATCAGCGATAAAATCGGCATGCGCCGCGTCTTAATGTGTGGCGTTACTTTAATTGCCGCAAGCTTTCTGCCTTATCTCTTCGGCACGCCTGCCAACGCGCAAGCGATTGCCGTTATCTCCGTTATCATCTCTTCGCTTGGCTACTCTGCCTTTGGTTTTTCAAGCTTTGCCTATATGTTTGAGACCTATCCCGAGGAAAACCGCAGCTCCTATATGGTTTGTGCCAACACAATCTCGTCCTTTTTGACCTATGGTGCGAGCCTGCTGGCAACTTTCTTCCTGGCAATCGGAAAGAATTTCAGCCTGTCGCTGGGCTTTGTAAACCTCAATATTTTCAGCATCATTTTGCTCATTACCTTTCTGGGCGAAATGCTTTCCGTTTATATGCTGCACCGCGCAAGAAAAGATAGCGCAGAAGCAATTTGATAATCCATTAATAAAAAACCACCTGCCATGACCTACTGCATGACAGGTGTTTTTTTATGTGTAAAATCCTTATGCGCTTTGTATGACCTCTTGGCTGTCCTCGGAGCGAGCTTCCCAGGCAAACTCCCGGATGCCCAACATGTCCTCTAAAATATCCTGCATCGTAATGGGTGTTACGGTATTGCGCGCCATTAATGACAAAACCTCCCGGGCTTCCTGCTCTGTGGAAAAAACGTCAAATATTTTTCGGTAAGCAGCATAAGGCGTCCCATCAGGCCTTGTGCCGCGTTTATAAATTTCAACACCGTAACGGAGTGCCCGCTGCCCCTCTATGCCCACCTCTTTTGCCAGAACATAGTAATCCAGAGCAAATCTTTCCCCATTGTCCGTCTGCTGAACGTTCACTGTGGTCCATAACTGTCTCATAATCCCATGTAAGCCCCTTTCACAACATTTTGTTGTTTCATTTTCTTATGTATACATTATATAGTATTTTCGGGCAAAAAAACAGAACCACAAATCGCAATCTTCGACAGCAAAGCAAGGATTCCCCTTGCTTTTTTATTGCTTCGCCATATTCTGACGAAAGGAAATAAAAAAACAGGCAGAACATAAAGTTCTGCCTGTTTGTTCCGGCGATGATCTATTTTCCCGGGCGGTCGCCCACCAAGTATCGTCAACGCGAGAGAGCTTAACTACCGTGTTCGGGATGGGAACGGGTGGGACCTCTCTGCCATGATCAC
>SVJS01000011.1 GCA_015068855.1 Oscillospiraceae bacterium | reverse complement strand
TGCTGCTCCGGCTGCTCCGGCTGCTTCCGGCAGCGCCGGTGCGATCAGCGTAAGCGCGCCCATGCCCGGCACCATTTTGCGTATCGAAACAAGCGTTGGCGCTGCTGTTAAGGCCGGCCAGACCCTCGTTGTTTTAGAGGCCATGAAAATGGAAAACGAAATTGTTGCACCGCAGGACGGCACCATCGCTTCGATTGCCACCTCCGCAGGCGCCACAGTTAACAACGGCGACGTGCTGATTACCATGAACTAACGGTTTTTCCGGAAAGGATGTTTTTTAGTTGCAGAATTTACTCATTGACGGCATCAAAAGCTTCATCCAAAGCACCGGCCTTGCAAAACTGTTTGCCGCCACCAGCGGCACGCCGCTGGCTTTTGCGGGGGTTGACTTTGGAACGATTATCATGCTGGCGATTGCCTGTGTTTTGATTTATCTTGCCATCGGCAAGGAGTTTGAGCCTCTGCTCCTGCTCCCCATTTCCTTTGGTATGCTGCTTGCCAACCTTCCCATGGCCGAAATTATGCACAACGTGTTTTTCGTGGGAACCGGCGAGGAACATTTTGTTATGGACTACGGACAAATCCTCGGCGGCGGCATTTTTGACATTTTGTATTTAGGTGTTAAATTGGGTATTTACCCCTCTTTGATTTTCCTTGGCATTGGTGCCATGACGGACTTTTCCCCGCTGATTGCAAACCCCAAGAGCCTGCTTTTGGGTGCTGCCGCACAGTTCGGCGTGTTTGCTGCCTTTTTCGGTGCCCTGCTCCTCGGCTTTGACCTTCTTTCTGCCATGAGCATCGGTATCATCGGCGGTGCTGACGGTCCTACTGCTATTTTGGTTACCAAAACCCTGGCGCCTAAGCTCCTGCCCGCCATTGCCATTGCGGCCTATTCCTATATGGCGCTGATTCCTATCATTCAGCCGCCCATTATGAGAGCCCTGACAACGGAAAAAGAACGCAGCGTTAAGATGGAGCAGCTGCGCCCCGTCAGTCGCTTAGAGCGTTTGCTTTTCCCCATTATTGTTACCGTTGTTGTCGGTCTGATTGTTCCCGATGCTGTGCCCTTAGTTGGCTGTCTGATGCTGGGGAACCTGTTCAAGGAAAGTGGCGTGACCGAGAGACTTTCCAAAACAGTTCAGAACGAGCTGATTAACATTGTAACCATCTTTTTAGGTGTCACGGTTGGTGCAACCGCCTCGGCGGACACCTTCCTGCAAAAAGAAACCCTGTTTATCATCGTTTTGGGCCTGACTGCTTTCTGCCTGAGTACGGCGGGCGGACTCCTGTTCGGCAAGCTGATGTATTATGTAACCGGCGGCAAGGTTAACCCGCTGATTGGCTCTGCCGGCGTTTCTGCCGTTCCCATGGCTGCCCGTGTTGCTCAGAACGAGGGCAGAAAAACAGATCCCACCAACTTCCTTTTAATGCACGCCATGGGCCCCAATGTGGCCGGTGTTATCGGTTCTGCCGTTGCGGCAGGTGTCTTTTTGGCCATGGCAAAGGTTTTAGTTTAACAGGCGGCAACTGGTTTGCCCCGGAAAGGATACACTATGTCTAACACTACAAAACCGGTTAAAATTACGGAAACTGCGCTTCGTGATGCGCATCAGTCCCTGATTGCAACCCGCATGACAACAGAAGAGATTTTGCCGATTGTGGAAAAAATGGATGCCATCGGCTATCATTCCTTAGAGGCCTGGGGCGGTGCCACCTTTGATGCCTGCCTCCGCTTTCTGAATGAAGACCCCTGGGACCGCCTGCGCAAGATTCGTGAACGCGCCAAGAACACAAAGCTTCAGATGTTGTTCCGTGGTCAGAATATTTTGGGTTATAAAAACTACGCCGATGATGTTGTTGAATATTTTGTACAGAAATCGCTGGCAAACGGCATTGACATCATCCGTATTTTCGATGCCTTAAACGACGTTCGTAACTTAGAATGCGCCATCAACGCCTGCCGCAAGGAGCAAGGCCATGTGCAGGCCGTTGTTTGCTACACCATCAGCGATGTACACACCGTTGACTCTTTTGTGAAAATGGCAAAAGAGCTGGAAGAACGCGGCGCTGACTCCATTTGTATTAAGGATATGGCAGGTCTTTTGCTGCCTTACACCGCTTATGACCTGGTTAAGGCCATGAAAGAAACGGTTAAAATCCCCATTCAACTGCACACGCACTACACCAGCGGCGTCGGCTCCATGACCTACTTAAAGGCCATCGAAGCCGGAGTTGATATCGTTGACTGTGCTATTTCGCCCATGTCCTTAGGTACCTCTCAGCCGCCGACCGAGCCTTTGGTTGCCTCACTTGCCGGCACACCTTATGATACAGGCCTCGACCTTGGCAAGCTGTCTGAAATTGCTGATTATTTCCGCCCGCTCCGTGAGGAATACTTAGCCAGCGGATTGTTAGACCCGAAAATGCTCGGTGTTGACATCAACACGCTGCTCTATCAGGTGCCCGGCGGCATGCTCTCTAACCTTGTGTCTCAGCTGAAACAGCAGGGTAAAGAGGACCAGCTCGAAGAAGTGCTCCGTGAGGTGCCCCGTGTTCGTGCAGACCTGGGCTATCCGCCCCTCGTCACCCCCACCAGCCAGATTGTGGGCACGCAGGCTGTTCTCAACGTCATTATGGGCGAGCGCTACAAAATGGTTACCAAAGAAACCAAAGGCATTGTTAAGGGTGAATACGGTAAGACTCCCGTGGAGATTGATGACGAGTTTGCAAAATCAATCATTGGTGACGAACCGCGCATTTCCTGCCGACCGGCAGATAAAATCAAGCCTGAGCTTGACACGATGCGCGAGAACATTAAAGAATACCTTGAACAGGACGAGGATGTTCTGTCTTATGCCCTCTTTGACCAGGTTGCCGTTAAGTTCTTCAAACAGCGCCAGGCAGAGAAGCATCAGCTCGACAGCGAGCTTCTGAACATGGACGAAATGACACATCCCGTTTGATAAAGCGTAATTAGGTAATAAAAAACCACCTGCAAGGCAGGTGGTTTTTTTGCAGGCGCAAAAGCACAAAAAAAAGGCATCCGCCAAAGCGGATGCCTTCGTTTTTTACCTAAGCTCCCGGGGCTATATTAATAACCCATGCCGCCGGGCATGCCGCCTGCGGGCATTGCCGGTTCGGGTTCAGGCTGGTTTGCAACAACTGTTTCGGTTGTCAGAACCATAGCCGCAACGCTTGCTGCGTTTTGCAGAGCAGAACGTGTAACCTTTGTGGGGTCAACGATACCGGACTTCATCATGTCAACATATTCGCCTGTCAGCGCGTTAAAGCCAATCTTGTCAGCGCTTTCTTTCAGCTTTTCAACAATAACGGAGCCTTCGATGCCTGCGTTGAATGCAATCTGACGAACGGGTTCTTCCAGCGCCTTTAACACGATGGTTGCGCCTGTTTTTTCGTCGCCGGACAGTGTTTCTGTTAAAGCGGCAACGGCCTTGATGGCATTCACAAAAGCAGTACCACCACCGGCTACGATACCCTCTTCAACTGCTGCACGGGTTGCAGCCAGAGCGTCTTCAATGCGCAGCTTCTTCTCTTTCATTTCAATCTCTGTTGCAGCACCAACCTTGATGACAGCTACGCCGCCGGATAATTTAGCCAGACGTTCCTGCAGCTTTTCTCTGTCAAAATCAGAGGTGGTTGTTTCAATCTGTGACTTAATCTGATGGATGCGTGCCTGAATTTCGTCTGTGTTGCCGGCACCGTCAACAATGATGGTGTTTTCTTTCTGCACCTTAATCTGACGAGCACGACCCAGCTGATTAACGGTTGTATCTTTAAGCTCTAAGCCCAGTTCTTCGGAAATCACTTCGCCACCTGTTAAAATAGCGATGTCTTTTAACATTTCCTTTCTTCTGTCGCCAAAGCCGGGGGCTTTAACTGCGATGCAGGTGAAGGTGCCGCGGAGCTTGTTAACCAAAAGCGTTGCTAAGGCTTCGCCTTCTACATCTTCAGCAATGATTAACAGCTTCTTGCCTGCCTGCACAATCTGCTCGAGGCAGGGCAGAATTTCCTGAATGTTGGAAATCTTTTTATCGGTAATTAAAATGTAAGCATCGTCTAAAACAGCTTCCATCTTCTCGGTATCGGTTACCATGTAGGGAGAAATGTAGCCTCTGTCAAACTGCATACCCTCTACAACCTCGGAATAGGTCTCTGCGGTCTTGGATTCCTCAACGGTGATAACGCCGTCGTTGGAAACCTTATCCATAGCGTCGGCAATCAGCTCGCCAACCTTATCGTCAGCTGCGGAAATGGCAGCAACACGGGCGATATCGTCCTTGCCGTTTACCTTTGCGCTGGATTTTACAATGTAATCAACAGCGGTGTCAACTGCGCTTGCAATACCCTTTCTCAAAATCATGGGGTTTGCGCCTGCTGCAACGTTCTTTAAGCCCTCGCGAACTAAGGCCTGTGCTAAAAGTGTTGCGGTTGTGGTACCGTCACCTGCCACATCGTTTGTTTTGGTTGCAACCTCTTTAACGAGCTGTGCACCCATGTTTTCAAACGCATCTTCCAGTTCAATTTCCTTTGCAATTGTCACACCGTCGTTGGTGATTAAGGGCGCGCCGAATTTCTTATCCAGCACAACGTTTCTGCCCTTGGGGCCCATGGTTACCTTAACGGTGTCAGCTAATTTATTAATACCGGCCTCTAAGGCCTTTCTTGCGTCTTCGCCGAATTTAATGTCCTTTGCCATGATTGTTTGCCTCCTTTACTTATTCCACAATAGCCAGTACATCGCTCTGCTTTAAGATGGTGTACTCTACGTTGTCAAACTTGATTTCTGTGCCGGCATATTTGCTGGTGATAACCTTGTCGCCGACTTTCAGTTCCATTTTTACTTCCTTGCCGTCTACCATGCCGCCGGGGCCAACAGCCACGATTTCAGCCATCTGCGGCTTTTCCTGTGCGCCGGCTGTTAAAATGATACCGCTTTTGGTGGTTTCCTCAGCTTCTACCATTTTGATAACAACTCTGTCGCCTAAGGGTTTAATGTTCATGATGAGTCCTCCTTGTTATATAAAGTCATTGTAAACACGTTGTTAGCACTCTCTTGTGTTGAGTGCTAAGCTCCTGTATAATATTACTCAATATTTCCGTTTTTGGCAAATATTATACATTGTCAAAAAGTTAATTTATTCTTTTCGTTCTTTCATTTTCTCTGCTTTTCTCTGGTTTTCTCTAAATTACTTAATCTTGATATCGTTTTGGAGTTTTGATATACTAATAAAAAGGAAGAAAAGAAGAAAACATATGATAAACGAGTGATTTGATGATGTATGATGTCATTGTCATCGGAGGCGGTGCGGCCGGCCTTATGGCTGCCGGCACAGCGGCTTCCCTTGGCGCAAACACAATTCTTTTAGAGAAAAACAACCGTCCGGGCAAAAAGCTTCTGATTACGGGGAAAGGGCGTTGCAACGTAACCAACGCCGCCGCCATGTCTGATTTTATGGACCAAATCCCCGCCGACGGCCGTTTTTTATACAGCGCTTTTGCCGCCCTGACCAACGAAGATTTGCGGGCCTTTTTAGATCGGGCAGGCGTTGCCACCAAGGTGGAACGGGGCGGTCGTGTGTTCCCCGTTAGCGACAAGTCCGCCGATGTTCTCCGCGCGCTGACAGACTATGCAGGCCAAACCCTGCGGACGGACTGCGCGGTGCAGGAGCTTTATCTTGAAAACGGCTCTCTTTGTGGCGTTACGCTTTCTGACGGCAAAACCCTCTCTGCCGGTCGCGTGATTGTGGCAACCGGCGGCGCCAGCTATCCTCAAACCGGCTCCACGGGGGACGGTTACCGCTTAGCCCGTCAGGCAGGGCACTCGGTTGTGCCCATCAGGCCGTCTTTGGTACCCTTAGAAACAAAGGAAGACTGGCCGAAAGAGGCCATGGGGCTTTCTCTGCGCAATGTGTCTCTGTCCGCCTTAGATGAGAGCGGTAAGCTCCTCTTTTTTGAGCAGGGCGAGCTTTTGTTCACGCATTTCGGCCTCTCCGGCCCTCTGGTGCTCTCCGCCAGCGCGCACATGCGTGACTTTCATCGCCATCAATATACCATTACAATTGATTTGAAGCCGGCTTTGGATGAAGCACGTTTAGATGCCCGCCTGCTGCGGGATTTTGCGGCAGAATCCAACAAGGATTTTATCAACAGCTTGGGCGGTCTTTTGCCGCAGAAGCTGATTCCCATCGTGGCCCGCTTATCGGGCATTGACCCCCGCAAAAAGGTCCACGAGATTACAAAGACAGAACGCGCCCACCTTGTGGCGCTTTTGAAAGGCCTCACGGTTCATATTACAAAACCGCGACCCATTAAAGAGGCTATTATCACAGCCGGGGGCGTTGCCACCAAAGAGCTCGTTCCCAAAACCATGGAATCACGTCTGCTCCCCGGGCTTTATTTTGCGGGGGAGGTGCTGGACGTGGATGCCTACACTGGCGGCTATAACCTGCAAATTGCCTTTTCAACGGGCTATCTTGCCGGCAAGAGCGCTGCCGAGTCCCTTTGGACCTGACTTTTTTCCTGGAGGATTGTTATGGCTCTGACAGAAACAATGGAAAAACCTACCCGCGCGGTCTTAGCCGGGGTTCACACCGGCAGCATGGATGTGCTTTCTGATACAACCGAAGAATCTATGGCCGAGCTTGCCCGTTTGGTTGAAACGGCGGGTGCCGTTCCCGTGGGCACGCTGGTGCAGAACCGTCCCAGCCCTGAAAACGCCACCTATTTAGGCGAGGGAAAGCTGGAGGAGCTTCTGAGTGCCTGCGAAAGCTTGGAGGCTGATTTGGTTGTTTTTGACAGCGAACTGTCGCCCATTCAACTTAAAAATTTAGAGCAGGTTCTCCGTCGTCGCGTCATCGACCGCAGCATGCTGATTTTGGATATTTTTGCGGCGCACGCTCTGTCCCGCGAGGGTAAAATTCAGGTGGAGCTGGCGCAGCTGCGCTACATCCTGCCCCGCCTTTCCGGCGTTGGCTCGCAGATGTCCCGTCTGGGTGCGGGTATTGGTACCCGTGGCCCCGGTGAAACCCGTCTGGAAACAGACCGCCGTCACATCAGGCGGCGCATTCATCACTTGCAGGAGGAGCTGTCTGAGGTGCGCAAGCATCGGGCGCTTCTGCGGGTTGGCCGCAAGCAGCAAAACGCCGTTACTGTGGCCATTGCAGGCTACACAAACGCCGGCAAATCCACGCTGCTTGGCGCGCTGACAAACACGGAAACCTATGCAGAAGATAAGCTTTTTGCCACGCTGGACCCCACGGTGCGCGGCCTGACCTTAGAAGACGGGCGGAATCTGCTTTTGATTGACACCGTCGGCTTCATCCGCAAGCTGCCCCATCATTTGATTGAGGCGTTTAAGTCCACCTTAGAGGAAATCAGCCTGGCAGACGTGGTGCTTCACGTGGCCGACGGCGCAAGCCCCGAGGTGTTGGAGCATATCAAGGTGGTCAGCCGCATTCTCTCTGAGCTGGGTGCCGGCGATAAACCCGTTGTGCTGGCCTTTAACAAGGCAGACAGCATGGAAAATCCCGAAGATTTACCGGCCTCCTTGCCCGGTATTGATTCAATTGTGCACATCAGCGCTAAAACAGGCCAGGGCTTTCCCGCTCTGCTTACGGCGATCGGCGATGTGGCACCGGGGAAAAAGCAGGCTTTCTGGCTCCTCATTCCCTATGCCCAGGGTGCCGTTCTTTCGGCGCTTCATGATGAGCATCCGATTTTGCAGGAGCGTTTTGAGGCCGAGGGCACAAAGGTGCAGGTGCTTTTGGATAACGTTGGCTATCAGCGCTTTAAGGCATACCGAACGGAGGAATAAACCCATGGATAAAAAGGATTACAGAACCATCCGCAAGCGGGCACGGATTGAATATATCGAGAAAAAATCCCGCTTTATCGCCACGGTTTGCCCCGTTAGTTCGGAAGAAGAAGCGCTTTCTTTTTTGGCAGAGGTGCGCAAGGAATTTTCGGATGCCACCCATAATGTTTATGCTTACACCGTGCGGGAAAATAACCTGGCTCGCTTTTCTGATGACGGCGAGCCCGGCGGCACAGCAGGGCTGCCCGTTATGGAAGTGTTAAAGCAGGAGGAGCTTTGCGATGTAGCTGTTGTGGTCACCCGCTATTTCGGCGGCACGCTTTTAGGCGCAGGCGGTCTTGTGCGGGCTTACTCTAAGTCTGCCAAGCTTGGCATTGATGCCGGCGTCATCTCTGTGATGACGGACTGCACGCTGCTGACCATCTCCGTTAGCTATGAGCTTTATGGTCGCCTGCAATATCTGTTGGAACAGGCAGGCGTTACGCCGGAGGACTCTGTCTTCGGGGCGTCTGTTTCCGTTACGGTTTGCGTTCGCAGCTCTCAGCTTGATGCCTTAATCAAAACCATTACAGAGTCCACGGGCGGCAAAGCAAGCTGCACCGTTTTATCCTCTGAATATAGACCGTTGGCGGTTTAGAAATAACCTACATACTGATGGCCGTAGCAAAATGTATTTCCGTTTGCTACGGCCTTTTCTTTTGGGCTGGACGAAAAACAGCGCAGATTGGACAAACTGAGCAAAAATAAGGCGTAGCCTTGTTTTTGGTTACCCGACGGCGTACTGATGTACGCCAAGAGGCGAAGTTTGTTCAAAACACAAGGCACAAAATAAAAAGAAATTCGTCTGATGACGAATTTCTTCCTTACATTTTATAGTATGTCCCCGCATTGGGGCACTATGTGCCTCGTATCACGTGATTCCCTTTGCCTTGTGTGATATGTGCGTTTTTCTACAGCCTTTTTCATTTAATTCCGTTTACATATTGCATGGGGTCGGCAGGCGTTCCGTTCACCCGCACCTCAAAATGCAGGTGGGGGCCTGTGCTGCGACCGGTGTTGCCCACTCTGGCAATCACATCGCCCTTGGCCACAACCGCACCCTCTGAGACCAAAAGCTCGCTGCAATGTGCGTAGTAGGTGGTAACGCCGTTGCCGTGGTCAATCTGAACCATGTTTCCATAGCCGCCGCTATTAAATTCCGCATACACAACCCGACCGTTATCCGCCGCATAAATGGGCGTGCCGGTGGGCGCTGTCATATCAATCCCCTCGTGCCTGCGTCCCCAACGGGAGCCGTAGCGGGAGCTTAGGTTGCCGCTGGTGGGAACGGTCAGCTGCCCTGTGCCTATCGGGCTGGGGGGCTCTTTTGTGCCTTTACTGATAATTTCATCCGTTGCGGCAGATAACACCGTTTCGGAAATCACCTTGCGGCCCGTTTCAACGCCGTTAACGCTGGTAACATACGCTTCAACAACACAGCTGCCGGGCATTCCGGCCTGCTCAACTGTGATATTTCCCTCGTATTTCGTGGGGTCCTCCCGTTCTATGGAAGCAAAGGGAATTTCCTCCTCAATGGTCTTTCTGCTGACGGTTGTAACCGACAGAAGCGGCTCATTCGTATAGATGGAAAGCTCTTTCTTTCCGGCTAAGGACCCTGCAATGCGGTTTGTTTCACAAAGCGCTTCCTCGCTGATGCCGTAGCGCGCCGCAATGTCCGCACTTGTTTCGCCTGCCTCCACGCTGTGGAGAATCACGCGACCCTCGGCCAGTTGTTCTCTCGCTCTGGTTTCGGTTTTTAAGGCCATTATGGGCACAAAGCGGCGGGCCACCAAAACGGACTCGTTAAATTCGGCCCGAACGTCCTCTTGCCCCTCGGTAAACTGCGCCTTATAGTCTTCTAAAACAGAGAGCGCCGCCTGTTGATTGGGTACGGCAAAGAGAAGCTGACCGTCTGCATAAACAGCATAGGCCGGCAGCATGGTGCTGTTTTGCGCCTTAATTCCCTCCCGCAGGGCAAGCTCTGTATCGAACGCGCCTTTGGGAATCACCTTTAAGGATAGCTTTGCCGCAGGCTCTGCAAACGGTTCTGTTGTGATATAGGCAATTTCATGATTGATATCGGCAAGCAGCGACCGGTATTGCGCCTTGTTTTTGATAACACCAACCTCTGTGCCGTTGATGGTAATTTCATAGCCAATGCTGCACGTTAAAACCAGCAGCAGACAGCAAGCACATGCGGCTGCAAGGGACACCGAAATCGTATACCCAATTTGTTTGGTTTGCTCCGACAGGCCTGCATAATAGGATGACCAACTTTCTGAAAATGCGGTTTTGACGGCTCTAACCTTTTCTTTTATAAAGGAAACAGAAGCTGCGGCAAACGCGCGCCCACGTTTACCGAGGCGGCCAATCTGTTTTTCTGCCTCGCGGCGGTAATGCGTAAAGACCTCCTGCAACGGCTCTGTTTGCACGGCGTTTGACACCGGCTCTTTTATTTCTATTCTTGTATTGTCTGTTTCATTGGCATAAAACCGTGACGGAATGGTCTCTGTTTTTGTCACGGTCACATGTGTCTGCGTTTCGCTCACTGTTTCACCTCGTTTCTCTGGGATTTGTTTCTATTCTATGTATTTCCAAGCTAAATTATTACAAAATTATTAAATCCACGTGTTATTTTACAATACTTTTTTAACAATTGCAAGCCTTTATTTGTAAAAAATTTATGAACGCACCCCAAAAACCCCCGAAAATACGGGGTTTTAGTGGGTATAAAAAATTTGCATAATGACCCGATGTGTGATACAATAAAACTATATGGTCGTTTCACAGCAACACAGCAAAGGGGAGGGCAAAAGATGAAAAAAGAACAAAAATGGTTTGTGCTTTTGGCTTTTGCCGCTTTTTTGCCCTATTGTTTGTACGGCTTTCGCTATTTCCCGATTTTAGATGACTATATTCAATATTGGGCATACCCCGCGCGGCAGGATTTCTCTTTGATTTACCTGACCTACGGAACGCTGGCAACAAGGCCTATCGCCAGCCTTTTAGACGTTACGTTTTGGGGACAGCTGTGGCCTGTTTTGCCCCTGGCGCTGTTTTTCATTACCCTGCTATTGGTTCTGTCGGGACTGTTTATGAAAAAAACCGCCAACCTTTACAATCTTTCTCTAAGCCCTCTCTTTTTTCTGCTTCTCTTTCTCCTGCCCGTGGGCATGGAGGGCAGGTTTTGGCTGTCGGCGTCCTCGCGCTTGGTGGTTGGCTTGTTTTTTGCCTCCCTTTCCTTATATGTAGGCAGTCATTTCATGCAGAAAAAAAGAAGCGTTCCCCTGTTTTTACTGTTTGCCATTTTGCAGCTTATCTCTTGCGGCTTTTATGAGTCCGTGGCCGTGTTTTCCGTCTCTGCCGCTGTTTTGCTGTTCTGCCTGAGCTTTTCTGAGCAGCGCAAAAAGCTCCTGTTTTTAGTGCCGGCTGCTTCTGTTTGTAACATCAGCCTGCTGTTTGGCTATTATAAACTGTTTGCTGACCTTGGTTTGCAAGGTAGCCGCGCGGCAAGCGTCTCGGCAAGCGGGTTGGCAGATAAAATCGGCGTACTTTTTGTCCAGCTTGGAGAGGTTGGAAAAAGCGCATATAGCGGCCTTGTGGGCGGCTTTTTCTCCGGCATTCGTGTCCTTTTTCGCGCAGGGGTTTGGGGTGTTCTTTTGTTTGCCCTCATCCTGCTCACCGGCCTTTTGCTCGGCTTTCTGTACTCTAAGCAGGAGCAGAACAAGCAAGTGCGCATAAAAAAATGGCTCATTTTTGAGCTGGGCGGGTTTTTCCTGTTTGTCGCACCGCTTATTCCAAATCTTTTAGCTGAAGAAGTCTGGATTACGCACCGAAGCGTTTTTATCTCCCTCATCGGCCTTGCCCTGATGCTGGAGCCCGTCTTTTGTCTTCTGCCGCATCGCCTCCGCCGCCTGGTTCTGGTTGTCCTCTCCTTTATGCTGCTCACGGCAACGGTCAATGAATATGACGTTTACCGCCGGGTCCATGAGGCGGACTGCCAATTGCTGGACCGCGTGATTGCCGAGATGAGCATGGATGCCAAAAACGGAACCGAGGATGTTGTTGTTTTGCTGCCCGGCGAGGTCAAAACGGAGCAAAACGCTTACTATAAAGACCACGTTAAAAGCGTTTTCGGCTCGGACTGGTCGCTGACAGGCGCCGTTCGCGCCCGCATGGAGAGTCTTGCGCCCCGCTATATTCGTCCGGTTCTGCCCGGCGAAGCCTATGAAACAGAAAATTCTCAAATCATTGATT
The DNA here is from genome assembly GCA_015068855.1 of Oscillospiraceae bacterium. Classification (GTDB taxonomy): domain Bacteria; phylum Bacillota; class Clostridia; order UBA1381; family UBA9506; genus UMGS755. Next base: position 23,127 of record SVJS01000011.1, on the reverse strand, counting down.
TGCGATGATACATCGAAATTACACAGAAAGGATTGATTCTATGAGCGAAAATAAATGCCACATCACCAGCATCGGCGGCCAGGCCGTTATGGAGGGTGTTATGATGCGCGGACCGAAGGAAATTGCCGTTGCTGTCCGCAAGAGTGATGGCGAAATTATTATAGACAAAAAACCCATTTCCTCCCTGCTGCAAAAGAGCAAGGTCTTAAAGCTTCCCATTATCCGCGGGGTTGTTTCCTTTGTGGAGTCCCTGATTCTCGGCACAAGGGCGCTGATGTTCTCCGCCGAGTTCTTTGAGCTTGAAGATGAGGAAGAAAAAGCAAAAAAAGAAGCCATGACCGAAGAAGAACGAAAAGAAGCCGAGGCAAAGGAAAGCAAAATGAAAGATGCCGCCATTTATGGCTCCGTTGTTCTCGCCCTTGTTTTGGGTATCGGTCTTTTCATGCTCCTGCCAACGATTTTGGTCGGCTTTGTCAGGCGCTTTATCGGTAGCGGCTTTTTAGCAACCCTGACCGAGGGAGTTGTGCGCATTTCTCTGTTTTTACTCTATGTTGCTGCGGTTTCTCGCATGGAGGATATCCGCCGTGTGTTTGAATATCACGGTGCGGAGCATAAAACCATTTTCTGCTATGAAAGCGGTGAGGCGCTGACCGTTGAAAACGCCCGCAAATTCTCCCGCCTGCACCCCCGCTGCGGAACCAGTTTCCTTTTGATTGTTATGGTTGTCAGCATCATTCTGTTTTCCTTTATTTCCTGGGAAAATGCCATCACCCGTCTTCTGTTGCGTCTGCTTTTACTCCCCGTTGTGGCGGGTATTTCCTATGAAATTATTAAATTTGCCGGTCGCAGCAAAAGCAAGTGCATGAAAATCGTCAGTCTGCCCGGCATGTGGCTGCAAAAAATTACAACCCGTGAACCGGATGATAGCCAGCTTGAAGTGGCTATCGCCTCTCTCACCGCCGTTTTAACCGGCAACAAGGAGGACGACAAGTGGTGATTGGGTCACTGTTAGCCGAAGGCACCCGCATTCTGTCTGATGCCGGCATCCCCACAGCGCGGCTGGATGCAGAGCTTTTGCTTGCTTCCCTTTTGGGGCGGGAGCGGCTGTATCTTGCGCTCCATCGCAAGGAGGCTGTGGCAGAGGATGTGCGGCAGGCCTTTTTAGCGCAAATTGCACGGCGAGAAAAGCACGAGCCGCTGGCCTATATTGTGGGATGCAAAGAATTTATGTCGCTTTCGTTTTCCGTTGGCCCCGGCGTTCTCATCCCCAGGCCGGATACGGAAACGCTGGTGGAATTTGTAATCCGGCAGCTTTCCGACGTGAAAGAACCTCACATTCTGGATATCTGCACCGGCTCAGGAGCCATTGCCATAAGCCTTGCCCATTATCTCCCCGAAAGCCGGGTGGAGGCCTGGGATATTGAAGAAGTTTGCATTGAAACGGCAAGAAAAAACGCTACTTCTAACGGCGTGGCAGAGCGGGTTTCTGTTATCAGGCAAGATGCCTTAGCCCCCCTTAGCTCGCCCAAAACCTTTGATGCCGTTGTTTCCAATCCGCCTTACATTCCCGATTCGGTTGTGGCAGGTTTAATGCCCGAGGTGCGCGCCTTTGAACCTCACATTGCCCTTTGCGGCGGCACTGACGGCCTCCTCTTTTATCGGCAAATTACAAAAAATGCAGTCCTGCTACTGAAAAGCGGTGGTCTCCTGGCTTACGAAATCGGCTATGATCAGGCTGACGCTGTGACCACTCTGCTACGTGATTCCGGCGCCTTTTCAGATATTGGTGTCCTGCATGATTTGGCGGATAACCCAAGGGTTGTTTATGGAAGAAAGAAATAGGAAAAAGGTTATAAAAAAGCCGAGTGTCTATTTTGACACCCGGCACTTTTGTTCTTTCTTTTTTCCTATTTAATAATATCTGTACCCATGAACGGAATCAGCGCTTCCGGCACACGAACGGAACCATCGGCATTCTGGTAGTTTTCCAAAATGGCGGCAACCGTACGGCCGACAGCAACGCCGGAGCCGTTTAATGTGTGCACAAACTGGGGCTTATCTGTGGGGGATTTTCTATATTTAATCCCCGCGCGGCGAGCCTGAAAGTCCTCAAAATTACTGCAAGAGGAGATTTCAACATAGCGGCCATAGCTGGGCATCCAAACCTCAATGTCATACTTCATGGCAGCGGTGAAGCCTAAATCGCCTACGCAGATTTTAACCACACGATACGGCAGGCCCAGACCCTTTAACACGTTTTCTGCATCGTTTGTCAGCTTCTCCAGCTCTTCATAGGAGTGCTCAGGCTCCGTAAACTTAACCAGCTCAACCTTATTGAACTGATGCTGACGGATAAGACCACGGGTGTCACGACCGGCAGAACCGGCCTCGGCACGGAAGCAGGCTGAATAAGCAACATGGCGAATGGGCAGCTCGTCTGCTGAGAGAATCTGGTCACGGTAGAGGTTGGTAACAGGCACCTCGGCTGTGGGAATCAGGAAATAGTCTGTGCCCATAACCTTAAAGGCATCCTCTTCAAACTTCGGCAGCTGACCGGTTCCCACCATGGAGTTTCTGTGCACCATATAGGGCGGGAAAATTTCGGTATAGCCATGCTCTGTTGTGTGCATATTCAGAAAATAGTTGATAACCGCGCGCTCTAAGCGGGCACCTAAGCCACGATACACCGTGAAGCGGGCACCTGTGATTTTAGCAGCGGATGAAAAGTCTAAAATATTTAAGTTTTCGCCTAAATCCCAATGCGCCTGCGGCTCAAAATCAAACTTTGTGGGCTCGGAGAACTTTCTGATTTCAATGTTATCCTCGTCTGTTTCGCCATCGGGCACGGTTTCATTGGGGATGTTGGGAATTCGGAGCATCATGGCATTGATTTTTTCATCCAAATCGCGAAGCTCTGCATCCAGTTCCTTAATTTTCTCGGAAAGCTCCTTCATTTCGGCGAAAATCTGTGTGGTGTCGCCACCTGCCTTTTTAATCTGCGGAATCTGCTTGCTGACAGCGTTCTGCTTGCTCTTTAACTGCTCTGCTTCGTAAAGCGCATCACGACGGCGCTTGTCAAGCTCGAGCAGCTCGTCTATGGTAATCTCTTCCTTACGGCGCGCTAAGGCTGCCTTAACCTTTTCGGGCTCTTGTCTGATTAACTTAATGTCTAACATAACGTTTCCCCTTTTCTTATAGCTTAATCAACTGATTTTTTTGTTTAATGATGAATCGCATGGTCATAGTTGATATGCGCCGTGCGAATGGCTTCCTGTTCCTCATCGGACAGCTCAAATGCGGACTGCCCTTTTGTGATGGGCTTTAAGTAGGTTGTGGTCTGCTGGCGGGAATACACGCCGTTGATTACAAAACCCGTATCTTCTTCATCTAAAACCGCCGCCGCAAAGGAAAGATTGCCATTATTACCGCCAAAGGCGTTATAACGAATGGCACCCACCTTTTTAACGCATGCCTTGCTTTCCGCCTCAAGCCTTCTGAGCCTCAGCTCGGCATCCTTATAATCATTCATGATATCCGTACATTTTTTATAATAATTCACAATGGCCTCGGTTATGTTCCGCCCTGCTTCATCTTTCAGAACACGTTTTAATCTTCGGTTGCTGCGTGAGGCAACAATCAATGCAATCAGGGCGAATAAAAACCCGATCAGGCAAAAAAGCATGCCGTAAAAGAATAGTATCTCCAAAGGGAGGAAAAAACCGAAAATTTCCATTTGTAACTCCATTTCTGCCCAAAGGGCCATTTTACCTATGTATTATGTAAACTAATCTGTTTCCCGTAAATCTTTCTTTTCTTTCCTTTTCTGTTGTTTTTTGTAAAAGTACTTTCCCTATCCTCTCAAAATGCAAGGGAGAGGCCTTTTTAAGCTTCCATTTTTTTACATTTATCCAATTCGGCTCATAATTCGTTCAAAATCTTCGTTGCTATAATATTCAATTTCGATTTTGCCGCGGGTTTTCTTCTTTTGAATGGTGACCTTGGTCCCCAAAGAATCGGAAAGCTTTTTTTCCAAGCTCGCAAGATAGCGACGCAGTTCTTCATCCATGGGATTTTTCTTCTTTACTTTTTTGTCTTGCAATAAGCTTTTAATTAAGGCTTCTGTCTGGCGAACATTTAAGCCCTCATCCACAATGCGCCGTGCTGCGAGCTTTTGCACCTCTTCCTTATCCGTTGCTAAAAGCGCACGCACATGGCCCACGGTAAGCTCTTTATTAAGGACATAGGCCTTGATTTCATCACAAAGTGACAACAAGCGGAGGCTGTTAGCCACCGCAGGGCGGCTTTTGCCCACTTTCTGCGCCACCTGCTCCTGTGTTAAGGAGAAAACATCCATGAGTTCACGATAGCCCCTTGCCTCTTCAAAGGGGTTTAAGTCCTCGCGCTGCAAGTTCTCAACCAGCGCAATTTCCATGGTTTTCTGGTCGTCATAATCCCGGATTAAAACGGGAATTGTCGTCCTGCCTGCCAGCTTTGATGCCCGCCAGCGACGTTCGCCGGCAATGATTTTATAAAAGCCGTTGTCTTGTTTTTTAACAACAATCGGCTGCAAAACGCCGTATTTTTCAATCGATTCAGCGAGTTCCTGCAACTTTTCTGTGTCAAACTCCGTACGCGGCTGATTTTTATTGGGTTCAATCTGTGACAGTTTCAGCTCAACGGTGCCGAAAAGCAGCTCCTCTGCGGTTTGGTTTGTATTCATAAGAGCGCCCAGGCCCTTGCCTAATCCTTTTTTCTCGGTTTTTTTCATTAACTTAGGACTCCTTTTTCTGGTTGTTCTTAATCACTTCTTTTGCAAGTTTTAAGTAGCTGCGGGCCCCTTTTGAATGCTTGTCATAAGAAATAATCGGTTCACCATAGCCCGGCGCCTCAGACAAACGAACATTGCGGGGAATTACCGTTTTGAAAACATCATTTGCAAAATATTTCTTAACCTCTTCCGTCACCTGATTGGATAGGTTTGTCCGCGGGTCATACATAGTCAGCAAAATACCTTCAAAAACCAGGGCCGGATTTAAGCTTTGCTTCAAATTCAGAATGGTTTTTGTCAGCATGCTCAGGCCCTCTAAGGAATAATATTCACATTGAATGGGAACCAAGAGACTGTCTGCGGCCGAAAAAGCATTTAAGGTTAACAAACCCAGCGAGGGCGGACAATCCATGATGATAAAATCAAAATCATCACGAACCGGCTGTAATGCTTCCTTTAATAAATAGTTACGGTTTTCCATGGAGACAAGCTCAACCTCTGCGCCTGCTAAATCAATAGTGGCAGGGCAAACAAACAGGTTTTTGATGTTTGTTTCTAAAAGAACGTCGGAAATGGCATAATCATTGATTAAAACATCATAAATTGACTGTTCCACCGCTTCTTTATCCACACCAACACCGCTGCTGGCATTTCCCTGAGGGTCAAAGTCAATTAAAAGAACCTTCTTTTTTAATGTCGCAAGACAGGCAGAGAGATTAACGGCTGTTGTTGTTTTTCCCACGCCGCCTTTTTGGTTAGCGACAGCAATGATTTTTCCCATGTTCTTCTTCCTTTCTTTATCACGGAAAATCCCTGTAAACTACCTTTATTGTAACATAATTTTTCCCTCATTTCAAGCCTTTTCTTGATTGTTTCACATGAAACATAGCTCTTTTTTATGATCAAAAGAAGCCTCCTGCAAAAAAGCAGAAGGCTTCTTGTTTCACGTGAAACTTATTTGCTGATTTCCAAAATTTTAAGCTCAAATTCTCCGTTGGGAGAGGATACTGTAACCGTATCTCCCACCTTAGCACCCAAAATTGCTTTACCCACGGGAGATTCGTCGGAAATTCTGTTTTGCATGGGGTCTGCTTCTTCGGAGCCAACAATACTGTAAATTTCCTCTTCATCCATTTCAATGTCAAGCACCTTGACTTTGATGCCGATAGAAACCACATCTGTGGAAATTTCTTCTTCGTCAATGACCTTTGCATTTTTCAGCATTTTTTCAAGACGAATAATTTTTAACTCAACTTCGGCTTGTTCATTCTTTGCTTCGTCATATTCAGCATTTTCAGAAAGGTCACCAAAACCAAGGGCAACCTTAATTTTTTCAGAAATTTCTTTTCTTTTTTCTGTTTTCAGGTATTCCAGTTCCCGTTCTCTTTCTTTTAACCCTTCATATGTTAAATAAACGGTTTTTTCTGACATTTCGTCATCCCTCTCAAACTCTATATAATAACTATTTTACTATTATAATCAATATACCAGCATTTGTCAATCATTATTTTCTTATTTTATCTATTTTTGTAGAATATTCTTTACAAAAAAGTCGTATTGTCTCTTCACTTACATGGCCAAATTGCATAAAAATAAGGAATTCTAAGGCTTGTTGCGTTATTGGAAAAACAGAACCTATTTTCTTCCCCTTTTCATTTAATCGAAAGAAAATGGTGGCACTTTTTTCAAAATCGGCAGAAAGATGTAAGCATCCTTTTTCTTCACATAAAGAATCAAGCTGAACCAAAACGGTTTCCTCTTTTTTTGATTCTTCACGGAAAACATCAATAAATAGCCCGTATTCATCTAAAAATTCTTCCGTCAGAGCTGAAAACACCTCCGGATATCTTGTCTTAATCTGAATTTTCTTAACATGCTTATACACTTTCAAAATAACTTCTTTTGCTTTTTCCGCCGAGTCTGTTTCTAAAATCAAAGTGCATTCTTCTGGTGTTTTACCCAGGTCACAAATATATTTCCTTAGTATCTCGTAAATTTTATAATTTATGACCTTTTCTCCCGTAAAATAAGAAAAATGTTTATAGAAAAACGCAGAAAGAAAGGAATTTTTACAAATTGTTTCAGACAAAAAAACAGTTTTTACCCTTTCTTCTTTCAGATAGCGAACAATTTTTATCAATTTTTTTTCCGACTGCATAACACCCGACGGAACATAAAACACAGGAATGGTTATTTTTTTTACCTCTATCTGATCCCAACAAGCAGATAAAAACCGTTTACTCAAAATATAATGTTTTTTACCTTTTTGTTCCGGCATTACTTCTAACAACACCGTTTTCATAGAAAAACCTCCATACATGTATTAAAATTAATACAATATATGGAGGAAATCTTAAAATAATTCAAAAAATTCTTCTTTTGTGAAAAGGGCATTGATAACCGACAGCATCGTGTTGGCAGACATGCGCGTGGGAAGCTCTAATTTTCTTAACAGCGCCTCACGTTTTAACCTGCTGTCTGCCTGCCCTGCAAGGCCTGCCTTATATAAATCTTGTTTGGTAATTTTTTCCTTTTTTATAGATTCACAGCTTGCTATGGAAAGCGCCTTGATAAGCGCTTCATCCCGCATGCCTTCAACGCCTAAAAGCCCCTCTTTACCTTTTTTATCTTTTCTTTTTTCCTTACCTTCCACAGAGGGGATAAACGCATGCAAAACCCGTTTTCCTGCCAAACAATTTTTTATATAATTCCTAATTAAAAACCCGGCACGGTCGGAATCCGTTAAAATAATAACCCCGGTTTCATCAGCCAATTTTGCTATGAGAGAAACCATGTCCTTATTTTTGAAAATGGAAAACCCGTCTGTTTGAATGATGTTGGCATCAAAAAGCTCAGAAAGCCTTATTTTATCATATTTTCCTTCAACAATAATGGTTTCTTTAATTGTTTTTTTCATCTTAGTGGAGTCTGACAGGCAGCACAATGTATTGGAAGCTGTTGCCGGAAACAGGCTGAATAATCACAGGATTTAAGGCAGTTGAAAAACTCATTTTAATTTCCTTGCATTCCGTATTCTTAAACGCTTCCAATAAATAACGGGGATTAAAGGCAATTTCAATGGGTTCGCCCTGCATGTCTACCTCAAATTTATCTTTAACCTGACCTAAAATGGTTTCACAGTTAATGTTCACCTGACCATCTTCAATATGCAGTAAAACATGAGCCTTAATCGCTTCGCTGGCAATTAAAGAAGCACGGTCAACGGAATCTAAAATTTCTTTTGTTTCCGTGACAACAAACAGGGTGTTTTCGTGTTTGGCAACGGTTTCATAATTTAAGTAATCCCCATCAATCAGGCGGGTCGTGACGACGCAATTTTTAAGATAAAGCTGCGCCTGCTTATCGCTGACCTTAACCGTAACCTTATAATCAGAATCACCAAGCAGAGAAAGAAGTTCACGGGCGGTTTTTCCCTGCATGATAAACTGTAAATCTTTTTCATGCGTAAGAGCTTCGCGGCGGATGGCTAAGCGATAGCCGTCACAGCCAACAACATTTAATAAACCGTTTTTCATATCAAATAAAATACCTGTTAAATAGGGCTTTGTGTCATTTTGAGAAATGGCATAAACCGTCTGACGAATCATATTTTTCAAAAGGGATTCTTCTAAAACCATTTCATCTAATGCGTTGATTTCCTGCGGACGGGGAAATTCATCAGCAGGGGCTGTAGAAAAATTAAATTTTGCATTCCCACAGGTAATAAAAATCACATTGTTTTCATTCACTTCAACAAAAACTTCCTGATTGGATGCAGGCAGTTTTTTAATAGCATCAGAAAACAGGTTGGCCTTGACAACGCAGCTGCCTTTTTTCTCAACGTTTCCCGTAATGGAGCAGTCGATGCAAAGTTCTAAGTTGTTACCTAAAAAACGAATTTCATTTTCTTTTGCTTCAATGAAAAGACCTTCCAAAATATTCATGGTGCTTTTTGAAGCAACAGCTCGTTCAGCAATACTGACGGCTTGCAGCAGGTTTTCTCTCAAACAAGAAAATTTCATTTTTCCTCGCTCCGTTTCTTTATATAAAGTAATATATATTAATCGTTATAATAGTATAGACTGTTGATTGTGTTGATAAGTCATTTTTTCTCCTTGGTTAAGGGAAAGAGGCTTATGGAAAACCGTGTTGACAAGATGTTTATAAAAAATGACAATCCACAGGCAAAAAAACAAAAATTTACAGAAAATGGCAACAAAAAAATTAATAACAGAAGAATAAACAAGAAAAAACAGGTAATACACAAGTGGCTGTTGAAAACCGAAAAAACACGATAAAACAGGGAAAAACTAAGAAAAACAAAAAAATGAAAATTAGAAAAAGCCGAAAACAATCGAAAAAAATTTCAACAGGCCTGTTGATAAGTGGTTAAAATGAGGGTTTTCTTTCATCTATAAGTATATCATATAATCACATAAAAGGGAAGAAAAAAATTCATGCTTTTTTGTAATATACCTTGATGTTTTTGTCAAAATTTGATACAATAAGGAAAGAAAAAAGTAGAAAAGTAAGAGGAAACAAAGATGATTTCTGTTATTATCCCGGCCTATAATGAAGAAAACAGAATTGAAAAAACTGTTTTAGCCATAGAAGGTTGTTTGCGTGCTCAAAAAGAGCCGTTTGAAATATTGGTTGTAAACGATGGCAGCACGGACAAAACGGCATCCGTTGTCAATGCCCTTGAAAACGGCAACATCCGTCTCCTTTCCTATGAGAAAAACAAGGGAAAGGGCGGAGCGGTTAAATATGGTGTTTTGTTTGCTGCGGGGGATTTTATTTGCTTTACCGATGCAGACCTTCCTTACCCGCCGGACAATATCGTGCCGGCCTGTCAGTTATTAAAAGACGGCTATGATGTTGTTTTAGGTCGCCGGTATCAGAAGGAAAACGGGCAAAAATATCCCTGGTACAGAACGCTTTCTTCCAAAGGCTCCGGGGTTTTTGTGAATCTTTTGTTAGGTCTTAGGGAAAAGGATACACAATGTGGTTTCAAAGCTTTTCGGTACAAGGCAGCGCAGGAAATTTATAAGCGGGTTACCCTGTCCGGCTGGAGCTTTGATGCTGAATCAATCTTTATTGCCAAAAAGCAAGGGTATCGCATCGGGCATATTGATGTGGAACTGTTTTACGAAAAAAAGGGTTCTAAGGTTCATATTTTCAAAGATTCGGCTCGGTTTATCAAGGATGTTTTAGCCATCAAAAAGAATAATAAAATGGGCTTATATGAATAAAAAGAACATAAAAAAAGGCTGAACTATTTTAGTTCAGCCTTTTTATTATGATAATAATTCTGTCACTGCGGCAGAGAGCTCAGAGAGTTTGTTTTGTGCATCCGCTTGACTGTTTCCTCGAACCGAGAAATAAAGCTTAATTTTCGGCTCGGTGCCGGAGGGGCGGAGAATGAAAAAGCCATTCTCGGGAAGCTCAAAATATAAAACATTGGATGGCTCAAAGGAAAGGGCTGTTTTTTCGCCGCTTTCAAAGTCTAATTTATAGCCCTCCTGATAGTTATAAAACGCGCGAACGTTCATAGAACCGATGGTTTTGAAAGGATTTTGGGCTGTTTTAGCAAGCAGAGCCTGCATTTTTTCTAAACCATCTAAACCTTCCATATAAACAGAGTCCGTCCGTTCGATGAAATAGCCGTGTGTCTGCCACAAAAAGTCTAACTGGTCAAGCAAGGTTTTGCCCTGTTTTTTATAGTAAAGAGCTGCTTCGGCAATTAACAGGGCAGCGCTGACGGCATCTTTATCTCTTGCATAGGTCCCCGGCAGATACCCATAGCTTTCCTCAAAGCCAAAGAGGTAACGACCGGCAAGAGATTCATCCTCATGATGTTTGATGATTGAGGCAATAAACCGAAAGCCGGTGTAAACCCGGTAGGAAGAAACGCCGTAAAAATCAGCCATGCGCGAAACCATGTTGGAAGAAACAATGGTGCTGACAACATAATCATCTTTCGTAAGATTTTTTTCCTGCGAAAGAATGTAATCTAAAAGCAAAATGCCGGTTTGGTTACCGTTTAAGATGGTGTATTCCCCGTTTTGCTTGCAAAGCACGCCAATGCGGTCAGAATCCGGGTCTGTACCGATGATGATGTCTGCATCCTTTTCATTGGCAAGATCGGTTGCCATCAAAAAGCCATCCGGCTCTTCGGGGTTGGGGGAGCGAACGGTTGAAAAATTGGGGTCGGGCACCGTTTGCGCCTCCACGGGGTAAACAGAGGTAAAGCCGCAGGTTTTGAGCGCCCGCATAACAGGCTTAAAGCCCGTGCCGTGAAACGGCGTGTAAACAATTTTCAGGTCAGCACCCTCTGCTTTTGCCAGCGCGGGATTTTTAAGACAGGCACAAACCGCGTCCGAGTAGGCAGATAAAACGGCCTCGTCCATAACGGTAATCAGTCCCTCGCGAATGGCAAGAGAGGCATCCATGCGGCGAACGCCTGTGAACATATCGGTTTTCTGTATGGCAGCAAGCACAAGGGCAGACTCGGCCACGCCCAGCTGGGCGCCGTCCTCGCCATAGACCTTATAGCCGTTATATTTGGCAGGGTTGTGGCTGGCGGTAATCATAATGCCGGAAACCGCGCCCACATGCCGCAGGGCAAAGGAAAGGGCAGGGGTCGGCTCCATTTCGTTATAAATATAGACGTGGATGCCGTTTCCCGCTAAAACGGAAGCGGCCGCCCAGGCAAATTCTTTGGAAAAGTGACGGCAATCATAGGAAATCGCAACGCCGCGCCCAGCCGCCTCCGGTCCCTTTTGAAGAACATAGTCAGCAAGACCTTGCGTGGCACGACAAACGGTGTACATATTCATGCGGTCTGTGCCGGCACCGATAATGCCGCGCAGGCCGGCTGTTCCAAAGGATAAATCCTTATAAAAACGTTCTTTAATTTCATTGTCATCCTCGCGGATGGATAAAAGCTCTGCTTTTGTTTCGTCATCCGCCATCCGGCACCAAAGCTCGTATTTGGCCCGATACTCAAAAGACATGCTCAAAACATCCTTTCTTGTGCTTATTCATCGCCACTCCACCAGTATTGGGATTCGTCGTCCGTTTCGGGAACAGACACTGCCGGTACGGAGGGATCATCGCCCGCATCCGGGTTTGTATTGGGTTCGCCTTCGGCAGGGGGATTTTCGGCATTATTCGGGTCTTCGCCCGGTATGGTTTCTTCAATTATTTCCTCAGGTTCGGGACGATGCAAAGACTCGCAAAAGCTGTTGGGTTGCTTGCCGGACTTAAAGAAATCAGTCCTGACATTTTCGCAAAAATCGGTGGCAATTTTGCCGCTTTCCTGACAAATCACACGGTCCACCAGGTTGGCGGGACGAAGCAGGGTTTTGGCATCCACATTTTTGTAAATACGGTCCATAACCTTTTTCCAGACGGAAACGCAGGGGTTTCCCAGCCCCGACATGGATTTGGGGGAATCATAGCCAAACCAGACAACACCGGAATAATTGGGGGTGATGCCGGCAAACCAACGGTCAATATCTCCTGTTGTTGTACCGGTTTTACCGCCGGCAAACACACCGCTGGAAAGCCGAGCCGCCGAGCCGGTTCCGTAGTTAACGACGCCGGAGAGCATTTGCGCCATGGTGTAGGCGGTTTCTGCGCTCATGGCACGATGAGAGGCAGGCTTGTTTTCCAAAATAACACGGCCATTTGCGTCAATGACCTTGGTATAGGTTGTCGGCTCGGTGTAGGTGCCGCCGTTGACAAAGCAGGCATAAGCCGCCGCCATTTCGGTAACGGAAACGCCGTCCGTTAAGCCGCCCAGCGCGAGAGAACTCAAATTTTTATCGGAATATGTTTTCCCGTCCTCTCGTTTTTCGCTGCTGACTAAGGAGGTAAAGCCAAGCTTGCCTGTCATGAAATCAAAGGAGCGATTCACGCCCAGCTTATCCAAAACACGAACAGCGGGGATGTTACGGGATTTTTCCAGCGCCACCCGTGCTGTGATGGGGCCTAAAAAGGCATAGTCAACATTACGGGGAGACCAGTCGCCTATGGTCAGCGCTGTGTCGTCAACCAAGGTGGCGGGCGTGATCAGGCCGGTTTCAATGGCCGGAGCATAGACTGCCAGGGGTTTAATGGCAGAACCGGGCTGACGCAGGGTCGTCGTTCGGTCCAGAAGGCGGTTTCCTTCTTTTTCGCCGCGGCCGCCCACGATACCCTTAATCTGTCCTGTGTAGGGGTCAACCACAACCATGGAGGCCTGCGGCTTGTTGTTGCCGCCGCCGGGGAAGTTCCCGTCCACGGTAAAGACGGCTTCCATGGCCGACTGAACGGCAGGGTCAACATTGGCATAAATTTTAAGTCCGCCCTTGAAAAGCGCCTTGGTGGCATCGCTTTCCGTCATCTTGTTCCGCGTGGTCAGGTCATGCATAACCTCTTCCACAATCCGGTCGATGTAGTAGGACTGAATGTTACTGTTAGCAGCGATGGAGGCGCCCTTAATCAGCTGTAATTCTTCGCTGACAGCGGCATCATGCTCTTCCTGGGTGATGTAACCCAGCTCCAGCATTTTCGCCAAAACAGTTTCCTGCTTTTCCTTATGCGCCTCAAAGTTTAAGAGGGGGTCATATTTTGCGGGATATTGCGTAATGCCCGCAATGGAGGCACATTCTGCCAAGGATAACTTAGAAACATCCTTGTTGAAATAGGCGTTGGAAGCGGTTTGAACACCGTGGCAGCCCTGGCCCAAATAAATGGTGTTCATATACATTTCAATAATCTCGTCCTTGGTCATCTTTTGTTCTAAGTTCAAGGCACGGATAATTTCCTGAATTTTACGGATGGGCGAGCGCTTATCATTACCTGTTACATTTTTAATGAGCTGCTGGGTGATGGTGGAGCCGCCATAGGAGTTGTTGCCCTTAAAAATAAAGCCGAGCGTGGCACCAAAGGTTCGCTTCCAGTCAACGCCCTTGTGCTTTTCAAAGCGTTCATCCTCAATGGCAATAAACGCCTGCTTTAAGTGGAGCGGTGTGTTCTCCAAATCAACCCAAACACGGTTTTGCTCTGCATATAAGCGTTCATATTCCATGGGCTGACCGGTTTCTTCATCAATGTAATAGACAACGGAGGAAAAATCGAGGTTATATTCCTGGGCAATCAGGTCGGTGCTGTTATCAATGAAGCCAAGGGCAGCACCAGCCACCACAGAAAGAATTAAAACCGCCAAAACACCAAGGGCAATCAGGGCCTTTTGCAGGCGCTTGCGATCAAAGGTTTTGGCCCGTTCCTCCTTTTGAGGGGCGGCCGATTTGTTTGTACGATGGGAATTTTGCTTTGTGGTATTGTTTCGCAAAAGCTCACTTCCTTTTTTAAGTGCGCAGGCGTTGCGCTCGTTTGTATCAGACAGAAAAATCTAAAAACAATGATAGTATACCTATCTTAATTATAATAGAGAAACGTTACAAAAGTATTAAAATAAAAAATTTTTTCTATTACATTTTGCAGGAGAAAGGGGCGAAAAATAGCGAAAAAACAAGAAAGGGGAGGACTTGCGCCGCTAAAAATTTCTTGACGGGCGAGGTGCAATATGGTAAAATTAGGAGTGGGAAAAACAAAATTCAGATAGGCCTGTAAAAAACAGGCAGAATGGAGATATAATGAGCTTTACAATTGTGACTGATTCCTGTGCAAACCTGCCGGAGAGCATGGTTGAAGAAAGAAATCTCGTGGTCATTCCCTTGTCCTTTTATGTGGGCGACAAGGAGATGAAGAGCTACCAAAAAGGCAGCGTAACAGACATTAAGCAGTTTTATGATATGATGCGTAACAAAGAGGACATCACCACCAGCCAGGTCAACCCCGAAGACTTTAAGGCAATCTTCACGCCGATGCTGGAAGATGAGCAGGATATTTTATATCTGGCGTTTTCCTCGGGTCTGAGCGGTACCTATCAGTCCTCTGTGATTGCCATTGACGAGCTGAAAGAGCAGTTCCCCCAGCGCACCATTGTGACGGTTGACACTCTTTGCGCCAGCATTGGCCAGGGGCTGATGGTGTTATATGCCGCAGATATGCGAGATGCGGGGAAAAGCCTTGAAGAAACAGCCGCTTGGGTGGAAGCTAACCGCCTGAACCTGGTGCATTGGTTCACCGTGGATGATTTGTTCTTCTTAAACCGTGGTGGTCGTGTTTCAACAACCTCTGCTGTGTTTGGTTCAATTTTGCAAATCAAGCCGGTTATGCATATGGATAACGACGGAAAGCTTGCCGTTGTCAGCAAGGCCCGCGGTCGTAAGCAGGCGCTGCAAACGCTGGTTGCCAACATGGAGAAAAATGTGGTAAACCCCGAGGAACAGAGAGTCGCCATTGTGCATGGGGACTGCTTAGAAGAAGCAGAGTATGTGAAAACGCTCATTGAAAATAAATTTTCTATCAAAGAAATCTTTATTCATTATCTTGATCCGGTTATCGGTGCGCATTCCGGTCCGGGCACGCTGGCCGTGTTCTACTTAGGAACAGACAGAGATTAACGACGGGCTGCCAAAAAATGCGCACACCACACAAGGCAAAAAATTCACAAGAGAAAGTGCAGGAATTGTCTTAGTGAGGTTTGCATACTGAAAAAACAAGGAAGAAATTCGTCATTTGGCGAATTTCTTTTTTTGATGCCTTGTGTTTTGAACAAACTTCGCCTCTTGGCGTACACAAGTACGCCGTCGGGTAACCAAAAACAAGGCTGCGCCTTATTTTTGCTCAGTTTGTCCAATCTGCGCTATTTTTCGCCCAGCCCCTCAAAAGACGGCAAAATGCGCACACCACACAAGGCAAAGCAATCACAAGATAATGTGCATGGTTTGTCTTAGCGAGATTTGCACACCGAAAAAAGCAAAAAAGAAACCACCCGCAAGGCGGGTGGTTTTTGTTTTTATTTCAGCACAACATTTTCCTGTCCCAAAAGCTCTGTGAGCGTGCCCAAAAGGGTCTCGTCAGGCGTCACCCAAAGGGCTTGAGGTGCCATAACGGTGGTTTTGGTTTCCTCAATGTGAATACAAACGGGAACGGCGCCGCTATGCTCTGCGAGCAGAGGCTTAATGCGGTCCAACAGAAAGTCTTTACCCAAACAGAATTTTAGGTAAAGCTTTTGCGTGGGCGCATGGTTTCCTCTTGCGGTCTCCTGCCTTGCAGGTGCGCTCTCCTTTTTGGGCGCTTCCTTTTTGGCAGCGTCTGTCAAAAATTCCGCATCATTTACAATCAGCTTCGGCTCTTCTTCCTCTTTCATGCTGAGGCGGCCATAGACGGCGATGGCGTTGTCTTCATAGAGGCACGGCTTTAACTGAGCATAGATTTTGGGGAACACCAAACATTCAATGGAGCCCGTCATATCCTCAATGGTCACAAAGGCCATCATCTGGTTGCTTTTTGTGATTTTCTCACGGACATAGGTCACAATGCCGCACAGGGTCAGGTTGGTCCCGTCAGCAAAGCGGCTTTCGCCCTCGCCTGTTTCCATAAGCTCCATTAAGGAGCAGTCGGAGGCGGCGGCCACCTCGGCAGCGTAAGAATCTAAGGGATGCCCCGTTAAATAAAAGCCGACGCTTTCCTTTTCCAGCGCCAAAAGTCGCTTGGCGGGAAATTCAGGCACGGAAGAAGTGGCAGGGGCTTCGGCCTCTATGGGGTCTGCCGCACCAAAGAACGAAACCTGCCCGTCAAGATTTTTCTTGCGGTCCGCTATGGCGGCATCCAGGCGGCTTTCATAGTCCGTTAAAAGCCCTGCACGGGTTTCGCCCAGCGCATCAAAGGCGCCCGCCTTAATCAAAAATTCATGCACGCGCTTAGTGATGGAAAGCCCCGCGGTGCGCTTGACAAAGTCATTATAATCCGTGAACTCTCCGCGTTTTTCACGCTCGGCCACAACGGCATCAATCACGCCGGTGCCCACGTTTTTAATCACGGCCAGCCCAAAGCGGATGTCGCCGTCTGAAACAGTGAAGCCGCTGCGGCTTTTGTTAATGTTGGGGGGCAGAATTTTAATGCCCATCCGCTTACATTCAGCAGAATATTTTGCTACCTTTTCCGGAGAATCCAAAACCGAAGAGAGCAGGGCGGCCATATATTCAGCGGGATAGAAACATTTTAGGTAGGCGGTCTGATAGGTAATGGCGGCATAAGCGGCGGCATGGGATTTGTTAAAGGCATACTGAGCAAAATCCATCATTTCGTCAAAAATGCTGTCAGCCACTTTTTCAGGCACACCGCGGCGGATGGCACCATCGACCAAAACCGTGCCGTCCTCATCCACGATGCCGTGGATAAAGTTTTTCCGTTCCTCGGCCATAACGGCGGCCTTTTTCTTACTCATGGCACGGCGCACAAGGTCGGCACGACCCAAAGAATAGCCCGCCATTTCGCGCACAATCTGCATAACCTGCTCCTGATAGACCATGCAGCCATAAGTAACATCTAAAATATTTTCCAAAATAGGATGTAAGTATTTAACCTTTCCGGGGTTCCGCTTGTTTTCGATATAGCGGGGAATCTGGTCCATGGGGCCCGGACGATAGAGGGAGATAACCGCAATGATATCCTCGATGCTGCGGGGTTCAAGCTCGCGAATCACCTGCTTCATGCCCGCCGATTCAAGCTGGAAAACACCTTCCGTTTCCCCGCGCGAGAGCATGGCATAAACCTCCGGACAATCCACGGGAACGGTGTTCATATCGGGCTTTTCGCCGCCCGAAGCCTCAATGATGGACAGGGCTTCGTCAATAATGGAAAGGTTACGAAGACCCAAAAAGTCCATCTTCAAAAAGCCCAGCTCTTCCACATTTCCCATGGGGAACTGGGTGGTAATCACGTCGTCATTGGTTTGCAGGGGGATGTGGTCCCGCAGGGGCTCGCCGGAGATCACCACACCGGCGGCATGGGTGCCTGCGTTACGAACAAGCCCTTCTAAGGCCATGGCTTCATCATAAAGCTCATGGACAGAGGGGTTTTCGTCATATTGCTTTTTTAACTCCGGATTCACAGAAAGCGCTTTTTCCAGAGTCATTCCCAGCTCATTGGGAATCATTTTGGCAACAGCATCGGTTTCGGCATAGCCAATATCCAGCACACGGCCAACATCACGGATGGCGGCACGGGCTTTCATGGCATTAAACGTGATAATCTGAGAAACGCGCTCGCGACCGTATTTGGAGACAACGTAATCAATCACGCGGCCACGGCCCTCGTTGCAGATGTCAACGTCAATATCAGGCATGCTGACACGTTCAGGGTTCAAAAAGCGCTCAAACAAGAGGTTATAGCGCAGCGGGTCAATGTTGGTAATCCCCAGACAGTAGGCCACAATACTGCCGGCGGCACTGCCACGACCGGGACCAACGGGGATGCCGTTATCCCGTGCATACTTGATAAAATCCCAGACAATGAGGAAATAATCCACATAGCCCATGTGCTGAATGACGCCCAGCTCATAGTCTAAGCGCTCTTTGGCGGCAGGCAGGTCGCCATAGCGACGCACACGGCCCGCCTCGCACAGCTCGGTCAGGTAGGAAACAGAATCCTGTCCGCCGGGCACCTCATATTTGGGCAGGCGGAGCTTGCCAAAGGTGAAATCCACCTGACAGCGCTCGGCAATTTTTTGGGTGTTAGAAAGGCTTTCGGGCACAGCGCCAAACAAAGCCTGCATTTCCGCTTCGCTTTTTAGGTAAAACGCATCAGTTTCAAAGCGCATGCGGTCAGCATCGCCTACCTTGCGGTTTGTCTGGATGCAAAGGAGAACATCCTGATGACGGGCATCCTCCTGCGTGATATAGTGAACATCGTTGGTGGCAACAAGACCCAGACCATATTCATTTGCCAGGCTGATGAGCCTGGCGTTTACTGCCTTTTGCTCGCTGATGCCGTGGTCCTGAAGCTCCAAAAAGAAATTGTCTTTGCCGAAAATGGCAAGATAGTCTTCAATGTGCTGTCTTGCCTCTTTTTCATTGCCGCTTAAGAGCGCTTGCGGGATATCCCCGGCAAGGCAGGCGGACAGGGCAATCAAGCCCTCGGCGTGTTGCGAAAGCAGCGCCTTATCCACGCGGGGCTTATAATAAAAGCCCTCCGTAAAACCGGCAGAAACCAAACGCACCAGATTTTGATAGCCGGTCATGTTCTCCGCGAGCAAAACCAGATGCCCCGTTCGGTTGCCGTTATCATAATTCCGGTCGGCCATGCCTCGTGCGGCGGTGTAAACCTCGCAGCCAATCACGGGATGAATGCCGGCGGCCTTTGCTTTTTTGTAAAACTCAACTGCGCCGTACATGGCACCGTGGTCCGTCATGGCAAGGGCGGTCATGCCCAGCTCCTTGGCACGGTCAATCAGAGCGTCCAGGCGGCAAAGCCCGTCTAAAAAGCTATATTCGGTATGAACATGTAAATGGGCAAAACTCATGACGCTCCTCCTTCTGCCTGTCGGCACTCCGTTTGCATGCAAAATAGTACTTTTGCGTATAAGACTATTGTATCATTATTACAGATAAAATGCAAATAAAGTTTACGGAACAAAAAAAGAAAAGCACAGCTTTTTATTATGACTGCCAAAACAAAGCCACAGGACTTAAAAAGTGTGCATGATTTTTCCTGATGCGGGGAAGAATAGACAAAAAAAGGAGGGAAAATCATGCAAATGACCTTTCGCTGGTACGGGGAGGATGACCCCGTCAGCCTGTCATATATCCGCCAGATTCCGGGCGTTACGGGCATTGTCTCCGCAATTTATGATGTTCCCGTGGGCGAGGTTTGGCCCCGGGAAAAAATTGAAAGACTGTTAGAGAGGGTGCAGCAAGCAGGTCTTAATCTTTCCGTGATTGAGAGCGTTCCCGTCCACGAGGAAATCAAAAAGGGCGGCAGGGAGCGCGACCGATACATTGAAAATTATCAGAAAACCTTAGAAAATTTAGGCGCATGTTCCATCCCCTGCGTGTGCTATAACTTCATGCCCGTTTTTGACTGGACGCGCTCAGGGCTTGCGCATCCTCTGCCCGATGGCTCCACCACGCTGATTTATGAAAAAGAGGCGGTGGACAAGATGAAGCCGGGAGGAGACCTCAGCCTGCCGGGTTGGGATGCAAGCTACAAAAAAGAGGAACTGCAAGCGCTTGTAGAAGAGTATCGCAATCTGACAGAAGAAGATTTGTGGGGTAACTTAGCCTATTTTCTAAACAAGATTATCCCTACCGCCGAAAGAGCGAATATCAACATGGCCATCCATCCGGACGACCCGCCATGGAGCGTGTTCGGCCTGCCGCGCATCATTAAGGATGAAGCGAGCATCGAAAGGCTTCTGGCCTTATATGACAGCCCCCGTAACGGCCTGACCCTTTGTTGCGGCTCTTTGGGAGCCGATGCGGGCAACGACACGGTGGGACTGGTGCGCCGGTTTGCGCATCGCATCCATTTTGCGCACATCCGCAACGTGAAGCTGCTGGGCGAGCAAAGCTTTTGCGAGGTGGCGCATCCGACAGCCTGCGGCTCGCTGGATATCGCGGGGGTTATGAAAGCCTATTATGAAGCCGGCTTTACGGGCTTTATCCGTCCCGACCATGGGCGCATGATTTGGGATGAAGCGGGGCGCCCCGGCTATGGGCTTTATGACAGAGCGCTGGGCGCAAGCTATCTCTGCGGACTCTGGGAGGGCTTTTCCCGCAGTGGATTACAACAAAAAGAAAAAGGGGAGGAATGAAACCATGCTGCCATTTTCCATTAATTTATCGGATAAGGTTGTGGTGATTACGGGCGGCGGTGGCGTGCTTTGCGGTCAGTTTGCCCATGCGGTGGCAAGCTGCGGCGCCAAAACCGTCATATTGGATTTGCAAAAGGACAAGGCGGAGCAGGTTGCTGCCAAAATCAGGGATAAAGGTGGCAAGGCCTTAGCGCTTTCTGCTAACGTTTTAGAAAAAGAGAGCCTGGAAAAGGCGCGAGAAGCGGTTTTAGAGCATTTTGGCACCTGCGATATTCTGATCAACGGTGCCGGCGGCAACAGCCCCAAAGGCTCCACCACGCTGGAATTTTATAATCCCGGGGACGAAAAGAACAAGGACATTATTTCCTTTTTCGATTTAGACCCCGACGGCGTTTCCTTTGTTTTTGATTTGAATTTTTTAGGAACGTTGTTACCTACGCAGGTGTTTGCCAAGGATATGGCAGGAAAACGCGGCGCTTCTATCTTAAACATCTCCTCCATGAACGCCTTTTCGCCGCTGACAAAAATTCCGGCATATAGCGCTGCAAAAGCCGCCATCTCGAACTTCACGGCCTGGCTGGCGGTCCATTTTGCCAAGGCGGGCATTCGCGTGAACGCCTTAGCACCGGGCTTTTTTGTCACGGAGCAAAACAAAAAGCTGCTCTTTGATGAGGCGGGGCGCCCCACAAGCCGCACCCAAAAAATTCTGTCACAAACGCCCATGGGGCGCTTCGGAGAGCCGGAGGAGCTGGTGGGCACGCTGCTTTGGTTGTTGTCCCCCGGGGCATCATCGTTTGTGACGGGCACAGTCATTCCCATTGACGGCGGTTTTTCCGCTTATTCAGGGGTTTGAGAAAGTGTAAAAAAGAAAAGCTGCCACGATTGTGGCAGCTTAATTTATTTGTCAATATTTTGTTTTGCGGTGTTAATGGAGGAGATGAGCAATTTGCGGATGACACCGCAGTTGTGCATAATTTTCGAAACATCGGAAAGAATTTCAGCTCTTTGCATAAGCTCAAGCCAATATTCTGTTTCATAGCACTCTTTCAATGATATTTGAAGTTTTGATATAAAGTCGGCTTTACTATGTGCGTATTTTGCTTCCCTGATATTTGCTCCTATACTTGTAGCGCTTCTTTCCAGTTGATTAACAATAGAATAGTGACCTTTAATATCATCGCACACTTTTAAGATGTCAACGGCAAAGTCCATGGATAAGCCTGCTAATTTGTTTTCTTTCATAAACAACACCTCAAGGGTATTATATCATAAACTATAAATATTTCAATAATGAAATCGCTCGTTTCACTCACGATGAAATCCAAACAAGTTTGGATGAAATCCTCGCTATGCTCGGATGAAATTAAATCCGTCGTTTATTCGCCGAATGCGATTTCATCACGAAGTGATTTCATCTGCGAAGCAGATTTATTCCGTCTGTAAAGACGGATTTAGCTGAAAAGACCGCCAATTTCTATACGAAATAGGCGGTCTTTTCTGGTGCCGCTGACCGGACTTGAACCGGTACGAGATTGCTCTCACGGGATTTTAAGTCCCGGGTGTCTGCCAATTCCACCACAGCGGCAAATGCAATATTCAAGATGACCGTTATATTGTAGCATGAATGAGAATTTTTGTCAAGGGGTTTTCAAAAAATTATCGAAAACCCCGTAACGACAAGGGTTTGAGGCTTACCAATACTTTCTGTCTAAGCTCCGATACGAAATTGCTTCCGCCAGATGCTCGGTCTCGATATCCTTTTTACCGGCCAGGTCTGCAATGGTTCGTGCCACCTTCAAAATGCGGTTATGCGCACGGGCGGACAGACCCAATTTTGTGAAAACCGCTTCCATGAGCTGGCTCTCGGCCTCGCCCAGGGCACAAAACTCCTCTGTCATGGGCGCGTTCATCTGGGCATTGCAGAAAACACCCGGATAGTCACGGAAACGCTCTGCCTGGCGGGCGCGGGCTTCGTTCACCCGTGCGCGGATGGTGGCAGAAGACTCGCCGCGGGTCTTTTCCGTCAGCTCGCCATAGGGAACGGCGGGCACTTCAACATGCAGGTCAATACGGTCGAGCAGCGGACCGCTGATTTTGGAAAGATATTGATGAATGGAGGCCTCCGTGCAGGTGCAGGGACGGACCGGGTCGCCGTGATAGCCGCATTTACAGGGGTTCATGGCGGCAATCAGCATGGTGCGACAGGGGTAGGTCAGGCTGGCATTGGCACGGGAAATGGTCACAACGCCGTCTTCTAACGGCTGACGCAAAACCTCCAGCGCATTTTTGTTAAACTCAGGCAACTCATCTAAAAACAAAACGCCGTTATGAGACAGGCTGACCTCGCCGGGGCGCGGAATTTGCCCGCCGCCGGAGAGACCCACCGCAGAAATGGTGTGATGGGGGCTGCGGAAGGGGCGCGTGGTCATCAAAGGCGTGTCGCCGGGAAGCTGCCCCGCGATGCTATGTACTTTCGTAATTTCCAAAGCTTCGGCCAGGGTGGGTGTGGGTAAAATACCGGGCAGGCGCTGAGCCAGCATGGACTTACCCGAGCCCGGGGAGCCGATTAACAGAATGTTGTAGTTGACATTCCCAGCTCGTGAAAAACAGAGAATAACAATGTTTTTTGAAAATACCCACATAAAGA